>NZ_CACSJA010000003.1 GCF_902706035.1 Pantoea sp. 18069 | reverse complement strand
GAATGATCGGGGTGTCGTCGCCGGGGAAGTTGTACTTGTCCAGCAGCTCGCGGACTTCCATTTCGACCAGTTCCAGCAGCTCTTCGTCATCCACCATGTCGCACTTGTTCAGGAACACGATGATGTAAGGAACGCCAACCTGACGGGCCAGCAGGATGTGCTCGCGGGTCTGGGGCATTGGGCCGTCAGCGGCCGAGCAAACCAGGATGGCGCCATCCATTTGAGCGGCGCCGGTGATCATGTTCTTCACATAGTCAGCGTGGCCGGGGCAGTCAACGTGCGCGTAGTGGCGGTTGGCGGTTTCGTATTCGACGTGCGAGGTATTGATGGTAATACCGCGGGCCTTTTCTTCAGGCGCCTTGTCGATTTCGTCGTACTTCTTGGCTTCGCCGCCAAACTTGGCCGACAGAACGGTTGCGATGGCAGCCGTCAGGGTCGTCTTGCCATGGTCAACGTGACCGATGGTGCCCACGTTGACGTGGGGCTTGGTGCGTTCGAACTTACCTTTTGCCATGAGATTTCTCCAAAAGAGCAAAACCTGTGTGATGTTTAACGTCTGCACCGAATTGCTGATTCCCCCCGCACAGGAAACAGGGGGGCACTCAATCGCAGACCTGGCAAGCCCGGCGGCCATCCTTGCGGACAGCCGACGGGCAAAAACCTATTTTACTTCGTGCGGGCAGCCATGATGGCTTCCGACACGTTGCGAGGGGCTTCAGCGTAGTGCTTGAATTCCATCGTGTAGGTGGCGCGACCTTGCGTTGCCGAGCGCAGCGAAGTGGCGTAACCGAACATTTCCGACAGCGGGACTTCGGCCTTGATGGCCTTGCCGCCACCGACCATGTCGTCCATGCCCTGGACCATGCCGCGACGCGAGGACAGATCGCCCATCACGGTACCGGCGTAGTCTTCGGGAGTTTCCACTTCCACGGACATCATGGGCTCCAGAATCACGGGGCTGGCCTTGCGGCAGCCTTCCTTGAAACCGAAGATGGCAGCCATCTTGAACGCCAGTTCGTTCGAGTCCACATCGTGGTACGAACCGAAGTGCAGCGTGACCTTGACGTCCACCACGGGGTAGCCGGCCAGCACGCCTTGCGTGACGGCTTCGTTGATACCCTTTTCGACCGCAGGGATGTATTCGCGAGGAACCACGCCGCCCTTGATCGCGTCGACGAACTCGATGCCCTTGCCGGCTTCGTTGGGTTCGATCTTCAGCACCACGTGACCGTACTGGCCCTTGCCGCCCGACTGACGCACGAACTTGCCTTCGGCATCTTCGACGGTCTTGCGGATGGTTTCGCGGTAAGCCACCTGGGGCTTGCCGACGTTGGCTTCGACGCCGAATTCGCGCTTCATGCGGTCGACAATGATTTCCAGGTGCAGCTCGCCCATACCGGCGATGATGGTCTGGCCCGATTCTTCATCGGAGCGCACGCGGAACGACGGATCTTCAGCGGCCAGGCGCGACAGGGCAATGCCCATCTTTTCCTGGTCAGCCTTGGTCTTGGGTTCCACGGCCTGGGCAATCACGGGCTCGGGGAAGACCATGCGCTCCAGGATGATGGGGTGGTTCAGGTCGGACAGGGTTTCGCCGGTCGTCACGTCCTTCAGGCCCACGCAGGCAGCGATGTCACCGGCGCGAATTTCTTCGACTTCCAGGCGTTCGTTGGCATGCATCTGCACGATACGGCCGATACGTTCCTTCTTGCCCTTGACCGCGTTCAGGACGGTGTCGCCCTTGGTCAGCACGCCCGAGTAGACGCGCACGAAAGTCAGCTGGCCCACGAAGGGGTCGGTCATCAGCTTGAAAGCCAATGCAGCGAACTTCTCGCTGTCATCCGCCTTGCGCGTCAGCTTCTTTTCTTCGTCGTCAGGGTCGGTGCCTTCGATCGCAGCCACTTCCACGGGTGCGGGCAGGTACTGGATCACGGCGTCCAGCATGCGCTGAACACCCTTGTTCTTGAACGCCGAGCCGCACAGCATGGGCTGGATTTCGACAGCCAGGGTACGCGTGCGCAGGCCGCTCATGATTTCCTCTTCGGAGAGCGAGCCCTCTTCCAGGTACTTGTTCATCAGCTCTTCGCTGGCTTCAGCCGCGGCTTCCACCATCTTTTCGCGCCACTCGTTCGCCACGTCGACCAGGTCGGCGGGGATTTCGCGGTATTCGAACTTCATGCCCTGCGACTTTTCGTCCCAGAAGATGGCCTTCATCTTGACCAGATCCACCACGCCTTCGAAGCCGTCTTCAGCGCCGATGGGCACGACGACGGGCACGGGGTTGCCCTTCAGGCGGGTCTTGATCTGCTCGACGACCTTGAAGAAGTTGGCACCGGTACGGTCCATCTTGTTCACGAAGGCCAGACGGGGGACCTTGTACTTGTTGGCCTGGCGCCACACGGTTTCCGACTGGGGCTGCACGCCGCCCACGGCGCAATACACCATGCAGGCAGCATCCAGCACGCGCATCGAGCGCTCGACTTCAATCGTGAAGTCGACGTGGCCGGGGGTGTCGATGATGTTGAAGCGGTGCTCGGGGAACGAGTGGTCCATGCCCGACCAGAAGCAGGTCGTGGCGGCGGACGTGATCGTGATGCCACGCTCTTGCTCTTGCTCCATCCAGTCCATGGTGGCAGCGCCATCGTGCACTTCGCCCAGCTTGTGGTTCACGCCGGTATAGAACAGGATACGCTCGGTGGTGGTGGTTTTACCTGCGTCGATGTGAGCGGAAATACCGATGTTGCGGTAGCGCTCAATGGGAGTCTTGCGAGCCATGGTTGATCCTTAATTGATCGTATGGAGATGGGGTCTGCCAACCCGAAACACTGTGGGCAGCAGTTAATTTGGGGGCGCTCCGAATCGAGACAAGGCCGCCGGCAAAGAATTGCGAGCGGCCTTGTGTCAGAAAGCGCTAACGCCGATTAGAAGCGGAAGTGGCTGAAGGCCTTGTTGGCTTCGGCCATGCGGTGCACTTCGTCACGCTTCTTCATCGCGCCGCCACGACCTTCGGTCGCTTCCAGCAGCTCGTTGGCCAGGCGCTGGGCCATGGACTTTTCACCGCGCTTGCGAGCAGCTTCCTTGATCCAGCGCATGGACAGCGCCAGACGACGGACAGGGCGCACTTCGACAGGCACCTGGTAGTTCGCACCACCCACGCGGCGGGACTTGACTTCCACCATGGGCTTCACGTTGTTGATAGCCACCACGAAGGCTTCCAGAGGATCCTTATCGGGGTGCTTCTTGTGGATCAGTTCCAGGGCGCCATAAATGATGCGCTCTGCAACTGCCTTCTTGCCGCCTTCCATGATCACGTTCATGAATTTGGACAGCTCTACGTTGCCGAACTTGGGATCCGGCAGAATTTCACGTTTGGGGACTTCGCGACGACGTGGCATTTTTTACCTCTATCTTTGCTTCAGTTGGCATCTTTTCAGACACCGCGGGGGTCAACAGGACTCCCACTTACTCGACCCACGCAAAACACTTGCGCTTGGGGTCACTACGTTTGAACTACCTGCCCGGCAGGACAAACACCGAAAATCTGTCTACAAAAAGGCTTAGGCCTTCTTGGGACGCTTGGCACCGTACTTGGAGCGCGATTGCTTGCGATCCTTGACGCCTTGCAAGTCGAGCGAACCACGCACGATGTGGTAGCGAACACCTGGCAAATCCTTGACACGACCGCCGCGAACCAGCACGACGCTGTGTTCCTGCAGGTTGTGGCCTTCACCGCCGATGTACGAAATGACCTCGAAACCGTTTGTGAGGCGCACCTTGGCGACCTTACGCAAAGCGGAGTTAGGCTTCTTGGGCGTCGTGGTGTACACACGTGTGCACACGCCGCGGCGCTGTGGAGAGTTTTCCATCGCAGGGCTCTTGGACTTGATCGTTTCGACCGAGCGCCCCTGACGAACGAGCTGGTTAATGGTTGGCATGTATACGTCCCTAAACGTAAAAAACGAAAACGTGAATCCCTTCGGAATTTCCGAAAAGCATTCGACTGTAGCAGCTTGGCTCAAGCAAAGCAAGCCGCGTCGCCAAGCACCCCTGCATGCATTGCATGTACTTGGGGTGCTGACGAAGACTGCGAACGTTGAAACGAGCACGCCGGGCCGCCCCAAGCCGCGAAGGCCCCTCCTGGAGGGGCAGCGCAGCTACACGCAGTGAGCAAGCGTGGGGAGCCACGAGCAGCGCCGGGCCGCCCCAAGCTGCGGCGCCCCTCCCGGAGGGGCAGCGCAGCTACACGCAGTGAGCAAGCGTGGGGAGCCATGAGCAGCGCCGGGCCGCCCCAAGCTGCGAAGGCCCCTCTTGGAGGGGCAGCGCAGCTACGCGTAGCGAGCAAGCGTGGGGAGCCAGTTACTTTATCCAAAGGCGGATGGAGTCCCAGAGGCGGCCAAAGAAGCCGGCCTGCTCGACTGCCTCGAGCGCCACCAGCGGCACTTCGGCAACAACCTGGCCGTCCAGAGTGACCTTGAGCGTGCCCATGGCCTGGCCCTTGGTGAACGGGGCGATCAGCGGATCTTGGCGCACGACTTCGGTCTTGAGTTTGCCGGCCGAGCCCGCGGGCACGGTCACGACGATGGACTTGGGCTGGCCGATCTGGATGGTGCTGGACTGGCCCTTCCAGACTTCGGGCGTCGCCACGGGCTGGCCGACGTCGAACAGCTTGACCGAGTCAAACGCCGTGTAGCCCCAGTTCAGCAGCTTCTGGCTTTCGGTGGCGCGCGCATTGGCACTCGAAGCGCCGAGCACGATGGACAGCAGGCGGCGCTCGCCCACCTGGGGCATGGTGCGCTTGGACGTGGACACCAGGCAGTAGCCCGCGGCGGCCGTGTGGCCGGTCTTCAGGCCGTCGACCGTGGGGTCGCGAAACAGCAGCGTGTTGCGGTTGGTGCCGTTGGAGGCGGGCGTGCCTGCGTAGTGGTACTGCTTGGTCGCGTAGTAGTGCATGTACTCGGGGAATTCCTGCATCAGGCGCTGGGCCAGGATGGACAGGTCGCGCGCCGTGGTCAGGTGGCCGGGCTCGGTCAGGCCTTCGGGGTTCTTGTAGCTCGTGCCTTTCATGCCCAGGGCCTTGGCCTGCTCGTTCATCAGGCGCACGAAGTTCTCGAGCGAACCGCCCACGCCTTCGGCCAGCGCCACGGTGGCGTCATTGCCCGACTGGACGATCATGCCCTTGATCAGATCATCGACGGGCACCTGCATCTTGGGGTCGATGAACATCCGCGAGCCGGGCATCTTCCAGGCGCGTTCGCTGACCGGGAAACGCTGCTCTAGCGAGATTTTCTTGGCGCGCAGCGCGTCGAACACCAGATAGCCGGTCATCAGCTTGGTCAGCGAGGCCTGCTCGATGGGCGCGTCGATGTCCTTCGCGCCCAGCACCTGGTTGGCGGTGACGTCGACCAGCAGGTAGTTGCGGGCGGCGATTTCGGGCGGCTGGGGCTGGCTGATCTGGGCCAGCGCGAACGTGGGCGCAAACGCGGGCGCCATTGCCACGGTGACGGCAAGAACACGCAAGGTGTTGAATATCGGGGTCATGTAAGGCTCGGAGAAAAGCGGAAAAAACGCCCGCCAGTGCAGCGGGCGGCGAAGCGTGGCTGGCGGCTGCGGCCGTCCGCCATGGACGTCACAGGCCCGGCAGCAGGTGGCGGACCACGAGGCTCTTGAGCAGCGGCAATTGTCCGTGAAAGAAATGACCGCCTCCGGGCACAACTGTGACAGGGAGTATCTGCGGGCGCGCCCAGTCCATGACCGAGGCCAGGGCCACGGTGTCGTCGGCTTCGCCATGCACCACCAGCGTGCGCTGCTGCGCGTCGGCCGGCACGGGCGCGACGCTGAAGCGACTGGTGGCCGTGCCGACCAGCACCGCACGCTCGATGCGGCCTTCGGGCCAGAGCTGGGCCAGCGCATGGCTGGTCACGAAGGCGCCGAACGAAAAACCGGCCAGCGCGATCGGGCCGGCGGGCGCGACCTGGCGCACGACTTCTAGCAGGTCCTGCAGCTCTCCCTGGCCCGCGTCGTGCGCGCCGGCGCTGGCGCCCACGCCGCGGAAATTGAAGCGCACGGCAGTGAAGCCGCTGTGCACGAAGGCGCGCGCCAGGGTCTGCACCACCTTGTTGTCCATGCTGCCGCCGAACAGCGGATGGGGGTGCGCAATCACCGCCACGCCGCGCAGGGGCTGGCCCGCATTCAGTACAGCGGCGTCGCGCAGCGCCTCGATCGCGCCGGCGGCGCCCGTCAGGGTCAAGCGTTCAGTCTGGGCATTCACGTTGCAATTCCATGGAAGCGGCGGGCGCCGATGCCGGCGCGCCGCCTGAAAGACAGGGGCTGGTCGGATGGAGTGGGTTTCAGCGGCCAAGTTCCGGCGGCGTGAGCAGACGCTCGACAATTTTCCCGTTCTTCAGGTGCGACTCGACGATTTCGTCGATATCGCCGTCATCGATGAAGGTGTACCAGGTGCCTTCGGGGTAGACCACGGCCACCGGGCCGGCCGCGCAGCGGTCCAGACAGCCGGCCTTGTTCACGCGCACCTTGCCCGGCCCGGACAGGCCCGCGGCCTTGACCTGGGACTTGCAGCGGTCGAATCCGGCCTTGGCGCCATGCAGCGCGCAGCAGTCTTCCCCCTCGGGGCGCTCATTCAAACAAAAGAAAATATGGCGCTCGTAATAGCCGCCTGTGCTCTGGTCGGAGGTGCTGTCACTCATAGGAGTCCATTTTAGGCGTGCCATCCTGCCCCCTGCGCACGCAGGCCGGGCCGGGGCGCGCGGGTTGAATCAGGTGGGCAGTGGCCGGGCCGGGGCCGGAAGCGGCCGGTCGGGGCGCGCGACCTTGAGCAGCACATAGCCCAGCGTGGCATAGGGCCAGAGCCAGGCCAGCCATTGGCCCAGCCCATAGAAACGGATGAAGCGCCCCTGCTCCCAGGTCTGCAGCGTCTGCGCGAAATAGGCGCTGGTCGGCGCCTGGTTGAGCAGGCTCAACTGCCACATCAGCACCAGCATCAGCACGGCCGCGCAGGCCCGGCCGGGCAGCGCGATCAGCGCCGCGGCCAGGGCCAGCGCGAACCAGATCGCGAGCTGGGCCGGCATGCCCAGCCATTGCCAGGCATGCACCGGACCATAGCTCAGCGCCGACGACAGCGCCGTGGCGGCAATGCCCAGCCCCACGCCAAGCACGGCCAGCACCGCGCGCCGCCCGATATGCGGCACCACGCAATAGGCCAGCAGGCAGGGCGCGAGCAGACCCAGCACTTCGCACAGCAGCTCGCCGCCCGGCGACAGCGGCACCAGCTGCGTGTCGCGCAGCGGCAGCCAGGCGAGAAATGGCGTGCCGTCGAGCAGCTCGGTCAATGCCGACTCGAGGCGTTCGAACACCTGGCCCAGACTGAACGGCACGGCCGCGGGCACCAGCAGCGCCATGGGCCAGAGCACCAGCAGCACGATGGCGCCGCGCGCCTGCGCGCTGAACCAGCGCGCGCGAAACACGCTCCAGCGGTCGAGCGCGCCCAGGCGCTCGAGCAGCAGCGCCAGCAGCGCGCCGATCAGCGCTCCCCCGGCATTGAGCACCAGGTCCATGTTCGACGGCACGCGCCGCGGCAGGTAGATCTGCAGGAACTCCATGGCCGCAGACAGCAGCGTGCCGGCCAGCGCCGCCACGGGCACGGCCGCACGCGGCGCGCCCGAACGCTGCAGGGCCAGCGCCAGCAAAAAGCCCAGCGGCCCGTAGCCGACGACATTGATGTTGACGTCGAACCAGGTCCAGTAAGGCGGAGGAATGGTGGCCGTGAGAAACACCCAGGGGTTGATGCCCTGGGCACGCCAGCCCGTGAAGGGAAACAGGCTCGCAAAGACAATCAGCGCCGAATAGACCAGCGCCAGCGGCCAGGCGGAAGTCTTGTGCACTGCGCCGCGGCTCCCTGCCTGCCTCAAAAGGGCTTGACGACCACCAGCACCACGGCGGCGACCAGCAACAGCACCGGCACTTCATTGAACCAGCGGTACCAGCGGTGGCTGCGCTGGTTCACGTCATCGATGAACTTGCGCAGCAGGCGGCCACACGCATGGTGGTAGCCCAGCGCCAGCAGCACGACGAACAGCTTGGCGTGCATCCAGCCGTTGCCCGGGCCACGGCCTATGCCATAGCCCTGCCACAGCCACACGCCCAGCAGCAGCGCCGGCACGGCGAGCAGCGTGGTGAAGCGCATCAGCTTGCGCGCCATCAGGATCAGCCGCTCACGCTCGGCGACCGAGCCCGGAGTGACCATGGCCAGATTCACGAAGATGCGCGGCAGATAGAACAGTCCCGCGAACCAGCTCGCAACGAACACGATATGAAAAGCTTTGACCCATAACATGCTGCCAGTGTACGGGTCGCAAGCCGACCTGCGCCACAAAACGCCCATAGCAGCCAACCTCCGGTCGCGCGAAACAGCTATCCATGCTGCTCGCACCACCCGTAGCCCATGCCACTGGCGCGGCGCAGGTGCGAGGCACCGAGCAAGGGCCGCCCCGCAGCGATGGTGCCGTCCCCCTCAGGGGGAAGCGGCGTAAGCCGCACAGGGGGTGCTTCTTATGATGCACAATTTTCGCTATGCATCTTTCCAGCCCCACCCCCTTCCCCCACAATCGCCCGCGTCGCCTGCGCCGCGACCCGTTCACCCGCAATCTGGTGCGCGAGAGCCTGGTGACGGCCCACGACCTGATCTATCCGGTGTTTGTGCACGAGGGAACGCAGCGGCGCGAGGCCGTGGTCTCGATGCCCAGCGTGGACCGCCTGAGCCTGGACCTGCTGCTGCCCGTGGCCGAGGAATGCGTGCAACTGGGCATCCCGGTGCTGGCGCTGTTTCCGGCGATCGATGCCGCGCTCAAGACGCCCGACGGCAAGGAAGCGCTGAACCCCGACGGCCTGATTCCGCGCGTGGTGCGCGCGCTCAAGAAGGAATTCCCCGACCTGGGCGTGATGACCGACGTGGCGCTGGACCCCTACACCAGCCACGGCCAGGACGGGCTGCTCGACCCCACGGGCTACATCCTCAACGATGACACCGTCGAAATCCTCGTCGGCCAGGCGCTGACCCATGCCGAGGCCGGCGTGGACATCGTCGCGCCCAGCGACATGATGGACGGGCGCATAGGCGCGATCCGCGAAGCGCTCGAAGCCCAGGGCCACATCCACACCCGCATCATGGCCTACAGCGCCAAGTATGCGAGCGCGTTCTACGGGCCGTTTCGCGACGCGGTGGGCACGCGCGGCGCCTTGGGCAAGGCCGACAAGAACGTCTACCAGATGGACCCGGGCAACAGCGACGAGGCGCTGCGCGAAGTCGCGCTCGACCTGGCCGAAGGCGCCGACATGGTGATGGTCAAGCCCGGCATGCCTTATCTGGACATCGTGCGCCGCGTCAAGGACGAGTTCAAGGTGCCGACCTTCGCCTACCAGGTCTCGGGCGAGTACGCGATGATCAAGGCGGCCGCGGCCAATGGCTGGCTGGACCACGACGCGGTGATGCTCGAAAGCCTGCTGGCCTTCAAGCGCGCCGGCGCCGATGGCGTGCTGACCTATTTCGCGATTGACGCCGCGAAAAAGCTGCAGCAACGCTGAGCGAAGTCCGGGCCATGCGCACCCTCCACATCGCCGCCACCGGCCCGGCCCAGGACGTGGGCGAGGAATTGCCGCTGGCCCCGCCTTCGGCGACGGGCTTTTACTGGGTCTCGTGCACCCGGGCCGAATTCGCGGCCCAGTTGCCGGCGCTGCAGGCGATGCTGCTGCGGCTGTGCGGCGTGCCGCTGGTCGACCTGCATGTCTCCGACCTGCTCAACGCCCAGTTGCCTTCGAATTACGACGCGACCTCGCAGTACGACCTGCTGGTGTTCCAGCGCCTGGCGTCGGCGGAAAGCGGCGATGCCCTGGCCGATGCCACGCCAGCCGCACCGCGGCATGGTCCGCCGGTGCTCACGCGCATCGTCACGCGGCCCGTGGGCATGGTGGTGTTCGATCAGTTGCTGCTGACCGTGCACCCCGATGCCTGCCCGGTGCAGGCCCATTTCCTGGCGCGACTGCTCTCGGAGCAGCCCACCGACGCGCGCGGCGGCCCGGCCAGGCGCACCAACAGCCCGGCCGACCTGATGCTGCGCCTGGTCAATCACATGGTCGATGGCTATCTCGAGCTGCGCCGCGATCTCACGCGCCAGCTCGACCACTGGCAGTCGGCGCTGCTAGAGCCCAAGGCGCGTATTTCGAACTGGAGCGCCATCCTCGACGCGCGCCTGGCGCTGCACCAGCTCGACGAGATCTGCGAGGACCAGCGCGCCGCGATCCAGGAATGGATAGAGGCGCTGGACGCCTGGCCCGCGCCGGCCGAACCGGTCTCGCAACGCGAGCGCGAATTGCTCAAGGTGCGCTCGCGCGATGTGCTCGAGCACATCGAGCGCGTGGTCCACCATGTGCGCCGCCTCGAGCAAAGCGCCGAGACCGCGGTGCAGATGCATTTCTCGCTGCAGAGCAACCGCGCCAACGACATCATGCGCACGCTGACCACGATCACCGCCGTGTTCCTGCCGCTGAACCTGATTGCGGCGGTGTTCGGCATGAACTTCGAATTCATTCCGCTGGTCCACAAGCAGGACGGCTTCTGGTGGGCCATGGCCGGCATGGGCGTGGTGTCGCTGGTGCTGATTTCCTTCTTCTGGCGCAAGCGCTATCTGGACCGGCTGGAACGCGCGCCGTAGGAAGCGCCGCTAACGCGACCCAGCAAATCGAAGATTTGCGGTTGCTGCTAGGCGCGGCCGGCTAGGCGCGGTGCCGCAGGCAGTGCAAGTAGCACGACAAGGCGACGCAACGACGCAGCAAGGGTTGTGTTAGCGGCGCTAAGCCTCAGGCCAGGTGCTTGTCGAAGAAGGCCAGCGTGCGGTCGCGCGCCAGCAGCGCGCTGCTTTCGTCGTAGGCGCCGCGGTGGTCGCAGTTGAAGCCGTGGTCGGCGTCGTACAGATGCACTTCGACTTCGGGATGGGCGCGGCCGAAGGCCTGGACCGAGTCGACCGAAATCCAGTGGTCCTGGCGTGCGAAATGCGCGAGCAACGGGCATTGCGGCGCACGCGCCACTTCGGCCGGCGTGGTCATGCCGCCGCCGTAATAGCTCACGGCCGCGGCCAGGCCGGGCAGCGTGCAGGCCGCGCGCCAGGTCATCAGGCCGCCCCAGCAAAAGCCGACGATGCCTACCTTGCCGCCGCTGATCGCCGCGGCATGGGCGATCGCCGCCTGCACTTCGGCCATCGCGCCCGGCGCGGGCAGGGCTTCTGTCGCGGACTTGAGGGCGATGCCGCGCTCCATGTCGGCCGGCGCATAGCCCAGGTCCACATCGGGCTGCACGCGCGCGAACAGGGACGGTGCCACGGCCACGTAGCCGCGCGCCGCAAAGCGGTCGGTCACGGCCTGGATGTGGGCGTTGACGCCGAAGATCTCCTGCAGCACGACGATGGCGCCGCGCACCGGGCCGTCCGGCACCGCAACCCATGCCGGGGCGCTGAAACCGTCGGCCGAGGTCAAATTCACGAAATTTCCCATGCTGTGCTCCGTTCGCTGTTGGTTGACGTCCACCTGCGCAACGCCAATCTGCGACAGGTGTTGTAATGGCGCAAATGCGCGATCAGCGTGCATTCTTACAGGAGACCGCATGACGCACCAGGCGCTACTTCCGATCGACCGATTCAACCTTTGCGCAGGCACACGCTGATGGACCTCAAACCGCTGATCACGCTGGTGGCCATTGTCAATCCGCTGGCCATCATTCCGTTCTTCATCCACTACACCCAGGGCTTCAGCGACGCGCAGCGCCGCGCCACCATACGCACCGCCGCCTTCAGCGCGTTCTGCGTGATTTCGGCCTGCGCGCTGATCGGCCTGCAGGTGCTCGATTTCTTCAACATCTCGCTGCAGAGCTTTCAGGTCGGCGGCGGCCTGCTGCTGCTGATCAGCGCGATGAACATGCTCAACGCCCGGCCCGCCGAGGACCGGCCCAGCGAGTCGGCGCTCGAAGCCGGCGCGGAAAAGGCGGCGATGGGCCACAGCATCGCGGTCGTGCCGCTGACGATTCCGCTGCTGACCGGGCCGGCCGCGATGTCCACCGTCGTGATCTACGCCGACCAGGCGAAGGACATCTGGCAGCATCTCGCGCTGATCGGCTATGGCGTGGTCGTGGCGCTCACGACGGCGATCTGCTTTTCGCTGGCGCAGCCGATTGCGCGTGTACTGGGCAAGACCGGCATCAACGTCATGACCCGGCTGATGGGATTGATTCTGGCGGCGCTGGCGGTCGAAGTCATGGCCGGCGGACTGAGCAAGATGTTTCCGGTACTGGCAATGCGCTAGCTGGCGGTGCGCGCCGCGCCGCCGCTGCAGCGCTCCTTGACCCTGCCCGACAGCGCATTGCAGCGCGCCTGGGCAATCTTGTGGTGCGATCCGGTGCGGACTTCGCGGGTTTGCCGCCCCTGCGCGAGGTGTTGGCGCCGCGCCTCGAGCTCGGCCTTGGCGGCCTCGGCCCAGCCATGGGCCTGGCGTTCGCACAGCTCGGCGGCATCGCCGTCCAGGTTCTCGCACTGCTGCATGTCTTGCCGGAACTGCATGGAAATCCGGCGTTTCGCAGCCATCTGTTCTGAAGCCGCCGTGCCCTGGGACACGGCGCCCAGGGCTGCCGCGGACGTGAGAACGCAGACACTCAATAGCGCATATAGGGTGCGCAGGGATTGCATAGGGGTCACTCCTTGTTCGCCTCACCCTGGGACCGCGCGGACATGCGCTGCCTCGGGCCGGCGAAATCGATACCTTTTAGCAATCGATCAGGATTAGTCGATAGGCACAAAAAGGCTGGAGTGGACTTTAGAAGAAGCTTGGCGCAACCCGCGTAGGGAGACAACAGGCAAGCGCCGTCAGCAATCGCCTACGCCGGCCCGGGGCCAGGCCCCGGGTCTCAACGCCCGAGCTGCTGCAGCCAGGCCTGCATGTCGACAATGACCTTGTCCGTGGCCTGGGTCAGCGCGCGCACGCCGCTGGCCGCATCGGCGCCGGCCGCGGGCTGCTGCGCGATGAACGTCGTCTGGCCCAGCAGCACATCGCCCTGGGCCTGGCGATCGACGAGCGTCGCGCGCAGGCGCACCCAGCCGACGCTGTCCTGCGCCGACAGGAACACATGGCTGAACTCCTCGAGCTCGATCTTGAGCACCGCGGGCGACTGGCCCTGTACCTTGGGCTGCGCGCTGCCGTCGCCGCCGAGCAGCACGGCGCGGTCGCGGCCCAGACCGCTGCTCAGGCGCTGCTGCACCAGCTGCGCGGGCGGCCGCGTCCAGCGCGCGAGCTGGTAGGGCCGCACCACCTGGGCTTCGGCATAGGCCAGGCGGTAGAGCACAGCCGTCTCGGAGTCGCGCAGGCCCGGGGCCTCGACTTCGGCCAGCGCGATCGCGGGCCGCTGGACCTGCGGTGTGGGAGTGGCAGCGGCGCCAGGCACCGGGCCGAAGTCATAGCGCACGGGCTGGGCGGGCGGCTGGGGCAGCACCGAGCAGCCCGCGAGCCACAGGCAGGCCAGCGGCCCGGCAACCCACAGCGCACGGGTGCGCGCGATCTCGAAAAAAGCAGCGGACATGGCGGATTCCTATGGCTGGGGGGTGGGGGCCGCAAAACCGGGTTCGCCCGGGCCGGGGACGGCGCGGCCGCTGCCGTAGATCACCGATTGCGGGTTGTCGCTGAAGCCTCCGGCGGCGGCGCCGAGCTGGCGCGCGGCGCGCGACACGTCGTCGGCCGCGCGGCTCACATGGGGCAAGGTGGTGCGGCCCAGGCCATCGGCGGCGCGCACCAGCGCCTGGGTGCCCGAAGCGATCTGCTCGAGCGGCCCATCGGGCGCATTGATGCGCTGCACGGTCTGGCCCAGATCGTCCGCGACGGCGGCCGTGCTCCTGCCGGCCTGGTCCAGCGACTGCAAGGCCTTGCGCGCATCGGCGGTGAGCGCCGGAATGTCGGCCAGCGCCGGATCGAGCTGCTGGCTCAGCGTCTGCTGCACGCCTGCCGAGAGCTCGCGCACGCTCGCTGCGGCGCCGGCGATATTCTCCAGCGCGCTGCTGAAGCGCTGCTGGTTTTCGTCGCCCAGCATGTCGTTGAGCCGGCGCGTGACTTCATCGACGCGGCCCAGCAGCGCCGGCCCCTGGTCGGCGAGCATGCTCAGCGGCGAGGACTTGAGCCACAGGCGCGGCAAGCCGCTCGCGCCCGGGGGCAGCTGCGGCTGGGGTTCGGCCGCGTCGTCGAGCTGCACATGGGCCAGGCCCGTGACACCCTGGTAGCCGAGCACCGCGAAGGTGGTGGGCGAAATCGGCGTTTCCGTGCCCACGGCAATGCGTATCAGCACATTGCCGCTGGTCTGGGGATCGAAGCCTATGTGCACGACCTTGCCCACGGGCACGCCCTTGTAGCGCACGGCCGCCTGCGGCTGCAGGCCGCCTATGCCGTCCTTGGTGGTCAGCTCGTACTGGTTGTACTGGCTGTGGTCGCGGGTGAGCCACATCGCGAGGCCGGCAAGCAGCGCCGCCACCAGCACCACGAACAGCCCCGCCGCCATCGCATGCGACTTGTTTTCCATCAGGTTTCTCCTGCGGCCGCCTGGCCGCTGCTCAGGGGCGCCATGGCACGCCGGCCGCGCTCTCCCCGGAAAAAGGTTTCGACAAAGGGATGGTCATAGTCCGCGACTTCGCGCGGCGGCCCCGTGACCAGCACCTTCTTCTCGGCCAGTACGGCCACGCGCGAGGACAGTGCAAACAGCGTGTCGAGGTCATGGGTCACCATGACCAGCGTCAGCCCCAGCGCCGCATGCAGTTCGCGCAGCAGCGCGCAGAATTCGTCGGCGCTGGTGGGATCGAGCCCGGCCGTGGGTTCGTCGAGCAGCAGCAGCGGCGGATCCATGATCAGCGCGCGCGCCAGCGCCACGCGCTTGATCATGCCGCCCGAGAGGTCGGAGGGCATGCGCGCGGCATGCTCGGGCTTGAGCCCGACCATCTGCAGCTTGACCATGGCCGCGTCACGTATCAGGTCGTCGGGCAGGCTGCCCTGCTCGCGCAGCGCGAACGCGACGTTGTCGAGCACGTTGAAGGCCGAAAACAGCGCGCCGTGCTGGAACAGCATGCCCACGCGGCTGGCCGCGCCTTCGCGCCCCATTTCGGACGCCGGCCGGCCCAGCACTTCGACCGTGCCCCTGGTCGGCTTGAGCAGCCCCAGCATCTGGCGCAGCAGCACGGTCTTGCCCGTGCCCGAGCCGCCGACGATGGACAGCATCTCGCCTTGCTCGACCACCAGGTCCAGGTCCTGGTGCACGGCAAACGCCTTGTCGCCCTGGCCGAACACGCTCCACAGCCCGGCAATGCGCACCACGGGTATCGGTGCGGCTTGCAGGCTCGGGGAAGGGGGAGTTCCGGCGGCGCTCACCATGTCAAATTCCTACGTCCTTGAACAAAATCGCGAACAGCGCGTCGACAATGATCACCATGGTGATCGCCGACACCACCGAGGCCGTCGTGCCCTGGCCCAGGCTCTGGGTGTTGGGCTCCACGCGCAGCCCCCAGTGGCAGCCTATGAGCGCGATCAGCACGCCGAACACCATGGACTTGCCCATCGCCAGCCAGAGATTGGCCGCATTCACCGCCGCGGGCAGGGCCTGGGCGAAATAGGCGGGCGTGATGCCCATGGTGAGGTCGGCGGCCAGCATGCCGCCGGCGAGCGCCGCCAGCGTGGTCCAGACCGCTATCAGCGGCATGGCCAGCGCCAGCGCCAGCGCGCGCGGCAGCACCAGCCGGAAACCATGCGAAATGCCCATGACCTGCATCGCATCGAGCTCCTCGTTGACGCGCATCACGCCGATCTGCGCCGTGATCGCCGAGCCCGAACGGCCCGCGACCAGGATCGCGGCCAGCATGGGGCCGAGTTCGCGGATCAGCGAAATGCCCAGAATGTTGACGATGAAGGATTCGGCGCCGAACTGGCGCAGTTGCAGGGCCATCAGATAGGCCAGCACCACGCCGATCAGGAACCCGACGAGTGCCGTGATCGGCAGCGCGGTCGCGCCCATGCTGTAGAGATGGCCCGAGATATCGCGCCATGGCGCACGCTGCGGGCGGCGCAGCATGCGTGCGAAATCGAGCAGCAGCTGGCCAATCAGCTCCACCAGTTCCTTGAGATGGCTGCAGCCCGAGAGCACCAGCACGCCGAGCCGGTCGATCTGCTGCAGGGGGCGCCAGCCGGTGGCGGCCGGCTTTTCGCACTGGCTGTACTGCGCGACACGCGCAAGGATTTCGCGCTGTGCGTCGCTGATCTCGTAATGTGCCGGCCACTTTCCGCCCCAGTGGCGCCAGAGGATCTGCGCGCCCACGTAGTCGAGGCGGCCCATGCCCGCGAGGTCCCAGGTCGAAGCGTCGCCCACGGCCTGCAGTTCGCGCTGCAGACGGCGCCAGGCGGCCCGGTCGGCAAAGCCCGCGGCCGTCCAGTCGCCCTGGGGCAAGGCGCGGCCGGCCAAGGCGCGGCCGGCTGAGGCGCGGTCGGCTGCAGTGGCGTCGAGCACAACGGAAGGGGCAAGCGAAGGCGGCATCAAAAGTCAGTGGCGGCGAGGAAGGAACCGGGCCGGGTTGCGCCCGGCGGCATCCAGTTTTGCATATTGCGCAGGCCCCGGCGCGCAGGACGCGACCTCGTTGTGCACTCTAGCGCAAGCGGCTGCCGCAAGGGAATAAAAAACGCCTGCGACGCTCTGGCCCCACGCGCTTTCCCTATCGACAGGGGGCGGCCGATCCGGACAATGGGCCACAGCCTATCCAACCCACGCGCCGCCGCGCCGCGATCCGCACCCATGAGCGACACCACTTTCGACTACATCATCATCGGGGGCGGCACGGCCGGCGCCCTGCTGTGCAACCGCCTGAGCGCCGACCGCAGCAAGCGCGTGCTGCTGATCGAGGCCGGGCGCAAGGACGACTACCACTGGATCCACATTCCCGTGGGCTATCTCTACTGCATAGGCAACCCGCGCACCGACTGGCTCTACCAGACCGAGCCCGAGCCCGGGCTCAACGGCCGCAGCCTGCGCTACCCGCGCGGCAAGACGCTGGGCGGCTGCAGCAGCATCAACGGCATGATCTACATGCGCGGCCAGGCGCGCGACTACGACCAGTGGGCGCAGCTCACGGGCGACGACGCCTGGCGCTGGGAAAACAGCCTGCCACATTTCATGCGCCACGAAGACCATTGGCGGCTGGACGCGGGCGCAAAAGCCGATGCGCCTGCCGACGCGCGCTTCAAGAGCCTGCACGGCAACAAGACCACGGGCAGCACCGGCGAGTGGCGCGTGGAAAAGCAGCGCCTGCGCTGGGACATCCTCGACGCGTTCTCCCAGGCCGCGCAGCAAAGCGGCATTCCGGCCAGCGACGACTTCAACGGCGGCGACAACGAAGGCGTGGGCTATTTCGAAGTCAACCAGAAGGCCGGCTGGCGCTGGAACACCGCCAAGGCCTTCTTGCGCCCCGCCTGCTACGGCCGCGCCAATTTCGAGATGTGGACCATGGCCCAGGCCACGCGGCTGCTCATCGAAACCCAGCCCGACGGCAGCCAGCGCTGCACGGGCGTCGAAGTCGCGACCGGCGACGGCCTGGAGACCGTGCATGCGACCAGCGAAGTGCTGGTCTGCGCGGGCGCGATCAACTCGCCGCAGCTGCTGCAGCTGTCGGGCATAGGCCCGGCGGCGCTGCTGCAAAAGCATGGCATTCCCGTGGTCAAGGACCTGCCCGGCGTGGGCGCCAATCTGCAGGACCATCTGCAGATCCGCACGGTGTTCAAGGTGCAGGGCGCGCCCACGCTCAACGTGCTGGCATCGAGCCTGCTGGGCAAGGCAAGGATAGGCATGGAGTACGCGTTCAAACGCAGCGGGCCGATGAGCATGGCGCCATCGCAGCTGGGCGCATTCACGCGCAGCCGCGCCGACCTGCCCCATCCCAACCTCCAGTACCACGTGCAGCCGCTGTCGCTGGACGCGTTCGGCGAGCCCCTGCACGCGTTCCCGGCGTTCACCGCCAGCGTCTGCAACCTCAACCCGACGAGCCGCGGCACGGTGCAGATCCGCAGCGCGGATTACCGCCAGGCGCCGGCGATCGCTCCGAATTACCTCAGCACCGAGGAAGACCGCCAGGTCGCGGCCGACAGCCTGCGCCTGACGCGGCGCATCGTCGCCCAGCCGGCGCTGGCGCGCTTCGCGCCCGAGGAGTACAAGCCCGGCGTGCAGTTCCAGACCGACGAGGAACTCGCGCGCCTGGCGGGCGACATCGCCACCACCATCTTCCACCCAGTGGGCACGACCAAGATGGGCCGCGTGGATGGACCGAATGCCGACCCCATGGCCGTGCTCGACAGCCAGCTGCGCGTGCGCGGCATCGCCGCGCTGCGCGTGGTCGACGCGGGCGCGATGCCGACCATCACCAGCGGCAACACCAACTCGCCCACGCTGATGATGGCCGAGAAGGTCGCCGAATGGATTCGCAAAAGCCAGGCCAGACCGGCCGGCGGCGCAGTGCACGCGCCCGCCCCACCCGAGCGCGTGCCCGTGGTGGCCTGAGCCGGGCAACCTAGCGGATACCGCCCACATAGCGCTCGGTGCCGCCAGGCGGCTGCGCTCGGTTAGCCGCGGGAGCTGCCACGAAACCCGTTGGCGCGGCAGGCGCTGCGGGCGCGAGCTGCATCGCCCGCTCGAGCTTGTCGGCCCATTCGCCGAGTTCGGGCAATGCGTCCTGCTGGGCGCGCAAACGGCAAAAGCGCACGACTTCGCGCGCGTAGTCGGCATTGCAGGCCATCCATTCGGTGTCGGTCACGCGCCCGGTCCTGCGCCGCAGCAGCACATGCACATGGGCGGCCACGGCCAGTCTTTCACTTTCAAGCATCGCAAACTCCTGTTCCGGTAGCCATCAACCCAGGCGCTCGCGGTGCAGCGCCAGATCCAGCCCGGTCTGCTCGCTGGCACCGGACACGCGCAGTCCCACCAGCCGGTCGGTGAGCCACAGCAGCACGCCGGTGGCGACAAAGCTGAACACCGCGACCACCAGCACCGTCAGCAGCTGCGTGCCGATCTGCGCCTGCACACCGGCGATGCTGCGACTGGCAAACACGCCCGTGAGCAGCGAGCCGACGATGCCGCCCACGCCATGCACGCCGAATACGTCAAGCGCATCGTCGGCGCCAAGCGCGCGCTTGAGCCCGGTCGCGCCCCAGTAGCAGACCGCGCCCGCGATCAGGCCGATCACCAGCGCCGCGCCCAGGCCCACATAGCCGGCCGCGGGCGTGATCGCCACCAGCCCCGCGACCAGTCCCGAGCACAGGCCCAGCAGCGACGCGCGCCGGCGCAAAAGCCATTCGGCCGCAAGCCAGCCAAGCGCGCCGCCCACGGCCGCGAGATGGGTCACGGCCAGCGCCAGCGCCGCGCGGCTGTCGGCCGCGAGCGCCGAGCCCGCGTTGAAGCCGAACCAGCCGATCAGCAGCAAGCTTGCGCCGAGCATGGTCCAGCCCAGGTTGTAGGGCTCGAACGCTTCGCGGCCATAGCCCTGGCGCGGGCCCAGATACCAGGCGCAGGCCAGGCCCGCCGCGCCCGCGTTGACATGCACCACGGCGCCGCCTGCGAAATCCAGCGCCCCGAGGCGCGCGAGCCAGCCGCCGGGCTCCCAGACCCAATGCGCGACCGGCACGTAGACCGCCAGCGTCCACAGCGCAATGAACACCAGCAGCGCCGTGAAGCGCATGCGCTCGACCAGAGCGCCCACCAGCAGCGCCGCGGTGATCACCGCGAAAGACAGCTGGAACATCGCGAACGCCACTTCGGGCACATGGGGCGCCATGTGGCTCACGCTCACGCGCTGGCCGGCCCAGTCGGGATCGAAGCCCGCGAAGCCCAGGCGCGTGACGCCGCCCAGCAGGCCATTGCCGGGCGTGAACGCCAGCGAATAGCCGGCCGCGAACCACAGCACGCTGACCACGCAGGCGACGAGCAGCACGCTGGCCAGCGTGTTGAGCACGTTCTTGCGCCGCACCATGCCCGCATAGAACAGCGCCACGCCCGGCAGCGTCATCAACAGCACCAAGGCCGTGCAGACCATCAGCCAGCCTGTGTCGGCCGCATTCAGCGTGGCCATGTCGACCATGGCTGCAGCCGCATCGCCCGCGGCGCTCGCGGGCAGCGCCCAGGCGGCGCACCACACGCCCCCTGCACCGAAGGCTGCGCTGCGTCCCGTACGCGAGGGCTGCGCGCCCGGGTCTGGACACCTGCGTGTGCCTTGCCTGTCTGCCATGTCCATGCCATGCCTTCCGGGAAAGAGTGGTTGCTGGCAGGAACGCAAGCACAGGGCGTGCCAAAACAAGCACAGACGCCGGCACTGCGTTTCAAACTGTCACACCTAATACACATTGGCGCTCCCCTGGATGGGTATGCACCTCGGGAAAGTCCCAATGCACCAAGCGGGTGCAGGCATTAAAGTCCAGGCACTCAAGTGCACCTCGGTGCGACGAAGAGGGGCCGAGGAGACTACTCGACATAGAAATAGACCAATATTCAAAAAGCATACAACGAGATGCCTTTCCAAAGCGCCGGCGAGTCCGGCGCTTTTTTATTGGTCCCTGCACCGTCTGGCGTGCACGCCGGCGGTGCGACAATCTCGGCCCTATGGAATGGCTCTTTGTTTCGCTGGCCTCGATGCTGGCCGGGTTCGTGGATGCCATCGTCGGCGGGGGTGGGCTGATCCTCGTGCCGGCGATTTTCGCGGCGTTTCCCCATGCGTCCCCGGCCACGCTGCTGGGCACGGGCAAGAGCGCATCGGTCTGGGGCACGACCATGTCGGCCTGGCAGTACGGCCGCCGGGTGCGGATTCCCTGGGCCGCGCTGACGCCGGCCATCGCGGTCAGCTTCGCGGGCTCGTTCGCGGGCGCCTGGGCGGTCACAGTCATCTCATCGAACTTCCTGCGCAAGCTGCTGCCGCTGGTGCTGGTCCTGGTGCTTGTCTATACGTTGCTCAAAAAGGACATGGGCCGCAACCACGCACCGCGCTTCGCGGGCCGCGCCGAAACCCTGGTCGCCTGCACCATAGGCCTGGTCATAGGCTTCTACGACGGCTTCTTCGGCCCGGGCACGGGCAGCTTCTTCGTCTTCCTGTTCGTGCGCCTGCTGGGCTATGACTTTCTCAACGCGTCGGTCTCGGCCAAGCTGCTCAATATCGCGACCAACATCGCGGCGATCGTGCTGTTCAGCCTCAAAGGCCATGTCTGGTGGCATTTCGCGCTTCCGCTGGCGCTGGCGAATGTGGCGGGCAGCGTGCTCGGCACCCACATGGCCTTGCGCCACGGCACGGGCTTCGTGCGCAGCATCTTCATCCTCGTGGTCAGCGTGCTGATCCTCAAGACCGGCTACGACGCTTTCCTGCGCTGAGTTTCCGGCCGGCAATACCCATAAAGTCAGCAAGCGCTTGCACTTTCTTCAGGCCTTGCACAGCAAGCCTATGCGGGTTTAGCCGTGTTGCGCGGCGCCCGCTGCGCGCGCAATGATGGCAGCAGGGCCCAGGCCCGGCCTTCCAGGAGATGCGCATGAAGATTCTGCCTACCTTCACCCTCGCGGTCGCGCTGTGCGTGGCCGCCACCGCCGTGCAGGCGCGGCCGCTGGAGGCGGTGCGCAAGGACGGCACGCTGCTGATCGCGACCGAGGGCCACTACGCGCCGTTCAATTTCTTCCAGGGCAAGCAGCTCACGGGCTTCGAAGTCGAAGTCGCCGAACTCGTGGCGCGCAAGATGGGCCTGACGCCCCAGTGGAAGACGCTGAGCTTCGACGCCCTGCTCACCGGCCTGCAGCAGGACCGCTGGGACGTGGTGATCGCCTCGCACGCGATCACCGAAGAGCGCGCCAGGGCCGTGACCTTCGCCGCCCCGCACTACTGCTCGGGCGGCACCATCGTCTCGATGACGCCGACGCTGCGCAGCGCCGGGGACCTCGCGGGCAAGACCGTCTCGGTGCAGACCGGCACCACCTATGCGGCCGAAGTCCAGCGCCTGCCGGGCATCCAGTCGGTGAAGAACTTCCCCGCCGATACCGATGCACGCAACGCGCTGGTCTCCAAACGCGTCGATGCCATGGTCACCGACCGCTTCGTCGCCAAGGAGTTGCTGCGCAAATCGCCCAAGGCCGGCTTTCACCTGGGCGAGATGGTGACCGTCGAGCGCATTGCCGCGGCCATGGCACTGGGCAATACCGGCCTGGCCGATGCCTGGTCGCAGGCGCTGCAGGCGGTGATGGCCGACGGCAGCTATGCGAAGGTATCGCAGAAGTACTTCCAGGAAGACATACGCTGCCCGGCCGGCCGCTGACCCGGCCGCACGCCCGAGGCCCCCCATGCCCATCGCTTTCTGGCCCGCGCACTGGACGCGTCTGCAGCGCAGCAATGCGACGCTGGTCACGGCGCTGCTGTTGCTGGTGCTGGTCGTTGCCACGCTGGGCAGATTGTTTTCCTGGCTGCCCGAACCCATAGGCTCGAACGCGCAGACCTTTGCCGAAGGCGCGCGCACCACGCTGTGGCTGACGCTGGTCAGCGGCGCCGTGGGGCTGGTGCTGGGCACGGCCACGGCGCTGGCGCGCACTTCGCGCTGGGCGCTGCTGCGCTGGGTCGCGCGCTTTTACCTCTGGGTGATACGCGGCACGCCGCTGCTGGTGCAGATCCTGTTCGTCTATTTCGCCCTGCCGCTGCTCGTGCCCGGCCTGCGTCTGCCGGAGTTCGCGGCCGCCGTGCTCGCGCTGGGCCTCAACGCGGGCGCCTACAACAGCGAAGCGATACGCGCGGGCCTGCTCGCCGTGCCCCTGGGCCAGACCGAGGCCGCGCGCGCGCTGGGCCTGGGCCGGCGCCATGTGTTCCTCGACGTGGTCATGCCCCAGGCGTTCAAGATGGCGCTGCCGCCGCTGGTCAGCAACTTCGTCGCGCTGCTCAAGGACTCGTCGCTGGCCTATGCGATCGGCGTGGTCGAGCTGACCAACGTCGGCCACCGCATCCAGTCGGTGACGTTCCAGCCGATCGCGACGCTGACCACGGTGGCGCTGACCTACCTGGTGCTGACCACGCTCGTGACCCAGGCGACCCAGGCCATCGAGTACCGCTTCGACATCGAAGGCCGGTCGCAATGAGCGCCGCGCCCTACATCGTCATCGACCGGGTCTGCAAATCGTTTGGCCCGCAGCCCGTGCTGTGCGAGGTCTCGACGCAGTTTCGCAGCGGCGAAGTCAGCGTGATCATCGGCGCTTCGGGCTCGGGCAAATCGACGCTGCTGCGCGCCATCAACCGGCTCGAGCCGCACGACAGCGGCACGATCACCATCGCCGGCGTGCCCGTGGGGCCGCATGAAGCCACGCTGCAGCAGCAGCGCACCGACGTGGGCATGGTGTTCCAGCAGTTCAACCTGTTCGGCCACCTGACGGTGCTCGACAACCTGACGCTGGCGCCGCGGCGCATCCACAGGACGCCGCGCGCCCAGGCCAATGCGCAGGCCATGGCCTTGCTGCGCCGCGTGGGCCTGCAGGAGCATGGCGCCAAATACCCGTGGCAGCTGTCGGGCGGACAGCAGCAGCGCGTGGCCATTGCGCGCGCGCTGGCGATGAACCCCAAGGTGATGCTGTTCGACGAGCCGACATCGGCGCTGGACCCCGAAATGGTGCAGGAGGTACTGGACGTGATGCGCGAGCTCGCGCGCGCGGGCATGACGATGATCGTCGTGACCCATGAGATGGGCTTCGCGCGCGAAGTCGCCGACCGCGTGCTGTTCTTCGACCAGGGCCGCATTGCGCATGAAGCGCCGCCGGCCGAATTCTTCGGTCAGCCGGCCAGCGAGCGCATCCGCGCGTTCATCGGGCGCATGGGCGGGGGCGGCCGCAGGTGCGGGTGGAAAGGGGTCGGGCAGTGTCCTGCGCGGCAGGCCTTCGAGCACGATGCTGTCGGCGGGCACGGCGATGTCGTTCGCGCGGCGCGGCTGGCCTATGGGCACGCGCGCCTGGCCGGCGCGCACCGCGGCCATGTCTTCCTCGCTCGGGTACTGGCCCAGCAGCCAGTAGTCGAACACCCGGCGCGCGATAGGCGCCGCGGCCACGCCGCCAAAGCCCGCGTTCTCGACGATCAGCGCGAGCGCTATCGTCGGCTTGTCGGCCGGGGCGTAGGCCATGTAGAGCGAATGGTCGCGCTGGTACTCGGTGAGCTTGGCCGCATTGTATTTTTCCTTCTGGCCTACGCCCACGGCCTGGGCCGTGCCGGTCTTGCCGGCCGAGGCATAGGGCGCGCCCATGAAGATGCCGCGCGCCGTGCCGTCGACCGTGACGGCCGCGACCGCGCGGCGCACGGCCTCGACGTTCTGCGGTTTATAGCCCAGGTCTATGCCCGCGGGCTGCGGCAGCTGCTGGTAGCGCCGGCTCAGCGCATCGATCTTGCCCAGGCCCAGGTGGGGCTGGTGCTTGACGCCGCTGTTGGCCAGCGTCGCGGTTGCATGCGCGAGCTGCAGCAGCGTGAAGTTGTTGTAGCCCTGGCCAATGCCCAGTGAAATGGTTTCACCCGCATACCATTTCTTCTGCTCGGGGCGCTTGTAGGTGTTGCGCTTCCACTCCTGGCTGGGCAGCACGCCGCGCACTTCGCCGCGCACGTCCAGGCCCGTGATCTGGCCAAAGCCCAGCGGCTTCATGAAGTCGTGCATCGCATCGACGCCCATGTCGTTGGCCAGCTGGTAGAAATACACGTTGCTCGACTTGACGATGGCGCGGTGCAGGTCCACCGGGCCGTTGGGGTGGCCGCTGCGGAACGTATGGCCGCCGAAGGTCCAGCTGCCATTGTCCTGCGTGATGCTGTCGGGACGGCGCGCGCCCCGTTCGAGCGCGCCCAGCGCCATGAAAGGCTTGTAGGTCGAGCCCGGCGGGTAGGTACCGCGCAGCGCGCGGTTGAGCATGGGCCGGTCTATGGACTCGTTGAGCTGCGCCCAGCTTTCCTGGTCGATGCCGTCGACGAACAGGTTCAGGTCGAACGCCGGGCGGCTGACCATGGCCAGCACTTCGCCATTGCGCGGGTCGATGGCGACCAGCGCGCCGCGGCGATTGCCGTAGAGCTGCTCGACCATGCGCTGCAGGCGGATATCGAGCGACAGCACCAGGCTGTCGCCCGGCGTCGCGGCGCGGCTGCCGAGCTTGCGCACCGCGTAGCCGCCGGCCGAGGTCTCGAGCTGCTCCCAGCCGGTCAGGCCGTGCAGGTCCTGCTCGTAGCTTTGCTCTATGCCCAGCTTGCCTATGACTTCGGTGCCGCGGTAGTTGGCCGCATGCTCGGAGTCCTCGAGCGCTTCCTTCTCGCGCGGGTTGATGCGGCCGATGTAGCCGATCACATGGCTGGCGGTCTCTTCGAGCGGGTAGGAGCGAAACAGCCGGGCCTTGATGTCCACGCCGGGGAAGCGGTAGCGCTGGGCCGCGAAGTGCGCGACTTCCTCGTCGCTCAGCCGGGTGCGTATGGGCAGCGACTCGAAGTTCTTCGAGTCCTCGACCAGGCGCTTGAACTTGCGCCGGTCGCGCGGCGTGATCTCGACCAGCGTCGCGAGCTCGTCTATCGTGGCTTCGAGGTCCTTGACCTTGGCGCGCGTGATCTCCAGCGTATAGGCGGCGTAATTGGTCGCGAGCACCACCCCGTTGCGGTCGAGGATCTGGCCGCGGTTGGGCACGATGGGCACGACCGCCGTGCGGTTGCTTTCGGCGCGTTCGGCCAGGTCTTCGTGGCGCACCACCTGCAGCACCAGCAGCCGCCAGACCAGCAGGCAGAACGCGAGCAGCACCACGACCGCGACCACCCAGATGCGCAGGCGAAAGCGCGACTGTTCGGCTTCGGAGTCGAGCACTTCCATCATGCGGCGGCCCTCCCGCGGCGCCGCGCGCTATCCAAGGCAGGCCAGAGCATCATGCGCACCATTTGCTCACAGGGGCCGGTTTTCGTCGGCGTCGGGCGCGCGCCGCTGCGGCGCGAGCAGCAAGCCGCTGATCAACGGCCAGAGCAGGGCCTCGACGACCGGCGCGATGACCATGCTCCAGCCGGGAAAGACGCCGCCGCCGATCAGGCGCACGATCAGCGCCACGGCATGGGCCAGGAAGAACAGCGGCAGCATCTGCAGCGCCTGCACCGGCAGGCTGAACCACAGCAGGCGCCGCCGCACGCTCACGGCGCCAAACACCAGCAGGCAATAGACCAGCGCGTGCTGGCCCAGCAGCGCGCTGTGCTGCACGTCCATGCACAGGCCGAAGATGAAGGCCAGGCCCATGCCCACGCGCTGCGGCTGGTGCACGCTCCAGAAAGCGAGCAGCAGCATCAGCATGTCGGGCATCCAGGCCACGCGGCCCAGCGGCAGCATGTTGATGGCCAGCGCCGCGACCAGGCTCGCGCCCATGAACACCGGGTTGACCGGCAGCAGCAATGGCTGGCCGCGCGGCATGATCATCGCGAAGTCTCCTGGCGCACGGGGGCTGCGGGTTTGGCCGCGGCCGGCTTGGGTGCGGCGGTCGCGCCCGCTGCCGGCGCCTTGGCCGCAGGCGCCGCCAGCGCGCTCGACTGGGCCGCGGGTGCATCGTCCGCGGCCGCCAGCGCCAGCGGCGGCAGCACGAGCACATGGCGCACCTGCTGGACACGGGCCATGGGCTCGCAATAGATGCGCGAGAACGCAGAATCGGCGCGGTGCTCGACGCGCAGCACGCGCGCCACCGGAATGCCCGCGGGATAGACGCCGTCGACGCCGCTGGTGGTCAGCAGATCGCCCTCGACCACATCGGCGTTGCTCGGCACGAAGCGCAGCTCTATGCTGCCGCCGCCCCCGGGCGACGGATCGCCATAGGCGACGCTGCGCGCGCCGGTGCGCGGGTTGAAGACGGGAATCGCCTGGTCACGGTCGATCAGCAGCGTGACTTCGCTGCGCAGCGGATAGACCCGCGTGACCTGGCCCAGCACGCCGTTGGCATCGAGCACCGGCGAGCCCAGCACGATCTGCGAGGTCTGGCCCCGGTCGATCACCACGCGGCGGGTATAGGGGTCGGGCGTGTCGTGCACCACTTCGGCCGCCTGGCCGGGGCTGACCAGGTGATCGCGCAGCGCCAGCAAGGCGCGCAGATGCAGGTTCTCTTCGAGCAATTGTTCCGACAGGTGCGCGCTTTGCGCGATCTGTACCAGCCGCTGGTCGGCCGCGCGGGTCTGGGCCTGGGCCTGTTCGAGCGACTGCAGGTAGCCCGCGCCCTGATTGACCAGCGCGACGGGCTGAACCATCAGCCACTGCACGGGATAGAGCACGCTGGCGACGACCTGGCGCACCGGCTCGGTGAGCTTGAAGCGTGCGTCGGCCACCATCAGAAACAGCGCCAAGGCGCTGTAGAAAGCCAGCTGCGACAGCGCCGACGGCCCCTGGCGAAACAGGGAAGGCACGCGCCGGTCCAGAGTTTCCACCGACATCAGACGAACCTCGGCGCTGCCGGCGTTGCCACAGGCAGTAGGGAGTCTTGCGCAGCCATGGGTTTCACTCCTCGCCGTTCACCGCAGTCCGTGCAGCCTCGCGGCTTACTCGCTGGTGAAAATGCTGCCTTGGCGATCCAGCGTCTCCAGGGCCATGCCGCAGCCGCGCACCACGCAGGTCAGCGGCTCTTCGGCGACCAGCACCGGCAGGCCGGTTTCCTCGGCCAGCAGGCGGTCGAGGTCGCGCAGCAGCGCGCCACCACCGGTGAGCATCATGCCGCGCTCGGCGATGTCGGCGCCCAGTTCGGGCGGCGTCTGCTCGAGTGCGTTCTTCACGGCCGAGACGATCTGGTTGAGCGGTTCGGTCAGCGCTTCGAGCACTTCGTTGCTCGAGATCGTGAAGCTGCGGGGCACGCCTTCGGAAAGGTTGCGGCCCTTGACTTCGATCTCGCGCACCTCGGAGCCGGGGAAGGCCGAGCCGATCTGCTTCTTGATCAGTTCCGCCGTGGGCTCGCCGATCAGCATGCCGTAGTTGCGGCGGATGTAGCTGATGATGCTTTCGTCGAACTTGTCGCCGCCGACGCGCACCGAGCCCTTGTAGACCATGCCGCCCAGCGAGATCACGCCGACTTCGGTCGTGCCGCCGCCGATGTCGACGACCATCGAGCCCGAGGCTTCGGACACGGGCAGGCCCGCGCCTATGCCTGCGGCCATCGGCTCCTCGATCAGGTGCACGGTGCGCGCGCCCGCGGCTTCGGCCGCGTCCTTGATCGCGCGGCGCTCGACCTGGGTCGAGCCGCAGGGCACGCAGATGATGATGCGCGGGCTGGGCGCGAACAGCGTCCGGGGGTGCACCATCTTGATAAACTGCTTGATCATCTGCTCGGTGATGACGAAATCGGCAATCACGCCGTCCTTCATCGGGCGGATGGCTTCGATGTTGCCCGGCACCTTGCCGAGCATGGCCTTGGCCTCTCGGCCGACGGCCTGGATCACCTTCTTGCCGTGCGGGCCGCCTTCGTGGCGGATCGCGACTACCGAGGGTTCGTCCAGGACAATGCCTTTGTCGCGGGCGAAAATAAGCGTATTTGCTGTGCCAAGGTCAATGGCCAGGTCGGTGGAGAAATACCGACGGAAAGCTCCGAACATTCAAAAGTCCTCTCAGGCACGGTCGGCGCGTCGGCCGGCCATCGCCAGGTATCAGGGGGGGTGGGAGTGCAATTGGGTTCAATGCCGCAAATACCGCCTCAAAAGATGGTAATGCGGCAAAGCCGAGATAATACCGTATCCCCTGTGAATAACCCCTGCCGACTTGACCCGGATCACAGCTTTACTTCTGGTTTCCTCTTTCTAAAACCCTATGGCACTGACCTCTCAAGACATCGAGCGCATCGCCAATCTGGCACGGCTTGAACTATCCTCCACCGAGAGTGAGCGCATGCTCGCCCAGCTCAACGGCTTCTTCGGCATCGTCGAGAAGATGCAGGCTGTGGATACTTCGGGCATTGCGCCGCTGTCCCACCCCGTGGCGGCCATCGAGGACGTGCAATTGCGCCTGCGCGAGGACATTGCCAGCGAGCCGAATAACCGCGAAGCCAACCAGAGCAATGCGCCAGCCGTCGAGCGCGGCCTGTTCCTGGTTCCCAAAGTGATTGAGTAAGGCTTTCCCCGCATGACTTCGCATTCCACCGATCTGCACGATCTGAGCGTCACCGCGCTCGCCGAAAAGCTGCGCACGCGCCAGGTTTCCGCCGTTGAAACCGCCCAGCACTTCCTGAACCGCGCCAGGGCGCAGCATACGCTGGGCGCCTATGTGGCGCTCAACGAAGAAGCCACACTGGCCCAGGCCCGCGCCGCCGATGCGCAGCTGACCACGGGCAATGCCGGCACGCTGACCGGCGTGCCCATCGCCCACAAGGACATCTTCGTCACGCGCGACTTCCCCACCACGGCCGGCTCGAAGATGCTCGCCGGCTACCAGTCGCCGTTCGACGCGACCGTGGTCACGCGCCTGGCCGAAGCCGGCGCCGTGACGCTGGGCAAGCTCAACTGCGACGAGTTCGCCATGGGCTCGGCCAACGAGAACTCGGCCGTGGCCCCCGTGGGCTTCGACGCCCCCGCGCCGGTGCGCAACCCCTGGGACCTGTCGCGCGTGCCCGGCGGCTCGTCGGGCGGCTCGGCCGTGGCCGTGGCCGCGCGCCTGGCGCCGGCCGTGACCGGCACCGACACCGGCGGCTCCATCCGCCAGCCGGCATCGTTTTGCGGCATCACGGGCATCAAGCCGACCTATGGCCGCGCTTCGCGCTACGGCATGATCGCCTTCGCTTCGAGCCTGGACCAGGCCGGCCCGATGGCGCGCAGCGCCGAAGACTGCGCGCTGCTGCTCAGCGCCATGTGCGGCCCCGACCTCGACCGTGACTCGACTTCGCTGGACCGCCCGGTGGAAAACTTCGGCGCCACGCTGAACAACGACATCGCCGGCCTGCGCATAGGCGTGCCCGCCGAGTTCTTCGGCGACGGCCTGTCGGCCGACGTGCGCGCGGCCATCGATGCCGCGCTGCAGGAATATGTGAAGCTGGGCGCCAAGCTGGTGCCGATCAAGTTGCCGCGCACCGAGCTGTCGATTCCGGTCTATTACATCCTGGCCCCGGCCGAGGCGTCGTCCAACCTGTCGCGCTTCGACGGCGTGAAGTTCGGCCACCGCGCCAAGGACTACACCGACCTGGTCGACATGTACAAGAAGACGCGCGCCCAGGGCTTCGGCGACGAAGTCAAGCGCCGCATCATGATAGGCGCCTATGTGCTCAGCGAAGGCTACTACGACGCCTACTATCTGCAGGCACAGAAGATCCGCCGCATGATCGCCGACGACTTCCAGGCGGCATTCCAGCACTGCGACGTGATTGCCGGCCCGGCCGCGCCCACGGTCGCCTGGCAGCTCGGCGGCAAGAGCGACCCGCTGGCCAACTACCTGGCCGACATCTACACGCTGCCCGCATCGCTCGCCGGCCTGCCCGGCATGAGCCTGCCCGCGGGCTTTGGCGAAGGCGGCATGCCCGTGGGCCTGCAGCTCATTGGCAACTACTTCCGCGAAGGCCAGTTGCTCAATGCCGCCCACCGCTTCCAGCAAGCCACCGACTTCCACCTGCGCCAACCGGCCGGCCTGGGCCAGCATGGCCTGGCCCTGTAATCACGCCGGGAGAACCACTTACCCATGACCGCCAAACTCATTCACGGTTACGAAGTCGTCATCGGCTTCGAAACCCATGCCCAGCTCGCGACCCAGTCGAAGATCTTCAGCCGTGCGGCCACGGCCTTCGGCGCCGAGCCCAACACCCAGGCCTGCGCCGTCGACATGGCGCTGCCCGGCACGCTGCCGGTGATGAACAAGAAGGCCGTCGAGTGCGCCATCAAGCTCGGCCTGGCGCTGGGCTCGAAGATTGCGCCGCGCAGCATCTTCGCGCGCAAGAACTACTTCTACCCCGACCTGCCCAAGGGCTACCAGATCAGCCAGTTCGAAATTCCCGTCGTGCAGGGCGGCGAAGTGTCGTTCTTCCTCGGCGAGGAAAAGAAGACCGTGCGCCTGGAACGCGCCCACCTCGAAGAAGACGCGGGCAAGTCGCTGCACGAGGACTTCATCGGCCAGTCGGGCATAGACCTGAACCGCGCCGGCACGCCGCTGCTGGAAATCGTCACCCAGCCCGACATGCGCTCGACCGAGGAAGCCGTGGCCTATGCGCGCGAGCTGCACAAGATCGTGACCTGGATAGGCATCTGCGACGGCAACATGCAGGAAGGGAGCTTTCGCTGCGACGCCAACGTCTCCGTGCGCAAGCCCGGCGGGCCGCTGGGCACGCGCCGTGAAATCAAGAACCTCAACAGCTTCAAGAACATGCAGCAGGCGATCGACTACGAGATCCGCTGGCAGATCGAGGAGATCGAGGACGGCCGCAGCATCCAGCAGGCCACCGTGCTGTTCAATCCCGACACCGGCGAAACGCGTGCCATGCGCACCAAGGAAGACGCGGCCGACTACCGCTACTTCCCCGACCCCGACCTGCCGCCGCTGGTGGTCGCGCAAAGCTGGGTCGACGCAGTGCGCGCCGGCATGCCCGAGCTGCCGCGCCAGCGCGCCGCGCGCTTTGTCGCCGACTACGGCCTGCCCGAGTACGACGCGACCACGCTGACCCAGAGCCAGGACATGGCCAGCTACTTCGAAGCCGTGGCAAAGGCCTGTGGCCAGGCCAAGCTGGCGTCGAACTGGATCATGGGCGAAATCTCGCGCCGCCTGAACACCGAGGAAATCGGCATTGCCGACGCCAAGGTGGGCAGCGCCCAGCTGGCCACGCTCATCGCCCGCATCTCCGATGGCACGATCAGCAACAACGCCGCGCGCCAGGTGTTCGAGGCGCTGTGGGACGGCGAAGCCGGGGACGGCCTGTCCGGGGACGTCGACGCGGTGATCGAAGCCAAGGGCCTCAAGCAGATGAACGACAGCGCAGCGCTGGAAGCCATCATCGACGAAGTCATCGCCGCCAACCCCGGCAACGTCGAGCAGTACCGCGCGGGCAAGGACAAGGCCTTCAACGCACTGGTCGGCCAGGTGATGAAGGCCTCCAAGGGCAAGGCCAATCCTGGCCAGGTCAACGAACTGCTGAAAACTAAATTGGCCCCCCCCTGAGCGGCTGCGCCGCTTCCCCCCCGGGGGGACGACATCCTCGCTGCGGGGCGGCCCTTGCTCGATGTCTCTGGGCTGGGGCACGCCAGTTTCGTAAGCCGCAAACCAAGCGAAAGCAGCGTCTGTACTGCTGACGCGGCAGCCCACGATGGACTGCCACTGAGTTGGGACGCCTTAGCTTCCTGGGCTGTAGGTCGCGCGAGCACCATCGACAACTGACATCTCATGCAATCTCTCACGCGCATCCTGGGCAGCTGGGGGCCCCTGGCCCAGCGCCCTTCGGGCAGCGAACTGCTGCACAGCTCGCTGGGCGCGGCCCTGGGCCTGGCGCTGTCCGGGCTGCTGGTCTGGATCGGTGCGGCCGGCGGCCTGCTGTTCCTGTTCGCCCCGCTGGGCGCAAGCGCCGTGCTGGTGTTTGCCGTGCCCAACAGCCCGCTGGCCCAGCCCTGGCCGGCGATCATGGGCAATACGCTGTCGGCGCTGTGGGCGCTGCTGCTGCTGGGCGCCCTGCCCGCCCTGCCCAGTCCCTGGCCCGAAGCCTTCGCCGTCGGCGGCGCGATCGCCGTGATGCTGCTGTGCCGCGCGCTGCACCCGCCGGGCGGCGCGATGGCCTTGCTGGTCGTGCTGCGCGCGCCTACGCTGGTGCCGCTGGGCTGGCATCTGGTGGCGACGGTCTTTCTGCTGACCCTGGCGCTGGTGCTCGCGGGCCTGGCCTACCACCGCGCGACGCGGCGCACCTATCCGCTGCGCCACACGCCGCCCGCCCAGGCGCGCACGCCGGCCGCGGGGCGCCTGGCGCTGAGCAACGACGATCTCACGGCGCTGCTCACGCGCTTCGACCAGTCCTACAACCTCAGCCCCGACGACCTGGGCGCGCTGCTGGCCGCGGCGGAAGAGCAAGCCATCCAGCGCCGCTTTGCGGCCGTGACCTGCGGCGAAGTGATGTCGGCCAAGCTGCTGACCGTCGCCCCCACGGATTCGCTGGAAACCGTCGCCGATCTGTTCCATCGCCATCTGGTCAAAAGCCTGCCCGTGGTCGGGCCGCAAGGCGAGCTGCTGGGCCTGCTGCTGCGCTCGGACCTGTTCGACTGGCTCTGGGAGGGGCACCGCCGCAGCCGCTGGCGCCAGCTATTGCGTGTGCGCCCACCGGCGGCCACGGTGGACCGGCTGATGCGCGCGCCCGAAATCCGCGTCCAGGAAGCCACGCCGCTGGGCGAGCTGCTGGGCACGCTGGCCCAGCACCGGGTGCAGTTCATTCCCGTGCTGCGCGGCACGCAGCTCGCGGGCCTGATCACGCGCACCGACGTGATCCGCGCACTGCTGGCGCTGCGCTAGGGATCCTCTGGCGTGAACACGCCTTGGACCAGGGTTCATGTGACCAGGTCAGCGCCGACGTTACCCCCAGGTTACGTGACAGGAGACGTAACGTTGTGGCGGGCCACACTTCGCAAGAAACGGAATACTTCATTGAAATCAATGACTTAGCCAAACCCCCAGGCGCGGGAACGCGCCGCAATCGGGTGGCATGGATGTTGCGGCGACATATGCGAATCGAGAAAACGGACCCGGTACTTCACGCACCCGTTTTACGTTCAGCTATCAGGAGCATCCGTATGTCCGCATTCTTCGCCCCCCTTCATCGCCCCCAGCAAGGCATGCGGACGCCCGGCCCGGACGCAGAGGTCCTGGAAGGTCCGGCCTCCGTGCCTCAAGCCCGTCTGGCCGGATTGCGTGAGCAGGCGATCTGTTACGCCCTGAGCCGCCATGTACCTGATATGGCGCATGGCTTTGTGGTTTCCGTCAACCATGCCGAGTGGCAGGTCAGCGGTGAACTGGCATGCCGCATTGCATCGCTGGTCCGTGAAGCGCTCATGGACGAACTGGCCAGGACCGAGTAACGGCACCGCCCGCCTCACAGCGGTGCGGCGCGCGCTGTCCCATGGGTGGATGGGGCCGGCGCCTGTTCACCTGGCGCCACGGCCCATCCGCAAAACCCCCGCCGATTCCTGCGCGCCGACAAGCCCAATGAGGTTGCGGCCTTCCGGGCCATCGCCTGCTTGCCCAGGTGTCAGGCGCCGTCGCCTACCGCGTCTGCCAGGCCAGGCCTCCCGGCACTGCCCGCAGTGGCCTACACTATGCTGGTGAAGCGGCCGGCATGCGCCAGGCCGCAACGGGTTTGATTGCGATGACAGAAAGGGACACAGCCATGAGTACCACCATTGCCCAGCTCGATCTCGACAAGCTCCGCCACATCGTGCAGAAGTTCGATGCATCCTCGTTCACCGCCGCCGGCATCGCCCGCGAATACGGCCAGGGCGTGGCCTCCGACGAAGAGGTTGCGCTGATCGAGGAACAGCTCCAGCGCCACGCCTCGGTGCTGGGCATCCACGCCCTGCCGGCGCAAGGCAGCCGCTGCGCCACAGTCTGGCGCACGGTTTGATACCGTACGCCGCGCACGCCCCCCCGGCTTGCGCCCCGACGGGTCGCCGCCCAGCGCCGCGACCCGCCTCCTTTTTTCCCAGGATCCCCCTTTTCTATGCCCTCTTTGGATTTCAAGCTTGAGAAAAAGCTCTTTCGCCAGTTCTACGACCAGCACCTCGATACGCTGGACGAGGCAAAGGAGACTTTCGCGGCGCTGGCACGCTCGTTGCTCAAGCAGGTTCCCGGACTGCAGCTGTCGAAGATCGAAGCGCGCGTCAAGGACAGGGAGGAGTGCATCCACAAGTTCCAGAGCAAATACCTGCTGGCGCTCGAAAGCGCGCAGCAGCCCTATTCGATCCAGGAGCATGTGACCGACCTGATCGGCCTGCGCATCGTCTGCCTCTACGAAGACGAAGTGCACCGCGTCAAGAAAGTGCTGTCCGAGCATTTCGAAGTCATAGACACCACCGACAAGTCGGCCTCGCTCGAAAGCACCGAAGGCGAGTTCGGCTACAAGGGCCTGCACCTGGACCTGCGCCTGGGCGCGACACGCCGCAGCCTGCCCGAGTACGCGTCCTATGCCGACTCGCGCATCGAAGTGCAGATCCGCACCATCATCCAGGACTCGTGGAGCGTGCTCGATCACCAGATCAAGTACAAGAAATCGATTCCCGGCAGCCTCAAGCGCCGCATCAACACCCTGGCCGCGCTGTTCGAGCTTGCCGACCGTGAATTCCGCGAAATCCGCGACGCCACGGCCCAGGAGCTGGCCGAGGCCGAAAGCCCGAACGCCTACGAGGAACTCGAAGCCGAGGAGCAGCCCAGCGCCCCGCCAGCGCATTCGAGCACCTCACCGGACGACGAAGACGGCGGCGGCCCCGCGCCCACGAGCCCACCTTCGGCAACGCGCGGCCAGCAGCTCGATGCCTTCGGCTTTCTGCGCATCGCCAACCACTTCTTCAACGGCTTCGAGTTCACGCCGCACAAGGTCGACAGCTTCACGCAGGAAATCAACAGCTTCCGCCCAGGACTCACGCGCACCGGCTTCAACCAGAGCATGCGCACGCACATCAGCACCGTCAAGGACTACAAGAAGCAGTTCGAGCTGCTGCACCCGAGCGACGCCATGAGCCCGTATGAAGTGATACGCCACTGCATGTACCTCAGCGACAAGCGCAGCTTCCAGCACCTGCTGGGCGCCGATATGCGCCAGGCGTTCGAGCGCTGGTTGACCGCACAGCAGGAAGCACAAGGCACGCCCTGACACACAGCACCTTGTGGGGGCTACGCCAGCGTTTATGCTCTTGCCCCATGGATTGGTCTCAATACCCTTTTGCCCGGCTCTATGCCTCGGTGCTGGCCGCGCTGTTCATCACGCTCGCCGCCGTCTGGCGCGTGCAGCGCACGGCGGTGACGGTGGCCGCGGACTCGTCCCAGGGGCGCACGGCGCGGCGGCTCGCCTGGAGCTATGCCGCGGGCGCCCTGGCCTGGTGGGGCTACGCCGCCTATACGGGTTATGGGCGCTTCCTGACCGACGCGGCGCTCGCCCAGCTGATGAGCACCGACACGCTGGTGTCGCTCGCGCTGTTCATCGGCGCGATTGCCTGGGGCGGGGCCTTCATGCTGCAGCTGGTGCTGCGCCTGCTCAGGACCGAGCAGCAGCGCAAGAAATAAAACACCCCCTGTGCGGCTGCGCGGCAGGGGATTGGCAAGTGCTATGGATAACTCAACGGTCCACGGCCCACAGCTGGCGCAGTTGGGCAAGTTCGGCGTCGAAACGCTGGTGCACGCGGCGCTTTTCCTGCTCCTGGGCCGCGAGATAGCGCGCCTGCTCGGCCAGCGCCTCGTCGCTTTGTACCATCTGGCGGCGCAGCGCCGCCGGGGCGCGCGCCGGGTCCCTGGCGTAGAACTCCATTTCGGCATCGAGCTTGCGGCGCTCCGTGCGCAGCACGTCGACGCGCCGGTGCGCAAGCGCCGCCACATCGTCGATCTGGGCGATCGCCGCCATGCGTTCGGCATCGTGCGCCGCCTTGTCGGGATAACGGTAGGCCAGCGCGCGCTGGCGCCGGATTTCGTCCTTGGCGCGTTGCTCGGCCTGCAGCTGCTGGCGGCGCTGCACGGCCAGCGCTTCGCGCTCGGCCTCGGTCAGCGTCGGTCCGACGCGTGCGCGCTCCACACCCGAAGGGCCGAACACGCGCTGCTCACGGTCCACGCAGGCGGCAATCGGGCGGTCGGCGGTGAGCCGCCGGCCCTGGGCATCGGTGCAGCTGTAGATGCCGGTCTCGGGCACATTGAGCGCCATCGCCGGAGCGGCCACCAAGGCGAACGCCGCGGCCACGGCCGTCGCCCCCCAGACCCCCGCGATGATGGACACCGAATGCATGAACCGGATTACCCCTTGTCGTTGACCCCGTAACGCTGGCGGTAGGCCAGCACGCGCGCATGGTGTTCCTGCATCGATTGTCCTGCATCACCACTGCCATGGTCCAGATAGAGCAATAAGTCGGCCAGGTTGGCAATCGTGCAGACCTGCATGCCCAGCTGGTGGCGCACATACTGCACCGCGCTGTGCGCCACGTCCCGGCCGTTCTCGGTAGCCATTTCCTGGCGGTCCAGTGCAATCGCCACACCATGGGGAATCGCACCCGCGGCCTGGATCAAGGCGATCGACTCGCGCGCCGCCGTGCCCGCCGACATCACGTCGTCGATGATCAGCACCCGGCCCTTGAGCGGGGCGCCGACCAGGCTGCCGCCTTCGCCATGGTCCTTGGCTTCCTTGCGGTTGTAGGCGAACGGCACGTTGCGGCCCTGGCGCGCGAGTTCCACGGCCACGGTCGCCGCCAGCGGAATGCCTTTGTAGGCCGGGCCAAAGACCATGTCGAACTCGACACCGCTGGCCAAAATCGCTTTTGCATAGAATTCTGCAAGCCGGCCCATCTTGGCGCCGTCATCGAACAGGCCCGCATTGAAGAAATACGGGCTCATGCGCCCGGCCTTGGTCTTGAATTCGCCAAAGCGCAGCACGCCTGCGTCCACGGCAAACCGCACAAATTCCTGCGCCAAAAGATTCTTGTCGTCCTGACGCGCGTCACCTATCACCATTGGATCCATCCTTGTTCAAATTAACCAGCCTCAACCTCAACGGCATCCGCTCCGCCACGTCCAAAGGCGTCGAGTCCTGGATCGCGGCCACTGCGCCGGATTGTATTTGCGTGCAGGAAGTCAAGGCCCAGGCCGCCGATATAGCCGGGCGCTTCGAAGTACTCGCCGGGTTGCGCGGGCATTTCCATTTTGCCGAGAAAAAGGGGTATTCGGGTGTGGGCATCTACAGCCGGCACGAACCCAGCGACGTGGTCATCGGTTTCGGCTCGCCCGAGTTCGACGCCGAAGGCCGCTATGTCGAGGCGCGCTTCGACACGCCCACGCGCAAGCTGTCCATCATCAGCTCGTACTTTCCCAGCGGCTCGTCGGGCGAACTGCGCCAGGGCGCGAAGTTCCGCTTTCTCGCCGAAATGCACACCCACCTGATGCGCATGAAAGGCGAGCGCGAATTCGTGCTGTGCGGCGACATCAACATCGCCCACCAGAACAACGACCTGAAAAACTGGCGCAGCAACCAGAAAAACAGCGGCTTCACGCCCGAGGAACGCAGCTGGATGACAACTTTGTTGCACACAAGCGAGCCCACCGGCGGCCTGATTGACGTTTACCGTCACCTATGCCCCGACACCACCGACGCCTGCTACACCTGGTGGAGCAACCGCGGCCAGGCCTATGCGAACAATGTCGGATGGCGCCTGGACTACCACCTCGCGACGCCGGCCATGGCCACGCTGGCGCGCGCCGAGCATATCTACAAGGATGTGAAATTCTCGGACCATGCGCCGATCACGGTGGATTACGACTTCACGCTTTGACGCACCGCTGCGCGGGTTCTAGACCGTCGGAACGGTGCCCCCGTCGATCAGATGCTCCGAGCCCGAAATCGAACCCGCGCGCGGCGAGACCAGAAAGGTGATCAGGTCGGCGACTTCCTGCGGACTGGCCGGCCGGCCCAGCGGAATGCCGCCCAGCGACTGCATGATGATCTGCTTGCCCCCCGCGTAGTCCGTGCCGGCCGCGCTGGCCAGGCGCTCGGCCATCGCGACGGCGGCCTCGGTCTCCACCCACCCGGGCGAGACACGCAGCACGCGCACGCCCTTAGGCGTCACCTCCTTCGACAACGCCTTGCTGTAGGTGGACAAGGCGGCCTTGGCCGCCGCATAGGCGGTGGTCGATTCCGGCAGCGGCAGCAGGCGCTGGATCGAGCTGACGTGGACGATGACGCCCGAGCCCTGCGCCAGCATGGCGGGCAGCAGGGCGCGGTCCAGACGCACGGCCGGCATGAGGTTCTGGTTCAGCTCCTCGAACCACCGCGCATCATCCAGGGCCGCAAAGCCGCCGCCCGGCGCGCTGGAGCCGCCAAGCACGTTGACCAGGATGTCCACCCCGCCCCAACGCGCAAGCACCGACCGCGCCACCTCGGCTGCGCCGTCTGCCGTCGACAGATCGGCGGCGACATGCAATACGCCCCCGGTCGATTGCGCGGGTACGGAGCGCGCCGCGGCCATCACCTGCACGCCGGCGGCGTGCAGGCCTTGAACGACAGCCGCGCCCACGCCCTTGGTGCCGCCCGTGACCAGCGCCCGCAGTCCCTGGAGTTGCAGATCGAAGCTCATGCCGTGATCTCCAGCGACGCGATCAGGCCGCGTTCGAGACGAAAGCGATACCGGAGATCGACCGGGCTGCCGGGGAAATTACCGCTCACCCGCGCGTGCACGACCTGAGAATGCGCATCGCTCTGCAGAGCAAGCGGCTGCGTCGTATACGTGTACCTGGCCGATGTCGCCGCCTTCCACGCCTTGATGGCGCCAAGACCGGCATGGGTATGGCCTTCGTCCTTGACGCTGGCTTGCGCCGTGAAGCAGCGCGCCAGGGCTTCGGGGTTTTGTTTCTCGGCCGCGAAGTAGGCGGCAATCGGCTCGGGAAGGCTCAGGGTGTTCATGGCGAAGACTCCTTGGTGATGGAGTCCTCAGGATGCGCGCGCCGAAGAAATTAGAGAATCCTCTAGAATCTTCATGGACTATGTAGAGAAAGATACAGAATGCGCGGATCGGAATTCACCGAACTGAAGGCGTTTGTCGCGGTGGTCGAGCGCGCAAGCTTCGCGCGCGCAGCCGAGCATCTGGGGCTTTCGCCTTCGGCGCTGAGCCAGACCATACGCCTGCTCGAATCCCGGCTCGGCACGCGGCTGCTCAACCGCACCACGCGCAGCGTGGCGCCCTCCGCCGCCGGGCAGCAGCTGTACGCGCGCATCGCCCCGCTGTTCAGCGACATGGCCGAGGCCGTGGCCCAAGCCAGTGCGACCGCCGGGAAGACCGGCGGCACGCTGCGCATCAACACCTTGGGCATGGCCGCCCGGCAGGTCATCGCGCCACGGCTGGGCCGGTTTCATCGCGCGCATCCGGACGTGGCGCTGGACATCGTGGTGACCGATGGCCTGAACGATATCGTTGCCGGCCGCTTCGATGCCGGCATCCGCGTGGGCGCACGGCTGGAGAAGGACATGATTGCCGTGCGCCTGACGCCGGACGTGAGGATGGTTGCCGTCGCGTCGCCGGACTATCTGGCGCGCCGCGGCACACCGCAATCGCCCGCGGATCTGCACCGCCACGCCTGCATCAACTGGCGGCTTCAGGCCGATGGACGCGCCTACCGCTGGGAGTTCGAGAGAAAAGGACAGCGGATCGAAGCGGAGGCGCAAGGGCCGCTGGTCACCAATGATGCGGACACCGGGGTCGCCGCCGCGCTGCAAGGGCTGGGCATTGCCTATGCCTTCGACCGCGAGCGCGTCGATGCGCATCTCGCGCAAGGACAGCTGGTACGAATCCTTGCCGATTGGGCCATCATCCGGCCGGGACTGTTCCTGTACCACCCCAGCCGACGCCACTGTCCCGCCGCACTGCGCGCCTTCATCGACTGCATGCTGGACAAGGATCTGGATCTGCCCACAGGATGACCAGGATCGCAACACCGTCCAGCGCCACACCGGCACCAGCGCACAGCGCGCCGAGAGGAATGCACGGCGCTTGCCCGGTCTGGATGATAATAAGAACAATTCTCAACGTCGTGGTGAAGGCGGCCGTTCCGCGGCCTTGCCGCCATGGCCTCCCAGGTCGCTCCAACCGACATAGGGTGTGCCCTGCTCGAGCGCTACTATCGCGAACTGCTTCATCTTCTGCAGCGCCAGCAGCACGTTGCCACGGCTTTTGAGGGGCCCCAGCCGTCGCCCCACCGCGGTGACACCAAAGCCCACGCAGAACTTCGGCCCTGACGAAAGTCCTTGCCGTTGACCCCGCGAAACACCTGCGCCTGCTGCGTCGCGGGCCGCCCCGCGGCTTGGCACACGGCCAACGCGCGCTCTCCTTTGCCTCGCCCGGACAGGCAATGCGCAGCCGACGTGACCTCACATGCATAACAGCTTTGACCTGCAGCCACCTGTGCACGCGCGCAATGCGAGATGACACTGCGTAGCCGCCGCAGATCCAGCCATGCAGCACGGCGGTTCATCACAAGAAGCAGGAGACAACATGCAATTTCACCGTTCACGCCCGGCTGCAGGCCTTATATGCGCCGCCGGATTTCTCTTCCAGGCCGTGCCAGCCCAGGCCAGCTCGTCGCAGAATATCTACGGCATCGTCGACGCATGCGTCGCCCGCTCAGATCTGGGGGCTGCATCGCGCAGCATGTTAAACGGCGGTTGCCTCTCCGGCAGCCGTCTCGGCTTTCGTGGCACAGAAGATCTGGGCGGCAGTCTGCGCGCCTATTTCACCCTCGAAATGGGCTTCAACACAGATGACGGCGCCATTGGCCAGGGAGGCCGCGCCTTCGGCCGCAAGGCGCTGGTCGGCCTGCGCGGCACCGCCGGAGCCATTGAAATGGGCAGAGATTACGGCACCACGTTCTACGTCGTTCAGCCGGTCGACCCGATGGGCCTGGGCATCGGCACGGCCAGCAGTACCATCTGGTCCGGTGCCCCGACCACCACGTCGGGACGTGTGAACAACTCGCTCGTCTACCTCTCGCCAAGCTACGCCGGCTTCTCCATGCGCGCCCAGATTGCCCCTGGCGAACAGTCGTCCCCCCATGCGAAACGGGGCGCAGACGCCAAAGGCTTCAACCTGATCTACAGGCAGGGCGCTGCCTTCGTCGGTCTTTCGCACACACGGGTGTCCAACACCACCGACAACAACGACGACCGCGCCACCACACTGGTCGCCAAATACGACTTTGGCCGTTTCAGCCTCGTCGGCATAGCACAAGACGGCGCCTGGAAAGGCAGCAGAACCCTTGCAGCGCCGTCCAATCCATCCAGCTTCTTCAGTCGTAATTACCGCAGTTATCTGCTTGGCGGCTCGGTGAAGGCGGGCATCGGCTCGATCAACGCGAGCTTCAAGAGATACGACGACCGGACCTCGGCGAACTTCGACGCCGACCAGTGGAGCATCAACTACCTCCACCCACTGTCGCGACGCACCACCGTCTACGCCGGCTACTCGCGGCTGTCGAACAAGCGACTGTCGAGCTATGGGGTCTCGGACGCCAGCACCGCCTATTCGGGGGTCACGCCAGGCGCATCCACCAGCTTCCTCGCTGTCGGCATGCGCCATGCGTTCTGACGAACCTGGAAACGAAGCCCTCATGCCCTCCAGTCCACCACCCGTCCCATACGGCCCCGGCCATTACGTGACGCTGCCCGGCGTCGACCTTTGGTATATCGATTCGGGTGGCAGCGGCACGCCGGTTGTGCTGCTGCATGCGAATACCGGCACCGTCACGGGCTGGCAACTGCAGATCGACGCCCTGTCGCAGGCCGGCTACCGGGCAATTGCCTTCGACCGTCGCGGCTGGGGCAAAAGCCGTGTCAACGCGGCGACAGGCCCGCAGCCTGGCTCGGTCGCCGATGACCTTGAAGCACTCGTTCAGCATCTGAACTTGCCGCGCTTTCATCTGATCGGAATTGCCGGCGGCGGCTTCGTCGCACTGGACTACGCGGCGTGGCACCCCGAGCGGCTGATCAGCATGGTGGTGGCCGCCAGCAACGGCCAGTTCCATGAAAAAGAGATGGACGAGTTCTCCAGGCGTATCGCGGTGCCCGGCCTGGAGGATCCCAAACTGCGCATCTATCGCGAGGTCGGTGTGGCCTACCGCGCCGCAGACCCTGAAGGCCTGGCACGTTTTGCTGCCATGGAGCATTCGGCCCGCCATCCCGATGCACCTGCGCAACCCATGCGCACGCCCAACACTTTCGCCAAGATTGCGCAGATACGGTTGCCCGTGCTGATCATGACCGCCGGCGCCGATCTACTGGCCCCCCCGGCCTTGATGCATGCCTGGTCGCGCCATCTGCCCGACAAGCGCCATGCACATGTTCCCGACGCCGGACATTCGATCAATTGGGAGCAACCGCAAGCGTTCAACCGCTTGGTCCTGCAGCATTTAAAGGAGACATCATGACAACGTCCTTCACCAGTCGGTACCGCTCGCGACATCTTGACCGGCGCGACGTATTGCGCGCGGCCTCCGCGTTGGTCGCCTTGCCATGGGTGAACGCGATTGCGCAGTCCGGCTCCACAGCCAGGATGATCGTGCCTTTTACACCGGGCGCATCGAACGACACCATCGGCCGACTCGTCGCCGACGCACTGGGGCGCCGCAGCGGCCGCACCTGGATCGTCGAGAACAAGCCCGGCGCCGGTTCGCAGCTGGGCACCGATCTCGTTGCCAAGGCGCAGCCCGACGGCAACACCCTCCTGCTGAGCGCATCGGCAGGCATGGTCATCCTGCCGGCCATCAAGCCGTCGATGCCCTACGCCGTGAACCGCGATTTCACGTATCTCGCGCGCATCGCGACCAGCCCTTTCGCGCTGGTGGTGAATGCGCAGTTGCCGGTGCGCAGCCTTGAAGAGTTCGTGCACCTCGCCAAGACCAAGCCGGGCTCGGTCCGTATCGGCACCTCGGGGGTCGGTTCGCTCGACTATATGGGGGCTGCGCTGCTGCAGACCACCACAGGCATCGAGCTCAACATCATTCCCTACAAGGGCATGTCGCAGGTACTGAATGACCTGCGCGCCGGGCACATCGACGCGTCCATCGTCAGCCCTGCAACGGTGGCGCCGCTGGTGGCTGAACGCAAGGTGCGCGCGCTGGCCGTGCTGGACACCCGGCAAAGCGCGAGCCTGCCAGGCGTGCCATCGGCCCGGGATGCAGGCCATCCACGGCTGCAAGTCGTCAACTGGTGGGGCATCGCCGGTCCGGCCAGGTTGCCCGCGGCGGTCAATACCGCCCTGACCAGCCAAATCGAGACCGTGCTGGCCGACCCGGCGTTTCGGAAATCACTGGAAGACAAGGGTTTCGAGGTCGCACCACTGAAAGGCAGGGAGTTTGCACAGTTCGTCGCCGCCGACCTGCTGCACTGGCGGACCGTTGCAGCGCAGGCGCGCATCAGCATGACCGACTGACAACGCTGGACCATCCGGATGCATCCGCCTGCGATGCATGCCGGCATGGCATCCGACACGGATGAACGCGCAGCAGAGGGAACGCCGTCAGCCAGGAACCTTCGCCACCTGGCGGCTTCTGCAGCATGGGCCTGGTAAAGGGTCTGGCCCAGCCGACGCCACTGTCCCGCCGCACTGCGCGCCTTCATCGACTGCATGCTGGACAAGGATCTGCCCACAGGATGACCAGGATCGCAACACCGTCCAGCGCCACACCGGCACCAGCGCACAGCGCGCCGAGAGGAATGCGCGGCGCCTGCCCGGTCTGGATGATAATAAGAACAATTCCCATCACCCTGGTTGGCTTGGCCGGTCTGCACCGCCATGGTCTCCCAGGTCGATCCAGCCGTCATAGGGTGTGCCTTGCTCGAGCGCTACTACCGCGAACTGCTTCATTTTCTGCAACGCCAGGTGAGCGACCGCGATACGGCGGCCGACCTGGCGCAGGAGAGTTGCGCCCGCGTGCTGGCCGCCCAGCATTCGGGGCGCGACATCCTCGATGTGCGGGCCCTGCTCTACCGCACCGCGCGCAACCTGCTGGTCGATCGCCACCGGCGCGCCGAAGTGCGGCGCCACGACGACCTCGACGCGATGCCGCACGCCGAGCAGCCGTGCGCGCCGCGGCATCTGCAGCCCGAGGAAGCCCTGGCCTCGCAGCAGATCCTGCGCGCCTATGCCGGCACCATAGACCGCCTGCCGCCGCGCTGCCGCGAAGCCTTCGTGCTGCATGTGTTCGACGATCTGAGCCATGCCCAGGTCGCGCAGCGGATGGGCATTTCGGTCAGCATGGTCGAAAAGCACATCGTGCGCGGCATGCTGGCCTGCAAGCTCTGCGAGCGCAGCGTCAGCGCCCAGGACAGCCCCGCGCCCGCGCGCACGGCGGCCTAGTGGCGCGGGAATCGGCGCGCGCGTGCGTCTATAGTCAAAGCTGCCGACGTTGGATCTCCCCATGAACTTGCCCACTTCCGATCGCCATGTCCTTGCCTGCGGGGATGAGGCGCAGGCGCGCGCGTTCGAGACCTTCGCGCAGGAACATGACGCGCTCGATCTTGCCGCCGCGACCTGGGCCGCGCGCCAGCGCAACGGGCTCGATGCGCAGGCGCAGGCCGAACTCGAGGCCTGGCTCGCCGCCTCGCCCGCGCATGCGCAGGCCCTCGAAGACATGGCGGCCACGCTGGGCCAGGTCCGGCAGTTGCCGGCGGATGCCGTCGCCGAACTCCGGCGCGGTTTCCAGGGCCGCGCCCAGCGACCGCCCACGCCCGAACGCCGCAACTGGCGCGCCCGCCTGGGCCTGGGCTTGCACGGGCGTCCATGGCTTGCGCCCGCGGCCGTTGCGTTGCTGGTCGTGGCAATCGCCGGTGCGGGCTGGACGGGCGTGGAAAGCTGGCGCAAGCTGCCCACGTTCGAGCAGGCGTTTGCGACCGACCGCGGCCAGCAGACCGTGGTCACGTTGCCGGATGCGGATGCCAACGGCAGCACGCTGCAGCTCGATACCGCCACGCGCCTGCAGGCGCAGCTGTTTCGCGACCGCCGCGAAGTGCAGCTGCAGGACGGCCAGGCATTGTTCTCGGTGCATTCCGACACCAAGCGCCCCTTCCATGTGCGCGCCGGCAATCTGCAGATCACCGTGGTCGGCACACGGTTCTCGGTGCGGCACACCGCCTCGGGCCTCGATGCCGGCCGCACCGTGGTCTCGGTCGAGGAAGGACATGTGCGCGTGGCGCGCAGCAATGACCCCACCGGTGTCCAAGCCAGCGAACCAGCGGTGGAACTGCTGGCCGGCCAGATGGTCGTGGGTGACGACAGCGGCCATATCGGCCCCGTGGCCCAGATCCCGCCCGCGGCCATCGCGCCCTGGCGCGCGGGGCGCGTGAGCTTCGACAACACGCCGCTGGCGCAGGCCCTGGCCGAGTTCGAGCGCTACCGCAGCACGGGCCTGGTCATCAACGATCCGGCCGTGGCCGACCTGCGCGTCGGCGGCAGCTACAACGTCCAGCAATTCGCGCGCTTCGTCGACAGCCTGGCGCTGATGCTGCCGGTGCGGCTGGTGCCGCAAGGCGAGGTGCGCGAGATCGTGCTGCGCCGGCCCTGAAGATTTTTCGAAAATCTGCATTTTCGACCTGAGGTTTGCGCGCGCTGGCGCGTCTTCATAGGCAGGAACAGACGCGCACTCCCCCGAGGCCGTCTGCCAACGACCACCGACCGAGGATGACACTTTCCATGCCTGCCGCGCGCTTCAACCCTGCCCCACTGACCCTGGTGGCCGCCATTGCCACGACGTTTGTTGCCTGCCTCGCGCTGCCCGCGCAGGCCCAGAGCGGCGCGGCCGCAGCCGCAGCCGGCACCCCGCTGCTCTCGATTCCGGCGCAGCCGCTGGCACAGGCGCTCAATGAACTGGCGCGCGTCGCCAATCTGCAGCTGAGCTTCCCGCCCGCGCTGGTCGCCGGCAAGACCGCGCCGGCCGTTTCGGGGCGCCTGACGACACAGCAGGCACTGACGCGCTTGCTCGCGGGCAGCGGCCTTGAAACGACGGTAGACGGCGCTTCGGTGATCGTGCGCCCGGCAGCGCCCGCAACTTCCGGCGTGCAGCCGCTGCCGGTCGTGCAAGTCGTGGACTCCGCGACCGGCGCGCCCGCGCCCTATGCGGGCGGCCAGGTCGCGCGCGGCGGGCGCCTGGGCGTGCTCGGCAACCGCGACCTGCTCGACACGCCGTTCAGCGCGACGCAGTACACCGCCCAGCTGATCGAGGACCAGCAGGCACAGAACCTGGGCGACGTGCTGGTCAACGACCCCGCGGTGCGCAACACCTATTCGCGCGGCGCGGGCCGCGACGAGTTCAATATCCGCGGCTTCACGCTGTTCAACTACGACGTGTCGTTCAACGGCCTCTACGGCATCTCGCCGCGCAACGCGAGTTCGCTGATCGGCGTCGAGCGCGTCGAAGTGCTGCGCGGCCCGAATGCGCTGCTCAACGGCATGGCGCCCGCGGGCTCCGTCGGCGGCGCGATCAACCTGGTGCCCAAGCGCGCCGGCGCAGAACCCCTGAACCGCGTGACGCTGTCATACATAGCCGACGGCCAGTTCGGCGCGCAGTTCGACATTGCGCGGCGCTTCGGCGAACAAAAGGAATGGGGCGTGCGCGCCAACGCGCTCACGCGCTCGGGCGACACGCCCGTGGACCATTCGCGCGAGAAGCTCGACGCGTTTGCACTGGGCGTCGACTACCAGGGCGAGCGCGTGCGGCTCGAGGCCGACCTGAGCTACCAGAACCGCCTCACGCACGCGCGCAGCGGCCTGCTGTTCCCGCCCGAGTCGGGCACGCCCATAGGCCCGGTGCCCAAAGCCACGACCAATTTCCTGCCCGAGTGGACCTATTGGAAAGCCAGGGAGCTCTCGGCCATGGCGCGCGCCGAAGTCGATCTCGCGCCGGGCGTGACCGCATTCGGCGCGATAGGCGCGATGCAGTACGACTTTCGCAGCCTGCAGACCAGCTGGCTGATGCAGGACAGCGTCGGCAACATCGCGGGACGTCCGACGCGGCTCAATGAAGAAGTCGACACCAAGACCGCCGAAGCCGGCCTGCGCGGTGAGTTCCACACCGGGGCGCTGCACCATGCAGCGGTGGTCAGCGTCAGCGCCTTGAACGCCGAGCAGGGCACGCGCCGCCAGAATGGTTCGTTCATCTTCTCCAATCTGCACACGCCCAGCAGCATTGCCCCACCCGACATCATTGCAGCGCCTGGCATCCCCAAAGTCAGCGACGCCAAGCTGCGCAGCGTGGCGATCGCGGACACGATTTCGTCCAGCGACCGGCGCATCCAGCTGACGCTGGGCGCACGCCACCAGCAGGTCGAGACATCGGCTTTCGACAGCGCCAGCGGCAACCGGACCGCGCATTACGACAAGTCGGCGGTCACGCCGGTCGCGGCCCTGGTCGTGAAGGCGACGGACGCGTTCTCGCTGTACGGCAACTACATCGAAGGCCTGAGCCAGGGGCCGACCGCACCGTCGGGCGCGTCCAACGCCGGCCAAGTGTTTCCGCCGGCCAAGGCCAAGCAGATCGAGCTCGGCGCCAAGTACGACTTCGGCCGCTTCGCGAGCACGCTGAGCGTCTTCCAGATCGAACGCCCGAGCAGCTTCCTCGACCCTGTGAGCCTGCGCTTTCGCACCGACGGTGAACAGCGCAACCGGGGGGTGGAACTCATCACCCAGGGCGAAGCCGCTGCCGGCCTCCGCCTGCTTGCCGGCGGCGCCTACACCCAGGGCAAGCTGGTGCGCACCGAAGGCGGCCTCAACGACGGGCGCACCGCGCCCGCGACGCCCAGGTTCCAGCTCAATGTCGCCGGCGAATGGGACACTTCATTCGTTCCCGGCCTGACCTTCACCGCGCGCGCGCTGCGCACCAGCGCACAGCATGTGGATGTCGCCAACACCCAGCAGATCCCGGGCTGGACACGCTACGACATCGGCGCGCGCTACCGCTTTGTCAGCGGCAATGTGCCGATCACCATCCGTGCCGCCATCGAGAACGTGCTGGACAAGAACTACTGGCAGTCCGCGGCGCGCGAAGGCCTGACGATTGGCGCGCCACGCACCTTGCTGGTGTCGCTGTCGGCGGACTTCTGAGCCTTGGCCCCGGTCTGTTGACATGAGCGCCGCGCACTGGCGCCTCGCTTCGCGCTGCGTGGCCGCGGCGCTGGGCGGCTATGCGCTTGCAAGCACTCTGCCCGTGGCGATCGTTGCGCTGGTTGCGCCGAGCTCGCTGGCGCGCGCCGACGCGGTGCTGGTCGCGCTGCAGCTGAGCTTTCTCATCTACACCGGCGCCGTGATCTGGGCCTTTGCCGCGCGCAGCGCGTCCCTGGCCTGGGCCGGGCTGGGTCTTGCGGCGCTGCTGAGCAGCGGCGTCGCCTGGGCGTTGCTGTGACACGCCTGACTGCACCCTTGCGCCCGGCGATGGCCTGGCTGCACGCCTGGCTGGGCCTGCTGTTCGGCGGGCTGCTGTACTTCATGTTCATTACCGGCACGCTGGGCTATCTCGACACCGAGATCGACCGCTGGATGCGGCCCGAGCTGCCCGCCGCGCGCTATCCGCTGGCGCCCGAGCCCGCGCTGCTGCAGGCACAGACCTTCCTGCAGACCCATGCAGGCGACGCGCGGCGCTGGACCATCACGCTGCCCATAGACCGCAACGAGCCCTATCTGCGCGTGTCGTGGCGGGGTGCGCCCGCAGCCGCGTTCGCGGCTGCGTCGGGGACGGCCTACCTGGACCCGGATTCGGGACAGCAGATAGCGACGCGCGCCACCGCGGGCGGCCAGACGCTCTACCAGATGCACTGGCGCCTGCACTACCTGCCGGCGCGGGTCAGTGAATGGATCGTCGGCAGCGCCACGCTGGCGATGCTGATCGCGCTGGTCACGGGCGTCATCGTGCACCGAAAGATCTTTGCCGACTTCTTCACCTTCCGCCCCGGCAAGGGCCAGCGCTCCTGGCTCGACGCGCACAACCTGGCGAGCGTCGTGACGCTGCCGTTCCAGCTGATGATCACCTACTCGGGGCTGATCTTCGTGATGTTCTCGGTCATGCCGCTGGTCGCGAGCGCATGGTACGGCGCGGGCAGGAGCGGCCAGGAGGCCTTCCTCGGCGAAGTGTTTGCGCCGCTGGCGCCCAGCCATGCCGCGGGACGGCCCGCAGCGTTGGTGCCGCTCGACAAGGTGCTCGAGGACGCGCGCGCCAGCTGGGGCAGCGCGCCCGTCGCCATGCTCGAGATCCAGGACCCCCATGATGCCCATGCGCGCATCCAGGTGGTCGGCGACTTTGCCGCGGGCCCGCTGCGTGCGACCAACATCCTCGCCTACGATGGCGTGAGCGGCGAGCGCCTGGCGCAGCGCCTGGCCTGGCAATCGGCGCCCAAGGCCTTCAGAGACCTGATGCTGGGGCTGCACGAAGGCCTGTTCGCGCCGCCGGTGCTGCGCGCGCTGTATGTGCTGTCGGGGCTGCTGGGCGCGGCGATGATCGCCACCGGCATGGTGCTCTGGACGAGCAAGCGCCGCCAGCGCGGCGAACGCCATGCCGGGCTGTGGCTGGTGGAGCGGCTCAATGTCGCCATCGTCATCGGCCTGCCGGTGGCGATCGCCGCCTACTTCTGGGTCAATCGGCTGCTGCCTGTCGCGATGGCGCAGCGCGCGGCCTGGGAAGTCCACAGCCTGTTCCTGGCCTGGCTGCTGATGTTCGTCTGGGCCGCATTGCGCCCGCCGCCGCGCGCGTGGAAGGAGCAGGCGCTGCTGGCCGCGGCCCTGTTCGCGGGACTGCCCCTGCTCAATGCGCTGACCAGCGCGCGCCATCTGGCCCGGGCGCTGGCCGAGAACGACACTGCCATGGCCGGCTTCGATCTGGCCGCGCTGGCCACAGGCGCGCTGTTCGCCGCCATCGCCTGGGCCGTCGCGCGGCGCCCGCCGCTCAGCGGTTGACTGGAATGATCCGCGCGTATGCGCAAGCTTGCAAGACAAGGGGGTAAGCACAAGCGACCGCGGGCACGTAGGCATGGATCGCCTGCGCGTGCCCCGACCTCGTACGCCCCCCAAACCGTCACTTGCAGCAGGCCATTTCCCGCATTGCGGCGGGCGAAGCGTCGCTTACACCCGACCTGGGGTTATTACCTAGAATCAATGGGCGGGTTGCGGTCAACATGGTCGGTTTGGCCCATCCGCACCGTGGTTCGGTACCCGGACGTCGATACATACATAGGAATCTCTGATCATGAAGAAAATTCTCGCTGCCCTGGCGCTGAGCGCTTGCGCTGCTGCTCCCGCTTTTGCCGCCGGCTGCGCCCTCACGGTCGAAGCCAACGACATGATGCAGTTCAACACCAAGAGCATCACCGTGCCCAAGGAATGCAAGAGCTTTTCGCTGACCCTGAAGCACACGGGCAAGATGCCCAAGACCGCCATGGGCCACAACCTGGTCGTGACCACCGCCGCCGACCTCACGGCAGTCAACGCCGACGGCATGAAGGCCGGCGCCGCCGCCGACTATGTCAAGAAGGACGACGCCCGCGTGATCTCCCACACCAAGGTCATCGGCGGCGGCGAAAGCACCACCATCGAAATCCCCGTCGCCAAGATCAAGGCCGGCACCGACTACAGCTTCTTCTGCTCGTTCCCCGGCCATGCGGGCATCATGAAGGGGGCGTTGAAGCTGGGCGTATAAACCTGGCCCCCACGCTCGCTTGCTTCGCGTAGCTGCGCCTGGGGGGGCCAAGCCCCCCACCGCGTTTTGCCTTGGGGCGGCCCGGCGGCAAAACCTGGCCCCCACGCTCGCCCACTGCGTGTGGCTCGCGCTGGGGGGCAAAGCCCCCCAGTTGCACCCTCCGTGCCGAAAGCCTCCCCTGCGAAAGCAGCGGGAGGCTTTTTTCATGCGCGCGCCGGATCGCGTTCAACGGCGTAGTATCCGAACCTTCGGCAGGTGATCGGCCCGCCCGTCATTTCCTCCCGACCGTTGCATGTCCTCCACTGACGAACTCGATTCCAGCCCCTTCTCCCTGCGCGCGATTGCGCTTCCCGCCTTCGGGCCGTCGCTGATGTTCGGCATAGGCGAAGGCGCGATCCTGCCGATGATCCCGCTGATGGCGCGCGAGCTCGGCGCCGGCATTCCCATGGCCGCGCTGATGGTCACCCTGCTGGGCCTGGGCTCGCTGCTCAACAATATTCCCGCCTCGTTCATCACCATGCGCTGGGGCGAGCGCGGTGCGATCATTGCCGCGGGCTTCTGGAGCGCGGCCGGCATGCTGCTGTGCCTGCAGACCCACCGGCTGGAACTGTTTGCGCTGGGCTGCTTCATGGTCGGCATGTCGCAGTCGGTCTACAACATCGCGCGCCAGAGCTATCTCACGGCCGCCGTTCCCGCGACCTACCGCGCGCGGGCGCTGTCGACGCTGGGCGGCGTGATGCGCATAGGTCTGTTCGTCGGGCCGTTCCTGGCCGCGACCGTGGTCCATGCGTACGGCATGGCCGCCGCTTTCTGGGTCGGCATCGCGGGCGTGACCTGCGCCTCGCTGATCGGCATGCGCGTGCCCGATCTGCCGGAGCCCGCACTGACCACAGGGCAGGCGCCGGTCAGCACCACCTGGCTGTCGATCCTCCAGGACCACCGCCGCGTCTTCCTGACGCTGGGTTTCGCCGTGCTGCTGGTGAGCGCGGTGCGCGCCTCGCGCCAGGCCGTGCTGCCGCTGTGGGCCGACCATCTGCTGCTCGCGCCCGCCGCGGCCTCGCTGATCTACGGCCTGGCCGGCGGCATCGAAATGCTGCTGTTCTACCCCGCGGGCAAGGTCATGGACGTCAAGGGCCGGCATTGGGTCGCGATGCCGTCGATGATCATCATGGGCCTGGCCTTGATGCTGGTGCCGTTCACCACGGGTTTCACCAGCCTGCTGATCGCCGCCATGGCCATAGGCTTTGCCAACGGCATAGGCTCGGGGCTGATCATGACGCTGGGCGCCGACCATGCGCCGCCCCACGGACGCGCCTACTTCCTGGGCACCTGGCGCTTCATGGCCGATGTAGGCTCGACGGCCGGCCCGGCCCTGGTGGCGCTGCTGGCCGCCGCGGTGTCGCTGTCCGTGGGCGTGGCCGCGACGGGTGCGTTCGCTTTCGCGGCCGCGGCAATGATGGCGCGCTGGATTCCGGCGCGCAGCCCGCGGTGACGCGACCGGCGTGCCGGATGCCGGAATAGAAAACGCCCTGTGAACAGGGCGTTTTTGCGTTGCGGACCGGGCGCGCCTACTTCTTGAGCTTGTACGCCACGACGTAATCGCCGGCCTTGGTGCCTATGGAGCCGTGGCCTCCGGCCACCAGCACGACCATCTGCTCGCCCTGGCTGTTGAGGTAGCTCATGGGCGTGGCCTGGCCGCCGGCCGGAATGCGCACATCCCAGAGGATCTTGCCGCTGGCCAGGTCATAGGCGCGGAAGTTGTTGTCCACGGCCGCGCCCAGGAAGGCGACGCCGCCGGCGGTCACCAGCGGACCACCGATGCCGGGCACGCCGACGCGGATAGGCAGCGGCACGGGCGACAGCTCGCGTATGGTGCCGTTGCGGTACTGGTAGGCGATCTTGCCGGTACGCAGATCGGCCGCGGCCACCGTGCCCCAGGGCGGGGTCTGGCAAGGTACGCCGATAGGCGAAAGAAACGGGTGCATCTTGACCGCGTAGTCGGCGCCGGCGTTCTCGTTGAGGCCTTGCTCGCCGGTATTGGTCTGCTGACCGGCGATCTCGGCCTTAGGCACCAGCGTCGAGACGAAGGCCAGGTAGGTCGGCATGCCGAACATCACCTGGCGCTGCGGATCGACCGCCACGCTGCCCCAGTTGAAGACCCCGAAGTTGCCCGGATAGATCAGCGAGCCCTGCAGCGACGGCGGCGTGTAGCGGCCTTCATAGCGCAGCTTCTTGAACGCGATGCGGCACATCATCTGGTCGATCAGGCTCGCACCCCACATGTCGGACTCGCGCAGCGCGGGCGGCTCGAAGCTCAGCGCCGATACCGGCTGGGTCGCGGCCAGGAACTGGCCCGGGATTTCCGTGCCCTGGGGCGCGGCGCGCTCGCTGACCTGCTGCAGCGGCGTGCCGTCGCGGCGGTCGAGCACATAGACGTCACCCTGCTTGGTCGGCACGACGATCGCGGGCGTGCGGCCCTGGGCCAGGTCGAGGTCCAGCAGCACCGGCTGGGCGGGCGAATCCATGTCCCAGAGGTCATGGTGGACGAACTGGCGCACCCAGCGTGCCTGGCCGGTCGCGAGGTCGAGCGCGACCACCGACGTCGCGTACTTTTCCTCGTCGGCGTTGCGGAACATGCCCAGTTGGTCGGGCGTGCGGTTGCCCATGGGGAAGTACGCCAGGCCCAGTTCGAGGTCGGCGCTGGCCACCGACCAGCTGTTGGGCGAGCTCGCGGTATAGGTCTGGCTCGCATCGTTGGGGTCGAACGGCGCGGTCTTGCCCGGGTTGCCCGAGTCCCAGTTCCACAGCAGCTTGCCGCTGCGCGCGTCGTAGGCGCGGATCACGCCCGAAGGCGAGTTGACCGCATAGTTGTCGTTGACCGCACCGGCAATGATCACCGCGTCGCCCGCGACCAGCGGTGGCGAGGTGGAGTAGTAGTAGCCGCCCTGCTTGAACGGCATGTTGTGGGTCAGATCGATCGCACCGTTGCGGCCGAAGTCGGCGCAGGGCTGGCCCGTGGCCGCATCGAGTGCGTGCAGCTTGGCATCGGCGCTCGGCAGGAATACGCGGTTGGCGCACGAAGCCTGCGCGGCAGGGGCCGCCGCGGTCAGCGCCGTGCTGCCGTGGAACGAGAGGCCGCGGCAGGTCTGGTGCTGGCGTTGCGGCTCCATGCCGGCCTTGGGATCGAAGCGCCAGCGTTCCTTGCCGGTGTCGGCATCGAGCGCGATCGCCAGGCTGTGCGGCGTGCACAGGTACAGCGTGTCGTTGACCTTCAGCGGCGTGGCCTGGTAGGTGGTTTCGGTCACATCCTGGGGACCGCGCACATCGCCGGTCTGGATCTGCCAGGCCAGGTCGAGCTGGGCGACGTTGTCCGGCGTGATCTGCTGGAGCGGAGAAAAGCGCTGGCCATGCTGGGTACGGCCATAGGCGTTCCAGTCACCAGCGGCCAATGCACCATCGCCGAGCCTGGCGTCGGGATTGACGATGTCCATCGCCAGCGTGCCTTCGGTTTCGTGCAGGTGGCGCGGAATGCCGACCAGCGCCACCACCGCCGCGAGCAGCGAGGCGGCCAGCACCGGCCAGCCGGCAGTGAACTGGCCTTCGCCTGGCGCACGGCGACGCATGGCCGCAATGGCCATCAGCACGCCGATGATCACCGGCAGGCCCAGGCGTGTCGCCAGCGGCCACCAGTAGAGGCCCGCTTCCCACAGCGACCAGGCCAGCAGCACCAGCAGCCAGACGGCATACAGCGGTGTGGCCCAGCGCTTGCGCGCCAGCAGCCCCACGGTCACGGCGAGAACGACCAGGCCGCTGAACAGATAGAAGGGGCTGCCAGCAAGGGAAAGCAGCCAGCCGCCACCAATGGTCAGCGGCAGGCCCAGCAAAGCCAGAAGCAAAATGGTTAAGGCATGCATGGCGTGCGCTCCTCCTGCATGAAGCAAAGGGATAATGCCATGATTGAAATATGGTTTTTTTGCATGGTTTGGTTGAATATAGCGACGCTGCCGCAGCGAATTTTCTCTGGTGCGCATGGCTGTGCCAGGCCGTGAAATTCGCTGCATGCCGTCCGGGCCGCCATCATATTCCCGAAGAAAGAGCTTGCTGGCGTCGTTAGTACTCGGCCATATAGGCCTGTCAACGCCAAATGGCAGCGTGCGGTTTCCGTCGCCGGATGATGCAAAATCCTGCGCGCGCAGGCCATCGAGAGGGAACCAGGTCCGGCACCCGCGATACCGTTGAGAACGGCCCTATCGCCGTCAATGCATTGACCCTTATCTCACGACTCGAAGACCGGATGCGTGTTAATCGCGACCTGGATAATGGCCATCGCAGAAACTGGCACCAGAAATAAATCAACCGCAGCGGCGCGGTGCACCAGAATAATCATGTGCTCGCGCTGGACGCCGCCAGAAATGGCTTGCGGGATTATGTTTTCCACTGCGCGCCAAGACAGGCTGCACGATTTTGCAAGCATCCGCCCAGGATTATCGATCTCGCAGCGCCCCCTGGTGCAGACCTTGCTGTGGCACCGGCAGCGCGCTGGCGCCGATGTCGGCATCGATGTTGCCGAAGGGGGTGACCGAGGATTACGCGCCGGCGGCCGTGGCCAGCAGGCCCAGCGTGGTGACAAGAAGAAGCTTGTTCATGTCCATGTCTGCGTTTTTTATGAATGGCGTTGGGGTTCTTGCAGCGGCCGATGGGGCGTGGGCGGCCGGGAGGGCGCACGGCGCCCCGGAGGTTGTCAGCGCTCAGTCGACGGAGACTTTCACGCGCTTGACGACTTCGCCGTAGCGGGCCCGGTCGTCCTGCATGAGATCCACCACCTGCTGCACCGGACCCGGGCTGGGCACGAAGCCGAAGTTGGCGAACTTCTCCTTGATGTCCGGCAGTACCAGCGCTTCGTTCACGGCCTTGTTGATCTCCGCCGCCGTCGCCGCCGGTGTGCCGCGCGGCGCCATCAGCGCCACCCAGGTCGAGGCGTACAAGTCCTTGGGGCCGCCAGCGCCTTCGAGGGTGGGCACATCGGGCAGGGCCGGTGACCTCACGCGGTCGGCCACGGCCAGCAGGCGCAGCTTGCCGGCGCGCACCAGCGGGCCCGCGCTGGCGATGCTGCCGAAGGCCCAGTCCACCTCGCCCGTGGCCACCGCCGCGTAGAGCTGGCTGATCTCCTTGAAGGGCACGTGCACCATCTCCACGCCGGCGGCATGGGCCAGGCGCTCGGAGTGCAGGTGTATCGGTCCACCCACGGCGTTGGAGCCAAAGGTCAGCTGCTTGCGCTGGTCGGCAGCCCCGGCCATCAGTTCCTGGATATTCTTGTAGGGGCTGGACGCCCCCACGGCGACGAAGAACGCCGTCTTGTACAGCACGGCGACCGGCACCAGGTCCTTGTCGGGATCGTAGGAAAGCTTGCGGAAGATCAGGGGGTTGATGGACATATTGCCCACATCCACCACCACCAGTTCGCTGCCATTGGACGCGGCGCCCTTGACCCCGTTGATGGCCACCATGCCGGCGCCGCCGGGCTTGGCGTCGATGATCACCGACCGGCCCCAGCGGGCCTGCAGCTTCTCGCCGACGATGCGCGCCACCACGTCGGGCCCGCTGCCGGTTGGGAACACCGTGGTGATGCGCACGGGCTGGTCCGCAGCGGGCTGGGCCCAGGCCATGAACGGCGCCGCAAGGGCAAGGAGGCCGGCGGTGCGGCGGGTGATGGATGGCATGTCTTGTCTCCTGTTTTTTCTTGGATGGGTTGGTCGAAATCTTCTCTGTCTGCGCCTCGGCAGCGGGGCGGCTCAGGGAAGGCGCGTCTAGCGCCCCGTCACCTGCGCCAGCAGGTCCGGCCCCGGCCAGTCGTCGCCGCGCCAGGCCACATGCTGGTCCGGGCGGATCAGGGTGTAGCGGGTCGGGTAGAGGCTGGCGACCCCGCCCTCTTCGCACTGCAGCACCTTGAGCGGCACGCCCGCCGCTTCACATTGCGCACGCACGCGGTCCAGGTCCGCGCTGCCTGCCTCGGGCTTCGCGAGCAGGGTGAACCCCTGGCCGAAGAGGTCGTACAGGGAGCTGCCGTCGTGCAGCCAGGCGTGCGGCGCCAGGCTGCCCGGGCGGGAGGTCGGCACGTAGTTGATGAAGTCGCGCGCGGGCGCCGCGCTGCCGTCGGGCACGATGACGGGCGAATCCTCGTAGCGGTATCCCAGCACCACGCCCAGCGTGGCGAACTCGCGCAGCTTGGTGGCCTGGATGTGCACGCCGATCTCGGCGCGCAGGCGCTCGCCCTCGGGCGTCTCGTCCTCCACCCCTGCGGCGGACAGCTGGTTGCCCAGCACGGCATGGTTGGCTTCGGCCTCGGCCATCACCCACTCGTGCACCGGCCGCCGCTCGGCCTCGTAGCTGGCGAGCAGCGCATCCCCGCCCCAGCCCTGGAGCCGGGCAGCCAGCTTCCAGCCCAGGTCGACGCCGTCGGCCACGCCCATGTTCATGCCATAGCCGCCGAAGGGTGGATGCAGATGGCAGGCGTCGCCGGCCAGGAACACGCGGCGGTCGCCATACTTGTCGGCAATCAGCCGGCTGGCCACCCATTCGTCGTTGCTCAGCACCTCGTAGGGCAGATCGATGCCCGTGGCCTGGCGAATCAGGGCCGCGGCGTCCAGGTCGGAGAGCTTCACCCCCTCGGGCACCCGCGTGGGCATGAAGAACCAGGTATCGCCCCGGTCCATGGGCCCGATGAGGCTGGGCAGGTCGTTGTTGACCTGCCAGTACATGATGGCCGGACCATGCCGGTGGGCCTGGGCCAGCCCGGGCGCCCGAAAGACGATGTTGTAGTTGCGCGAAAGGCCGTACGTGCCCTCCATGCGCGCACCGATGAGCTCGCGCACCTTGCTGCGCGCGCCGTCGGACCCCACCAGGTAGTCCGCCCGCACGCAGGTGTCGGTCCCATCGGTGCGGTCATGCAGGTGCACGTCCACGCCCTCCTCGTCCTGGTCGAAGCCGGTGAGCTCGCAGTTGAAGCGCAGCTCCACGCTGGGCAGCGACTGTGCATGGGCACGCAGCACTTCCTCCACCGTGTACTGCGGAATCCACTGCGCATGCTCGGAATACAGCGGGTTGCGCCCCGGCGCGCAGTACATCGCATTCTCGAAGCGGGTGAGTTCGGAGCCGGCCAGGCGCGTGACGAAGACCACATTGGAAGGATAGTCCATGCCCAGCGGCGAGGCGGCGCGCAACTGGTCGGCGATGCCCCAGCGGCGCAGGTGCTCGCGGGTACGCACATTGGTCGTCTTGGCCCGCGGGGCATAGCCCACGCGGTCGTTGCGCTCCACCAGCAGGCACCGGATGCCACGCTGGCCGAGCTCTATGGCGAGTGCCAGGCCCACGGGGCCGGCACCTACGATCAGGACCTGAACGGATTTCATGGGGTTCGCTTTCTGAATCTGCAGCTGGGAATGAGGGCCATCGTATGCAGTAGCCGAAGATCATGAAAGACGGCAAAATGCGCACACCGATCGAAATTTACGATCACCAAACCATTCCATGAAATTCAATGCCTTGCGTGATTTCCTGGCCGTGGCCGAGCGCGGAAGCCTGCGCGGCGCGGCGCGCCAGCTGGGCGCTGCCCAGGCAGCGCTGAGCCACAGCATCCAGGAGCTGGAAAAGGACCTCGGTGTGGCGCTGTTCGAGCGCAACAGCCGGGGCGTGGCGCTCACGCCCATGGGCGAGGTGTTCCTGCGCCGGGCCAGATCCGTCGTGGAGGACGTGCGGCGCGCGCGCGAGGAGATCGAGCAGATGCGCGGCCAGGTGCATGGCCACCTGGCCATCGCCATGTCCAGCGTGCCCCACCTGGCGCTGTACCCCGGCGCCTTGCGGGCCTTCCGGCAACGCTACCCGGAGGTCAAGCTGGACATCATGGACGCGGTATACCCGCGCGTCGAAAGCCGCCTGCTCGACGGCAGCATGGACTTCTACGTAGGCCCCGCGCCCGTCGGCACGGCGGCGGGCCTGGTGGTCGAAAAGCTGTTCGACAACACCCGCGTGGTTGTCGGGCGCAAGGGACATCCTCTGGCGCAGGCGCGCTCGCTCAGGGACCTGGTCGATGCGGAATGGATCACCAGTTCGGTGACCTACAGGGCCGAGGAGGAGATCGGGCCGCTGTTCATGCAGCACGGCCTGCCCCCGCCCCGGCTGGTGATGAGTTCGCACTCCACCCTGACCTTTCTCACGTCCATGGTCTATTCCGACCTGCTCATGGTGCTGCCCATCCAGTGGACGCAGTCCCCCCTGTTCGGGATGGTCCAGCAGATCCCGGTGTGCGAGCTGATTCCCGCGCCGCCGATCTGCCTGGTGGCGCGCGCCGGCATGCCGCCTACGCCTGCGGCGGAGTACTTCGGCGACATGCTGCGGCGTGAGTCGCACCAGCTGCTCCACCAGCGGACATAGCCAACCGCAGGCTATGGGCGCGGCAGTTCGTGGTTGACGATGAAGTCCTGCGGAACGTCCGGCCCCCAGACGTAGAGCGAATCCTCCGGCGGGTGGTCCGCCGCCGGCCACTGCGCCTGGGACGCGATGTAGTCGATGTCGTAGGAATACTCGGCAAAGCTGCCCCAGGGGTCGCGCACGTAGCGAAAGTAGTTGGAGCCCAGCACATGCCGCCCCAGGCCCCAGCCGTCGGGGTATCCGGCGTTGGCCATCTGCTGCGCGCCAATGCCCACGGCGTCCAGCGAGGGCACGCACCAGCTGCTGTGGTGCAGGCCCCCGGCATTCGATTTGGCAAAGGCGATCAGGTGGTGGTCGCTGCCGTGCGGCGTGTGCAGGAAGGCGATGATGCCGGCCGACTGGTCCGACAACTGCAGCCCGAGCACGCCGGTGTAGAAATCGAGCGCCTGCGCCACGTCGGCCGTGAACAGCAGGATGTGCGAGAGGTACAGCGGACGGGTGGCCGGTGCGGTGCTGCGGCTCGGTGCGCGGCCGATGTTGGCGGGCGCGGGTGCCGACTCGCGCGGGCCGGGCGCCTGCGGCGATACCTTGGCCGCCACGCGCAGCTGGATGGGCAGGGCATCGGGCCCCTGCAGCCACAGGCCGGACGGGTCGGCACCCTCGGGCACGGCCGCGGTGGGAATGCCGCGCTCCTGCAGCAGCGCCGCAAAGCGCGCGAGGTCCTGCTCGTATATGCCCAGGCTGATCCATTCGAGCCGCTTGGGGCCGCCCTTGCCCTGCAGCACGCGCGCCCAGCGGTGCGGGTGGCCATGGGTGTGGAGCGCCAGCGCGCCGGCGTCGTCCCGCACGTCCAGGCCGAAGCTGGCGTAGAAGTGCCGCGCCCTCTCCAGGTCGGGCACGCTCAGCACGAATTCGTCGACGGAGTGGACGGCCGGGCGGGGCAGGAGCGCGGGGGCTGATGGTTCCAGTTGTGGATGCGTCACGTTCTGTCTCCTCTTGGTTTTCTCGTGGTTGCAGCAATGGCGGACACGCGCAGCCGCTGGGAGGGGCCGATTGCGCTTCACCCCGGTCTTGCGCGCCCATGGCCCACCGGGCAGATGGATCATGGCGCCGGGACCGATGCCGCCAAAGGCTTGCCTCCTGTCCTTGCGGTGCCTTGCGTGCTGCCTCGCTTGGTGTTTCAGGCCGCGGTGGCGGGCAGCACTTCGTCCGCGATGGGGTTGCGCAGCGTGCCTATGCGCTCGATGGACACTTCGCAGACGTCGCCGTCACGCATCAGCAGGCGGGGGTTGCGCGCCCAGCCGATGCCGGCCGGCGTGCCGGCCACGATCACGTCGCCCGGGCTCAGGGTGATGGCCCCGCTGATCACATGAACCAGCGTGGCCACGTCGAACACCATGTCGTCGGTGTTGGCGGACTGCACGGTCTGGCCGTTCAGGCGCGTTTCCAGCTTCAGGCCGCGTGCGCCGGCAGGCAGCTCGTCGGCGGTGACCACGGCGGGGCCGAAGCCGCCCGTGGCGTCGAAGGTCTTGCCCACCGTCCACTGCGGGGTCTTGAACTGGTATTCGCGCACCGAACCGTCGTTGAACACCGAGTAGCCGAACACATGGTCCAGCGCCTTGTCCAGGGGAATGTGGCGGCCTCCCGTGCCGATCACCACGGCCAGCTCGCCCTCGTAGTCCAGGCTGTCGCTGCAGGCCGGGCGCACGATGGGCGCGTCGTGTGCCGACAGGCTGGTGGTCAACCGCAGGAACAGCGTGGGGTAGTCCGGCTGGGCATACGCGCTTTCCTTGGTGTGGTCGTGGTAGTTCAGGCCCACGCAGATGATCTTGTCGGGTGCCACCACGGGCGGCAGGAACTGCACTTCGGCCAGCGGCACGGCCGGGCCTGCGCCGGCGACCAGTTCGTCGCGGCTTGCGCCCGCGGCCAGCTGGCGCACGAAATCGCCGACATCGCGCGCCCCGTCCGAGGGCAGGGGGCGCACGTGATCGCCGTCAAGCAGGCCGAGACGGCGGGAACCTTGGAGGGTGAATGTGCAGAGCTTCATGGGATGGTCCGGTTGCAGGAATGGATAGAATATATATATTTCAACTAAAAGTATATGCTAACGAAAACCCTATAATTTGCAGGATGTACCCAGCCCACGCTGGCCACGCGCCATGACCACAGCCACCGAACCGCTTTCGCCCCCACCCACTACCCGCACCTCCTCGCTGGTGGCGCAGTTGCGCATGGACATCATTGGTGGCGTGTTCGCCCCGGGCTCCAAGCTGCTGATCAAGGACCTGTGCACCCGCTACGGGGCCGGCCTCATCCCCATGCGTGAAGCGCTCTCGCGTTTGACCAGCAGCGGCTTCGTACAGGCGGAAGATCAGCGCGGCTTCAGGGTAGCCAGCGCCTCGGCACAGGATTTGATGGACATCTCCGGGGCGCGCATGCTGGTCGAGACCGAGGCGCTGCGCCTGTCGGTGCTGCATGGCGACGTGGCGTGGGAGTCGCGCGTGGTGGCCGCCCATCACCAGCTCAGCCGCCTGACCATGCGCGAGACCGCGGCGCCCGTGACCCTGTCGGCCCAATGGGACGAGGCGCACATGGCGTTTCACGACGCCTTGCTGTCGGCCTGCGGCTCGCGCGTGCTGCTGGAGCTGGCGGCCAATCTGCGCGAGCGCTTCACGCGCTACCGCTATATCTCGGCCGTGGCCACTGTTGGCACGGGTGACTCAAGCGGCCAGGGCAGTGCCGCCGCGCCGCGCGACATTCCGGCGGAACACAGCGCCATGGTGGAGGCGGTGCTGGCCCGCGACGTGGACCGTGCCACGGCGTTGCTGCGCGCGCACTTCGAGCAGACGACCGAGCTGGCGCTCAGGGCGACCGAAGGGGGCCTGCCGAACGGCAAGACAAGCGTCGCATTGCAGCAGGCGCAGCGCCGGGCCGCTGCGGTCTAGAGGCCGTGCACAGACGGCGATGATTCCCGCCGCGCCGACCGCGCCGCCCTCATAGACAGCCATCCAGACTGCAGTCAAAGAGGGCGATACCATTGCGCATGCTTGAATACCTCACCATTCCCGTCACCGCCTTCCAGCAGAACTGCTCGCTGGTCTGGTGCAGCGCAAGCCGCGACGCAGCCGTCATCGACCCCGGCGGCGATCTGCCGCGCATCCTGGCCGAAGTCCAGCGCCTGGGCCTGACGCTGCGCGCGATCTGGCTGACCCATGCGCACATCGACCACGCGGGCGGCGCGGGCGAACTCGCCCAGGAACTGGCGCTGCCCATCATCGGCCCGCACGAAGGCGATCAGTTCTGGATAGACGGCCTGCCGCAGCAAAGCGCGATGTTCGGTTTTCCGCCCGCGCAAAGCTTCACGCCCACGCGCTGGCTGCACGATGGCGACCAGGTGCAGATCGGCCAGGAAACACTGCAGGTGCGCCACTGCCCGGGCCACACGCCCGGCCATGTGGTGTTCCACGCGCCGCAGATCGAGCGCGTGTTCGTCGGTGACGTGCTGTTCGCGGGCAGCATAGGCCGCACCGACTTCCCCCAGGGCAACCACGCGCAGCTGATCGCCAGCATCACCGAGCGCCTGTGGCCCATGGGCGGCGCGACGGTGTTCATTCCGGGACATGGGCCGGAAAGCACGCTGGGGCGGGAGCGCTTGAGCAACCCTTACGTCGGTGGGACCTGAGGCGCCCGTTTTTTAGGACGTGGCGTTCATCCTTCGACGCGGCCGGCTAGGCAGGCGCTCAAGCAACAGATTTTTTCAAATAAATCAATGACTTAGCTATGTCCATTTTTGTGCAAACAGCGCTCGCATAGTCACGATTTTTTGAAAACGGATGGCTAATGGCCGTTCACCCTGAGCTTCCCTAGGCGGGCCCGTCGAAGGGTGTCTCCACCCTAGGCCAGTGCGCCAGTTCATCCTTCGACAGGCTCTCAAGAAACAGCTTCCCCCCCCAAATAAATCAATGACTTAGAAAGTGACCGATTTGGGCAAACAGCGGCGATGAGTGGCCTACGCTCAAAAGACCGACCCTTCGATCCTTCGACGGGCTCAGGACTCAGGGTGAACGGGGAAAAACCGTTCGTGGTGAGCCTCGCTCGGCGTGCGATCCAGGTTTTGCCTTGGGCCGCCGGATGGCCGGCCCCCCAAGGAAAAACGCGGTGGGGGCCTTATTTCCTCGCCTGCCTATACAAGCCATCGACCTTGGGCACATTGCGCTGCAGCTCGCGGATACGGTCCGGGCCGCTGGGGTGGGTCGAGAGAAAGGCCAGGCCGGCGCCGCTGCCGCCCGTCGCCTTGCCCATCTTTTCCCACAGCGTCACGGCAGCCTGCGGGTTGTAGCCCGCGCGCGCGGCCATTTCCAGGCCCACGAGGTCGGCGTCGCTTTCGTCGGAGCGGCTGAACTGCAGGCTCAGCAGCTGCGTGCCGAGCTTGGCGGCGACATTGCCCAGGTCGCCCAGGCCCAGCAGTTGCGCGCCCAGCGACAGGCCCATGCTCGTGGCCTGGCTCTTGGCCAACTGCTCGCGTGAATGCTCGCGCAACGCATGGGCCATTTCATGACCCATGATCATCGCGGCCTCGTCATCGGTGAGCGCGAGCTTGTCGAGAATGCCGGTGTAGAACGCGATCTTGCCGCCGGGCATGCAGAAGGCATTGATCTCGGGGCTGCTGATCAGGTTGACCTCCCACCGCCAGGAGCGCGCGCGCTCGTTCCACTGGGTTGCGTAGGGGACCAGCCGCTGGGCAATCACATGCAGGCGCTTGAGCTGCGGGTGCGACGGCGGCGCGAGCGCCCCCTGGGCCTTGGCCTTGGCGAGCAATTGCTGGTATTGCCCGGTGGCCGCCTCTTCGAGCGTCTGCGCGGGCACGAGCTGGCGCAGGCGCGAGCCGCTGCCCACGTTGACCTGGGCCAGCGCCGAGCCTCCCGCGCCCGCCAGCGCCGCCGCGCCGCCCAGGCGCAGGAAAGCGCGCCGCGCCTGCCAGAGGCTCGCGCCCGGAACGCAACAGCGCAGGCACGGGCCCGCGCTTTCGAGGGGAAAAGAGGGGAAGTCGTGGTGCTGCATGCGCAAAAGTCTAGCCGTTCTGCCGCCGCGGGTCGTCGGACAAGCGCGCAACCCGGGTCGCTCACGCGGGCGCCCGCGCAAAGCATGCCGATAATGGGCCCGCAGCCAGCTTTTATCCACATGACCCATTCCCCCTCCCAAGCCGCGCCGACTTCCGCTCCCGTTCCCTCCCGCCGCTGGCGCGATACCTGGCGCGTCTACCGCGAGCCCGCGAGCTGGCGCATGCTGGCGCTGGGCTTTTCGGCGGGGCTGCCGCTGCTGCTGGTGCTGGGCACGCTGTCGTTCTGGCTGCGCGAAGCCGGCATAGACCGCGCGACCATAGGCTACCTGAGCTGGGTCGGCCTGGTCTATGCGTTCAAGTGGCTCTGGTCGCCGCTGGTCGACCATCTGCCGCTGCCGCTGCTCACGCGCCGGCTCGGGCGCCGGCGCAGCTGGCTGCTGCTGTCGCAGCTGATGGTCATGGCCGGCCTGGTCGGCATGGCCTTCAACGATCCGCTGTCCAGCCTGCAGCCCGTGGTCTGGTGCGCGCTGGCCGTGGCCTTCGGCTCGGCCACGCAGGACATCGCGCTCGATGCGTTCCGCATCGAATCGGCCGACGCCGACCGCCAGGCGGCGCTCGCGGCCACCTACCAGACCGGCTACCGGCTGGCGATGATCTGGGCCGGCGCGGGCGTGCTGTGGATCGCCGCGCGCACCCAGGGCAATGCCACGGGCTATCTGCACAACGCCTGGCAGGTCGCCTACTGCGCGATGGCCGCGAGCATGCTGCTGGGCGTGGCCACGGTGCTGCTGTCGCGCGAGCCCGCGCCGCGGGCCCTGCCGCGCGCGCGCAATGCGGCCGAATGGCTGCGCGGCGCGCTGGTCGAGCCGTTCGCCGACTTCATCCGCCGCTACCGCTGGCAGGCCGCGCTGATCCTGGCGCTGATCGCCGTCTACCGCATCAGCGATGTGGTGATGGGCATCATGGCCAACCCGTTCTATGTCGACATGGGCTTCACCAAGGACGAGGTCGCGGCCGTGACCAAGGTCTTCGGCGTGATCATGACGCTGGCCGGCGCGTTTCTCGGCGGCGCGATGGCCATGCGCTGGGGCGTGATGCGGGTGCTGATGCTCGGCGCGCTGCTGTCGGCCGCCACCAACTTGCTGTTCGCGCTGCTGGCCACGCGCGGCCATGACCTCATGGGCCTGGTGCTCGTGGTCTCGGCCGACAATCTGGCCGGCGGCATCGCTTCGGCGGCGTTCATCGCCTACCTCTCGGCGCTGACCAATGTGCAGTACTCGGCCACGCAGTACGCGCTGTTCAGCTCGATGATGCTGCTCGCCCCCAAGTGGATCGCGGGCTTTTCCGGCGTCTTTGTTGACGCGCATGGCTATGCGAGCTTCTTCACCGCCACGGCGCTGCTGGGCCTGCCCGTGCTGCTGCTGGTCTGGGCAGCGGCGCGCGTGCCGCTGAAAAAGCACGATTGACAGGCGCTGCCGCGCGCGCCAGATTTACCCCATCTTTACGCCGGCGACAAGCTGCTGTGACAGCCTGGCGCCATCATTGCAGGCATGGCCCTGCCCTCTTACTCCCCCACTGCTACGGATCCCATGAGCGTGCACCACCTGCTGATGATTGAAGACGACGCCCGCCTCGCACAGATGGTCGGCGAGTACCTGGGCCAGAATGGCCTCAAGCTCGAGCACTGCGGCGACGGCCTGAGCGGCCTGGCCGCGCTGCAGGTCACCGACCCGCAGGCGCTGCCCGACCTGGTGATCCTGGACCTGATGCTGCCCGACATCGACGGCCTCGAAGTCTGCCGTCGCATCCGCGCGCTGCCCGGGCCCGCGGCGCAGACGCCGGTGCTGATGCTCACGGCAAAGGGCGATCCCATGGACCGCGTGATCGGCCTCGAGATCGGCGCCGACGACTATCTGCCCAAGCCGTTCGAGCCGCGCGAGCTGCTCGCGCGCATCCGCGCCATCCTGCGCCGCCAGGGCAAGGGCAGCGCGGAAGCGCCCAGCCAGGTGCTGCGCTTCGGCACGCTCGAGATCGACCGCGATGCCCGCACCGTGGTCGTGGGCGGCCAGGCCTGCGAGCTGACCTCCTACCAGTTCGACCTGCTGGTCGCGCTGGCCGAACGCGCGGGCCGCGTGCTCTCGCGCGAGCAGATCATGGAAGCCGTGCGCGGCCGCGAACTCGAGGCTTTCGACCGCTCGATCGACGTGCACATGGGCCGCATCCGTGCGGCCATCGAAGTCGACCCCAAGGCCCCCAAACGCATTCTGACGGTGCGCGGCGTGGGTTATGTGTTCGCCAAGCAGCAGGACTGAGGCCATGTCGTTGCTGCGCCTCTTCTCCCGCCGTCTGTACCTGCGCATCTGGCTGGCCGTGGTCGGCGGCGTGGCCGTGCTGACGCTGCTGGTCGCCTGGGCCTGGCAGACCGCGGCCGAATTCAACGCGCAGCAGAACAGCGCCAGCGCCGCGCCCGCGCGCGAAATCGTGCTGCGCGACGGCAGCGGCCAGATCCTGGCCCAGGGCCTGGGCATACGCCGCCCTGGCGACCCGTCCGAAGGCCTGCGGTTCGATATCGCCGCAGCCGACGGCCAGAGCTTCAGCCTGCAGATGGCACCGCGCACCCAGCGCGGCGAGCGCCCGCCGCCGCATGGCCCGGCCGCGTTCTGGCTGCGGCCGTTCGGTTTCCTGTGGATGCTGGCGCTGGTCGGCGTGGCCGTCGCGGTGGGCGTGTTCCCCATCATCCGCCGGCTGCTCAAGCGGCTCGAGAACCTGCAGCGCAGCGTGCAGCGCTTTGGCGAAGGGGATCTGGCCACGCGCGTGCCGGTGCAGGGCAATGACGAACTCGCCGACCTCTCGCGCCAGTTCAACGCCGCGGCCGAGCGCATCGAGGCGCTGATGGCCTCGCAAAAGTCGCTGCTGGCAAATGCCTCGCACGAGCTGCGCTCGCCGCTGACGCGCATCCGCATGGGCATGGAGCTGATGTCGGGCGACCAGCCTTCGCCGGCTTCGCGCGCCGAGATCCTGCGCAACGTCAACGAGCTCGACCAGCTGGTCGACGAAATCCTGCTGGCGAGCCGCCTCGACTCGCGCGAAGTCGATGTGGGCACCGAGGAATCTGTCGATCTGATCGGCCTGTGCGCCGAGGAATGCGCGCGCATAGACGCCGAACTGCAGTTGCAGGACCTGGCCGCGCTGGAAGTGCCGGGCGTCGCCAAGCTGCTGCGCCGCGCGGTGCGCAACCTGCTGGAAAACGCGCGCCGCTACAGCCATGGCGAGATCACGCTGGAGCTGGCGCGCACCGACGGACAGGCCGAAATCCGCATCGACGACCGCGGCCCGGGCGTTCCGGCCGAGCAGCGCGAGCGCATTTTCGAGAAGTTCTACCGGCTGCCGGGCGCGAGCGAACGCTCGGGCGGCGTAGGCCTGGGCCTGGCGCTGGTGCGCTCGATTGCCGAGCGCCACGACGGCAGCGTGCGCTGCGAGGGCCGCGAAGGCGGCGGCGCGCGCTTCGTGCTGCGCCTGCCGCTGGCCTGAATTCAGCCCAGGGCAGGCCTGCCCTGGGCGGCGCGCGCCGTGCCGCCATACAGCGCATCGGCGCACAACAGGATCAGCAGCATCACGAAGAAATGGCTTTCGCGCGAGCTCCAGAGCGAGGCATTGATCAGGCTGTTGACGCCGAAGATCACCGCAAAGCTCAGCAGCAGGCGACGCTGGTGGGGCTGGGCACGGCGCGCGGCCCAGACCGGCGCGCCGACCAGCGCCAGGAAGGCGAGCAGGCCCGCCAGGCCGTTTTCCATCCAGAGGAACAGGTACTGGTTGTGCGGATGCCAGCGGCCGAACGCACACCAGCCTTCGGCCGTGACCTGTTCGCACCAGGTGTCGTGGTAGCTGCCCGTGCCCCAGCCGGTCACGGGCTTTTGCGCGACCAGCGACCAGGTGTTCTTCCAGAAATTGATGCGCCCGCCTATGCTGGTGATTTCCATGCTGTCGCTGTTGCGCGCCTCGGTGATCCCGAGTTGCACACGCTCCTGCACTTCGGTCGAGGTCGCGACCACCGTGAGCAGGCCCAGCGCCAGGATGCCCAGCGCCAGCCAGCGCCTGGCGCCCTGCGTGGCCAGCAGCAGGAAGGCGACGAGCGCCACCATCAGCAGCAGATAGCCGGTGCGCCCGCTCGACAGATGGGTGATGCTCAGCGTGCCCAGCAAGGCCACGAACCACCAGGCGCCGCGCCGCCACCAGGCCGCGCCCGCGCGCAGGCCCCGGTCCAGCGCCAGCACGACGAAGAACGTCATCATCACGTTCTGCGTGATGTAGTCGCCGATCACCGTATGGTTTTCGCCCCAGCCGAGGTTGTGGGTGCGCGACCAGGGCAGCTCCCAGAAGATGTTGGCGTAGACCGAGCCCAGGATGAACAGCATGGCCAGCACGAAGGCATCCATGCAGCGCCGGCGCCAGGCGCCCTCGGCGAGCAGCGCAATGCACACCGGCACCAGCAGCAGCTTGCTGTACTTGGTCAGGTGCAGCACGATGTCCTCGCTGCTCGCGGGCGTGTAGAGAATGCCCAGCAGCATCAGCGCATACAGCCCCGATGCAGCCCAGACCACGGGCGCACGGCGCACGGTCGGCCAGCGCTGCCAGATCCGGCCGCTGAGCAGCCCGAACAACAGCGCCAGCGCCATCGCGACGTAAGCCAGCGCCATCGCCACGGGAAACGACAGGAACACCACCACCAGGCAGACCAGGGCGGCAGATTCGGAAAACGCCTGCAAGCGGCGGGAGTCAAAGGTCATGGAGAAAATACGGGAGATGGAAAACGGTTTTTAATGGCGGCATTGCCACCGGCCCTGCGCGCTCGGGCAGGCATCGGGCCGACAGGCCCCAGGCTGCGCACTGCGGCGGCTGTATTGAGTAACAATTTGACTATGAAAATTCCTACCGTCCACGCCATGTACTGGGACAACATTCCCGCCAGCATCCTGTCCAAGCAGCGCGAAGTCTTCGCGCACCTCGACATTCCGCTGCAGCAGGAGCGTGCCGACCAGCAGCCCCATGGCCTGTGGATGAACGAAGTGATAGAGCGGCACGCACCCGAGGACATCGTGGTGTTCTGCGACATCGACGCGTTCGCGCTGAAGCGCGCGGCCTACCTCGCGGCCGTCGAGCAGGCCGAGAACGGCGCGCTGTTCGGGCTCGCACAGTTCTCCAACCACAAGCAGGGCACGCAAGTGTATGCGGGCCCGATGTTCATGGCATTCCGCAAAAGTATGTGGATGCAACTGGGCCGCCCGACCATGCGTTCGAGCAAGCTGCACGACGCGGCCGAAGTCATGTCGGTGCTCGCGCGCGAAGCCGGCATTCCCGTGGTCATGCCGGCCGTGGGCGCCTGCCTGCTGCCCAAATGGTCGCTGGGCAACGAAGGCGTGTTCGGCATCGGCAGCTTCTATGGCCAGCGCGACTTCTTCCACCTGTTCGAATCGCGCAAGCCCGCGTATGAAGCCATTTTCCATGCGGTCGCCGACGATGTGCTCGCCGACCGGCCGCTGAACTTTCGCCACTACCTCGAAATCGTCGAGCAGTTGCAGGCCGCGGAAAGCGGCCAGCCCAAGCAAAGCCGCCCGTGGTGGAAACGCCTTTGGAAGTGAAACCCATGGCCCACGACGCATCCTCCCTGCCGCTGGTCTTTGTCAACCTCGACCGTGACGCCGAGCGGCGCGCACGGCTCGAAGCCGAGCTCGCGCGCCTGAACCTCCAGGGCGAGCGCCTGAACGCGGTCTGGTGGGCCGACCTGCCGCCCGCCGAGCAGGGCGCGCTCTACAGCGCGCAACTCAACCGCAACCAGTACTACAAGCCCCTGGTGAACGGCGAAAAAGGCTGCTATGCAAGCCATATCCAGGCCTGGCGGCAGCTGCTCGCGAGCGATGCGCCGGCCATGGTGGTGCTCGAGGACGATGTGCGCCTCGACGACCGGCTCGCCGATGGCATCGCGGCGATTGTCGCGCTCGACATTCCCTGGGACATGGTCAAGCTGCTGGGCCGCAGGCGCGAGAAAGTGCGCAGCCAGCGCCCGCTGCTGCCCGAGGTGGCGCTGGTCGCGTACCAGCGCGTGCCCAGCATGACAGCCGGCTATGTGATCAGCCGCGCGGGCGCGGCCAAGCTGCTGGCCACGCGCGTGCCTTTTGGCCGGCCCATCGACGTCGATCTGCGCTTCTGGTGGGAAAACGACCTGCGTATTCTCGGCACCGTGCCTTCGCTGCTGATACTCGACGAAACCAGCCTCGTGAGCTCGATCTGGGCCGAGCCCCCGCGCGTGCCGCTGCGGCAGAAGCTGCGCAAGTTCGGCATGAAGTGGCGGCTGAGCCTGGGCAATGCGCGCCACCGGCGCCAGCAGCGCCCGCTATAACAAGGCCGTTATCCAGGCTGCGCGCACCACTCACAGCCTAATAATCTGACGCGCCCTAGCAAGGGGGCAGCGAGCCCTTCGACTCAGCTCAGGACGCCGCCCCGCACCGAGGCTGCCGTCCCCCTCCACCGAAGGATGAGAGGGGGAAGCCGCGTCAGCGGCTCAGGGGGTGCTTTTCATTCCCGCGTGCACGCGCCGCAACAGCGCTTCGTAGCCGGCCTGCATCACCGATACATCGAACGCGGCTTCGGCCTCGGCGCGCGCCGCGCGCGCCAGCGACTGGGCGTATTCGGGTTGTTCCAGCAGCGTCCTGAGCGCCTGCGCAAGCGCCGCGGCATCGCCTTCGGGCACCAGCAGCCCGGTGCGGCCCGCGGCAATCACTTCGCGCACCCCGACCACATCGCTGCCTATGCAGGCACAGCCCGCGGCCATGGCTTCGGTCAGCGCCAGCGGCATGCCTTCGTAATGCGTGGACAGCACGAACAGCTGCTGGCGCATGAGGAACTGCGGCAGTTGCGCGACCTGGCCCATGAACTCGACCTGCTCGCCCAAGCCCAGCTTGGCGACCAGCGCCTGGGCCTGATCGCGCAGCCGCGCCTTGCCGCCGCCGGCGAGAAACAGCCGCGGGCGCAGGCCCTGCTCGCCCAGCAGCGCCAGCGCTTCGATCAGCGTCGCATGGTCCTTCTGGCGCGCAAAGCGCGAGGCCATGACGATGGCCGGCGCGCGCTGCGCCCAGGGCTGGAGCTGTTCGACGGGAAAGCGCGCGAGGTCTATGCCATTGGGAATCGCCACACAGCGCTCGCGCGCAAAGCCCAGCGCGAGCAGCCGGTCGCGCACGCCGCGCGACACGCCCACGCTGGCGGCACTGCGTCTGTCGAGCCACAGCGCCTGCCTGAGGCGCCAGCCGGTATAGCGCTCGCGCGAGTTGTGTTCCACATGCACCAGCTTTGGCACGCCGGCCAGCAGGCCCGCGTAGCGGCCCCAGAGGTGGTCGCTGAAACCATGGGCGACGAGAATGTCGGGCTTCCACTCGCGCGCGATCCGGCGCAGCGCCCAGATGGTGGCCGCATGCGACCAGCCGGGCACGACGCGCACGTCCAGCCCCTGGTCGCGCAGCGCCTGCACGCGCGCCGCATCGGTGTTGCGCTTGCGGCGCAGCACCAGCAGCACCGGCATGGCCTGGCTGCGCTGCGCGGCCAGGCACAGATCGACCGCGACCTGGGTCGCGCCGGAAAATCCACCGGTCACAAAATGCAGTACGCGCACGGCGTGTCCTTCAAAAATCTCGGGTTCGGGCGCACAGGTGGCAAAAAGGGGCCCAAGGCCCCTTTTCGCTACCGGTCAACGGAGAAAGTCAGTGGCCATGGCCAACGACTTCGCCTTCCTTGAGGCGGTACACGGTGCCGCAATACGGGCACTTGCCTTCGCCCGTGTGGGCGATGTCCAGGTAGACCTTGGGGTGGCTGTTCCACAGCTTCATGTCAGCGCGCGGGCTGGGGCAATACACGCCGCCATAAGTATTGAGGTCCTTGGCGGCCAGTTCTACGACGGCTTGGGTCATTTGTGTTCTCTGTATCGGGGGGCTGAAAAACCGCTTACACCAGCGTGAGCCAGTGCGCGTACTTGGGGTTGCGGCCATTGACGATGTCAAAGAAGGCCGCCTGTATCTTTTGCGTGATCGGGCCGCGGCTGCCCGCGCCAATCGCGATGCGGTCGAGTTCGCGGATAGGCGTGACTTCGGCGGCGGTGCCGGTGAAGAAGGCTTCGTCGCTGATGTAGACCTCGTCGCGCGTGATGCGGCGCTGCTGCACTTCGAGGCCCAGGTCCTGGCAGATCGCGAACACGGTGTTGCGCGTGATGCCGTTGAGCGCGCCGGCCGACAGGTCGGGCGTGACGACCACGCCGTCCTTGACAATGAAGATGTTCTCGCCCGAGCCTTCGGACACGAAGCCGGCCGCGTCGAGCAGCAGCGCTTCGTCGTAGCCGTCGTCGAGGGCTTCGGTGTTGGCCAGGATGGAGTTGGTGTAGTTGCTCACCGCCTTGGCCTGGCTCATGGTGATGTTCACATGGTGGCGCGTGTAGCTGCTGGTCTTGACGCGGATGCCGCGTGCCATGCCCTCTTCGCCGAGGTAGGCGCCCCAGGCCCAGGCCGCGACCATCAGGTGGATGTCGTTGCCCTTGGGCGAAACGCCCAGCTTCTTGTCGCCTATCCAGGTCAGCGGACGCAGATAGCACGAGGCGAGCTGGTTGGCGCGCACCACCTCGACCTGCGCCTGGTTCACCTGCTCCTGGGTGAACGGGATGTTCATGCGCAGGATCTTGGCGCTGTTGAACAGCCGCTTGGTGTGGTCTTCGAGGCGGAAAATGGCCGTGCCCTTGTCCGTCTCGTAGGCGCGCACGCCCTCGAACGCGCCGCAACCGTAATGCAGCGTATGCGTCAGCACATGGATCTTGGCATCGCGCCACTCGACCAATTGGCCATCCATCCAGATTTTGCCGTCACGGTCGGCCATCGAGGGAACTGCGGAGCTCATGGAAATCCTTTGTGCAAGATCGCAAAAAGGAGATTCTACGGCGTGGGCGTGTGTTCGACCGCGGGTGCGGGGGCATCGTCCTGCTTGGGACGGTACAGCTCCCAGGACGCGAGGCGGCCATGGTCGAACGTGCAGTCGACGTGCGAATGCGAGCCGTCGGTCCAGCGGAAGATTTCGGGCTGCTCGCCTTTCGGCGACATCTGCTTGCCCAGCGAGCGCGTCATGGCCACGACATGCATCATGTTCACACCCGGACGCAGCTTCGCGTTGAGCATGACGGCGCTGGCGACATAGCCGATGGGCTGCTGCGAGGCCTTGCGCACCACCGACATCAGCCGGTTGAAGTGCAGCAGCAGCCACATGACGATACCGCCGCCGACCGCGGCCACGCCCGGCCAGCCATAGGTTTGATGGGCAGCGAACAACAGCACTGCCAGTCCCACGGGGACCCAGATTTTGCGAAAATTCATGGCCCCGATTGTCTTATGGACGTCGGACTTTGGGGTTGTGGGGAGTGCGTATAACCCTTCCGGACCCCGACTTCAGCAGAACGTTGCCATTGTGCGCAGTCCATGACATCGGCGTGACGCAGCTCAGGGGCACCGAGCAAGGGCCGCCCCGCAGCGACGGTGCCGTCCCCCAGGGGGAAGCCGCGTCAGCGGCTCAGGGAGGGGGGTTGGTTCAACTGATTCCACGCACTATGTTCATGGCTTCATCGACGCGTTCGACCGCATGGATGGTCAGCCCGGCAATGGGCTTTTTCGGCGCATTGGCCTTGGGCACGACGGCCATGGTGAAGCCCAGCTTCGCGGCCTCCTTGAGCCGCTCCTGGCCGCGCGGCGCGGGCCGCACTTCGCCGGCCAGCCCGACTTCGCCAAACGCGAAGAAGCCGCGCGGCAACGCCTTGCCGCGCAGACTCGAAGTGATCGCCAACATCACCGCCAGGTCAGCCGCAGGCTCGTTGATGCGCACGCCGCCCACCGCATTGACGAACACATCCTGGTCGGCGCAGGCCACGCCCGCGTGGCGGTTGAGCACCGCCAGCAGCATCGCCATGCGGTCCTTGTCCAGGCCCACCGACAGCCGGCGCGGGCTGGGCCCGCCCTGGTCGACCAGGGCCTGGATCTCGACCAGCATGGGCCGCGTGCCTTCGAGCGTGACCAGCACGCAGCTGCCGGGCACGGGCTCGGAGTGCTGGCTCAGGAAGATGGCGCTCGGGTTGGTCACGCCCTTGAGGCCTTTTTCGGTCATCGCGAACACGCCGATCTCGTTGACGGCGCCAAAGCGGTTCTTGATCGCGCGCACCAGCCGGAAGTTGCTGTGCGTGTCGCCTTCGAAGTACAGCACGGTGTCGACCATGTGCTCGAGCACGCGCGGGCCGGCGAGCGCGCCTTCCTTGGTCACATGGCCGATCAGCACCACGCAGATGCCCGTGGTCTTGGCGGCGCGCGTCAGATGCGCCGCGCACTCGCGCACCTGGGCCACCGAGCCCGGCGCCGAAGACAGCTGGTCGGAATAGACGGTCTGGATGGAGTCGATCACCACCACCGCGGGCTGGTTGGCTTCGAGCGTGGCGAGGATCTTCTCGAGCTGGATTTCGGCCAGCACCTGCACCTGGCTGTTGTCCAGGCCCAGGCGGCGCGAACGCAGCGCGATCTGCGCGCCGCTTTCCTCGCCCGTGACATAGAGCGTGGGCAGGCCTTTGCGGTGCAAGGCATCGAGCGCCTGCAGCAGCAGCGTCGACTTGCCTATGCCCGGGTCGCCGCCGATCAGCACCACGCCGCCTTCGACAATGCCGCCGCCCAGCACGCGGTCAAGCTCGTCCATGCCGCAGGGCGTGCGCGCCACGTCGGTGGCTTCGATCGCAGACAGCGGAATCACCGGCTGGGCGTTGGCCAGGCCCGCATAGCCCTGGGGCGCGCTCAGGCGGTTCTTGCCACCGCTGGCCGATTCGGCCACCGATTCGATCAGCGAGTTCCAGGCACCGCAGGACGGGCACTTGCCCAGCCAGCGCGGGCTGCTGGCGCCGCAGGCATTGCAGATGAATTGGGTTTTTTCTTTGGCCATGGGGCGAGCATATCGCCCCGGGGCCATCAGCCCGGGCAAGCTCTGGGTTACCCGTAGTACTGGCTATACCTACAGTTTCTGGAAACTGGCGTGGTCCAGCTCAGGGGGTGCCATCCAATTCAGCATGGTGGGCGATCTCGCCGCGTTTCCAGTACGCGGCAATGCGCATGCGCTTGGCGTCCACCCCGGGCTTGGCCAGCACGATGCGGCGCAGTTGCGCCATGTCGTTGTGCTCGCCCGCGGCCCAGATGAAGCCGTCGCCCGCGGGCAGCGCCAACTGCTCGGCGGCGGCCGTGAGCGAATCCACCCATTGCAGGTCAAGCCGGGCGGCGCTGGAAAGCGGCCGCTGGTCGCGCGCGTCGGCCACGCAGATGCGCACCGTGGCCCTGGCCGTGGCCGGCAGTTCGGCCAGGCGCCGCTCGATCGCGGGCAGCGCGCTTTCATCGCCCAGCAGCCAGTGCCATTCGAATTCCTTGGGCACGAGCAGGCTGCCGCGCGGGCCGGCCACGCCGACCCACTGGCCCAGCGGTGCGTTGACTGCCCAGTCCGCGGCCGGGCCGGTGTTGTGCAATGCGAACTCGAGCACCAGCTCGTTGCGCTGCGCGTCCCAGCTGACCGGGGTGTAGTCGCGCGTTGTCGGGCGCTCGCCTGCGAAGCTGGGGCGGCCGTCGACGATGGCCGGCAGGTTGGGGCGTTCGAGGCCGTCCTGGGGCAGGATGAATTTCAGGTGGTCGTCAAAGCCCGTGCTGACAAAGCCGGCCAGCTCGGGGCCGCCCAGCGTCACGCGCACAAAGCCGGGGCTGACGATTTCGCGCGCCAGCAGTTGCAGATGGCGCGCGCCAAACGGATGGCGCTGGCGCTCGACGCGCAGCGCGCCGGGGGCAGGGGTTTCGGGAGAAATGGTGGTCATGCAGGCCCTTGGCGTAAAATGTTGATTTAGTCAACGAAATATCCGCTATCTTGTTGATTTAGTCAACCATAAAACCACACCGCGATGACTGCCAAAAACCCTGCCGACGTGTTCGACGCCATGCATGACCTGATGCATGCCTACCGCCATCGCATGCGCGCCGCGATGCAGACCGAGCTCACGCCCAACGAAATGCGCGCGCTGCTGTTTGTCGGCCGCCACCCGATGCGCACGCAAAAGGACCTGGTCGAGCACAGCGGCACCGACAAGGCCCAGATCGCGCGCATGCTCAATATGCTCGAGGAAAAAGGCTGGCTCGAACGCGTGCCGCACGCCCAGGACGCGCGCAGCCGCTGCCTCATGCTGAGCCCCGCGGGCCAGGCGGTGTTCGAGCGCATGCGCGAGCGTCGGCGCGGCATCACCGCGCAGATGCTGCAGGACTTCGCGCCCGAGGATCAGCGGCTGCTGCAGGGGCTGCTGGCGCGCATGCTGGAAAACCTCGATAAGGCTGGGTGAACCGGCGCGCAAAGCGCGCCTGTTTCAGGGCCACAAAACGCCCCGCCCTCAATCCGCAATAACAGGCACCCGCAGCGCCAACGCACACATCAACTCATACCCCAGCGTGCCCCCGGCGCGCGCGACCTCGTCGATCGACAGCCGCTGCCCCGTTGACGCCCGGCCCCACAGCGTGACCTCGCTGCCCATGCCCGCGCCTTCGACCGGCGTCAGATCGACGTTGAGCATGTCCATGCTGATGCGTCCGAGCACGCGCGTGCGCTGGCCGTTGACCAGCACCGGCGTGCCCGTGCCGCAGGAGCGCGGGTAGCCGTCGGCATAGCCGCAGGCGACCACGCCCACGGTCATGGGCCCTTCGGCGGTGAAGGTCGAGCCATAGCCCAGGGCATCGCCGGCCTGCAGATGCTGCACGCCGATGACGCGCGTAGACAGCGTCATCGCCGGCTCGAGCGCCCAGTCCTGGTCGGTATGCTGCGGGTAGTCGGGCGCGCTGCCATAGAGCACGATGCCCGGGCGCACCCAGTCGCAGCGCACCTGCGCATCCTTGGCCAGCGCCAGCGTCGCGGCGCTGTTGCACAGGCTGCGCTCGCCGGGCAGGTCGCGCGTGGCCTCATGAAAGACCTGCAACTGGTGGCCTATGCCGCGCGGGCCGTCGGCGTCGCTGAAATGGCTGATGAAGGAGATTTCGTCGACCTGGGGCAGCGCATTGAGCCGCGCCCAGGCCGAACGGTAGCGCCCGGGCGCAAAGCCCAGCCGGTTCATGCCCGAGTTCATCTTGAGAAACACCCGGTGGCCGACCTGGGTCTTGTGCGCGGCCAGCCAATCGATCTGCTCGTCACAGTGCACGACATGCCACAGGCCCAGGCGCGAGCACAGCTCGAGGTCGCGCGCCTCGAACGCACCTTCGATCAGCAAGATGGGGCCACGCCAGCCAAGCTGGCGCAGGCGCTCGGCCTCGGCCAGGTCAAGCAAGGCGAAGCCGTCGGCGCCGCGCAGCGCGTCAAAGGCGCGCTCTATGCCGTGCCCATAAGCGTTGGCTTTGATGACCGCCCACAGTTTGGCATCCGGCACGGCCTGGCGCACACGTTCGAGGTTGTGGCGCAAGGCGCCGGAATGGATGGTGGCAAGTATGGGACGCGGCATGATTCAGAAGCAAACAGGGAGAGGGAATTCTGGCACTCCTGGACGAAAGCTGCGTGTTATAACCAACGGTTACTGCGTTTGAGTCCACCAATATCCCGGCAAAGGCCTTGCTGATGTCCGTTCCAGCCATTTAATGAAGCGCGGTTTTTACACCATCATGTCGGCGCAGTTTTTCAGCTCGCTGGCCGACAATGCCTTGTTCGTGGCCGCCGTGGAGTTGCTGCGCACTGGCGGCGCACCCGAGTGGCAGCGCGCCGCGCTGGTGCCGATGTTCGCGTTGTTCTACGTGATCCTCGCGCCATTCGTCGGCGCGTTCGCTGACGCCCTGCCCAAGGGCCGCGTGATGTTCTTCAGCAACGCGATCAAGGTCGTGGGCTGCCTGATGATGCTGTTCGGCCATCACCCGCTGGTGGCCTACGCCGTTGTCGGCCTGGGCGCGGCCGCCTATTCGCCGGCCAAGTACGGCATCCTGACCGAGCTGCTGCCCGCCTCCCAACTGGTCAAGGCCAATGGCTGGATCGAAGGCCTGACCATCTCGTCGATCATCCTGGGCGTGCTGCTCGGCGGCCAGCTGGTCGGCCCGGTGCTGTCGTCCTATCTGCTCGCACTGAACCTGCCCGGCGTCCAGACTGCCGCCGAAGCCTCGATTGCCGCGCTGGTGCTGATCTACGTGCTTGCCGCCTGGATCAACACCCGCATTCCGCACACCGGCGTGGCCATGCGCCCGCTGCGCCAGGACCCCACGAAAAGCCTGCTGGGCAATACGCTGGCGCTGCTGCCCGATTTCTGGAACTGCAGCCAGCGCCTGTGGACCGACAAGCTCGGCCAGATCTCGCTGTCGACGACCACGCTGTTCTGGGGCGTCTCGGGCAACCTGCGCTACATCGTGCTGGCCTGGAGCGCCGCGGCGCTGGGCTACAGCACCACCCAGGCCGCGTCGCTGGTCGGGGTCGTGGCCATAGGCACGGCCGTGGGCGCGGTCGCGGCCTCGACGTACATGAAGCTCGAGACGGCCACGCGCGTGATCCCGCTGGGCATCGCCATGGGCGTGCTCGTGATCGGCATGAATTTCATCGACACCATCTGGATCGCCGTGCCTTTCCTGATCCTGCTGGGCGGGCTGGGCGGCTTCCTGGTCGTGCCCATGAACGCGCTGCTGCAGCACCGCGGCCACAACCTGATGGGCGCGGGTCGCTCCATCGCCGTGCAGAACTTCAACGAACAGGCCTGCATCCTGCTGCTGGGCGCGTTCTACAGCCTGTCGACCAAGCTCGGGCTGTCGGCGTTCGGCGCCATCACGCTGTTTGGCCTGGCCGTCGCCAGCATCATGTGGTGCATAGGCCGCTGGCATGCCTACAACTGCCGTCACTACCCGCGCGAAGTGGTGCGGCTGCGCAAGATTGCCCGCCAGGACGACAGCCACTGACTTTTTCCGCCGGCCCCGACGCGCATGGGGCGAGCGCATGGGCGCACAGCCGCGCGCCTTGCATGGCAGTTAAGCTGGCGGTCTCTGCTGCATTGAAGGACGCCCCATGGCCGACACCGACGCCACCTCGATCTACGACTTCACCGCCACCGACATCCAGGGCCGGGAAGTCCCGCTGTCACGCTACCAGGGCCAGGTGCTGCTGGTCGTCAACACCGCCAGCGCCTGCGGCTTCACGCCGCAATACGCGGGCCTGCAGGCGCTGCACGCGCAATACGAAGCCCAAGGCCTGACGGTGCTGGGCTTTCCCTGCAACCAGTTCGGCCGGCAGGAAAAAGGCAGCGCCGACGAGATCGCCACCTTCTGCGAGCGCAATTTCGGCGTGCAGTTTCCGCTGATGGACAAGATCGAGGTCAATGGCGACGGCGCCCACCCGCTGTACCGCTGGCTCACGGCGCAGGCGCCGGGGCTGCTGGGCAGCAAGGCCATCAAATGGAATTTCACCAAGTTCCTGGTGGGCCGCGACGGCCAGGTGATACGCCGCTACGCGCCCCAGGATGCGCCCGCCAAGCTGGCCAAGGACATAGCCGCGGCCCTGGGCTGAAGGCATCCGCCAGGCGGGGCGGCGGCCCCGGAAAAAGACCGGCAACACGTTCTAAGATTGCAGGCTGTCTTCACTTCCACTCGACTTGGCAATGTCCGTCTTCTACACTCGCCAGCACATCACGCAGTGGCTGGGCGCCCATACGGTGGCGAAAGCCAGTGGATATACCCAGGCCACCTCGCACCTCCAGTGGCTCGATGAGCACACCTTGAGCGCACAGGTGCAAGGCTCGGCGCGCGCACCCTACCAGGTCGAGGTGACTTTTTTCCATGCTGGCGACAAGCTGGTGATGGATGGCGAATGCAGTTGCCCGGTGGGCTTCAATTGCAAGCATGTGGCCGTGGTGCTGATTGCGGGTCTGCAGCAGGCATCCACGCCCGCCGCAGCGGGTATCCGCCCTGAAGTGGTGACCTGGCTGGAAAGCTTTCGGCGCAAACAGACAGCCGCCACGCCCAGCAAGAAGAAATCGGCCGCCGCCAAGCCCTCCCATGTGCTGGCTTATGTGATTGCCCCCACCCATCGCCAGGCTCTGGAAATTTTCCTCTACAAAGCCCGCGCGAATTCCGACGGCATCATGCTCCCCCTCGTCGATCGCTGGCATAACGTGGAGAGGGCGCTGGTCCAGCCGCCAAAATTCGTCACCGAGGAGGATCTGCCCATCCTGCGCGGATTGTGGCTGAACCCGCCCCTCTATTACATGGACAGCTTCACGCTGCAGGGCGCAACCGGCGCCGCGCTGCTGGAACAATTGCTGGCCACCGGACGCCTGTTTTCCGCGCCCAGCGTGGACACCAGGCCTTTGATCGCGCCGCGCAGGCTGCAGCCAGGCCCCTCCCGTGGCGGCCAGATCATCTGGAAGGCGCAGGCGGATCAGCGCGTGCACCCGGTGCTGGAAACCGCCCCTCCCGCTGCCATGCTGCTGACGGCCACACAACCGTGCTGGTACGTCGATCCACAGCGGGGCGAAGCCGGAATCATCGACCTGCCGTGGCCTGCGGGGGTGCTCGCGGATTTCCTGTCCATGCCCGCCATCACCCACGAGGAAGCCGCGCTCGTGGGCAGCGTGCTGCGCGAAGTCGCACCGGACCTGCCCCTGCCGCCCACGCAGGACGCATCGGCCATCCGGGTCATTGACGCCGCGCCCGTGCCCGTGCTGTCGCTCGGTACCTTGCCGATCTATAGCTGGTCGTCGCATCCGCCCCGGGACTGGCTGGATTTCGCCACCGTCAGCTTCGACTATGCGGGCGTATGTGTCGCAGCGCAAAGCGCAACCACCTTGGTGCAGCAAGCCGATGGGGCCGTGGTTCAGCTCAAGCGCCAGCGGGACCTCGAGCAGCGCTGGCTGAAAGGGTTGCAGAAAACCGGCCTCAGAAAAATCCCGCGCCATCAGTTCCATGGTCCGGAATCGTTTCCCGACGACATGCTGGGCCTCGCCGACCCGAAAGACTGGCTGGATTTCATGCGCCAAGGCCTGCCGGCGTTGCGCCAGGACGGCTGGCAGGTCGCGATGTCGGAGTCCTTCCGCCACAACGTCGTCGAGATCGATGCGATCACGGGCAGCCTGCAGCAGGCGGACGACGGCTGGTTCGACATGGAAATGGGCATTACCGTCAACGACCGCCAGGTGCGCCTGGAACCGCTGCTGGCCCAGCTGTTTCAACGCGATGCACGCTGGCTGTCGGGCCGGCTGGACGCCATTGCCGACGATGAAGCGATCGACCTGATCACCGACCGCAAGGAGCGCGTGCGCCTGCGGGCCGATCGGCTCAAGGAGGTCGTGCGCGTGCTGATCGATCTGTTCGATACGGCGGGCAAGGGGCCTGCGCGCATTTCCAGCTGGGATGTCGCCCGGCTGCATGCGCTGGACCAGACCGGGCGCTGGCAGTTCCATGGGGACGCGAGCGTTCGCCAGCTCGCGCAGCGCCTGATGGCCGGGCAGGGCATGACCGAAGCAGCCGTGCCGCGCGGCCTGCAAGCCGAGTTGCGCGGCTATCAGCGCCAGGGCCTGAGCTGGATGCAGTTTCTGCGCGAACACGGGCTGTCCGGCGTTCTGGCCGATGACATGGGACTGGGAAAAACGATACAGACCCTGGCCCATATCCTGCTCGAAAAGGAATCCGGCCGGCTCGACCGCCCCGCCCTGATCGTCGTGCCGACCACACTCATGCACAACTGGCGCGAAGAAGCCCGCCGCTTTGCCCCCGACCTGAGGATTCTCGATCTGCACGGCCCGCAACGCCATGTGCAGTTCGAGCACATTGCGCAGCACGACGTCATCCTGACGACTTACGCGCTGCTCTGGCGCGATCAGCCGGAGCTTGCCAAGCATGACTACCACCTGCTGATTCTCGACGAAGCGCAATACGTCAAGAATGCGACCACCAAGGCCGCGACCACCATACGCGCGCTGCGCGCCCGCCACCGCCTGTGCCTGACGGGCACACCGCTAGAAAACCATCTGGGCGAGTTGTGGACCCAGTTCGATTTCCTGCTGCCGGGATTTCTGGGATCGCGCAATGACTTCACCAAACGCTGGCGCACGCCCATCGAAAAGCACGGCGACACCGTGCGCCGGGAACTGCTGGCGCGCCGCATCCAACCCTTCATGCTGCGCCGACGCAAGGACGAAGTCGCCACCGAATTGCCGCCCAAGACATTGATCGTGCGCACCATAGAACTCGAAGGCGCGCAGCGCGACCTCTACGAAGTCGTCCGCGCCGCAATGCAGGAGAAGGTCCGCGCCGCGGTTGCCGCGAAGGGACTGGCCCGCAGCCACATCGTGGTGCTCGAGGCACTGCTCAAGCTGCGCCAGGTCTGCTGCGATCCCAGACTCGTCAAGACCGAGCATGCGGCCCGCACCAAGGAATCCGCCAAGCTGAGGCTGCTGCTCGACATGCTGCCGGAGCTGCTCGAGAAAGGCCGGCGCATTCTGCTGTTTTCGCAATTCACCGGCATGCTCGACCTGATTGCCGCCGCACTCGATGAGGCACACATTCCCTACCTGGTATTGACCGGTGAAACCACCGATCGCATCACGCCGGTCACGCGCTTCCAGCAGGGCGAGGTGCCGCTGTTCCTGATCAGCCTGAAGGCCGGCGGCGTGGGCCTGAACCTGACCGCTGCCGACACCGTGATCCATTATGACCCGTGGTGGAACCCCGCTGCGGAAAACCAGGCGACCGACCGCGCGCACCGGCTGGGCCAGGACAAGCCCGTATTTGTCTACAAGCTGATCACGGCGGGCAGCGTCGAAGAGAAGATTGTCGCGATGCAGGAAAGGAAAGCCGCGCTCGCCGATGCCATCCTGGCCAACGATGCGGCTGGCGCGGCCAAGTTTTCGGAGGAAGACCTCAGCGCGCTGCTCGAGCCCATTGCGCCTGCAGCCACCTCCTCACAGCCGCACGCAAAAACCATGCGCTGACAGCAAGCGCGGTCAGCGGGAAAAAGGGATGGCGCATAGGCGCGCACTCATCCGAGCCGAACGACAAAAAGCCCCGGGCACTGGCGTGCACAGGGCTTTTGTCCATTGCACGGCGGCCTGGCGGCCGCCAGTGCGTCAGGCCTGGTCGGTCGACTCGGCGGGCTCTGCAGCTGCCGATTCGGCCTCGGCCTCGGCCGCGGCGCCAGCCTGGGCCTTGCGCCGGCGCGCGCGCTCTATGGTCTGGGCCACGCTGCGCGCGACCATGCCGTACATGTCGGCAAAGGCCGCGATGTCCTGGCCGCTGGCCTCGAAGGCACGCAGCAGGGCTTCGTCCTTGGCGGCGCGCTCGGCGGCCTGCGCCAGCGCTTCGTCGACCAGGGCGTTGGTCGCGTCGTCGCGGGTCTGCACGCGCTCGGCATAGGCCTCGCGGCTCAGGCCCGAGGCTTCGAACGCCTGGATGATGCGGTTGACCAGCTTGGGACGCAGGTCCTCGTTGGAACGCTGCTGGCGGCGGCGGAACACTTCGAGCAGCGCGTGGTGCACATGCTCGGGTGCCATCGCTTCGACGGCCTGGCCTTGCAGGTCATGGCGCGGCTGGCCCGCGGCCACGGCCGTGAGGTAGCGCGACGAACGCGTATGGATGGACAGCGCGACCTTCAGGCCATCGCGGTCGAAGGCTTCGGGCTGGGCGTCGAGCAGGTCCTGGAAAATGCCCCGCTTCATGGGCAGGGGCGTTTCGCCGAACAGCTGGGGATAGAACGTGGCCAGTTGCAGCAGCATCGGATGCTGGCTGCGGGGCGCGCGCTCTTCCTGGGCAGAACGCTGGGCAGGGCGCTGTGCCGCACGGTCGGCCGCGGGCGCCTGGGCGCCGGCGTTGCCGCCACGACCACGGCCACCGCGGCTGCGGCCGCCACGGCTACGGGGTGGGCGGGAGGAATCAGCCGCCGGGGCGCCGGCCGCTGCCGAAGCATCAGCGCCGGTGTCAGCCTGCGAGGCGGTTGCAACGGGGGCGTCCCCGTTGGCCGGGGTCGCAGCATTCTGTTCTTGTGGTTCAGACACGGGATCAGTCATGGCGTAGCGCAGCTCAGTGAAATAAAAGACAACCTCGCATCATGCCAGCATTGGCAATCGCCGCACAGTGGCGTTGTCTCTGCCGCCTCTGCACTGCGGCCCGCAGACCACACATTCAGTGCTGGGGCAGGGCATCGTCAAGGACTTCAACCCAGTGGCGCACCGGCACATCGGTGCCGCTTTGCAGGTGCGTGATGCAGCCGATGTTGGCCGACAGGATGGCCACCGGCGGCGCTTCGCCGCAGGCCTCGCCGAGCGCGCCAAGCTTGCGCTCGCGCAACTGGCCGGAAATCTCGGGCTGCAGCACCGAGTAGGTGCCGGCCGAGCCGCAGCACAGGTGCGACTCGGTGCGCGCCACGCGCAGCTGGAAGCCCAGCTCCCCGAGGTGCTTCTCGACACCGCCGCGCAGCTGCTGGCCATGCTGCAGCGTGCACGGCGGATGGTAGGCCATCACGCCCGCGGGCGGCGCGATACGGCCCTGCAGGCGCTGCGCGAGCTCGGGCAGCAATTCGGGCAGCAGCTCGCTCAGGTCGCGCGTGAGCGCGCTGATGCGCGCGGCCTTCTCTGCATAGGCGGGGTCGCCCTGCAGCACATGGCCGTAGTCCTTGACGGTGGCGCCGCAGCCCGAAGCGTTCATCACGATGGCTTCCACGGCGCCGCTCTCGACGTCGGGCCACCAGGCGTCGATGTTGGCGCGCATCTGCACCTTCGCGCCGTCCTGGTCGTTGAGGTGGAACTTCACGGCGCCGCAGCAGCCGGCCCGGGGCGCGATCACGGTCTGTATGCCGGCCGCGTCGAGCACGCGCGCCGTGGCGTAGTTGATGCGCGGCAGCATGGCGGGCTGCACGCAGCCCGCGAGCAGCAGCACCTTGCGCGCATGCTCGCGTGCGGGCCAGGCACCGGCCGCACGCGGCGCCGTGACCTTGGCCTGCAACGCCTTGGGCAATAGCGGGCGCACCGCCTGGCCCAGCTTCATCGCGGGCGCGAACAGCGGCGAGGACAGGCCTTGCTTCAGCGCCCAGCGCGTGAGGCGCTCGCCCATGGGCCGCTCGACCTGGGCATCGACCACCTTGCGGCCTATGTCGACGAGGTGGCCGTACTGCACGCCGCTGGGGCAGGTGCTTTCGCAGTTGCGGCAGGTCAGGCAGCGGTCCAGATGCAGCTGCGTGGAACGCGTCGGCGTCTGGCCTTCGAGCACCTGCTTGATCAGGTAGATGCGCCCGCGCGGGCCGTCGAGCTCGTCGCCGAGCAGCTGGTAGGTCGGGCAGGTCGCGGTGCAGAAGCCGCAATGCACGCATTTGCGCAAGATGGCTTCTGCCTCGGCGCCATCGGGGGTGTCGCGGTAGGCGGGGGCGAGTTGGGTTTGCATGGCTAGTGTCTTCTGAAGACTTGGCTCAGGCGAGCGGCTGCAGCCGCCCGGGGTTGAAGATGCCGGCCGGGTCAAAGGCCTGCTGCAAACGCGCCTGCAGCGCCGCGAGCGCGGGCTGCATTGGCCCTGGCGCGGTCTGCGCCGGTGTGGCGCTGACCGTGCCCTCGGCATGGAACATCTGCGCCGTGCCGCCGACCTGGGCCGCGAGCGCCTGCAGCGCGGGGCCCAGCGCACGCGGCGCCTGCACCCAGCGCAGCGCGCCATGCCATTCGAGCAGCGGGCCGATCGCGCCCTCGGGCAGCGCCAGCATGGGCGCCTGGGCCGGCACCGACAGGCGCCACAGCGCGAGATCGGGCCGCGCAAGGCGGTCGTTGAACCACGGCAGCTGGTGGTCGCGGCAGGCGTCCCAGTCGGCGGCGACGCGCGCGTTGTCCTGGCGCTCGCCGCCCAAGCTTGCGCAGGCCGACTGCACCGCGGCCTGGGCGCCGCGCAGGCGCAGGAACAATGTGCCCCGGCCCGCATCCTCGAGCCAGCAGCTGGCATTGAGCGGCAGCGGCTGGCCGCCCCAGGTATTGAGCCACTGCAGCGCCTGGGCCTGCGTGCACTCGAAGCGCAGCGTGGCTTCGCCCGGGGCCTGCGGCAGCACCTTGAGGCTGACTTCGGTGATCAGGCCCAGCGTGCCCCAGGCGCCGGCCATCAGCCGCGAGACGTCATAGCCCGCGACGTTCTTCATCACCTGGCCGCCAAAGCGCAGCAGCTCGGCGCGGCCGTTGAGAATTTCCACGCCCAGCACATAGTCGCGCACCGCGCCTACGCTGGCGCGCGCCGGCCCGCTCAGGCCGGCGGCAACCATTCCGCCTACCGTCGCGCCCGAAGAAAAATGCGGCGGATCGAACGCCAGGCATTGGCCGTTCCCGGCGAGCAGCGTCTGCAGTTCGGCCAGCGAGGTGCCCGCACGCGCGGTCACGACGAGCTCGCTGGGCTCGTAGCTCACCACACCCTGCAGCGCCCGGGTGTCGAGTACCTCCCCGGCCAGCGCACGCGCATGGAAGTCCTTGCTGCCGCCGCCACGCAGGCGCAACGGGGTCTGGTGGGCAACGGCGGCGCGCACGCGCTCGGTGATCTGGAGAAGGGCTGAATCCATGCCGCCATCGTAGCGGCAGGGCCTGTGCAGCGACCGCCGTTGTCGCGTGAATTTTTTGCACGTCCGGCGTGAACGTTACCCTTCGACGGCCCCGCCGAAGGGTGAACGACCGGCACGACAGGAAAGCACACCTGAAAAAAAGCCCACCGAAGGGTGGGCTAAGTTCCAGCGTCCGAGGAGAACCTGGTATTCGCAATGGATGTTGCAGAGGACGGCCATGCCACCAGACATGGCCGTACACGCGGTGCTTAACGCACGTAGGCGGTTTCGCCGTGGGAGCTGATGTCCAGACCTTGGCGCTCTTCTTCTTCGCTGACCCGCAGGCCCACCAGAAGATCCGCCACCTTGTAGGACACGAAAGCCACGACACCCGACCAGACCAGGGTCACGAGCACGCTCTTGACCTGCACCCAGACCTGGTGGCCCATGGAGTAGTTGTCCGGCTCGACGCCGCCCAGGCTGGCTGCGCAGAACACACCGGTCAGGATGGCGCCGACGATACCGCCGACACCGTGCACGCCGAACACGTCAAACGCATCGTCCGCACCCAGCATGCGCTTGAGGCCACCGACACCCCAGAGGCACAGAGGGCCGGCAATCAGGCCCATCACGATGGCGCCCATGGGGCCGACAAAGCCGGCGGCGGGAGTGATGGCCACGAGGCCGGCAACAGCACCCGAGATCGCACCCAGCATCGAAGCCTTGCCCTTGTGCAGCGCTTCGGCAGCCAGCCACCCCAGGGTCGCGGCGCCGGTCGCCAGGATGGTGTTGACGAGAGCCAGACCGGCCACGCCGTTGGCCGCACCGGCCGAGCCGGCGTTGAAGCCGAACCAGCCCACCCACAGCAGGGAGGCACCGACCATGCTCAGCGTCAGGCTGTGCGGGGCCATCGATTCCTTGCCGAAGCCCAGGCGCTTGCCCAGCACGTAGGCGCCGACCAGACCGGCGATACCGGCGTTGATGTGCACCACGGTGCCGCCGGCAAAGTCCAGCGCGCCGTCTTCGGCCAGCAGGCCACCGCCCCAGACCATGTGGGCCATAGGGATGTAGCTGAAGGTGAACCACAGCACGGCGAAGATCAGCACGGCGGCGAACTTGATGCGTTCGGCAAACGAGCCGACGATCAGCGCCACGGTGATGGCCGCGAACGTGGCCTGGAAGGACACGAACACATATTCAGGAATCGTCGCCAGCGCGCTCGACAGCGTGTCGGGCGTGATGCCCTTGAGGAACAGCTTGTCGAAACCGCCGTAGAACTTGCCTTCGCCGCCGAAAGTCAGCGAGTAGCCGTAGATGGCCCACAGCACGGTGATCAGCGAGAAGATCACGAAGACCTGCATCAGCACCGACAGCATGTTCTTGGAGCGACCCAGGCCACCGTAGAACAAGGCCAGGCCGGGGATGACCATCAGGATCACGAGCACGGTCGAAGTCATCATCCAGGCGGTATCGCCGGAGTTGAGCACGGGCGCTTCCTCGGCGGCAGCCGGGGCGGCTTCAGGCGCAGCGGCAGGCGCGGGGGCCGCTTCAGGAGCGGGGGCCGCCGCGGGTTCGGCCGCCGCGGTCACGGCAGGCGTGGCGACGCCCGGCGCCTCGACAGCCGGCGTCTGCGCCAGGGCGACACCGCCCGACAGCAGGCTCAGGCCCAGGCAAAGGGAAGCAAGCAATTTTTTCATGGCAATCTTTCTGATCGGTACGAACGCAGGCCTTAAAGGGCTTCCTGGCCGGTCTCGCCGGTGCGGATGCGCACCACCTGCTCGAGGTGGGAGACAAAGATCTTGCCGTCGCCGATCTTGCCGGTGCGGGCCGCGGCTTCGATGGCTTCGAGCGCGCGGTCGACCAGGTCGTCGGCGATCGCGGCTTCGATCTTCAGCTTGGGCAGAAAATCGACCACGTATTCCGCACCGCGGTACAGCTCGGTATGGCCTTTTTGCCGACCGAAGCCTTTGACTTCGGTCACGGTAATGCCCTGCACGCCGATGTCGGACAGTGCTTCACGCACTTCATCGAGCTTGAAGGGTTTGATGATGGCGGTCACCATTTTCATGAGTCGTTCCTCCGGGATGAGGGCGCAGCGCGCGCCCTCCGATTACAGGGCCTTGGTCAGGGTGACCACAAAGCGGTTCTTGTTGACGTCGCCGAAGAAGTTCTTCTTGTTGGCGCCGACCAGGGCCGCGCCCAGCGACAGGCCATCGCCGAAATCATAGGCACCGCCGACGCTGTAGTCGACATAGTTCGGCACGCCCTGCACGTCGCTGGCGAAGCGGGTGTAGCCGACAGCGGCCGTGAGCGTCACCTGGGGAGCGACTTCCTGTGCGAACGCCAGGTTGAAGTAGCCGGTGTTGCGGCCGCCCACGGCGCCGAAATACTTCTTCGACACGGTGTGCGAATACTTGGCCGTCAGCGGGCCGAACCCGGCGCCGGCGTACAGCTCGGTCGTGTTGACATCGCTGCCACCCGAATAGACATAGGTCAGTGCACCCAGGTCCCAGGCCAGGCCGCCGGCCTCGAACTTGTAGCCACCGTAGAAATCGGTTTCGAGCGAGTTGCCCGGCACCCAGTCGACGCTGGAGTTCCAGTTGCCCACGTACCAGCCGCTTTCGCCAAAGCTGTAGTCAAAGCCGCCTTGCAGCGCAGGCTTGACCGCTTTGGTGCGGGTGGCATCCTGGTCCTGCCCGCGGAACTTGTAATTGCTGGTCAGGCTGACATTGGCAGTCAGCTGAGCGCTGGCCAACAAAGGCAGGGCGGCGACAAAGGCAACACCGACGGTCTTCATCCAAGCACGGGACATGAGGCTCTCCAGTTGTAAAAATTTTCGACAAACAGTGAAAAGCATGAACTGTGCCAACCGGGCTTGATCTATGTCGCCACGGTGCATGGGTATGCACGTGGCCGTGCAAGACGGATGAAATGCACCTTGTTGGTGCAAATATGCCTTTTCACCCGGTGATCGCGACGCACCAAAATGGACTGACCCGCCGCGCTCGGCGGGTCACGCCCAAAAGCGAGGGCGCTTGGCTCAAGGATGCCAGTGCGAAGTACGCACCGCCGAGGTGCCCGCCGTGCCGGCCAACGCATATGACAGCTGGTTGGCGGTGGTCAGCAGCATCTGCGCCAGCGCTTCGAGCTTGGGCTCGGGCAGGCGCGACGCGGGCCCGGAAATGCAGACCGAGCCAAACAGCCGCCAGTGCATGCCGAACACCGGCGCGGAGACCGTGGACACGCCCTGCTCGCGCTCGCCGATCGAATGGTGATAGCCGCGTTCGCGGATCTGCTCATAAAGCGGGCCGGGCTCGCCCGAAAACGCGAGGATCACGCGGCCCGGCGAGCCCTTGTCCAGCGGCAGCTCCTCGCCCATGCGCACGTGGTGGCGCAGCGCATGCGGGCCTTCGACCCGCATGATGCAGATGCGCGCATTGTCTTCGCGCACATAGAAGGCCGCGCTTTCTCCGCAGGCCAGCGTCAGCGCGCGCAGCGCCGGCTCGAGCACGTTCTGCACGTCGAAGCCGGCCTTGTAGCGCGCGCCCAGCCAGCCCGCGGCCGGGCCCAGGCGCCAGTCACCGTCTTCGCGCTGCACCATGTAGCCATGGTGGGCCAGCGTGCGCGCCAGCCGCAGCGCCGTGGTCTTGTGCAGGTCGCAGCGGCGGCTGAGCTCCGCCAGCGACAGATGGGACTCGCCCAGCGCATAGGCATCGAGCAGTTGCAGCGCGCGCGCGACCGCGGTGACGAAGCCATTCGATGAAGCTGGCTCCTCGGCGGCCGGGGCGGTCTCCTGCGCCGGTCCCGGCGTCTCTTTCGCCAATGGCGTGGTGCGGGGTTTTCGCACGGCAGACGGTGTTTTCTGCGGGCGATTGTCTTCGGCGTCGGAAGGTTTCATTTTGCAATGCGTTTCATTGTATGAAACACCATTGTATGCCTTGAAACGTTTTTTTAAACTGCGATCCAGCTACCGCGGCTTCGCTGCGTTAGCCGGATAAATAAATCAACGGAGACAAGACATGCCATCGACACCTCGCTTTCACGCGCTTTGTGCCCACCTTTGCGCCCGCCTTTGTGCGGCCACCCTGGGCCTGGCTGCCGCCGCCGTGCCCTTCGCCAGCGCGCAGGCGCAAGCCGCCTATCCCAGCAAGCCGATCCGCCTGATCGTGCCGTTCCCTCCGGGCGGCGGCACGGACATGATTGCGCGCACCGTCGCGCAAAAGCTCACCGACATGAACAAGTGGACGGTGGTGATCGACAACCGTCCCGGCGCGGGCGGCAACCTGGGCGTGGACGCCGCGGCCAAGGCCGCGCCCGACGGCTATACGCTGGTCATGGGCCAGACCAGCAACCTGGCGATCAACCCCGCGCTCTACGCCAAGCTGCCCTACGACCCGCTCAAGCACCTGACGCCCGTCGCGCTGGTGTCGTCCTCGCCCATCGTGATGGTCACGGCCGCCAACTCGCCCTACAAGACCATTGCCGATGTCGTCGCCGCGGCCAAGGCCAAGCCCGATGGCATCACGCTGGGCTACTCGGGCAACGGCACCGTGGCCCATCTCGCGGGCGAGCTCGCCCAGGACGCCGCGGGCATCAAGCTGCGCCATGTGCCCTACAAGGGCGCGGCCCAGGCACTGACCGATGTGGTCAGCGGACAGATCGACCTCTACATGTCGGCCATTCCCACGCTGATAGGCCAGGTGCGCAACGGCAAGATGCACGCCGTCGCGGTCACCTCCAGCAAGCGCTCGGCGCAGCTCGCCCAGACGCCCACGCTCGCCGAGTCGGGCTACAAGGACTTCGCGGCCATCACCTGGTTCGGCGTGATGGCGCCCGCGGGCACGCCCGCGGCCATCGTCCAGCAGCTCAACAAGGCCATCAACCAGGCGCTGGCCCAGCCCGACGCGGCCGAACGCCTGCGCTTCGAAGGCGGCGACGTGCTCGGCGGCTCGGTCGAGACCTTCCAGCAGTTGCTGAAGGCGGAAATCCCGCGCTGGGCGCAGATCGTCAAGGACTCGGGCGCGGGCCTGGACTGACGCGTACCGCTGATTCCGGCGTTCCCAACCCCTCGCCAGCATTGCCATGCGCCGCGACAGCCTTGCCACGCCCCTGCCGTTTTCGGCCGGAACACTCCCTCCCCGTGCAGCATTGCCGCCGGGCGCCTGCGATTGCCATGTGCACGTCTACGACGCCCGCTTTCCCGCAGCCCCGGGAGCCAGGCTGCTGCCACCGGACGCCTCGGCGGCCGACTACCGCAGGCTGCAGCGGCGCACAGGCACGACGAGCACCGTGCTCGTCACGCCCTCGACCTACGGCACCGACAACGCCTGCATGCTCGCCGGCCTGCAAGCGCTGGGCCCCGAGGCGCGCGGCGTGGCGGTGATCGACGGCAGCGAGAGCGACGCCGCGCTGCAGCGCTTGCACGACGCCGGCGTGCGCGGCGTGCGCCTGAACCTCTCGCTGGGCGTGTCAGGCACGGTCGACGCACTCCTGCCGCTGGCACGGCGCATCGCACCGCTGGGCTGGCACCTGCAGCTGCTGATGGCGCCGGACCTGCTGGCAGCGCAGGCGCGCATGCTGCGCCGACTGCCCGTGCCGCTGGTCTTCGACCATTTCGGCCGCATGGCGCCCGCGCAGGTCGGACGGCACGCCGCGCATGCGCTGCTGCTGGAGTTGCTGCAGGGCGGACAGGCGTGGATCAAGCTGTCCGGCGGCTACATCGTGAGCGCGCGGCATTCGATCGAAGACCCGGCGCTCGATGCCCTGGCCGCGAGCTACCTGCGCTGCGCGCCCGAACGCGTGGTCTGGGGCAGCGACTGGCCGCATGCCACGGCATCGGCCGGCATCCAGCCCATGCCCGACGACGCCCGCCAGGTGGACCGCCTCATCGACTGGACCAACCAGGCCGGCGGCACGGCCACGCTGCAACGCGTGCTGGTGGACAACCCGCAGCGGCTGTACGGCTTCACCCCCCTTCCCCTTTCCCCCGATCACACGGAGACAAGCCCATGACTGCATCGACAAGCCTCTTTCCATCCCCCGTCCTCGCGCGCCGCGGTGTGCTCGCCGTCGCGGGCGCCGCGCTGCTCGGCCCGCTGCTGACCGGCCCGGCACTGGCGCAGGGCGGCTGGCCCGCAAGCAGGCCCATCACCTGGGTCGTGCCCTACCCGCCGGGCGGCAGCACCGACGTGCTGGGCCGCAACGTGGCGCAGCGCATCGCCAAGCTGCTGGGCACGAACGTGATCGTGGAGAACAAGGCCGGAGCCACCGGCACCATCGGCGCGGCCTTCGTCGCCAAGGCGGAGCCGGACGGTTACACGCTGCTGGGCACGTCCATCGGCCCACAGGCCATTGCGCCGCACCTCATGGGCAAGCTGCCGTACGAGCCAATTGCCGGCTTCGAGCCCGTGATCACCATCGGCACCATTCCGCACATCCTCGTGGTGGGCACGAACCAGCCGTTCAAGACGGTCGCCGATCTGGTCGCCGCCGGCAAGGCCCAGGCGGGCAAGCTGGCCTTCGCCTCCGGCGGCAACGGCACCATCCTGCAGATGCAGGGCGAGCTGCTGCAGCAGCAGACCGGCGCGCGCTTCATCCATGTGCCCTACAAGGGCGATACACCGGCGCTGCAGGACACGCTGGGCGAGCAGGTGCAGTTCATGTTCGCGCCAGCATCCGCGGCGCTGCCGCATGTGCAGTCCGGCAAGCTGCGTGCGCTGGCCGTGACCTCCGCACAGCGCCTGTCGGCGCTGCCAACGGTGCCCACCATGGGCGAAGTCGGCATGAATGACTTTGTCGTCGAACAGTGGCAGGCGGTCTTCGCGCCCGCCAAGACCCCTGCGGCCATCGTGCAGCGCCTGAACCAGGAAATCGGCCAGGCGTTGAAGGACCCGGGCGTGGTCGCGCTGGCCGACAAGCTGGGCGTGACGCTGGTCGGCGGCACGCCACGGCAACTGGGCGAGCTGCAGAAGGCCGACTCCCTCAAATGGGCCAAGGTCATCAAGGACGCCAACATCAAGGCCGAGTGAGGCCCGCACCCGTCACACCGTTCTTTGCGCTTTTTCTTTCCCGATCTGACTGAATCACCATGAGCCAACTTCCAGAAATCATCCGTGACATCGAACGCGTGGGCGCCGACGTCGTGCAAAAAGCGGCCACCTTCCAGGCCGCGATCCTGGCCGACGTCGCCGGCCGCCGCGGCACCATGCACGCCCGCGTCGCGCCCGTGCACCAGGACATGAAGGTCGCGGGCCCGGCGTTCACCGTCGAAGTGCGCCCCGGCGACAACCTGATGATCCACGCCGCGATTGCGCTGGCCCGGCCCGGCGACGTGCTGGTGATCGACGGCAAGGGCGACCTCACGGCAGCGCTGATGGGCACGCTGATGCTCAGCGCCTGCAAGAAGCTGGGCCTGGCCGGCGTGATCGTCGATGCGGCGATCCGCGACAGGCTCGAACTGCTGGACCTGGACTTCCCGGTGTTCAGCGCGGGCTTCAACCCCGCGGGCCCGACCAAGTTCGTGCCCGGGCGCATCAACCACCCGATCTGCGCGGGCGGCGCCACCGTCAACCCCGGCGACCTGGTCGTCGGCGATGCCGATGGCGTGGTCGTGATCGAGCGCGCCAAGGCCCCGGCCATGCTGGCGCTGGCCGACAGGAAAGTCGCCGACGAAGCCGCGCGCATCGCCGCCATCGCGCGCGGCGACACCGCCTCCAAATGGCTGCCCGCCGCGCTGCGCGCCGCCGGCGTGCTCAAGGAAGGAGAGTCGCTGTGAGCACCATCCTCGTCACGGGTGCCGACCTCGCACCGCAGGCGCTGGCACTGCTGGGCGACCACGAAATCGTCTACGCCGGCAGGACGCCCACCGAGCAAAGCCTGGTCGCGCTGTGCCGCGCGCATGACCCGGTGGCGATCATCGTGCGCTACGGCAAGGTCGGCGCGGCGGTGATGGACGCCGCTCCTGCGCTCAAGGTGATTTCCAAGCACGGCAGCGGCACGGACACCATAGACAAGGCCGCGGCCCGGGCGCGCGGCATCGAAGTCGTCGCGGCCGTGGGCGCGAATGCCGCGGCCGTGGCCGAGCAGGCGCTGGCGCTGCTGCTGGCCTGCGCCAAGTCGGTGGTTGATCTCAATGCGCGCATGCATGGCGGCCACTGGGACAAGGCCACGCACAAGAGCCTGGAGCTGGGCGGGCGCACCCTCGGCCTGGTTGGCCTGGGCGCGATCGGCCTGCGCTTTGCGCGCATGGCCGATGCGCTGGGCATGCGCGTGCTCGGCTTCGATCCGTTCGCGCGCAACCTGCCCGACTGCGTGCAGAGCGTGGATCTGGAGACGATCTGGCGCGAGGCCGATGCGGTCTCGCTGCACTGCCCGCTCACGGCCGACAATCAGGCGCTGCTCGACGCCGCGACGCTGGCCCGGTGCAAGCGCGGCGTGATCGTGGTCAACACCGCGCGCGGCGGGCTGATCGACGAAGCCGCGCTGCTGACCGCCGTTCGCTCGGGCCAGGTCATGGCCGCGGGGCTCGACAGCTTTGCCGTGGAGCCCATGGCCGCCGGCCACCCGTTCCAGCACGAGCCACATTTCGTGCTGAGCCCGCACATCGGCGGCGTGACCAGCGATGCCTACGTCAACATGGGCGTGGGCGCGGCGCAGAACCTGCTGCAGGTGCTGGCGCGCGCGGGCGCCGCGGCGCACTGACCCTTGCCAACCGCCCCAGGCCACGGACTGACCAGGAGGCGGGACCATGGCGCCGCATCGACGGCGCAGCCGGTTGAATTCAGGAGACAAAAAATGTTCAAGCAATACAAGACCCATGCCTTCCGGGCGTTCGCGGCGCCATCACTGGCAGCCCTCTGCCTGGCCACTGTTCCCGCCGCCGCGCAGGCGCAGGCACCAGGCCAGGCATTCCCCGCCAAGCCCGTCAAGCTGGTCGTGGGCTTTGCGGCCGGCGGCCCCACCGATGTGGTCGCCCGGGCATTCGCGGACCATGCGAGCCGCGCGCTGGGCCAACCTTTCCTGGTCGAGAACAGGCCCGGTGCCAACACCATCCTCGCGGCCCAGGCGGTGGCCACGGCACCCGCCGATGGCCATACCCTGCTGTTCGCCGCAACCAACCATTCGATGATTCCCGCGCTCTACAGCAGCCAGGTGAAGTTCGACGCGCAGCACTCGTTCCGCCCGATCTGCACCCTCGCCACCAGCCCCACGGTGCTGGTGGTCGGCAAGTCCCTGCCGATCAGGACGCTGGCGCAGTACATGGACAAGGCGAAGAAGGAACCGGGCCGCATCACCGCCGGCACCGCGGGCACCGGCAGCTCGGGCCATTTCGCGACCGAGATGTTCGCGCGTGCCCAGGGCCTGTCGCTCAACCATGTGCCCTACAAGGGCGCGGCGCCCGTCATCACCGACCTGATGGGCGGGCAGATCGACAGCTCGTTCGCGACCCTGGGCTCGGTATTGCCGCAGATCCGCAGCGACAAGCTGTCGGCGCTGGCCGTGGCATCGCCCCAGCGCTCGGCGCTGCTGCCCGATGTGCCGACGTTTGCCGAAGCCGGCGGCGGCAACTATTCGGCCGATGCCTGGTACGGCGTGCTGGCCCCGGCGGGCATTCCCGCGCCGGTCGCGCAGGCGCTCGAACGCGTGGCAACCGAGTTCGCCCAGAGCGAAGCCGCCACGCAGAAGCTGCGCAAGCTCGGGCTCGACGCCGCATCGACCTGCGGCACGGCGTTCGCCGCGCAGGTGGAACGTGAAGTCACGACCTATACGCAGATCGCCAAGGATCTGAACCTGCAGACCAACTGACGTCGCGCACCCCGCCACCCGCCCATATCCGGAGACAAAAACATGCATGCATTCGCCAAGACACTGATCACCGCCTGCGCCCTCGCTGCCGCCACCGTGCACGCGGCCTTCCCCGACCGTCCGATCACCATCGTCGTGCCCTACGCGCCCGGCGGCGCCGCGGACGCGGTCGCGCGCCTGCTCGCGACGCGCATGGGTGTCAAACTGAACACCAGCGTGATCGTCGAGAACCGTGCGGGCGCGAGCGGCACCATTGGCGCCAGCTACGTCGCCAAGGTACCGGCCGACGGCTACACCATGCTGTATGACGCCACGCCGTACTCGATCAACCCCCATCTGTTCCCCAGGATGCCGTACGCCGCCAATGCGCTGCAGCCGCTGTCGCTGGTGCTGCTCGCACCGAACATGCTGATCGTGCCGGCCCACTCGCCGTTCAAGAACGTGAACGACCTGATCGCCCAGGCCAAGGCGCAGCCGGGCAAGATCAACTTCGCGTCCGGTGGCAGCGGCACGGTGCAGCGCCTGGCATCGGAACTGTTCCGCCAGCAGCTCCAACTGGACATGGTGCACGTGCCCTACAAGAGCGGCGGCCCGGCGATCGCCGACGTGACCGGTGGCCAGGTGGACTTCATGTTCAGCACCATCGCCTCGTCGTATCCACTGGTGTCGGGCGGCAAGCTGCGCGCGCTGGCGATGTCTTCGGCGCAACGCTCCAAGCGCCTGCCCGACGTGCCCACGGTGGCCGAAACGGTGATTCCCGGCTATGAGGTCTATGAATGGAACGGGGTGTTCCTGCCCGCGGGCACGCCCGCCGCGATCGCCGGCAAGCTGCAGCAGGCCCTGGTCGACGTGCTCAAGGAAGACGTCGTGAAGCAGCGCCTCGAGGACCTGGGCGCGCAGCCCGTCGGCTCCACGCCCGCGGAGTTCGCCACGTTCCTCGGCAAGGAGGACGCCAAGTGGGGCGAAGTCGTGCGCCAGGGCGACATCAAGCAGGACTGAACATGCCCCTGCCTGCGCTCTCCCAGCCCGTGCCGCATTCGGTGGGCACCAACCGACCGGCGCGCCAGTTGCCTGCGCGCGCCTGCGATGCCCACATGCACATCTTCGCGCCGGAGTTCGCGCCGTCGCCGCACTGGCAACGCACGCCGCCCGAAGCGCGCGTGGGCGCCTACCGGCAGCTGCAGCAGCGCCTGGGCACGGCGCGCACGGTGGTCGTCACCCCGTCCACCTACGGCACCGACAACGCCTGCACGCTAGCCGCGCTGCACGAACTCGGCGACAGCGCGCGCGGCGTGGCCGTGGTGGGCCAGGAAGTGAGCGACGCGCAGTTGGCCCGGCTCGACGCGCAGCGTGTGCGCGGCCTGCGCGTGAACTTCGTCACGCCCCAGTCCTGGGGGCTGACCACGCAGGAGATGCTGGTCACGCTGGCCCACAAGCTTGCGGGTTCGCCATGGCATATCCAGCTGTTTGCCCACCCCGACCAGATCGTCGCGCTCGCGCCCGTGCTCAAGGCCTTGCCCGTGCCACTGGTGATCGACCACATGGGCCGCATCGATCCCGCCCAGGGGCCGTCGGCCGAGGCCTATCGCGTGCTGCGCGGGCTGCTCGACGGCGGCAACTGCTGGGTCAAGCTCTCGGGCGCGTACATGCGCTCGGCCGTGCATGGCCCGACCTATGCCGATACGCTGCCCCTGGGCCGGGCGCTGGTGCAGGCCGCGCCCGAGCGGCTCGTGTGGGGCAGCGACTGGCCGCACACCACCGAAGTCCCGGGCACGGTCAACGACGCCGATCTGGTCGACCTGCTGCAGCGCTGGACCGGCTCCGACGCCGCCATGGACCGTATCCTCGTGGACAACCCGGCGCGGCTCTATGGCTTCGATACCGCCGCGTGACCCGTTGGCCTGATTGAAAAGAAAGTGCTTACGATGTTCCTGCTGCAATCCCCCCAGGTCCGTGAACTGGAATGCTTCACCGCCATGCCCGAGCAGTTCCGGCGCCGCGAGCGCAGCGCCTGGGCCGACGCCAACCGCGGCGGCGCGATCACCGACTCCTTCCTCGAAGGCCCGGTGTTCGACGCGGCCGGCAACCTCTATGTGAGCGACATTCCCTGGGGGCGGATTTTCCGCATCGACGCGCAAGGCGACTGGAGCCTGGTGGCAGAGTACGACGGCGAGCCCAACGGTATGAAGTTCCTCGATGCCAACACGCTGCTGATCACCGACTACAAGAACGGCCTGATGCACCTCGATGTGCCCAGCGGCGCGGTCACGCCCTATCTCGAGCGCCGCAACAGCGAGCGCTTCAAGGGCGTGAACGACCTGGTGTTCGACGCCGAAGGCAACCTGTATTTCACCGACCAGGGCCAAAGCGGCCTGCACGACCCCAGCGGCCGGCTCTACCGACTGCGACCCAATGGCCAGCTCGACCTGCTGCTGGCCAACGTGCCCAGCCCCAACGGCGTGGCGCTGTCGCCCGATGGCCGCGTGCTGTACCTCGCGGTCACGCGCGGCAACTGCGTGTGGCGCGTGCCGCTGCTGCCCGACGGCAGCGTCGCCAAGGTCAGCCAGTTCTTCACCTCCTACGGCCCCAGCGGCCCGGACGGCCTGGCGGTCGACACCGACGGCCGGCTGCTGGTCGCCAACCCGGGGCTGGGCTATGTCTGGGTGCTCAATCACCGCGCCGAGCCCGTCGAAGTCCTGCGTGGCGTGACCGGCAGCTCGACGACGAATCTGGCGTTTGGCGGCGCTGACCGGCGCACACTTTATGTCACGGACTCGACCCATGGCCAGATCCTGTGCGCCACGCTGGACGCGCCGGGGCTGGTGCTGCATGCGGGAAGCGGCCAGGGCCGGTGATTGGGGGGGTTGCGCGCCCTGGCTTGCAACGCTGCTTGCCGTCTGGAGGGTCCAGCCCTCTTCCTGCGTCATCCACGCATGCGCCGCCACCTGCTGGGCGCGGCAAGACTCCATGCGCTACAGCGCACACCGCCAAGCCTTGCTGGCGTCACGTTCTCAGACCAAGCCCTTGATTCCCAGGGTCGGCAGAGTTCGCGCCCAACGGTCGAGTTCCGCGAGATGAAACTTCTGGAAGTCTTCGCCGAAGAGCGTGCCCGGCTCGAGGCCGAAGGTGTGGAGCTGGGCTCGGAAGGCCTGGCTCGCGGTCGCGCGGCGTATCTCATCGCGCAGGCGCAATGCCGCGTCGGGCGGCGTTCCCGCCCGGGCATACACGCCGAACCACAGCGACATGTCGACGTTGACATCCAGTTCCTTCAACGATGGCACCTCGGGCAGACGCGGGGAGCGCTGCGCCGTCGTCACGGCCAGCGCTCTCAGCGAGCCCTGCTCGATCCGCGACAGCGAGTTGCCGTCGACGAAACAGAAGGCCAGGCGCCCGGCCAGCAGCTCGGTCAGCGCGGGTGCGTAGCCGGCATAGGGAACGTCGATCAGGTCCAGCCCCTTGGCCTTGGCGAGCATGGCCGCGGCCACGGCAGCCGTAGAGCCGTTGCCGAGGTGGCCGTAGGCCAGCTGGCCCGGCGCCGCCTTCGAAGCCGCCACCAGGTCGGCGAGATTGCGATATGGCGCATCGGCTCTGACCGCCAGGTAGAGCGGGCTGAAGGCAACGAGCGCGAGCCCGACGAAATCCTTGCGGACATCGAAGGGCAGGTTCGGTATGAAGAAGGGGTTGAGGGTCATCATTCCCCCGGTGCCGAGCAGCAGCGAGTAGCCGTCGGCGGGCGAGCGCGTGAGCGTCGAGGTCGCGATCGAGCCACCCGCGCCGCCGCGGTTCTCCACCGTCACCGGTACACCGATGGAGACCGCGATATCCGTGGCCAGGGTCCGGGGGATGGTGTCGGACAGCCCGCCCGGCGGCGCAGGCGAGATGAATCGAATGGCACGGGAGGGGTATTTCGCCTGCGCCAGAGTGAGTGCTGGCGATGCCAGCGCCACGGCACAAGTGCCGACCATGAGCCTGCGGTTGCAATTGAACATTTTCTGTCTCCTGAGGGGTTTTCTTGTTTGCGGTGCCTGCCGCGCAGGCCGCGCTCTATCCGGGCAGGCGCGAGAAAAGACGCCTTGCGTTGCCGTATGCGATCGCGCTGCGAACGTCCTCGGACAAGTCCAGCTGCTCGAACTGCTCGACGCTGTGCTGCAGCGAAAAGCGATCGAAGTCGGTGCCGAACAGGATCTGCGAGGTCGGCACCAGACTGCGCAAAAGCGCCATGTTCTGCGGCGCGTAGGCTTGCGCGCATTCGAAGTGAAGACGCTCGAACTCGGCTTCGACCCCGCGCGGGAACAACGCATCCAGCCGCTCCTGGCCCATTTCGAACCATCCCTTGAAGCCCGTGATCCGGCTCAGCAAGGCGGTGAAGGCGCCGCCGCCATGACAGAAGATGAAGCGGATGTCGGGAAAGCGGCGCAAGGTCCCCGCCACCATGAGGTTGAGGATCGTGCGGGCCGTATTGAACGGGTATTCGAGCCAGGCCTGCGAGACATCTGCCGTTTGGTAGCCGAGCGTGCCGCAGGCACAGGTTCCGCCCGACGCGGTCGGGTGCACAAAGACCACGGCCGCGCGGCGATTGAGTTCCTCGAACACGGGGACGAATGACGGGTCGCCCAGCCAGGTGTCGCCGTAGTGCGTCAGAAGCCCGATGCCGTCGGCCTGCAACTGGTCGAATGCATACGCAATCTCGTGCAGCGCGCCTTCGACGTCGGTCAGCGGCGGCAGCGATGCGAACAGGCCGAAACGCGTGGGATGGTCTTGCACTATGCCCGCCCCGAACTCGTTCAGGAAACGTGCCCTCGTGCGCGATGACGCGGCGTCGGCCGCAACCACGGGCCCGGGCCAGCCGATGGCCGCGCAGACGCCGGCGGCGTCCATCGCAGCGACCGTGGAGCGCGGCGACCAGTCGGGCCGGCCGCTGCGGCCGCCCGGCGCATTGAAGTGATGGTGGACGTCGATGTACATGGGTCAACCCGTTCCATTCAGAAGAAGTGCCGGATGCCGAACTGGTAGCCGGTGGTGTCTTGCCCGGGGAAGGGCAAACCGGCCGCCGCCTGCTCGGAGGTCGCCGGCCCCATCCGGAAGGCCGCGACGCCGGAGTTGCTCAAGCGGCCCACGTTGGCATAGAGCTGCGTGCGCTTAGACAGGTAGTGGCCGTAGCCGATCGCCAGCAGCGAAGCGCTGGCATTCGTGGCGCTGCGATGAGAGTAGGACGCCCGGATCTCTCCAGCGCCCACGGGCACCGTGAGACCCAGCAGGTAGCCGTTGACGTCCGAAAGACCACCGACCCTGTTGGTCTGGTACCAGGCGCCCACCTTGGCGACGCTGAAATCGTAGGTGGCCCCCAGCGACAGCGTCCGGCTGACGACGGGATCGCCACCAAGGCCTAGCGACGCGGGCGTCGCATGCACCTGATCGTAGACAGCCCCCAGGAACAGCGGTCCGCCCGCGTACTCGACGCTGCCGGAATAGCTGCTCCCCGTCGCCGCCCCCTCGCCTACGGCCCCGAGCAACCGCGCAGTGACCCCGCCGAAGGTCGGAGAGATGTACTGGACGGCGTTGTCGTATCGGTTCTGGTAACCACGCGAGCCTTGCAGCAGCGTGTATTGACCACCTACGCCGAAGCGCATGAACGGATCGACCTTGAGGGCCATCAGGAGGCCCGGCGCCCACTGGCTGCCCAGCTGCACCGAACCCAGCCCGGCACCGGCCAGCCCCACATAGGTCTCGCGATTGAAGAAGGCGGTCGCACTGGTCTGCATGCCGGTGTCGGCCTGGAAGCCGGTCTCCAGCTTGAAGTAGGCTTTCATGCCCCCGCCCAGGTCTTCGGTCCCGCGAAAACCCAGTCGCGAGGTGTCGCTCGTCAAAGCGGTGAGACTGGCTCCGGGTCGCGTACCCGTGCTGCCGAAGCGCAGGTGCTGCAGCGAAACATCCATGATCCCGTACATGGCGACGCTGGTTTGCGCGAGCGCCGCCATTGGCAGGGCGAGGGCCGCAGCAGCGGCGGTGATGGTCTTCTTCATCTGTCTTCTCCTGTGGTGGTTGATTTTTTCGTGGCTGCACCACACCGCCGAAGCGGGGGTGCAGCCGACGGCTCAAGCGGCCGTCTCGTGGTGGACGATGAAGTCCTGCGGAGCACTGGCCCCCGGACATAAAGCGAGTCCTCGCCTGGGTGGTCGGTCGAGGGCCAGGCATTGCCCGCCGAAGTCGAAGTCGCAGGAGTCCTGCGCATAGCGGCCCCAGGGGTCAGGCACGTAACGGAAACAGTGGGAGCCCAGGCTCAGCCATGCCAGCCGCCTGGGCCCAGCGGTCTGGAACACCCGGCCCCAACGGTGCGGATGGCCGTGGGTGTACAGCGCCAGCGCATCGCCTTCGTCGCGCACGCCCAGGCCGCAGCGCGTGCAGAGGTGGCGTGCTGCCGCGAGCACGGGCACGCTGAGGAAGAACGCGTCCGCCAAGTGCACGCCGAGCACGCCGGGGTCTCCATGTGTCTCACACGAACTTCGGGAACAGTGCCAACGCGTTGTTGCGCATGAAGTCCTGCCGCAAGCGATCCGTGAGCAGGGGACTTGCATCGAGCTGCCCGGCAAGCGCCGCCACCAGCGCTTCTGGCGTGTACGGCCAATCGCTGCCGTACATGATGTGTTTCGGGTCGGCGATCTCGAGCAGAGGCAGCAGTTGGCGCGGCAACGGAAAGCCGGCAAGGTCGTAGTAAAGACCGCGCAGCGCTTCATAGAAGCGCGTCACGTCGAGCTTCTCGGGCAGGCCCAGCGCGGGCGACAGCCCCGCCACCCGGTCGGCCAGGACCGGCACCGTGGCGCCCGCATGCGGCACGATGACCTTGATGTTCGGATACCTGGCGAGCGTGCCGGAAAGAATCAGGTTGAACACGGCCCGGGTGGTTTCGAACATGAATTCGAGCATCGGGAACGGATAGCCGATCGGAGGCAGCGATGCCTGATCCTGGCCCTGGCAGCAAGGGCAATGCGGGTTGGTCGGGTGAATGAATAGCTTCGCGTTGCGCCGGTTCAGCTCGGCGAAGATGGGGTCGAGCCGGCGGTCGCCGAGGTAGACGCCGTTGTGATTGCTCTCCACGACGATGCCGTCGGCCTGGAGCACGTCGAACGCGTATTCCAGCTCCTTCAGCGAACCGTCGATGTCCGGAAGGGGAAGCGATGCGAACATGCCGAATCTCGTCGGATGCGCTCGCGTCGCCTTGGCGCCTTCTTCATTGACGTAACGCGCCAGATCCCGCGCGGCAGCGTCGTCGCCAAAGTGCAGGCCGGGGGCCGAGATGGAGATGATCGACGCCTCGATGCCGTTACGGTCCATCATCTCGAGGTGTTGAGCAACGCTCCAGGCGGGGATGCCCGGCATTCCGGACGGCTTCGAGTGTCCGGCGGCAACCAGCGCGCGGCGGTACTTCTCCGGCAGGAAATGCGCATGCACGTCGATCTTGCGCACGGCCTTGGGCGTCGCGTGCACAGGCAGCGACTCCCCTGTGCCTGCCAGCAGCGCGGCACTGCTTGCCAGGAAGCCGCGTCGACCTTGCGTGTATTGAGGGTTCATTGTTGCTCCGTTCTTGTCCTGCTCATGTGGAATGGGTCTGCACGCTACCAACCGTCGCCGTCCGACCAGAAGACCTTGGGCGCATGGATGTTCACTTGCTTGTAGGCGCCGCTGTAGAAGACCAGCGGCTTGCGTTCTTCACCGAGCGCCATGTGTTCGACGCGGCCTATGTACAGGAGGTGATCGCCCGCCGCGTGCACGTCGACCGTTCGCAAAACGAGTTGCGCAAGGCTGTCGCGGATGAGCGGCGTGCCGTCGCGCGCCTCGAAAGGCGACGCAAGCTCTGCACAGGGGCGACCGCCGAAGTGGTTGCTCAACGACTGCTGGCTCTCCAGCAGAAAGTTGACGCCGAAGCGGTCACCGGTGCCGACCACCGCGGCGAACCTCGCGGCGCGCCGCACGGAAATCACCGCCAGTGGCGGGTCCAGCGAGACCGACATGAATGCATTGGCGGTCATGCCGCGCGCCTCGCCTTCGCACATGTAGCTGACCACCGTGACGCCGGTCGCGAAATGTCCCATGACGTCGCGGAACAGTTTGGGGTCGAAATTGGTTTCCATGCGGCTTCTCCGGTGCCCAAGGTCAGACCAGCGGCGTGACGGTGTTCTCAACACCCAACAAGGCCTTGCCGTAGATCTCCTCGCCCACCGGCTGCAGGACGATGGCATGGCGCGCAGCGGTGTTCGAGTCGCGCCAGATGCGCTGCATCGGGCTCGCCTCGGCGAAGCTTCCGGCGCCATGGGCCGTCATCAGCATGTTGATGGCATCGCTCGCGTACTGCGCCACATAGCCCGTATCGGCACGAACACGCGCCCGGGTCTTGTAATCGAGGTACTCGCCGCGCAGGGCCGCCGCATCAATATCGTCTGCAGCGCGGAAAGCATGCAGGTGGGCCGTGTCGATCTTCAGCGCCGCCTTGGCGACCTGGACCTGGAAGGCGACCGAGTCCGTCTGCTTCTTGAAGGATGTGTAGGCGATGGCGCGCTGCGGTGCCTTCTCGATCACATGGCTCAGGGCCGCGCGGGACATGCCGAGCTGCGCGCCGACCAGGACCAGTGCGGCGACTGGAATAAAGGCCGCTTGATAGGTCGCTTCGTCCGTGAATGGCGTGGGGTAGTCGCCTTCGACCGCCTTCATCAGCGGGAGCAGCCTATGGTCGGGAACGAAGACATCCTTGGCCACGACGCAGTTGCTTCCGGTGCCCTTCATTCCGGCGGTGAACCAGGTGTCCTCGATGCTCAGCTCGCTCATCGGCATCAACGCCAGGTACTGGTTGAGCGTGGCGCCGTTCTTGTCCTGCTCGAGCACGCCAAGCATGGCCCAGTCGGCATGCAGGCAGCCGGAAGACCAGAACCATTTGCCGGAGGCCACCAGACCGCCTTCCACGCGTTGGACCTGCGTCGATGGCGAGAAGACGCCTGCGACGCGCGCATCCGGATTGGCCCCGAAGACATCGTCCTGGGCGCGCTCATCGAACAGGCCGGTGAACCAGGCACAGACATTGGTCAATGCCAGTACCCATGCGGACGAACCGCAGGCTTCGGCGACTGCTGCCGTCACTTCGAGATGCGTACGGATGGAGCCCTGGAAGCCGTCGTAGCGCTTGGGCACCATGGTGCGGAACAGCCCGGCTTGCGCCATCGCGGCAATGTTCTCCTCCACGACCCTGCGGTCTTTCTCGGTCTGCACGGCGTTCCTGGTGAGAACGGCGTTCAGTCCCTTCGCACGTGCGACGAGCGTTGATCTCATGGCTGCCTCGGCGGCGTTGTGCCGGGCTTCTTGTTCAGGGGTCAATGGGGTCATGGGATGGTTTCCTCACAGTGAATGAACATGTCACAATGACATTGATGCTTACTCTATTCGACTGATGTCAACGACTCAACGGGACAATCCCGACGTCAAAACATCGATTCATCAGACTGACAATTCATCACTGGAGGCCGCCATGGCGACAAAAGAGAGCGTTGCGCGCAACGCATCCGCGAGGCCCGACCATCGCGTGGAAGTGGCTGCGAAGAAGCGGGCGCTGACGAGAGCGCGCCTGCTTGAAGCAACGATGAAGGTCTTCGCCGAAGCCCACGGACGCGCCCCTGTCATCGAGGACGTGGTGCGCGAGGCTGGCGTCTCGCGGGGCACCTTCTATCTGCACTTCCTGTCGCTCGACGAAGTGCTGCATGCGCTTGCATTGGCCCAGAGCGATCGCATGACAACGGACATCCTGCCGATCTACGATGTGCTGAAGGAGCCGTGGCAGCGCTTTGCCGTAGGCTTTCGCCTTTTCCTTCTACGTGCGGCTACAGACCCTGTCTGGGCGTCCTTCATCACCCGATCGAGCATGCCGTCGAATAACAAGCTGCTGGTGCGCGACTACATGCAGGAGGACCTGAGAAAGGGCCGTGAGGAAGGACAATTTTCGTTTGGCGACCTGGACGTCGCTGTCGATTTCATGATGGGCGCATCGGTGAGCGGCATTGGTGCACTGGGCCTGGGCGTGGCCGACCCGGAGGCCTACATGGACGAATGCGTACGGATGGGGCTGACGGGCCTCGGCTGCTCCAGCCGCCACTGCGAGCGCGGCGTCAAGTTCTCACGCGAGTATCTGAGCGGGTGGGCGAACAGGCGGGCCTGCGGGGAAAGCAGCGTCTGAAGTCTGTGCGGCCTCCCACCAAGCGCGCAATCCGTGGATTTGCGCATGACGGCAATGGGCCTTCCTTGACGCACTTTCTGCCATGCTGGCGCAGCAACAATCCCTGAACAATCTCAGCGCAGAGCAACTGCGCGAGATGGTCGCCTGTCTCATAGGCCCTGGACTGCCAAGTATGCGCAAATCGCTCACCACCAAACCTGCCACCAGCGAGCTCGCATTGCGTCCCGGATTAAGGGGAAGATCGCTGCTCGCAGCGAGGTTGGTTCGGTGGCATGCTCGGGCTGCATGGCAGCTTCGCGCCCCTGCGCGCTGACGTCAAACGCGCGGAAGGCCGCGCAACAGCACATCGCAAAAGAACTCGGCCGGCGGAGACAGCGGCAGGTCGGGCCGGCGCGCCAGCACGATCGCCGGCGCCGGCAGCCGCCCGCGCACAGGAACCACATCCAGCAGGTCGCGCGTCATCGCAAAGTCCATCCACTGCCGGGGCAGCATGGCCAGCAGATCGGTCTGCACCAGTGCCACCTGCACCGACAACGCCGAATGCGCACTCAGCATCACCCGAGGCGCGGCCTGGCCATGGGCGGCGAACAGCCGTGCCAGATCTTCCTCGGCGTTGTAATCGATGGTTGTGCTGGCCCAATCGGCACCGGCCAGCGACTTCAGGCTACGCACGCGTGCCAGCGGGTGCCCCTTGCGGCAGACCACCACGCGCGTGTTGTCGCACAGGTGCTGCATGGCCAGGCCCGGCGCGGTTTTCTGCCAAGGCGCAGCACCCAGGTAAAAGTCTAGGCTGCCGTCGCGCAGCGCACCTTCCACCGCCGGCATCAGGCTTTCCGTGATGTTGAGCTTGACCTTGGGGTAGGTCTTGCGGAACACCGACAGGGCATCGGGCAGCATGCCCAGGTGCGGCATGATGGACAGCGCCACAGACACCGTGCCCTCGTAGTCCGGCCCGGGGTGCTGCACCTCCTCGCGCGCGCGCCGCGCCTCACTGGAGATCACGCAGGCCCGCCGGTGAAAGCGCACGCCTTCGGCGGTCAGCACCATGCCCGTGGTCTGCCGCGCGAACAGGCTCACCCCGAGTTCCCGCTCCAGCGCCCGCACGCTGCGCGTGAGCGCGGGCTGGGGCATGTCCAGCCGCCGCGCGGCCGAGCGCAGGCTGCCGTGTTCGACGATGGCCATCAGGTGCTGCAGTTGATCGAGTTTCATGCGCGGGCGTGTCTCCGGGGGGATGCGATTTGTGAATCGCTTTTTAAATCATGCCATCTTATTGAAATCCTCGTGTTTGCCTAGAGTCAGCGTCATCCCACCGAGCGGGGACACCAAGTCCAACGATCCGGAGACAAGACATGACCCTCATTCCGACACGCCACGTCCTGCGAGCGGCAGTGCTGCTGCTGACCCTTGGCAGCACCACCGCCATGGCCTGGCCCAGCAAACCAGTGCGCATGATCGTGCCCGTCGGCGCCGGCTCCGCGCCCGACGTGATCGCGCGCATCGTGGGCGACAAGCTTGCCGCGGCCTGGGGCCAGGGCGTGGTGGTGGACAACCGGCCCGGCGCGGGCGGCATCCCCGGCATGTCGGCGCTGGCCCGTTCGGCGCCCGACGGTTACGTCATCGGCTTCGTGCCGGCGGCCATGGGCACCATCACGCCGCTGGTTTTCAAGAACCCGCAGTTCAACCCCGGCACCGACCTCACCCCGGCCGCCACCGTGGGCATCAGCCCGCTGATGCTGGTAGTGCCCGCCGCCAGCGACATCCGCTCGGTGAGCGACCTCGCGACACACGCCAAGGCGCAGCCCGGCAAGGTGAACTTCGCCGCGCCGCAGCTCAATTCGCTGCCGCACCTGGCCGGCGAGATGGTGAGCAAGGCCGGTGGCATGGGCATGTTCACCGTGCCTTACCGCACGCCGCCCGAAGCCGTGGCCGCCGTGCTCGCGGGCGACGCTCTGTTCACCGTGGACGGCGTGCCGGGCCTGCTGCCGCACGTGAAGTCGGGCCGGCTGCGCGCGGTGGGCGTCACCTCGGCCACACGCCAGCCCGGCATCGACGCCCCCGCCGTGGCGGAAACCTACGCCGGCTACGAAGCCATCGGCTGGTTCCAGATCATCGTGCCCGCGGGCACGCCGGCCGCGATCGTCGAGCGCATCAACGCCGATGTGAACCGCATCACCGCCTCGCCCGAAGTGACCGTCCGCCTGGGCGAGCTGGGCGTGTCCCCGCGCCAGGACAGCGTGGCCGGCGCGCGCGAATTCTTCGTGCAGCAGCAGGCCGCGATGAAGCACCTAGTGAACGAACTCGGCGTGCAGCCGCAGTAAGCCACCGCATCCCCCCCACCGCCCGACGGCACCGGTTCCGCCAGTGCCCGGGACGAACCTCACCCTCGCAACCCTTAAGACTGGAGCAAACACCATGACCCCACGCAAAAAAGCCCTCGTGACCGGCGGCGGCACCGGCATCGGCCGCAGCGCCGTGCTGGCACTCGCCAAGGCCGGTTACGACGTGGCCATCAACTACGCCTCCAGCGCCCAGGCCGCGCAGGCCGTGGCAACCGAAGCCCAGGCCCTGGGCTCCCAGACCCTGCTGCTGCAGTGCGACGTGAGCGACGACGCCGCCGTGCGCCAGATGCTGGCGAAAGTAGGCGATGCATTCGGCCACCTCGACACCCTGGTCAACAACGCCGGCACCACCGCGACCTGGAAGGTGAAGGACCTGGAGAGCCTGAAGATCGACGAATGGGACCGCACCTTCGCAGTCAACGTGCGCGGCAACTTCCAGGTCAGCCGCGCGGCCGTGCCGCTGCTGCGCAAAAGCAAGGCGCAGGGCGGTCAACCCAGCATCGTCAACACCGCGAGCATCGTGGGCTTGCGCCCCGGCCCGCAACCCCTGCCCTACGCCGCCAGCAAGGCCGCCGTGGTCAGCCTGACCAAGATGCTGGCCTGGAACCTCGGCCCGGACATTCGCGTGAACGCGGTGGCACCGGGCTGGATGGAAGGCGACTGGATGGAACGCATGCTGGGCGACAAGTACGAGCCCCTCATGACCGCCCGCGCCAAGACCACACCGCTCAAGCGCTGCGTCACCGCCGACGACGTGGCCGAAGTGATGCTCAACCTGATTCAGGGCATGCGCTTCGTCACGGGCGAAGTCGTTGTCATCGACGGCGGTTTCACCAGTTCGACCTGACCCCCCAACGAGGAGACCCGACCATGCTTGAAGGATTCATTCCCTTTCCCCCCGAATACGCCGCGCGCTACCGCGCCAAGGGCTACTGGCGCGACCAGTCGCTGGCGCAGGAGTTCGACGCCGTGTTCAAGCGCTACGCCGACCGCGTGGCGCTGATCGATGGCGACGTGACGTTCACCTACGCCGAACTCGACCACGTCAGCACCAACCTGGCGCTGAACCTGCTCGAACTCGGCCTGCAACCGCTGGACCGTGTCGTGCCCACGCTGCCCAATGTGCACGAGTTCGTGGTGCTCTACTTCGCGCTGCAGAAGATCGGCTGCATCCCGATCGCCGCGCTGGTCACGCACCGCTATGCCGAGATCAGCCAGTTCGTGCAACTCTCGGGCGCGACCACCTGCGTCTACCCGGACACTGCAGGCGACTTTGCCTTTGCGCCGGTGATCGCCCGCGTGCAGGCCGAGAACCCGTCGCTGAAGTTCCGCCTGGTGCTCGGCGAGGCTGGCCCAGGCGAGGTCTCGCTGCGCGAGCTGATCCGAAAGCCGGCCACGCTGCCGGCCTCGCGCCTGGCCGAGATCCGCATCGACCCGACGGACCCCTGTATCTTCCAGCTCTCGGGCGGTACCACCGGTATCCCCAAGCTGATCCCGCGCACCAACAACGACTACGCCTACAACTCCCGGGTGGCCGCCGAGGTCACCGAGATCGACGCCGAGTCGGTGTTGCTGCTGGTGCTGCCGATCGCGCACAACCTGCCCCTGGCCTGCCCCGGCATCCAGGGCTTCCTGTTCAGGGGCGCCAAGGTGGTGCTGCACGCCAACACCCGGCCGGCGGAGATGTTCGCGCTGATCCAGAAGCACCGGGTCACGCACCTGAAGGTGGTGCCCGCGCTGCTGATCCGCCTGATCAACGACGATGCGGCCGAAACCTTCGACCTCTCCAGCCTCAAGCTGATCCAGAGCGGCGGGCAGCGCATGCAGCCCGAGGTGCGCGCCCGCACGCGAGCCCTGATCCCCGGTGTGTTCGTGCAGGAGAACTTCGGCATGTCCGAAGGCACGCTGATGTTCGTGCGCGCCAGCGACCCCGAGGAGGTCAAGCTCGAAACTTGCGGCCGCCCCGTGTGCGATGACGACGAGGTGCTGCTGCTCGACGACGACGGCCGTGTGGTGCCCGATGGAGAAGTGGGCGAATTCACCGTGCGCGGCCCCTACACCCTGCGGGGCTACTTCGGCGTACCCGAGTACAACGCGCGCCAGTTCACGCCCGACGGCTTCTACCGCTCGGGCGACCTGATGCGCAAGCACGCCTCGGGCAACTACATCGTCGAAGGCCGCAAGAAGGACCTGATCAACCGGGGCGGCGAAAAGATCAGCGCCGAGGAGGTGGAGAACCTGATCCTGATGCACCCCGCCGTGCAGAACGTGGCCTGCGTGCCCATGCCTGACCCAACCCTGGGCGAAAAGATGTGCGCCTTCGTGATCCTCAAGGCCGGGCAGGCGCTTCATCTGAAGGAGCTCGTCGACTTCCTGCTCACCAAGGAGATCGCCAAGTTCAAGTTGCCCGAGCGGCTGGAGGTGCTGCCGGACTTCCCGGCGTCCACCTTCGGCAAGGTGTCCAAGAAGGCCCTCGGCGAACTGATCACGCTCAAGCAAGCGCAAGAAGAGGCCGCCCGCCGCATCCCCCACTGAACCCATCCAGAAGAGACCCGACATGCGAATCATCGACCTGCACTGCTACCCCGGCACCCCGACCTGGATCGAATCCCAGGGCCCCTACCCGGCCGAGCTGGCCCGCTACTGGAAAAGAGACTGGGTGGGCAAGAGCGAAGACGACGTGATCGCCGAGTTCACCGGCGCCGGCGTGGAAGCCTGCCTGGTGGCCCTGGACCTGGAAACCACCGTCGCCGCACCACCCTGCACCAACGACTATGTGCACGGCATGTGGAAGCGCCACCCCCAGCGCGTCATCCAGTGCTGGGGCGCGGTGGAGCCCGCCAAGGGCGAGATCGCCATGATCCAGGCCCGCAAGGCCATCAAGGAGCTGGGCTTCATCGGCTTTCACTTCCATCCGATCATGCAGCACTTCGCCGTGAGCGACCGGCGCTATTACCCGCTGTTCGAGGAGATCAACGCCATGGGCGCGGCGGTGATGGTGGACGTGGGCACCACCGGCATGGGCGCCGGCATGCCGGGCGGCCACGGTGCGCTGGTGCGCCATGCCCACCCGAAACACATCGACCAGCTCGCGGCCGATTTCCCTAACCTCAAGATCATCATGGCCCACCCCGGCTGGCCCTGGGTCGACGAGACCACCGCCGTGGCACTGCACAAGGGCAATGTGTACTGGGAAATGTCGGGCTGGGCGCCCAAGCACTTCCCGGGCAACCTCAAGGTGGACATCCGCGGCCGGCTGCAGGACAAGATCATGTTCGGCAGCGACTACCCCAGTCTGCCCTACGAGCGCATCCTGCGCGAGTGGGACGAGCTGGGCTACAAGCCCGAGGTGATGGAAAAGATCATGCACGGGAACGCCGAAAGGGTGCTGGGGCTGTGACCATGAACGCTTTCCTCTGTGACGGCGTGCGAACGCCGATCGGCCGCTACGGCGGCGCACTCTCTGGCATCCGCACCGACGACCTCGGCGCCCTGCCCCTGCAGGCCCTGATGACGCGACACCCTTCGCTGGACCCGGCCTTGATCGACGAGCTGGTCTACGGTTGCGTCAACCAGGCGGGCGAAGACAACCGCAACGTGGCGCGCATGAGCGCGCTGCTCGCGGGCCTGCCCGTCGAGGTGCCGGCGCTCACGGTCAACCGGCTGTGTGGTTCAGGCCTCGAAGCCGTGGCGCAGGCGGCGCGCGCACTGCACGCGGGCCAGGCGCAGATCGCCATCGCCGGCGGCGTGGAAAGCATGAGCCGCGCGCCGCTGGTGATGCCCAAGCCCACAGCCGCTTTCTCGCGCCACGCCGAGGTGCACGACTCCACCATCGGCTGGCGCTTCGTGAACCCCCGCATGGACGCGCTGCACGGCGTGGACAGCATGGGCGAGACCGCCGAAAACGTGGCCAGGGAACACCGCATCTCACGCGCCGACCAGGACGCCTTCGCGCTGCGCAGCCAGCAGCGCGCAGCGGCGGCCATGAGCTCGGGTGTACTGGTCCAGGAAATCGTGCCGGTGTCGGTGCCGGGCCGCAAGGGCACGGCCACGGTGGTGAGCGTGGACGAGCACCCGCGCGCCGACACCACGGCCGCCAGCTTGGCCGCGCTCAAGCCCGCGTTCCGCGCGGACGGCACCGTCACCGCCGGCAATGCCTCGGGCGTGAACGACGGCGCGGCCGCGCTGCTGATGGCCAACGAAGCGGCCGCGCAGCGCCACGGCCTGCGGCCCCTTGCGCGCATCGTGGGCTATGCAAGCGCCGGCATCGCGCCGCGCGTGATGGGCTTCGGTCCGGTGCCCGCGGTGTACAAGCTGCTGGCGCAGACCGGCCTGCGCATGCGCGACTTCGATGTGATCGAACTCAACGAGGCCTTCGCGGCCCAGGGCCTGGCCGTCACGCGCGCGCTCGGCCTGCCCGACGATGCGCCGCATGTGAACCCGAACGGCGGCGCCATCGCCTTCGGCCACCCGCTGGGCATGAGTGGCGCGCGCCTGGTACTCACCGCGGCGCGGCAACTGCAGCGCACGGGTGGGCGCTACGGCCTGGTGACCATGTGCGTTGGCGTGGGCCAGGGAGTGGCCATGGCGATCGAACGCGTGGGAGACGCACCATGAGCGGCCAGCCCATCCGGCTTGAACGGCGCGGCCACGTCGCGCTGCTCACCCTCGACCGGCCCGACACCCGCAACGCCCTGAGCGGCGAAGCCATGTTCGCGGCCTTCGAACAGCGCTTCGCTGAATTGAACGCGGACCTGAGCGTGCGCGTGGCCATCCTCACCGGCGCGGGCACCGCCTTCTGCTCGGGCGGCAACGTGGCTGAGATGCGCGACCGCACCGGCATGTTCGCGGGCTCGCCCGAGCAGATTGCTCAGGGCTACCGCGAGGGCATCCAGCGCATCCCGCGCGCCTTCGAGGCGCTGCAGGTGCCCATCATCGCGGCGGTCAACGGCCCGGCCATCGGCGCCGGCAATGACTTGGCCTGCATGTGCGACCTGCGCATCGCGTCGACCACCGCGCGCTTCGCCGAGAGCTTCGTCAAGGTCGGCATCGTACCTGGCGACGGCGGCTGCTGGTTGCTGCCGCGCGTGATCGGCCATGCGCGCGCGGCCGAGATGGCGCTCACGGGCGATGCGATCGATGCCGAAGAGGCCTGCCGCTTCGGCCTGGTCTCGCGGGTGGTCGCGCCCGAGGCCTTGATCGACGAGGCCTTGCGCCTGGCCGGTCGCATCGCGGCCAACCCACCACAGGTGCTGCGCTGGACGCGCCAGCTCTTGCAGCAGGCCCGCACCGGCACGCTGGACGAAGCACTGCACGCCGCCGGCCACTTGCAGGGCCTGGCCCACCATACGGCCGACCACGCCGAGGCCGTGGCCGCCTTCTTCGAGAAGCGCACGCCGACCTTCACGGGCGGTGCGGCATGAGCGACGACATCCTGCTGGAAGAACGGCCCTTCGAGGGTGTGGCCCTGCTGCGCCTGAACCGTCCCGAGGTGTTCAACGCACTGAACCTGGCCCTGCGCCACGCGTTGGCCGAGGCCTTTTGCCGCCTGGACGCCGACCAATCGGTGCGCGTGCTGGTGCTGGCCGGCGGCCCTCGCGCCTTCTGCGCGGGCGCCGACCTGAACGAGTACGTGGACGCCACGCCCATGGACCTGCTGGCGCGCCGGCACGATCTGCTGTGGGGCCCGATCGCCGCCTGCCGCAAACCGGTGATCGCGGCGGTGCGCGGCCACGCGCTGGGCGGCGGCTGCGAACTGGCCCTGCATGCGGACATGATACTGGCCGGGCGCAGCGCCCGCTTCGGTCAGCCCGAGGTGAAGGTGGGCATCATGCCCGGCGGCGGCGCCACGCAGCGGCTGACGCGGGCGCTGGGCAAGTTCGGCGCGATGAAGCTGCTGCTGCTCGGCGAGCCGATCGGCGCGGAGACTGCCTTGCAGTGCGGCCTCGTGGCCGAGGTGCTGGACGACGATGCGGTGGAAGCCACCGCCCTGGCACTGGCCCAGCAACTGGGCGAGCTGCCTGCGGTGGCGCTGCGATTGATCAAGGAGTCGGTGCTGATGGCGATGGAGACACCGCTGTCGGCGGGCCTGGAATACGAGCGCAACGCCTTCCAGACCGCCTTCGCCAGTCCGGACAAACACGAGGGCATGCGCGCCCGGCTGGACAAGCGTCCTGCGAACTTCTCAAAGTCTCCGAAGCGTTGATGGCGCCATCACGATCTGATTTGCTATTGGCGTGGTAACCACAGCGTGCCAAATCCGGGGCGGATGAACAACCTATTGGAACTTCACAGCGAGGCCGCATCCATGCCCCATCCATACGCCTTCTACCGGCCCGGCGAGTACCCTGCAGACCACGACGTGGGGTACCTGATGAAGCGCATTGTCAACGGCCTCGCTCACGACATCGATGCCTTGCTGACGCCCCAGGGTCTGACGCACGCACAGTGGATGCCGCTCTACAAGCTGCACCTGGGTCAGGGCAGCACCGTAGCCGAACTCGCGGACATGTGCCTGATGGATGCGGGCGCGATGACCCGCACGCTGGACCGGCTCGAACGCAAGGGGCTGGTGCGCCGCACCCGCTCCGTCACAGACCGGCGTGTGGTCGATCTGGCGCTCACGCCGGAAGGCCGCTGCGCAGCGGCCCGGATTCCGTTCGTCTTGTGCGAGGTGCTCGATGCGCACCTGAAAGGCTTTTCCAAGGACGAATGCAGCATGCTCCAGTCATTCTTGAGCCGCATGCTTGTCAATGCGGCCGGCTCCCGATCTCAGCGCGTCAAGCAGACCACGCAATAATTCACAAACGTATTTCCAGGCCACCAGCTCCAAGGGCTGGCAGCGGGCCCAACGATCGCGCATGTGGGCGATCAAGGCATTGAGATCGGCGCGGGTGGCCACGGATGTTCGACACTTTTCACGTATGGACGCAAGTGCGCGCCCCTCCCGCTTGTTCCAGCAACGCGGTGGTGCGTGGGCGCACTGGCAGGCGGTCCGGGGTGCGCACACAGGGGCTTTATTTCAACAACACCAGCTCCTCGGCCATGCTGGGATGCAGCGCCACTGTATCGTCGAAATCCTGCTTGGTCAGACCAGCCTTCACCGCCACGGCCGCAGCCTGCAGAATCTCGGGTGCATCGGGGCCGATCATGTGCAGGCCCACCACACGATCGGTGTCCGCATCGACCACCATCTTGTAGAGCGCACGCTCGTCCCGGTTAGCCAGCACGTTCTTCATGGGTCGGAAGTCGGAGGTGTAGACCTTCACCGAGCCCAGTTGCTCGCGCGCTTGCGCCTCGGTGAGGCCCACGCCGGCCAGCGGCGGATGGCTGAACACCGCGCAGGGGATGCAGCGGTAGTCCACGGTGCGGGGGGTGCCGCCGAACACTGTGTCGGCGAAGGCATGGCCCTCGCGAATGGCCACCGGCGTGAGCTGCACACGGTTGGTCACGTCGCCCACGGCGTAGATGCTGTCCACGCTGGAACGGTTGTATTCGTCAACGCGCACGGCACCCTGGTCGTCCAGGTCCACGCCGGCCGCCTCTAGCCCCAGGCCGGCGGTGTTGGGCCGGCGCCCGGTGGCGAACAGCAGCTGGTCGCAATCGATGGGCTCGCCGTCCTTCAGGTGCACGCGCAGGCTGCCGTCGGCCTGGCGCACGATGCGCTCGAAGGCCGCGTTGAAGCGAAACTCGATGCCCTTGCCCAGGCTGATCTGCAGCAGCCGGTCGCGCACCGATTCGTCATAGCCACGCAGGATCTGGTTCGAACGGTTAACCAGAGTCACCTGGGCGCCGAACTCGTGGAAGATGCCGGCGAACTCGTTGGCGATGTAACCGCCACCGGCGATCACCACACGGAGCGGAGCATGCTCGATGTGGAATACCTCGTTGGAGGTGATGCCCAGTTCCGCGCCCGGCACCGAAGGCACCGCGGGCGTGGCACCGGTGGCGATGAGGATGACCTTGGCCGTGAGCCGCCGCCCACCGGCCAGCACCACCTCGTGCGGCCCTGCCACGGTGGCGCGCTCGTCCAGCACCGTCACCTGGTGGTTGGACAAATTCTGGCGGTACAGGCCGTTCAGCCGGTCGACCTCGGCGAGCACGTTGTTGCGCAGCACGGTCCAGTCGAAGGTGCACTTCGGCACGTTCCAGCCGAATCGACGGGCATCCTTCAGGTCCTCGGCGAAGTGGGCGCCATACACCAGCAGTTTCTTGGGCACGCAGCCACGGATGACGCAGGTGCCGCCCACGCGGTGCTCCTCGGCCACCGCCACGCGGGCGCCGTGGCCGGCTGCGATACGCGCTGCGCGCACACCGCCAGAACCGGCGCCAATGACCAACAGGTCGTAGTTAAAGCTGCTCATCTTGAAAAGGCCCTGTGGGCGAAAGGTGGATGGTGAAACCCGTGTTTGGGCAAGGTCGGATCGCAGGGGCGCACAGGGCCATCCGGAACGGTCACTCGACTGAGCCGACGCTCCCGCTCGTGCTGCGCCTGCACAGCGGCATCACTGGCCTGTTGGGCATGCAGCCGCGCAGTTCTACGGTGACGCACAGCGCGCCCAGAAAGGCCAGCGCGTACGGGATGCACGACAAGGGCAGCAGGCGCGCGCGCCAGATAGGAGCCCCAGGCCGCTGTGGCATCTCGTGATCGTCCGGGTCGAATGGTTGGTGTCAACTGGCCAGCTCGTGGTGGGTGACGAAGTCCTGCGGCAGCTCGGGCCCCCAGACATAGAGCGCGTCTTCCGGTGGGTGATCGCCCGCCGGCCACTCGGCGCCAGCCTCCACGAAGTCGATGTCGTAGGAGTACTCGGCATAGCTGCCCCAAGGGTCGCGCACGTAGCGAAAGTAGTTGGAACCCAGCACGTGCCGGCCCACCTCCCAGCCCTCGGGATAGCCGGCACGCGCCATCTGCTCCATGCCGGTGCCCACTGCGTCCAGGCTGTCCACGCGTCAGGGAACGTACTTGTCCTGGGATGGATTGCCGATATGCCGGTCCCAACGCACGACATCCGCGCGTTCGAACAGGTCGGCGCGCGTGAACGGATCGTTGTCGTGGAACTGCTGCACATCGGCGAATGACTGCGCCTCCACGACAAGGAAGCTGCCGAGGTTGCTGTTGGTGTCGTCACCAACGCACATCGGGCCAGCCTGCACGACCTTGACGGCCTTGTCGTCGCCCAGGTGGCCGGCAACGTATTCGCGATGGCGCTGGAGCAGTTCGCTGCGCAGCGCGCCGCCGTCCTTCTTGTCGAAGCAGATTCGCAGGTAAAGCATGGGTCATCTCCAAAATGTGGTTCCGTCCAGGCATGGACGTGGAACCGGTAACGCCGCGCTCTGTTCGGCCAGCGCGGCATGGGCCAGATCATCGTGCCCGGCATGGCAGCCGGCCGCTGCAGCGTGGGCTTTTGCACCATCAATCCGTCGCAACGACCTCGTGCCGAGGCCCGTCGCTCGCCTCGCGAATGTCGGTCGTGCCATTGGCCAGCAGCACCGGGAAGTCGTTCGGCGTGGCCTCGTTCTTCAGAACCTGTGCGTGATGCCGATGTCGTAACCGGTGCCCGAGCCGCCGCCGGCCAGGCCCGACGTCCCGCCGTTGCCACCGCGGAACGTGAAGGTATCGCCGCCACGGTTCTCCAGGCGCGAGATGGTCGTATACACCGAGGTGCGCTTCGACAGCGCATGAACGTAGCCGACGGCAAGCTGGCGTGCGCCACTGCCGGCCGCGTTGTCGCGGCTTACGCGGCGGTACGATACAGGGATCTTGCCTGCGCCGACCGGGATCACGGCGCCCACCCCCCAATGGGTGTAGCGCGTATCGGCCACGTCGGTTTTGTTGAAGCCCCCGTGTGCCATCAGGCGCGCAAAGCCGAAGTCGTATGAAGCGCCCAGGTTGAATTCCTGATGGCGCAGACCGGGCGCTGCATTGTAGGAGCCCGGACCGCGCGAAACGGCGTACGCTACGGCCCCATGGAACCGCTCCTTCGCATAGCCCACGCGGGCACCCGTGTAGCGGCCCACGGCGGGCGCGCCGGCCGATGTTTCCGAGAACGCGTGCATCACATGTCCGAAGAACCCCCGGCCAAGATAGGACTGGCTGTTGGGCGCGTAGCCCCAGCGATAGCTGACACTGTTGCCGACCGACACCGCGGAAGGCGGGTTGGCGCTCGCCGAGCCGTTGCCGCCGCTACCGATCGTGGTGTTGAGAGCCGATCCCGGGCCGGACCCATTGAACGGGTCATAGACGATATGGTTCCAGAACGTGGCAGCGTTCTCACGCCCCATCCGCACCTCGCCCCACGGCGTGGCCAGGCCCACCGTGCTGCGGCGGTTAAAGGTGAGCGCCCCGCCGGCGGCGCCCAGGCCCCCACCGGTGTCGCCCAGCAGCGTGCTTTCCAGCCAGAAGCCGGCGATGTAGCCGCCCCCCAGGTCCTCGGTTCCGTGAAAACCCAGCAGGCTCGGCAAATGGCCGCTGGAGCCGACCAGCGCCTTGCTCACGCCATTGAGCTTGTAGCGGGCAGCGTCGACATCGACGACGCCGAAGATGGTCACCGCGCTTTGGGCGGTGGCAGCCGTAGCGGACAGGCCGAGGGCCAGAGCTATAAAAGTTTTGTTCATGGGAGTCTCCATCGTTCTCGTTGTTGAATTGATTGCTGGATCGCACCACGCGGTCCTTCGATCAAAACCCTGTTCGTGTACGCCTGCGCCTGGGCGAACACCGTCTTCGATGTGGAAAAAGAAGGGAGCGATCGGGTCGTCCCACTTGACGATGCCGCGCTCGCCGGCGGCCACCGCCAGCATCACGCCTTGCGCGGCTTTCGAAGCCTGCAGCGCGGTGGTCAAGGTCTTTTTCATCGCTTGTATTTCGGGTAACCGCACTTCATTCAGTGACAGTTGTTCTCCAACCGGCTGGAGCGTCAGCCCTGTGCCTGTTCTTCGGCGATCAGTTTGTCCAGCACGCGCCGCGCGCGCACCGCGGGGGCGTCGCCGCTCAGCAGTACTGGCTTCAGCGACCAGAAGTCGGCGTCTCCCATGGCACGCTGCTGCGCTTCCAGCATCGGCAGGTCTTCGTGGGTGAAGGGCATGCTGAGGCCGTCGGCGATTTTCTGGGCGATCTGGGCGCCCGCCGGCCCCATTGCCTTGGGACGGGTTGCAGCAAACCAGTAGTGCGTTGTCGTGGCCGTTTCGGGCGTGAACAGGTGCGGCAGCGCGCTCTCGCGGCCTTCGCTGCGCGGCCGGCCGGTGGGGGTGCCGCCGGCGATCAGCAGCATGTTGGCGGGGGCGTCCCAGCGCACATCGAACCACCGGTCCACCAGCGTGCCTTCCGGGTATCCCAGCGAGCCATAGAGAAAGGGCGTCAGGGTCTCGGCCACCGTCTGCCGCATCGACCACACGGTGTTGCCCTCCTGCCGGATGTCGGTCAGCGCGTTCTTGACGGCCGGGGTTCCCAGCGTGCTGGGGTGGAGGAACTCCACGTGCGACAGATCCATGATGTTGTCGGTCTCAAGCACGTAGTTGGCCTTGGCATGCAGGTACCGCTTGCCGACATGCCAGTGCTCGGGGTCGATCAACGAGAAGTCGGGAATCAGCGCGGCATCGGCGCGGGTGGCGTCGCCCATCCAGATCCACAGGATGCCGTAGCGTTCGACCATCGGATAGGTCCGCACCTTGGCCGCCGTCGGGATGCGCCCATCGCCGTGCGGGTTGTGCACGCAGGCGCCGTGGCCGTCGAAGTGCAGGCCGTGGTAGGCGCATTGCACCGACTGGCCATCTTCGCTCAGCTTGCCCATGGACAGGGGGGCGAAGCGATGCGGGCAGCGGTCCACCAGCGCGCGGGGCACGCCGGCCGCGTCGCGAAACATCAGCACCGGCTGCTCAAGCAGGGTGCGGGTCAACAGGGCGCCGGGCTGGACGTCTTCGGACCAGCCAGCGACGTACCAAGTATTGAGAAGGTAGGACATGGTGCAGCTTTGCAATCGACGTGAGTGATGTCAGGGGAGGGTCGGCGCGAATGCGCGGCCCGCGCGAATCAGCGAATAGCCTTGCCTGGCTGGCGCCAGGCCACCATGGCCTTTTTTGATTCGACAAGTGATGTCACGGCTGACCGTTGCCAGCCCGTGGGCGCTTGAGTCGCATGCCAAGCGGTGGCGAACCCATGAAAGCCTGTGCGCTGCGCGGCACGACGAGCGGCCGGCGTTCGAACCGAGACAAGGGAGCGACCGGGATGGCCACTCCCTTGCCCTTCGCTCACTCCAGAGTGAACTTACCGTCCGAGAAGTTCACGCGCAGCGTCAGACTGCCTTCGTTGATCAACCACGGCCGCACCTTGAAGTTGCGCGCGCCGGCCTGGTGCATCGGGTCTTTGGCGGCGATCTCCCGGGCGTGGGCCAGCGAGTTGGCGCGGATCACGAAAGTGCCCTCGCCCAGCCATTCGCTCTCGTCGTCCGTCCAGTGCGGGCCGGCGGCCAGCATCACGCCGGTGCGCTCCATCTCGCACTGGTGATCGAGGTGCACCGCCAGGTTCTGCATGACCGGGCCAAGGCCGTCGGTCGGCGTGCTGTGCACCATGTAGAACTGCTTTTGCAACATGCCCTTGCTGGCTTCCAGCACTTGGTCTTTCGTGACTTTCATCGGGTGTTCCTATGGGTGAAATGAAGATGGCGCAGTGGCTTGGAAAACCGGTCCGTTGCAATGGCAAACCTTCTTCGGATGCCACTGAACGACCGGTCGCTCTGTCTGGGGCTCTCAACCGCCGGCGGCCGGCACCAGCCCCTCGGGGCGGTGCCAGTTGCGCAGCGGCCGCCCTTCCTTCAAGGCCGTCAGTTCTTCGACCCACAGCTTGCGCAGCGCGACGATGGCCACATCGGACGCACCGAGGAACTCGACGTCCTTTCGACGATCGGGAATCACGCCCTGACCGACCTGGACGACCTCGTCCTGGACCATCGGCACGTGGTTGGACAGCTTCGGGATCTGATCGAAGTGGAGCTTGCCATCGAGCACCTTGCGCGCGAGTTCGTGCCCGACCTGATCGGCTTCCGTGAAGTCGTGCCAGCGCTTGATGATTTCAGGGCTAGGCTCGTCCTCGAGGAAGACGCCGATCGTATGAACCTGCAGGTGGCTGTAGTCGTCCACAGGAACGCGCCAGCCTGCGAAATGGTGCCATGCGGTCTCCTTCGCCTGGTAGTTTTCCTCACCGGCCCGTTTGGTGTTGTGAGGCTCCACCAGGAAGCAGCCGACATTGGGCATGCCGAACAAGACCTCGCGACGGCGGCCATCCGGGGTGACCGCCACGTTGCGCAGGCCCCAGGAGGTGCGCTCGACCGACAGCTTGGGCAGCTTGTCCAGTTGCAGGGCTTCCAGCGCGGAGCCGCGATGGGTGAACCAGATGTGGCCTTCGTCCTGGAAGTTCTCGATGTTCTGGAAGTAGTTGCAGGGCCGCACGTCGATGATGCCGACGTTGAGCTTGGCCTTCTCCCATTCCGGAAAGCGCGGGAACTCGGGCGGCTCGCCTTCGCCCAGATAGACAAAGATGAGGCCCAGGTACTCCTCGGTGGGGTAGCCGCCGATCTTCACGTTCTTGGCGAATCCGCGGCCTTCCAGCGGCTGCTGCACGCACTGGCCGGTGCCGTCGTAAGCCCAGCCGTGGTACGGGCAGCGGATGTTGTCGCCCTCGACCCAGCCGGTGCTCAGCATGACGCCGCGGTGGGCACAGCGGTTGTCGATGCAATGGACCTTGCCCTCCTGGCTGCGGTACAGGGCCAGCTTCTGGTTCATGATGACCAGCGGCACGGCGCGTCCGGGCTCCAGTTTGCGGGCGACATACACCGGGTGCCAAAACTTGCGCATGTAGTCCCCGGCCAGGGTACCGGGGCCGGTCCTGACGTAGTCGACCGTTGCGTCATCGGGAAGACCAGTCACATTTTCATCGTTTAAAACCATCATCAATCCTCTCGGTCGTTCAAAACAGTTCAGTGCGGGACAGCGGCTTCATCGGCCAGTCGCTGTGCTCGCTCGGGGTCTCGCCCGGCCACACCCACGGCGCCGATGCATTGCCCATTTGAAAAAATCGGGCTGCCGCCGGCCAGCGGGATCAGGTGCTTGCCGATGCGGCGCAGAACATCGGCGGGAATGGACGGCGTGGCGCCCGCCAGCTCCGCCGTCCGGGACTGCAGCGACGCCGCGGCCTGGGCCAAGCCTTCGGCCAGCCGCACCGCGGCCGGCGGTGCGCCATCCATTCGATCGATCGTGACGACATGGCCATATCGATCGGCCACCACGACAGTCACGGCTTCACCTTGCTCGGTGGCCCGAGCAATCACCTGGTCGGCCAGAGCTACTGCGCTGTCGAGTACCGGCTGGCGAGTGGCCAGAGGAACCTCGCACAAGCCATTGCCTTTCAAAGCTGCATCGGGTGGTGCGCCATACGCTTCTGTCCATCGGGCCATGTCATCGCCATGCTCGGGGCGATAGGGGCCGCCCACGGCGTAGCTGATGATCAAGTCCTCCAGGTTGGCTGGTTGCCCGTCGACCAGCAACTCTTCCGCACTCACCCCGGGAAGCTTGACGAAAGGCCCGATGCGCACGCCTGACGAGATGGCGCCAATGGCGATCCGGTTCCGAAGGAGTGGGACAGCGCCAGCACCTGGAAACGGTTGGCTGCGCATCAGTTGCTGGTATGCCGCGAAAATTTGAGGTGGAAATTTCAGAATGCGCGTGGCAAAGCTCGAACTCGCCTCGCTGAGCAATGCAGAGCCCAACGCTTTACCTCGGACGATGTCATAGGCCCCGCCCCCGGTGGCATCCATGCGGCGGACTGCGACGGGGTCGCCGGACAAATCAGCCACCACAAAGCACCCCGACTGCCGCAAGGCCTCGGTCTTGGCGACGGCTCGTGCGATGACATTGCGCGCCTCGTTCAAAGTAATCAAGTCGTCTCGGATCATTTTTTCCCTCTTGCGATGTAAATCATTTTTGATTGAGATCGAAAAAGAGTCAAGATTGTTTCACTAGGTCTAACCCTAGGGTTGCGCCGACTTGGAAACATTGATTCGGGAAGCGCTCCGGCGGCGACTTGCGGCGGGTGCAATTCGCGGGATTTTTGGGAACCCCTAACACTGTCGGTCGCTTCCGTTCGCGCAGATGAGAGGCTCGTGTCACGGCGTCCAGAGAGAGGGACTATGCCCCAACCGCGGGACATGCTTGGGCAAACCCTTGGATCGGTAGATTCTCCTTAATTCATCGTATTCGATCGAGATCAATTTAAACCTGGTTGCTGGGCAGGCCTGCGCGTTGGGGGACGGCCTGAGTCAGCCCCTGGCAGCGTTGGCGCCAGCGAATCAACCACTGGAGTGCGTCGCAGATATATGCAGGGGCATAGCCGCCGCAGCAAACGCGATCGGCACGGAATCAAGGCGATGTTTGAAGCGCTGCGGGCGCAGGGCCACGGCGGCAACCGAAGACCGGTCGCAGCGTGTCACGCTGTTCGCGCTGCCGACGGCGCGTCAGCCGTTGATGGCCAGCATGCGCAGGCCGCGCGACATCACGTGGATCACCGGCTGGCGGACGACCGGTGCCCATGCGCATAGGCCGTCGGCGTCGTGCCGGCCAGGCGCTTGAACGCCTCGCGAAACGCGCGCTCGGACGCATAGCCGAGCCGGCCGACCACCTCCCCCACCGGCCGCTGCGCCGCCAGCAACTCGCGGGCGCAATGCATGCGCCAGGCCCGCAGGTACCCCATCGGCGTTTCGCCCACCCGGGCCAGGAAGCGCTCGCTGAACACGGTGCGAGACAGGCCCGCCTGCTGCGCCAGGCGCGCCAGGGACCAGTCCTGGCCCGGCTGACGGTGCATGGCAGACAGCGCCTTGGCCAGCGCCGGGTCGGCCAGGCCCTTGAGCCAGCCGCCGGCATGTGCCGGTGAGGACAGCAGGTGGCGGCGCAGCAGGTCGTTGAACAGCAACTCGGCCAGCCGCCGCGACAGCGCTGCGAAGCCGGGCAGATCCCGACCGGACTCGGTACCAAGGAAATCTAGCGCCGATGCGGCCCAGGGCGACGCATGGGCTTGTCGCCGCACCAGCAGGCGGTCGGGCAACGCGGCCAGCAGCGGATGGCGCTCGCCATCCTCGAAGCCGAAGGCCATGGCCAGCAGGTGGGTACGCTCGGCACCGGGGTTCCACGACAGGCGCATCGGCGCCGGCGTGCTTTCACGCTTGTCGAATTTCAGGTTGGACAACATGGCCGCTCGCCACACGTCAGTCCAAGGCACGCGGGCCAGGTCCGGTGCGCTGCCCAGGGTGAAGCGCCCATTGCGCAGCACCACGAGGGCATCGCCGGCTTCCAGCCAGGTTCCCTCGCCCGGCGCTGCATCGGCCCACCAGCAGCGGCCCTCCAGCACCACCAGGCAATGGGTCGGCGCGTAGTCCCAGGCAAAGCACCACGGCAGGCCGAAATCGAAATGGCCGACCGCCGCGGCTTGCACGCGCAGGCTGTCGAGCAGCGGGCTCAGCGCATCCATCACAAGACGGACGATTCAGCCGACATGCCGGACTGCACGGCATGGCGCCGGAACTTGCGGCGGGCCAACATGGCGGCCCTACAACGAACAACGGAGATCATGATGTATCCCTTCGAAGACGGACAGACCTTTCCAAGGAACCACTGGTATATCGCTGCCTGCAGCCATGAAGTGGGGCGTGCGCTGTTCGAACGCAAGATTCTCGACGAACGGCTCGTGTTCTACCGCAAGGAGGATGGCACGCCAGTGGCGCTGGACGGGATCTGCCCGCACCGCAACCTGCCGATGGCGCAGGGCGAGTTGGAGGGCGACGCGGTGCGCTGTCGCTACCATGGCTTGCGCTTCGAGCCGGACGGCCGCTGCGCCGACATCCCCAGCCAGCCGACCGTCCCCTCCAGCTTCACCACGCGTGCCTACCCGGTGCTGGAACGCTGGCAATGGATCTGGGTGTGGATGGGTGACCCCGCCAAGGCCGACCCGGCCCTGCTGCCCGACATGGACTTCGCAGGCTTGGCCGCACCCGGCTGGCGCGCGGACAGCAACGGCGTGATGCATCTGAAGGCGCGTTTCTCGCTGCTGATCGACAACTTGATGGACCTGTCGCACATCGCCTACCTGCACGTCCAGACCATCGGCCGGATGGACCGGGCGACGGCGCCGGCCGAGATGACCGAAGCTGACGGGCGCGTGCATGTCGTCCGCTGCACGCCCAACCAGCCGGCGGAGGGCTTCCACCGCTTCCTGCACCCGACTTGCAATGGCCCGGTGGACCTCACCTTGCGGTCCGACTTCCTCGGGCCCGGCCTGATCAGCGCAGGCGGACCCTACAGCGTGATGACCGCCACCGGCGCACCGGTGGGCCGGCTGAACTTCGTGCACGGCCTGACGCCGGAGACACTGCACACCACCCACTACTTCCCGGCCGTGTCGCGCGACTTCCGCCTCGACGACGAGGGGCTGTCGCAGGCCTTGCTGGGGCAGGAACGGGCCGTGCTGGCCGAGGACATTCCCGCACTGGAACAGGTGGAGCTGGCGGTTCAGCGCCACGGCGATACGCGCCGCGAACTGTCCGTGCTGGCGGACGCCGGCGCGATGCGCGTGCGGCGCCGGCTGATCGAGATGATGAAGGCCGAGGCGCAGTGAGCGTGTGAGGCCGCGCGGCATGGGCCAGATCGTCACGCCCAGGATGGCAGCCGGCCGCGGTCATGCGGCCCCGTGAGCCGCAGGTCACGCGGTCCGATCGGAATCAACCCTGACGGGTTGACATCCTTGATCGAGAAATACACCCGCTTGATCGTCTCGAAGTCCGTTACCTGCGCGATGCCTGGCCACTGGTACAGCTCGCGCAGGTAGTTGGAGAGGTTGGGATACTCGTGAAGGTGCTGTCGGTTGCACTTGAAGTTGCTGTAGTAGGCGATGTCGAAGCGCACCAGGGTCACGTACAGCCGCCAATCGGCCTCGGTGATGCGCTCGCCGCACAGGTAGCGACTGGAGGCCAGCCGTTCGTCGAGCCAGTCCAGGGTCTCGAACAACCTGGCGAAGGCTTCTTCGTAAGCTGCCTGCGACCTGGCAAATCCGCAGCGGTAGACGCCGTTGTTGACGTTCTCGTAGACGCGCTGGTTGATCTCGTCGATCTCGGCGCGCAGATGCGCGGGGTAGAGGTCGACCGTGCGGTCGCCCCACTCGTCGAACGCCGTGTTCAGCATGCGCATGATGTCGGCTGAATCGTTGTTGACGATCGTCCAGCGTTGCTTGTCCCACAGCGTTGGCACGGTCACCCGGCCGGTGTAGGCGGGCATTGCCGCGGTGTACACCCGGTGCAGCTCCAGGACGCCCTCCTTGGGCTCCAGGTTGCGGCCGATGCCGGTGGAAAACGCCCAGCTGCGCACGCGTGGCAAGTCGGAAAACGAGATAGAGATCACGTCCTCCAGGTTCTTCAGCCTTCTGGTCAGGATCGTGCGGTGCGCCCAGGGGCAGCCGGCCGAGACGAACAGGTGGTAACGCCCTGGCTCGGCCTTGAAGCCCGAAGATCCGTCGGCGGTGACCCTCGCCGTGAAGTTCGCGTCGGGCCGCACGAAAGCGCCATCTGCGGCATGTCGATGGGCGGCGTCGTCATCGATCCAGGTGCCATTGATCAACATTCCCATGGCGGCGATCCTTTCAAAAATGTCTGCGCGGCATGCAGTCAGGCCGGCACACGCGCCGACGTATCAACCGGGAGAGCCTCGCGACAGCGTACTTTGAAAAACGGCGGCCCGGCAAGAGGCAGTGGGCCAGCGCGGGCAGCCGCAGCAAGGCGCCAACCATGTTCCAGAGGAACGTGAAGGCCAGCAGCCTACCCATGTCGGCCTGGAATCTGATGGGCGAGATGGCCCGGTTGGCCAGCCCCCCGCCAGCGCGATGCCCATCATGTACGGCGCGCAGTCCACACCGATGCCCACTCCCGGTGCGATTACCGCCAGGGGTGGCCTCTTCAGCGGCACCTGTCGGTGCGGGCAACGGACCAACAGCGCACCGTCTCGCTGGACCGGTCCTAATCGGGCTTGATGCCCAGTTCGGGAATGAGCTCCTTCATCAAGCGGATGTCCTGCCGGATGTTCTCGGTGTACGCCGGCATATCGGCATACCGCCGCTCGGCGCCCAGGGTGTCGCTGGTCCTCTTGAACGCATCCGACTCGACCGCGATGGCGCAGGCCTGCCGCAACCTGGCCAGCGCAGGGGCGGGGGTGGCCTTGGGCGCATACAGCCCGACGAAGATGGGCACGTCGCCGCGCTCGTAACCCAGGTCCTTGAGCAAGGGAACTTCGGGGAACACGGCCGGCTTGTTGCTGGCCAGGACGGCGACGGGCCGGATGTCCTTGTTGTTCGCGACAGTCACCGATGACAGCACCGTGAGATCAAGGTCGCCGACGATCAGTTGCGTCACCAGATCGCCGGGATTGCGGTACGGAATGTGGTTGAACTTCACGCGGGCGTCCTTGGCCAGGACCTCGCCGATGATGTGCGGCGTCGAGCCGAGGCCCATCGAACCGAACGTGATGGTGCCTGGCGCCTTGCGTGCGACCTCGATGATGTCCTGCAGTGACCGATATCGCGACTTCGCCCCAACGGCCAGGACGGTGACGAAGGAACTGGTCTGACAGACGAACTCGAAGTCGTCGGCCTGGTAGCGCATGGTCTTGCGCAGGTGCGGCTGCATGCTGAACGCGCTCTGGGTGCCATAGCCTAGCGTGTAGCCGTCCGCCTTCGCGTGCTTGACGACTTCCACGCCAATGGTGCCGCCCGCGCCGTCCCGGTTCGTGATGACGAACGACTGGCCCAGCTGCTTGCCCAGTTGTTCGGCAAGGGCACGCCCCAGCGCATCGGCCGGTGCGCTGGCCGATTGGGGCACGATGATGTTGACGACTTTGTTGGGATATGTGTCCTGCGCGCCAGCCATGCCAGCGGCCAGCCCGAGGCAAGCCACAGCGATGGCACGAGGAGAAAGGAAGCAACTACTGGAATGCATGTTTGTCTCTGATTGAATTGTCAAATCACTCGAGCCCCGCGGCCGTCGTTCTGACCATTTGCGCGACCATCGGCGCCAAGCACTCGTAGCCTGTGCGGAACTGTTCCGCAGAGCTGCCGATCGCCTCCAGGCCGAGCCCCTGCAACCGCACCTGCACCCGACTGCAGCAAGGCCTCTGTCTTGGCGACTGCTCGTGCGACGACCTTGCGAGCCGCCACAATCAAATCCTCACCAATCACGACCCCATATTGCGATTCTCATCATTTTTGATTCAAATCAAAAAAAGAGTCAAGTTTCTTCATGTGGGCAAAAACCCTAGATGCTGCATCGTCCTGCAACGTCGAATGGGGACGATATCAAGCTGCAGCTTGCGGTGGATGGCGCTTGCGCAGGTCGGCGGGCACCCGCTATCCCACCCAGATGAGTCCTTCACGCGGCAACGTCCAGATAACGGGTCGCCTATGCTCTGAACCGCGGCAATGAACCGCGGGAAAACCCTTGGATCAATGGATGACTGTTGATGTACCATAATCGATCTCAATCAATTTTGAGTCAATCTGCATTTTGGTCCTGCCCGCTGGCGGATCGCAGGATCCAGCTCACAGCAGCATGGGCGCCAACGAACAACAACTTGAGTGAGTCATTGAAATATGAAGGTGCATACGCCTTTGGCAGGGAGCGGCATGGGTCTGCGCGAGCGGCGCAAGACCGAGAAGTTGGACGCCATCAAGCGCGCCGCGCGGCATCTGTTCGAGACGCATGGCTTTCACATGACGCGGATGAGCGAGGTCGCGAAAGTGGCCGACGTTGGCTTCGGCACGGTGGCGGCCTATGCATCTGACAAGGCGGGTCTGGCCGTCATGCTGTTCGTCGACGATCTCGCGCAATTGCCGCCATTGTTCGTGTCGCCCATCAAGCCTGATCGGTCCTTGCTCGACCAGTTGATGGACGACTTCTCCATCAGCTTCCGGTTCTGGGCCAGCAAGCCTGAGCTCAGCCGCGTCGTTCTGCCGTTGGTGAACCCGTCTGGCAACCCGCATGTGCAGATGATATTGGAGCGCCGCGCCCTGATGCGGCAGTGCCTGATCGAATGGATTGATCGCGCCAAGGAGCTGCGGCGCATGAAGGTCGACTTCCATTCCGAACAGGCCGCCGAACTGCTCTTCTCGCTTTACATCCATTCGGTGCACGAGTGGTTCAGTGCCGAGTTGACCGACCCCACCTTGGGTCTCGACCGGCTCCGCTATCTGCTGGAAATGCCCATGCAGCGACTCGAGTTGTAAAGCTTCCTGACGCGGTCGCCATTACGGCGTGCACAGCGCTTGGCAGCGCGACTGAACCGGACCGGCGCCAACGTCGAGATCGAACGCCGTGCGGATCAAGAGCAACCGATCACACCAGGCCCTCGTCCGCAAACGCCGCTACGAAATGCTTTTGGACCCGTGAAGCAGCAGGAAAACGCGCGCCTGGGATCGAGTTTGTGATTCTTGGCGCTGGCTTACCCAGCTTAGACCCTGAAGGGAATGAACATGGCAGGCAACAGAGGCGCCGCATACATGGGCCCAGGCAAGGTGGGCTTCGAGGTGGATATGTTCCGCTGGTGTTCAGGCCTCGCGACTGAACACTGATCTTATTTTTGCTTCCCCATGTCAACCAACGCCACTCCTTCCCCCATGTCAACCAACGCCACTCCTTCCTCCCTGTCGGCCCGCGTGCTTGCCAAGCGCACAGAGGCCGATGGCATCTGCAGTCTCGAACTCGTCGATGTCGACGGCCGCGAGCTGCCTACTTTCTCCGCCGGCTCTCACATTGACCTGCACCTGCCCAATGGCCTGGTGCGACAGTACTCCCTGTGCAACCACCCCGAAGAGCGCCACCGTTATCTCGTGGCCGTGCTGCACGACCCAAATTCCCGTGGCGGCTCCGCCGCCGTACACGAGCAGCTCAAAGAAGGCGACGTTCTGCAGATCAGCGAGCCGCGCAACCACTTCCATCTTGTGCCCGCCCAGCACGCCATCCTGTTGGGCGGTGGCATCGGCATTACGCCGATTTTGTGCATGGCCGAGCGACTGGCGCAGACCAACGCGCAGTTCGAGATGCACTACTGCACTCGCGACCCCTCGCGCACCGCCTTCCAACCCCGCATCGCCGCATCTTCGTTCGCCGACCGCGTGAGCTATCACTTCGACAGCGGCGCGCCCGAGCAGAAGCTCGACGCTCGAGCTACGCTGGGTAGCCCGGAAGCCGGCAAGCATTTGTTCGTCTGCGGCCCCAACGGGTTCATGGACTGGATCATAGCCACGGCCAAGGAACTCGGCTGGTCGGAAGACAACATTCACCGCGAGTACTTCGCTGCGGCAGAACTCGACACCTCCTTTGACGGCAGCTTCCAGGTCAAGATTGCCAGCTCCGGCGCGGTGTTGACGGTGCAGAAGAACCAGACCATCACCCAGGTGCTGGAGGCCGACGGATTCAGTCTCCCCATCTCTTGCGAACAGGGCGTGTGCGGCACCTGCCTGACCCGCGTTCTTGAAGGTGACATAGACCACCGCGACATGTTCCTGACCGACGCCGAACAGGCCAAGAACGACCAGTTCACGCCCTGCGTGTCGCGCGCCAAGGCTGGCTGCAAGACGCTGGTCCTGGATCTGTGAGCTTCTCTGGGCTTGCGAATCGAGCCACTGAACGTACGCTTTGAGCGTCAGCTTTGTTCAGCTCCCGTGCCGACTGCGGGTTTCAGGGCGTTGGTGGACTCCAAGCTGGGAACGGGCCCTACCCCCTCATGCGCCGATTGCGGTGAACAGCCCGGCAGGACCAACTTGGCCTATGTTCAACAGGTAATTGCTTCCCGGCGCCCGTCGGGAAGAAACCCTGCGTGACCTTTCCGCTCACCGGCCCGCAGTGCAGGCCCGGGACCCGCGCTGTCATCACTGCCCAGCGTGCCGTTTTGCGTGGCGCTTGCGGCGGCCAGTGCGGGGTTGCCTTCGAACATCGCCTGGACGTTGAGGTTGTCGGGGAAGACCGCCGGCATGAACCCGTAGAAGCGGGTGTCGTTGGCAATGACGAGCACCGCCAGGTACCAAGGGAATCCTCTAGGCCCAGGTCCTTCACTTTATTCAAATTTCGATCAATAATGATTCGAATCAAAATTGTGATTGCTTAGGCAGGTTGTTGCTCTACGTCGAAGAACTCACGGTCTTGATGGAACGACGGCGTACTCCGCTTTTGGAACGTCGGTAAGGTTGCTGCCGAGGGGTGGCAGCAAGAAAGCGATTGGCATTTAAAACCTCCACGGAACCTATGAAGCTGCTACGACCCGGCGCCGCAGGCGCAAAACAACCCGGTGGTGCGCTGGACGCGCATCCGGAGACACGAATCGTGAATGTGCAGATACAGACGCTGGTGGCCGACACCCGCGCCGCGCTGAACAGCGAGGGCGAGCTGATTGGCGACCCATCCACCACCACGCCACGCTTCGAGCTTTTCAGTGCCGCCAGCTCGATCTGCTCGCAGAAGGTGCGCGCGGTACTGGCCCACCACCGCCTGACTTACCTTTCACACATGATGAATCTGTTCGAGGGCCAGACCTACCTGCCGGCGCATGTACGGCTGCGCATGCTGGGCTGCAAGCAGATGGGCACGAAGCTGGTGGACCGCCACACCGGCAGCACCTCGGTTGCATCCGGTGGCGGCTGCGACGCGGCCGTGGTGCCCACACTGGTGGACTGGGACGCCGGCACGGTGGTGGTCGACTCCAAGCGCATCTGCCGGCACCTCGACGAGGCCGCTGTGGCCGATGGAGCCCGCAGCTTGCGTCCGGTCCACTTGGCGGCGGCGATTGACGCCGAACTGGACATCATTGACAACCTGCCCAACTACCAAATGCTCAGCGGCAAGCCGCCCGGGGAAGACCGCCGGCCGCCTACGCAGCGCGGCAAGAACGGCGTCGACTTCGCGATGGGCAAAGTGGAGCGCTGCGATCGCTATCTGGCTGAATTCGCGGACGACGAGGTACTGGTACGCGGCTACACCGCCAAGCGCGCCAAGGAGTTGAGCGCGGCGCAACAGCTGTTCACCGAGGAGCGCATGCAAGAGGCCTATGTCACTGCGGAAGCGGCTTGCCAGGTGCTGGAGCGCCAACTCCAGGCCGCCAAGTCCGAGTGGCTCTTGGACGACCGGTTGACGATGGCTGACCTCTGCTGGGGAATCGAACTGCTGCGCATGGGCAACATGGGCGCCGACATCTTCTGGAAAGACGATAAGCGGCCAGCCGTGGCGGCCTACGCCGCGCGACTGCGCGAACTGCCGGCGGTCCAGTCGGCGGTCGTCAATTGGCCTGGCGCGCTATTCAGCTGAAGAAAAAACGCCCAAGCTTTGACCTCAACCTTGGCGCAGCCGTACGCGCGTCACCTTTCCTGATTTCCTATGACCACGGTCCCCCCGCTTCATGATCCCGCTGCGCCCCGCCCGCAGGCGGACACCAGTTTCCTGTGGTCGGACGCGCGCCTGCTCGGCTTCGGCCCGATGGACGCAACACACGAGGAGTTCTACCAAGTCGCGTTCCGCCTGCTCACCTGCGACGAATCGAACGCACTGGCCGCCCTGCTGGGTTTCGAAGAACACGCCAGCACGCACTTCGCCCAGGAGGAAGAGTGGATGCGTAGCACCGCATTCCCGCCCTCGGATTGCCACATCGAAGAGCATGCTGCGGTGTTGAAATCCACCCGGGAGGTGCGCGCCATCCTGGAAGGCTCCGGCCCGCCCAACCTGGCGTTGGTGCACGATTTCGCTATGCACCTGTTCCAGTGGTTTCCCGGCCATGCAGACTATTTGGACTCCGCGCTTGCCGCATGGATGTCCAAGCGCACCTATGGCGGCAAGCCGGTGGTGTTGCGGCGCAAGATGTGACGCCGTAGGCACGGGCCGATGGCTGGCTGACGCCTTGTTTCGGTGCCAGCGAGTTGCCGTGGATATCGATCACATGGCCGGGCTGTGAATTGAAGATCCTGGTGTAGCTGGGGTAGAGCGAGCAGCTGTCCTTGGCCGCCGCCGCATAGCGGGCAAAGACGTCCTGCACCGCATCTTCGGCGTCTTCCGCGCGGTGCATGCACCGGCCCGGCGTTCCCTGGCTTCGCCCGTTTTCGATGCGCACAGGCGCGCGGCCAGCCCTGCCTGCGTCAAGGTCATGCCGGCCTTGGCGGGCGCACGCCTGCGTGGCAAACTATTTCGCGCCGGGATTGACCCACCCTCCTTTCCCGCGCCATCCACCATGAGTCTCGCCCTTGTTCAAAGCCGCGCCCTGCTCGGGCTGCACGCCCCCGAAGTCACCGTGGAAGTGCATCTGGCCAACGGACTGCCCAGTTTCTCGCTGGTCGGTCTGGCCGACGTAGAAGTCAAGGAAGCGCGTGAACGCGTGCGCAGCGCGCTGCTCAATGCGGGGCTCGATTTTCCCAGCAACAAGCGCATCACGGTCAACCTCGCGCCCGCCGACCTGCCCAAGGACTCGGGCCGCTTCGACCTGCCCATCGCCATCGGCATCCTCGCCGCGAGCGGCCAGATCGACGCGCGCCGGCTTGCAGGTTGGACGTTCGCCGGCGAGCTGTCGCTGTCGGGCGAGCTGCGCCCGGTGCGCGGCGCGCTCGCGACCAGCCTGGCGCTGCACCAGCAGCGCGAGCAGGTCCGCCAGGTGCTGCCGCCGGGCAGCGCCGAGGAAGCCGCCTGGGTGCCCGAATCGCGCGTGTTCTGCGCGCGCCATCTGCTCGATGTGGTCCAGGCCTTCCTGCACCGGCCCGAAGGCGCTGCCGAACCCGCGCCCACGCCGGGCTGGCAGCGCATGAAAAACGCGCCGCTGCCCGCCTGCGCCAGCGGCGCCGAAATGGCCGACGTCAAAGGCCAGGTCCAGGCCAAGCGCGCGCTCGAGATCGCGGCCGCGGGCGGGCACAGCCTGCTGCTCATCGGCCCGCCGGGCGCGGGCAAGTCCATGCTGGCCCAGCGCTTTGCCGACCTGCTGCCGCCGATGTCGGTCGACGAAGCCTTGCAGACCGCCGCGCTCGCGAGCCTGAGCGGGCGCTTTTGCGCCCAGCGCTGGGCCCAGCGCCCCACGGCCAGCCCGCACCATACGGCCAGCGCCGTGGCCCTGGTCGGCGGCGGCTCGCCGCCGCGCCCCGGCGAGATTTCGCTGGCCCACCACGGCGTTCTTTTCCTCGACGAGTTTCCCGAGTTCAGTCGCGCCGCGCTCGAAGCATTGCGCGAGCCGCTGGAAACCGGCCGCATCACCATTGCGCGCGCCGCGCAGCGCGCCGAGTTCCCCGCGCGCTTTCAGTTGATCGCGGCGATGAACCCCTGCCCTTGCGGGTTCTGGGGCTCGAAGCTGCAGCGCTGCCGCTGCACGCCCGACCAGGTCGCGCGCTACCAGGGCAAGCTCAGCGGCCCGCTGCTCGACCGCATCGACCTGCATGTCGAAGTGCCGGCGCTGCCCGCGGCGCAATTGCTGCAGACCGACGCGGACGATTCGGCAGACGCATCGCCGATGGCCGAGTCCACGGCGCAGATCCGTGAACGCGTGGTCCGGGCCCACGCGCTGGCGCTCGAACGCCAGGGCATGCCCAACCAGGCCCTGCAAGGCAGGGCTATCGACCAGCACCTGCAGCTCGCGCCCGCGGCCAGCGATTTCGTGCAGTCCGCGGCCGCGCGCCTGGGGTGGTCGGGCCGCAGCCTGCACCGCGTGCTCAAGGTCGCGCGCACCATTGCCGATCTGGCGGCCAGCCCGCGCATCGAGACGCCGCATGTGGCGGAAGCCGTGCAGTATCGGCGGGCGTTGCTGGGGCCGCATTGATGCCTGTCCGCTTGGCCCTGCGCGCCACCGACAGCGCTTCAGGGTCAGCGCCACCACGGCACAATCGCCCCATGCCCCGCGCCAAATCCCCTTCATCTCCCGCCACTGTCGACATGGTCGACACGGTCAATACCGACTTCCTGCGCACGCATGTGGGCTACAACGCGCGGCGCGCCGCGCTGTCCGTGATCGGTGTGTTTGTCGAGCGCATGGCGCAGTACGAGCTCAAGGTGGTGGACTTCTCGCTGCTCAACCTGATCGCGCACAACCCCGGCATCACGTCGCGCCAGGTCTGCGCGAGCCTGAACATTCTTCCGCCCAATCTGGTGAGCCTGGTCGGCCAGCTCGACAGGCGCGGCCTGATCGTGCGCCGCCCCCATCCGCTCGACGGCCGCGCCGTGGGCCTGTACCTGACCGAGGCCGGCCAGGCGCTGAACGCGCAGGCCGAGCAGACCGTCACCGCGCTCGAGCTCGACGCCACCGAGCGCCTCACTGCGCAGGAGCGCAAGACGCTGATCCGTCTGCTGCAAAAAGTCTACGACTGAAACCCCGCGGGTAAATCCCAGGCTCAAAGCCGCTTTCCCGTATTGATATAGTTATAAAAAATAACCAAAATCAAGGCATACGGAGAGCCACCATGACCCACCCCGACATCCATTTCGAACTGCGCGGCGATGAGCACGAAGTTGCCGTCATCCGCCTCGCGCGCAGCGCCAAGCGCAATGCGCTCAGCGACAGCCTGATCCTCGCCTTGCGCGATATTTTCGAGACCCTGCCCAGGAGCGTGCGTGCCGCGGTGATCGACGGCGAAGGCCCGCATTTCTGCGCGGGCCTCGATCTGAGCGAGCTCAAGGAGCGCGACGCAGGCCAGGGCCTGCACCATTCGCGCATGTGGCATGCGGCGCTCGAGCGCGTGCAGTTCGGCCCGGTGCCGGTGATTGCCGCGCTGCATGGCGCCGTGGTCGGCGGCGGGCTCGAACTCGCCAGCGCCTGCCATATCCGCGTCGCCGACGCCTCGACGTTCTATGCGCTGCCCGAAGGCTCGCGCGGCATCTTTGTCGGCGGTGGCGGCTCGGTGCGCATCCCCAAGCTGATCGGCGCGGCGCGCATGGCCGACATGATGCTCACAGGCCGCGTCTATGACGCGCAGGACGGCGAGCGCATAGGCCTGGCGCAATACCTCGTGCCCGAAGGCGAGGCCCTGGCCAAGGCCTGCGCGCTGGCGCTGCGCGTGGCGCAGAACGCGCCGCTGACCAACTACGCGCTGATCCATGCGCTGCCGCGCATCGCCGAGCAGCCTGCCGACCAGGGCTATTTCACCGAAGCCATGATGGCCGCGATCGCCCAGAGCGCGCCCGAAGCCAAGCAGCGGCTGAGCGACTTCCTCGAAGGCCGCGCGGCCAAGGTCAGCAAGCAATAAGGAGCACGCACCATGTCCGCCCTTGCCCTGTCTCCCGCCGCCGCCAGCGCCGCGCCCTACCGCCCCATGGCCTTTGGCGTGACCCGCGTCAGCGTGCGCGATGGCGCGCCCGGCGTGCGCTACCTCGAGGCCGACCTGCCGCTGGGCGCCTACGCGCGCCGCGTCACCGACTACCTGCTGCACTGGGCCGAAGCCACGCCCGAAAACAGCTTTCTCGCGCGCCGCGCCCGCCTGCCCGACGGCAGCAGCGGCGACTGGCAGCACCTGCGCTACGGCCAGGCACTCGATGCCGCGCGCCGCATAGGCCAGGCCCTGCTGGCCCGCGGCCTCAACGCCGAGCGCCCGGTGCTGATCCTCAGCGAAAACAGCCTGGAGCATGGCCTGATGGCACTGGGCTGCCTCTACGCGGGCGTGCCCTACTGCCCGGTGTCTACGGCCTATGCGACGGTCAGCCAGGACTACGCCAAGCTGCGCCATGTGGTCGAAACGCTGACGCCGGGCCTGGTGCTCGCGGCCGATGGCACGCGCTTCGGCGCGGCGATTGCCGCGACCATTGCGGACGACGTCGAAGTGGTGCTGGTCGACGGCCAGCTTGCCGGGCGCAAAAGCACCGATTTCGCGCAGTTGCTGGCCACCGAGGCGACCGCGGCGGTCGACGCGGCCATGCATGCCACCGGGCCCGACACCATCGTCAAGTTCCTGTTCACCTCGGGCTCGACCAAGCTGCCCAAGCCGGTGATCAACACCCAGCGCATGTGGTGTGCGAACCTGCAGCAGATCACGCTGTCGCTGCCCGCGCTTGCCGAAGCGCCGCCGGTGCTGGTCGACTGGCTGCCCTGGAACCACACGTTCGGCGGCAACCACAACTTCGGGCTGACGCTGCAGCATGGCGGCACGCTCTACATCGACGACGGCAAGCCCACGCCGGCGCTGATAGGCGAAACCCTGCGCAACCTGCGCGAGATCGCGCCCACGGTCTACTTCAACGTGCCCACGGGCTTCGAGATGATCGCCCAGGCGATGCAGACCGATACCCCGCTGCGCCAGACGCTGCTGTCGCGCGTGCGCTTTTTCTTCTACTCGGGCGCGGGGCTGTCGCAGCCCGTCTGGGACAGCCTGCATGCAACGCAGCAAGCGGCGCTGGGCGAGCGCATCATCATGGCCACGGGCCTGGGCATGACCGAGTCGGCGCCGTCGGCGCTGTTCGTCAACAGCCCCGATGTCACGGCCGGCGATATCGGCAGCCCCGTGCCCGGCACGACCGTCAAGCTCATCGAGGTCGACGGCAAGACCGAAGTCCGCTACCGCGGCCCGAACATCACGCCCGGCTACTGGCGCAATGCCCAGGCCACGCGCGAGGCGTTCGATGACGAAGGCTTCCTGTGCACCGGCGACGCCGTGCGCTGGATAGACCCCGACAACCTGCACCGCGGCCTGCGCTTCGACGGCCGCATCGCCGAGGACTTCAAGCTGGCTACGGGCACTTTCGTCAGCGTAGGCCCGTTGCGCACCAAGGTGCTGGCCGCGGGCGCACCCTATCTGCAGGATGTGGTCGTCACCGGCCTGAACCACAAGGAAGTCGGGCTGCTGATGTTCCCCACGCCGCGCTGCCGCGACCTCAGCGGCCTGGGCGCCGACGCGCCCTGGACGGATGTGCTGGCCAGCGACGGCGTGCGCGCGCAGATCGAGACCCTGCTGGGCCGGCTCGCGGCCCAGGCCACGGGCAGCGCCAGCCGCGTCGCACGCGCGCTGCTGCTGGCCGAGCCGCCGTCGCTGGACCGCGGCGAGATCACCGACAAGGGCTCGGTCAACCAGCGCGCCGTGCTGAGCCACCGCGCGGCGCTGGTCGACGCGCTGCACGACGGCAGCGCGCCCGGCATTCTCTATCCATCCCTCTGAGACCACACACCATGCAGATCCAAGGACATACCGCACTCGTCACCGGCGCCGCTTCGGGCCTGGGCGAAGCCACGGCGCGTGAACTCGCGCGCCTGGGCGCCAAGGTCGCGATTCTCGACCGCAATCTGGAGCAGGCCGAACGCGTCGCCGCAGCCCTCAACGCCGAGCATGGCCCGGGCCGCGCGCTGGCCTGCGAATGCGACATCACCGACACCGCAAGCGTCACGGCCGCGCTGGCCCGGGCCCAGGCCGGCCTCGGCGACGCACGCATTCTGATGAACGTCGCGGGCATAGGCAGCGCCAAGCGCATCGTGCAGCGCGACGGCAGCGCCGCGCCGCTCGAGGACTTCACGCGCGTGGTCCAGGTCAACCTGATCGGCGCCTACAACGTCAGCCGGCTGTTTGCCGCGGCCTGCGCCCAGCTCGCGCCGCTGGAAGGCGGCGAGCGCGGCGTGATGCTGTTCACGGCCTCGGTCGCGGCGTTCGACGGCCAGGTGGGCCAGCAGGCCTACAGCGCGTCCAAGGGCGGGCTGGTGGGCATGACGCTGCCCATGGCGCGCGATCTCGCCCAGCACGGCATACGCGTGTGCACCATCGCGCCCGGCCTGTTCGCCACACCGCTGATGCAGGAGCTGCCCGAAAGTGTGCAGCAGACGCTGGCCGCAAGCATTCCGTTTCCGCAGCGCCTGGGCAAGCCCGAAGAGTTCGCCCAGCTGGCCAGCCAGGTCGTGACCAACGGCCACCTCAACGGCGAAGTCATACGGCTCGACGGCGCGCTGCGCATGGCGCCGCGCTGAGCTGCGCCAGCCCCGCCGGCCCCCGTTCCCGCCGGTCAACGACAACCACAATGGAGACAAAAATGACGACACGACGCGACTTCATCCACACCCTCGGCGCCGGCGCGGCGCTGGCCGCGCTGCACCCGCTGGCGGCGCAAGCGCAGACGCAGGCGCATACCGTCGAGCAGGTCAAGATCTACTACGGCTTTCCCGCCGGCAGCGCGGGCGACAACGTCGCGCGCCGCGTCGGTGAAAAGCTCGCCGGCACGGCCTATTCGCGCCACGCCGGCATCGTCGAGAACAAGCCCGGCGCGGGCGGGCGCATTGCGCTCGAGACGCTCAAGACCGCCACTGCAGACGGCTCGGTGCTGGCGCTCGCGCAGGTCTCGGCGATCGCCAACTACCCGCACATCTACAGCAAGATGAACTACACGGCGCAGGACTTCGCGCCGGTGTCGATAGGCGCGATCATGCACCACGGCCTGGCCGTGGGCCCCATGGTTCCGGCCAGCGTCAAGACCGTCAAGGACTACCTCGCCTGGGCCAAGGCCCACCCTGATCTCGCCAACTACGGCTCGCCGGGCGCGGGCTCGACACCGCACTTCCTGGGCGCGCTGCTGGGCATCAGCAGCGGCGTCGAGTTGAAGCATGTGCCCTACCGCGGCACGGTGCCGGCTGTCACCGATACCGTGGCCGGGCAGATCGCCTCGGCGTTTTCGCCCTGCGGCGACTTCCTGGCCAACTACAAGGCCGGCAAGATGCGCATTCTCGCCACCTCGGGCCCGCAGCGCTTTCCCTCGCTGCCCGAAGTGCCTACGTTCGCCGAAGCCGGCTTTCCCGAACTCACGACCGAGGAATGGTTCGGCTTCTACGCGCCCGTCAAGACGCCGGCCAAGGTGCTGGCCCAGGCCAACGCCGCGATCAATGCCGCGCTCAAGGAAAAAAGCGTGACCGACAGCCTGGCCATCATGGGCCTGATTCCCCACGGCACGAGCCAGGCCGAAATGGAGCGCTGGCAGAAGGCCGAACACGCGCACTGGGGCCCGATCATCAAGCGCATAGGCTTCACCGCCGACTCCTGAGGGTCCGCGCCCCGCGGACCCTTCTTTCCCCTGCCACCCGCGCTGCGCCCGCAGCGCGCTTTTTGTTTTCTCGCATGCATTACCAGCCCCGCCCCGACGACATCGCCTTCCTGGTCTTCGATGTGCTGCAAGCCCCGGCATTTCTGCAGACGCTGCCCGGCCAGGCCGAGACCGACGCCCCATTGATGGCGCAGATCCTCGACGCGGCCGCGCAGTTCGCCGGCAAAGTCGTCGCGCCGCTCAACGCCAGCGGCGATGCCGTCGGCTGCCGCTGGGCGCAAGGCGAAGTCACCACACCGCCGGGCTTTGCCGATGCCTATCGCGCGTTCTGGCAGGCCGGCTGGCCTGCGCTCGCGGCCGCGCCCGAGGACGGCGGCCAGGGCCTGCCGCGGCTGCTCGAGATCGTGCTCTACGAATGGCTGCACGCGGCCAATCACGCCTGGACCATGGCGCCGGGCCTGATCCATGGCGCCTACGAATGCCTCAAGCAGCATGGCAGCGCCGCGCTGCAGGCGCAGTACCTCGCGCCGCTGGCGTCGGGCGAATGGCTGCCCACGATGTGCCTCACGGAAGCCCAGGCCGGCAGCGACCTGGGGCTGGTGCAGACGCTGGCACAGCCCGTGGACGATGCGGGCGCCATTCCCGACGAACACCGCATACGCGGCAGCAAGATCTTCGCGTCCAACGCCGAGCACGACCTCAGCGACAACATCCTGCACCTGGTGCTCGCGCGCCTGCCCGGCGCCGCGCCCGGCCCCAAGGGCCTGTCGCTGTTCCTCGTGCCCAAGCGGCTGCCGGGCGGCACGCGCAACGCCGTGCACTGCGAGCGCATAGAGGAAAAAATGGGCCTGCACGGCAGCGCCACCTGCCAGATGCGTTTCGACGACGCGACCGGCTGGCTCGTCGGCGAACGGGGCGCGGGCCTGGCCGCGATGTTCCTGATGATGAACGCCGCGCGGCTGATGGTCGCGGGCCAGGGCATGGGGCTGCTGGACGCCGCCTGGCAAAAAGCCCATGCCTATGCGCATGAGCGCCGCCAGATGCGCGCGCCCGGAGCGCGCCCCGCGAGCCGCGGCGACAGCGACCGCGCCGACCTGCTGATCGAGCACCCGGCGATGCGCCGCATTCTCGATGTGCAGCGCTGCTGGATAGACGGCGGCCGCGTGCTCGCCTACCGCACGGCGCTGCTGCTAGACGCCGCGCACGAACACCCCGATGCCGCGCAGCGCGCCCAGGCCCAGCGCTGGTGCAGCCTGGTCACGCCGGTGCTCAAGGCCGCCTGGACACGCCAGGGCTTCGAAGGCGCCAGCGACTGCCTGCAGGTGTTCGGCGGCCACGGCTATGTGCGCGAGTGGGGTGTGGAGCAGCATGTGCGCGACGCGCGCGTGGCGATGATCTACGAAGGCAGCAACGAGATCCAGGCCATCGACCTGCTGGTGCGCAAGGTGCTGCCGGACCAGGGCCTGGGGCTGGCGCAGCTGCTGCGCTCGCTGCACGCCGAACTCGACCCCAAGCTGGCGTTCGATGCGCAATTGCGCGCCGCGATGGCCGAATTCGACGTGCTCACGGCCGAGGTGATCGACGCCGCTCAAGCCGACGCGCAACTTCCCTATGCGGTCGCCGACGACTACCTGCAGGCCCTGGCCCTGCTGCTGCTGGGCTGGGCCTGGAGCCGCATCGCGCGCACGCCCGGCGCCGACGCCGCGCGCTGGCAGCAGCCGCTGCAGGCGCTGCGCACGCGCGTGCTGCCGCAGCTGGACCTGCGCATCGATCTCGTGCGCCGGCAAATGCCCAAAGCGGCCCTTCGACAGAGCGAACACTGAGGGCGTCGCACGCAGGCGACAGCCACGGCTTGCCAGACGGGCCGGCAGCGCGCAAGCTCCTGTCGGCGGCGCCATGCCGCCCAGGACCGCGCCTTGATTCACCGCCACGAACTTCCCCTGTTGCTCACCGGCCTGCTGGCCACCCTGTGCGGCGTAGGCCTGAGCCGCATGGCCTTTACCGCGCTGATGCCGGCGCTGGTGCAGGCGCATTGGTTCAGCGCCGACCAGGCCGCCTACCTGGGCGCGGCGACGCTGCTCGGCTACCTGGTCGGCGCGCTGGTCGCCCACCGGCTCACCGAACGCTGGAGCGTGCCGCGCGTGCTGCTGGGCAGCTTCGCGGCCGTGACGCTGAGCTTTGCGCTGTCGGCCCTGCCCCAGCCGTTTGTCACGTTCTTCGCCTGGCGCTGTCTGGGCGGCATGGCCGCCGCGGTGCTGATGGTGGTCGGCCCATCGGCGGCGATGGCGGCGCTGCCCGTGGCGCGGCGCGCGGTGCTGGGCCCGGTGCTGTTCGCGGGCGTGGGCGTCGGGGCATTGCTATCGGCGACGCTGGTGCCGGCGCTCGCGCGCCTGGACCTGCCCTGGACCTGGGCGGCGCTGGCACTCGTCTCCGCGCTGTGCGGCTTGTGGGGCTGGCGCAGCAGCCGGCAGATTCCCGCGGCCGCGGCGCTGCTCGCACGCCAGCAGCCCGCTGCGCCGCCCGCCGCCCTGCCCCCTGACACCACAGGCCGGCTCTGGCTGCTGCCCGTGCTGTGGCTCATGGCTGCCTATGCCTGCGATGCCGCGGGCTTTGTGCCGCATACCGTTTTCTGGGTCGACTATCTGGCGCGTGAACGTGAACTGGGCACGGCCTTTGGCGCGCTGCAATGGGGGCTGTTCGGCCTGGGCGCACTGCTAGGGCCCATCGTCACGGCCGCCTGCGCCGCGCGCTGGGACTGGCACCGCGCCGTGGTCGGCGGCATGGCGCTCAAGACCGCGGCGGTGTGCATTCCCGTGGCCCTGCCCTGGCTGCTGTACGGGCCCGCGCCCACGCTGCAGCTCGTGGCCTACGGCTTGTCATCGTTCCTGGTCGGCGCGCTGTCGCCGGGCATTGCGGCGCTGACTTCAGGGCGGCTGCTGCAGCTCGTCGGGCCGCTGGCGCACAAGCGCGTGTGGGGCTATGCCACGGCGGTGTTCGCCACGGCGCAGGCGCTGTCGGGCACGGGCATGGCCTGGCTCTACGCGCAGTCGCATCTGTACCAGCCGCTGTTCGCGCTGGCCGCAGCACTGCTCGCGCTGGGCACGCTGCTGGCCTGGGCCAGCGGCCGGCGTTGAGTGGCTAATACAAGCCTTGAAGCGTCGTTGCGCTGCCTTGCCGTGCTATTCGCACTGTCTGCGGCAACGCGCCTAGCTTCAACCGCAAATCTGCGATTTGCTGGCTTGTCTTAGCCACTCTTGAGCGACTCAAATGCCCAGATAGGCCTGGCGCACGGCCAGGTTGTCCTGGAGTTCGGTCATGCTGCTGGCGTAGCGGATCTGGCCTTTTTCCAGCACATAGGCGCGGTCGGCAACGGCTTCGCAAAACGGCAGGTTCTGCTCGGACAGCAGAATGCCTATTCCCTGGTCCTTGAGCGCGAGAATGGTCTGCGCCATCTGCTCGACGATCAGCGGCGCCACGCCTTCGGACGGCTCGTCGAGCAGCACCAGCAGCGGCTGGCCCATGAGCGTGCGCGCCACGGAAAGCATCTGCTGCTCGCCGCCGCTCATGCGCCCGCCCAGGCGATCGGGCATTTCGCCGAGATTGGGAAACAGCGTGAACAGCCGCTCGGGCGTCCAGTGCGGCGCGGCGCGGCCGTCGGGCCAGTGGCGCGGCGCCTGGCGGCCGACTTCGAGGTTCTCGCGCACCGTGAGATCGGTGAAGATGCGCCGGTCTTCAGGCACATAGCCCAGGCCCAGGCGCGCGATGCGATACGCCGGCCAGCCTGCGATGCGCTGGCCCATGCAGCGCACCTCGCCGCTGCTGCGCGCCAGCAGCCCGGCAATCGCCTTGAGCGTGGTCGACTTGCCCGCGCCGTTGCGGCCCATCAGCGCGACGACTTCGCCGGGCCCCACGTTCAGCGCGATATCGCGCAGGATCTGCGCCGCGCCATACCAGCCATTCATACCACGGACTTCAAGCAATGGTGCCGACGATGGTCGCGGATGGTTCATGTTCTGCGCTTTCCCAGAATCTGCCCATGGCCCAGATAGGCCTGCTGCACGCGCGGATCGCGCTGTATCACTTCGGGCCGGCCTTCGGCCAGCAGCTGGCCGCGCACCAGCACCAGCACGCGGTCGGCCTGGCCGAACACCACGTCCATGCTGTGCTCGGTGAACAGCACGCCCATCTCACGCTCCTTGGCCAGCGCCCGCGTGAGCGCCATCAGCGCCAGCCGCTCGGCCGGCGCCATGCCGGCCGTGGGCTCGTCCATCAGCAGCAGCTGCGGCGCATGGGCCAGCGCCATCGCCAGTTCCACGCGCTTGACGTCGCCGTAGGCCAGCGCGCTGCAGGGGCGGTCTGCCTGGCGCCCCATGCCCACGCGTTCGAGCAGCGCCAGCGCATCGTCGCGCCGGTGGCCGGCCGCGCGACGCCAGGACGCGAAGACCTTGTGGTCGGCCGACAGCAGCGCCATCTGCACGTTCTCGACCACGCTCAGCGAAGCGAAAGTCGCGGCAATCTGGAATGTGCGCCCCACGCCGCGGCGCCAGATGGCGCGCGGCGACAGGCCCGCGATATCGTGGCCCGCAAGCCGCACCGAGCCGCTGTCGGGCGCAAGCTGGCCGCCGACCAGATTGAAGGTCGTCGACTTGCCCGCGCCGTTGGGCCCGATCAGCGCCAGCAGCTCGCCTTTTTCCAGCGAGAAGCCCACGCCGTCGACGGCCTTGACGCCGCCAAATGCCTTGCCCAGGCCGCGTACTTCGAGCAGGCTCATGCACGGCCCTCCCGGCGAGCGAAAAGCCTTTGCAACTGCTGCGCGAAGCCCGCAATGCCCTGCGGGAAGATCAGCACCAGCACCAGCATGACGCCGCCCAGCAGCGCGCGCCAGTAATCGGTCTGGCGTGCAATGGTGTCGTGCAGCCAGGTGAACACGCCCGCGCCCACCAGCGGCCCGGCCAGCGTCTGCACGCCGCCGAGCAGCACCATCACCAGCGCATCGACGGACTTGGTGACCGACAGGCTGTCGGGTGAAATGCTGCCCTTGGAAAACACGAACAGCGCGCCCGCAAGCCCGGCCCAGAGCCCGGCGATGACAAAGCCGGCCCACTGCACGCGCCGCACATCGATGCCGATCGCTTCGGCGCGCAGCGCCGAGTCGCGCGCCGCGCGCAAGGCGTAGCCCAGCGGCGCGAACAGCATGCGCCGCAGCAGCCAGACGGCAGCCGCCACCACGGCCAGCGTGAGCCAGTAGTAGGCCGCGCCCTGCGCTGCCCATTCGCTGGGCCACACGCCCGTGAGGCCGTTGCTGCCGCCCGTGACCGCGTCCCACTGGAAGCAGATCGCCCAGGTGATCTGCGCGAACGCCAGCGTGAGCATGGTCAGGTACACGCCCGACAGCCGCACGCAAAACCAGCCGAACAACAAGGCTACGCAGGCCGCGCACAACGGGGCGAGCAGCAGCGCGGCTTCCATGGGCAGGCCACTGCTGCGCACCAGCAAGGCCGCCGCGTACGCGCCCAGGCCGAAGTAGGCCGCATGGCCAAACGAATGCATGCCGCCGGGCCCGAGCAGCGCATGCAGGCTTGCGGCAAACAGCGCCATGATGAAGATGTCGGTCAGCAGCACCAGCGCGTAGCTGCTTTCGCCCGCGAGCAACGGCAGTGCGGCCAGCAGCGCCAGCCCGGCCCAGGTCGCGGCCTGGCCGCGCGCGCCTGCAGGCGTAAGCGGCGCTTCGGCCTCGCCCAGCGCGCGCGCCGTGGCCTGCGGCCGGCCCATCAGCCCCCAGGGCCGCCAGACCAGCACCACGGCCATGACGATGAATTCGACGACCAGCGTCAACTTGGAGAACGAAATTTCCACCCCGCCGATTTCCACCAGGCCCAGCCAGATGCAGATGGCCTTGAGTTCGGCAATCAACAGCGCCGCAACAAACGCGCCCGGGATGGAGCCCATGCCGCCGACCACCACCACGACAAAGGCCGCGCCTATGGTCAGCAGGTCCATGTCGAGGTGGGCGGGCTCGCGCGGCAGCTGCAGCGCGCCGCCCAGGCCCGCAAGCAGCGTGCCCAGCGCGAACACCGCGGTGAACAGCCAGGCCTGGTTGACGCCCAAGGCGCCAACCATTTCGCGATCCTGCGTGGCCGCGCGCACCAGCGTGCCCCAGCGCGTGCGCGTGAGCAGCAGCGTGAGCAGGCCCAGCACCACGGGCCCGACGGCGATCAGCAGCAGGTCATAGACCGGAAACTGCCGGCCCAAGATATCGACCGCGCCTTCGAGCCCCGGCGCGCGCGGGCCGAACAGCTCTTCAGGCCCCCAGAGCCACAGCGCGGCGTCCTTGATCACCAGCACCAGCGCAAAGGTCGCCAGCAGTTGGAATAGTTCGGGCGCCTTGTAGATGCGCCGCAGCAGCACGATCTCGACCAGCGCGCCCAGCGCCGCCGTGACCAGCGGCGCGAGCAGCAGCGCGGGCCAGAAGCCGATGTGCTCGCCCAGCAGGCCGACCAGCGAATAAGCGACGTAGAGGCCCAGCATGTAGAACGAGCCGTGCGCGAAGTTGATGGTGCGCGTGACGCCGAAGATCAGCGACAGCCCGACCGAGACCAGGAACAGCGACGACGCGCTGGCCAGGCCATTGAGCAGTTGCACCAGCAGTCCGGACAGGCTCATTGCGCTGCTCCATGAAACGGGCGTGGCCCAGCATGGAGGCAGCGAGCAAGGGCCGCCCCGCAGCGAGGCTGCCGTCCCCCTCCCGCGAAGCGAGAGAGGGGGATGCGGCGACAGCCGCTCAGGGGGTGACCGGGCGCATTCTGCGCACGGCCTCATTCGATGGCTGGTAGTCCTTGCCATCGGCATAGTGGAAATCGACCATCACGCCATGCTGCAGGCGCTCGTCGTAGGCGGTCCTGCCCACATAGGCGCCCATGGTCGACTGGTTGTCCTCGGGCCGGTAGGTGATGCGGCCGAACGGAATCTCGACTTCCAGGCCCTTGAACGCGGCAATCAGCTTTTCGGTGTCGGCGCTGCCGCCGGTCTTGCGCAGGCCGGCTTCCAGCGACTTGATCGCGCCATAGCCGACGATGGTGCCCAGGCGCGGGTGCTCCTTGTACCTGGCCTGGTAGGCCTTGAGGAAGGCCTGGTGCGCGGGCGTGTTGATCGCATACCAGGGGTAGCCGGTCACGATCCAGCCCAGCGGCGCTTCCTTTCTCAAAGGCTCGAGGTACTCGGGCTCGCCGGTCAGCAGGCCCACGACTTCGCGGCCCTTGAACAGGCCGCGCGTATTGCCTTCGCGCACGAACTTGCCCAGGTCGGCCGAGAACAGCACGTTGAAGATCGCGTCGGGCCTGGCATCGGCCAGCGCCTGCACCACGCTGCCGGCGTCGATCTTGCCCAGGGCCGGCGCCTGCTCGGCGACGAACTCGACATCGGGCTGGGCTTGCTTGAGCAGCTTCTTGAACGTCGCCACCGCCGACTGGCCGTATTCGTAGTTGGGATAGACGATGGCCCAGCGCTTTTTCCTGAGCTTGGCGGCTTCGGGCACCAGCATCGCGACCTGCATGTAGGTCGAGCCGCGCAGGCGGTAGGTGTAGCGGTTGCCCTGGGCCCAGACCACCTTGTCGGTGAGGGTTTCGGAGGCCAGGAAGAAGCGCTTCTTCTGCTGCGCGTAGTCTGTGAGTGCCAGGCCCACATGCGACAGGAAGCTGCCGGTGAGCACGTCGATCTTCTCGCGCGCATAGAGCTCCTCGGCCGCGCGCACCGCGTCGCCGGGGTTGCCGTTGTCGTCGCGGGTCACGAGTTCGAGCTTCTTGCCTGCGATGCCGCCTGCGGCGTTGATCTGCTCGACGGCCAGCTCCATGCCCTTCTTGTAGGGCTCGAGAAAGGCCGGCATGGCCTTGTAGCTGTTGATTTCGCCGATCTTGATCACGCCTTGCGCGCCTGCCTGACCCACTGCCAGAGCCAGCACCGCTGCCACCGTCCACGCTTGCCTTGTCATGCGATTTCCTTAGGTTTGAATACGGACTGGGAATGAAATGTACCCTTACATCCCTATTTGCCCGACAATGCCCAGGTTTGCCCGCTTGACAGATGCCCGCCCCGCGAACGCCCCGCCACCGTGCGCCGTGTTTTCGCCAGCCAGCTCCAGCCAGCTTCTGACCTGTCACCCGCCGGGTTCCTGCTTTACGACTTCACCCATTTCACGCCATGAGTGCCTTTAACGAAGAACGCGTGCTGTCCGTCCATCACTGGACCGACCGCCTTTTTTCCTTCACCACCACGCGCGACATGTCGCTGCGGTTCTCCAACGGCCATTTCACGATGATCGGCCTGAAGGTGGACGGCAAGAACCTGCTGCGTGCCTATTCGATCGCCAGCCCGAATTACGAGGAACACCTCGAATTCCTGTCGATCAAGGTGGACAACGGCCCGCTGACCTCCAAGCTGCAGCACATCCAGGTCGGCGACACCATCATCGTCGGCAAGAAGCCCACGGGCACGCTGCTGATCGACTACCTGCTGCCGGGCAAGAACCTGTACATGATCGGCACCGGCACCGGCCTCGCGCCCTGGCTCGCCGTGGCGCGCGACCCCGAGACCTATGAGAAGTTCGAGAAGGCCGTGGTGGTGCACGGCGTGCGCCAGGTCGAGGAACTCGCCTACCAGCAGCTGTTCGAACAAGACCTCAACGCGCACGAGTTCCTCGGCGACATCGTGCGCGACAAGCTGATCTACTACCCCACGGTCACGCGCGAGCCCTTCCGCAACCAGGGCCGCATCACCAGCCTGATCGAAAGCGGCAAGTTCGCGGCCGACATCGGCCTGCCCGAACTCAACCCCGAGACCGACCGGGTGATGCTGTGCGGCAGCCCCGCGATGCTCACCGACCTCAAGCACATGCTCGAGGCGCGCGGCTTCAAGGAAGGCAATACCACGACGCCCGGCGACTTCGTCGTCGAACGCGCATTCGTCGAAAAGTAAGCGGGATCATCTGAGCGCAGCGCGCTCAGATGTTTTCACCCGCATGCCCGGGCAGCTGGCTGCCGGGTTGCTGCGCGACCCGGCCCAGCCGGCCGGCCTCCTTGGTGCGCGCATCGCAGACCGCCTTGGCCGTGGCCGCGGCGAACAGCAGGATGGCCGAGGAAAAGTAGATCCACATCAGCAGCACGACGATGGATCCGGCCGCGCCATAGGCCGAGACCACGGCGGCCGTCGACAGGTACCAGGCCAGGCCCTGCTTGCCCAGCGTGAACAGCGTCGCGCCGACGACGGCGCCGAACAGCAAAAAGCGCAGCGGCGGCTTGGGGCCGGTGCCTATGCGCATCAGTCCGACGAACAGCGCGACCGCGACGGCGAACGCCACGCCTTCGTTGATCACCCCGATCAGCGGCGCGAGCGGCACGATCGGCAACCGGCTCCCGGCCCAGGTCGTGAGCATGTGCACGGCGGTGGACAGCACCATCGAGACCATCAGCAAAAAGCCCAGCGCCAGCACATAGGCCAGCCCGCGCAGGCGCAATGTCGCCATGCGCCACCACGCGGCCTTGGGCGCGGGCAGCTCCTTCATTCCCATCTGCCAGAGCTTCTCGAGGGCCGACTGCAGCTCGACGAAGACACCGGTCGCGCCCGACAGCAGCAGCACGAAACCGGCCAGCGAGGCCAGCGTGCCTTCGGAGGGCTTTTGCGCACTCGCGAGCGCCGCCTGCACGACCTGGGCACCGCGCTCGCCGATCACGGCCTGCACCTGGCTCAGCAGATTGGTCTCGACATAGGCGCGGTCCACCCACCAGCCGAGCAGGCCCACGAGCAGCAGCAGCAGCGGCGCCAGGCTCAGGATGCCGTAGAACGACATCGCCGCGCTCATGCGCAGACCGTCGGCGCCCAGCCAGAGCTGGAACGCATCGATCAGCGGTTGGATGGGGCGCACGATGACACGCGCGCGACGCAGGAGGGAGTCAAGCATGGGTGGCATGGGCTTATCTTGACCCATGAAGCGCAATCGCGCTATCCAAAATGCACATCCACGCGCGCTTGCGCCCAAAGCTGCGAAGAAACCTGACATTGGCGGCAGGCGCAGGCGGGGCGCAAACGCAGCGAGAATGTGTGCAGGTCATATGACCACCGATGTTTCATTGCGCACCGAAAGAATTGCCTTATGTCCCGTCCTCCCCGCCTGCTGCAAAACGGCGCCATGCCCTTGGCCGCGCTTGACCGCGATCTCGCCGAACAGTTCGATATCCACCGCCTCGACCTAGAGACCGACCGCGCGGGCTTTCTCGCCGCGCATGGCGCCGAGTTCGTCGGCCTGGTCACGGGCGCCGGCACGGGCGCCAAGGCCGAACTGGTGCGCGCGCTGCCCAATCTGCAGGTCGTGAGCAGCTTCGGCGTGGGCTATGACGCACTGGACGAAGCCGCGCTGGTGGCGCAGAAAGTGCGCGTGGGCTACACGCCCGATGTGCTCAATGATTGCGTGGCCGACCTGGCCTTCGCGCTGCTGCTCGACATCTCGCGCGGCGTCAGCGCGGCCGACCGCTTTGTGCGCCGCGGCGAATGGACCAAGGGCCGTTTCGCCCTGCAGACCCGGGCCGCGGGCAAGCGCCTGGGCATCTTCGGCATGGGCCGCATAGGCTCGACCATCGCGCGCCGCGCCTCGGGCTTCGACATGGAAGTCGGCTACCACAACCGCCGCCCCGTCGAAGGCTCGCCCCATGCCTACAAGGACTCGCTGCTGGCCCTGGCCGAGTGGTCAGACTACCTCGTGGTGGTCGCCGCGGGCGGCGCGGGCACGCGCCATCTGGTCAACGCCCAAGTGCTGGACGCGCTGGGCCCGCAGGGCTTTCTGGTCAATGTCGCGCGCGGCAGCGTGGTCGATGAAGCCGCGCTGGTGCAGGCCCTGCAGCAGGGCCGCATTGCGGGCGCAGGCCTGGATGTATTCGAGGACGAGCCCCGCCCGCTGCCCGCGCTGCTGACGCTGGACAACGTGGTGCTCGCGCCGCACATGGCCAGCGGCACGCACGAGACGCGCCGCGCCATGGGCGATCTGGTGCTGGAGAATCTGCACGCGTTCTTTGCGACGGGCAGGCCCAAGGCGGAAGTGCCTTGGTCGGCAGCGATCAAGTAAATGCCGGTCGCCCTGAGCCTGCCGAATGGCGTTTAAGGGCGAACGGCAAAACCCGTTCGTGGTGAGCTTGCCTGGCCGGCCGCGTCAAACCATGAACGGCCGCCCTCAAGCCAGATTGGGCGCCAGCAGACTCCGCAGTTCCGCCTCGTCCATGCTGCGGCGCTTGGCCATGTCGATCAGCTGGTCGTCACCGATCTGGCCGACGTTGAAGTAGGCCGCGTCGGGGTGTCCGAGGTAGAAGCCGCTGACGCTGGACGCCGGCATCATCGCCAGGCTCTCGGTCAGCGTCATGCCGATGTCCGGGCACTGCAGCGTCTCGAACAGCGCGATCTTCGCGCTGTGGTCGGGGCAGGCCGGGTAGCCGGGCGCGGGGCGTATGCCCAGGTACTTTTCCTTGATCAGCTCGGCATTGCTCAGCTGTTCATCGGGCGCATAGCCCCAGAGGTCGGTGCGCACGCGCTGGTGCAGGCATTCGGCAAAGGCTTCGGCCAGGCGGTCGGCCAATGACTTGAACAGGATGCCCGAGTAGTCGTCGAGCTGATCGATGAACTCCTGCTCCTTCTTCTCCATGCCCAGGCCCGCGGTGACGGCGAACAGGCCGGCGTAATCCTTGATGCCGCTGTCCTTGGGCGCGACGAAGTCCGACAGGCAGCGGCTGGGGCGCATCACGCCTTCGACGGCCTGCTTCTCGGTCTGCTGGCGCATGCCATACCAGGTCAGCAGCACTTCCGTGCGGCTGTCGTCGGTGTAGAACTCGATGTCGTCGCCTACGCTGTTGGCCGGGTACAGGCCGATCACGCCATTGGCCGAAAGCCAGCGCCCGCTGATGATCCTCTGCAGCATGGCCTGGCCGTCGGCCATGACCTTGCGCGCTTCCTCGCCGACGATCTCGTCGTCGAGAATCGCAGGATACGGGCCGGCCAGGTCCCAGGTCTGGAAGAACGGGCCCCAGTCGATGAAGCGCGCGATCTCGTTGAGATCGAAGTTCTTGAACACGCGCCGGCCCAGCGCGCGCGGCGCAGGGGGCACGCGCGTGAAATCGACCTGCGCGGCATTCGCGCGCACCTTGGCCAGCGGCCACATCGGCACCTGCTTGCGGTTGGCATGCTGCAGGCGCACCTTGTCGTAGTCGGCCTCGAGCGTCTGCAGATACTCCTGCAGGCCCTCGCCCAGCAGGCTCTGCGCCACGCCCACGCTGCGCGAGGCGTCGGGCACGTAGATCACCGGGCCGTCGTACTTGGGCGCGATCTTCACGGCCGTGTGCACGCGCGAGCAGGTGGCGCCGCCGATCAGCAGCGGCATCTGGCGGCTGCGGAAGTATTCGTCCTTCTGCATTTCGCCGGCCACGTACTGCATCTCTTCCAGGCTGGGCGTGATCAGGCCCGACAGGCCGATGATGTCCGCGCCCTCTTCCTTGGCCTTGGCCAGGATTTCGTGGCAGGGCACCATCACGCCCATGTTGACCACTTCGAAGTTGTTGCACTGCAGGACCACGGTGACGATGTTCTTGCCGATGTCGTGCACGTCGCCCTTGACGGTGGCGATCACGATCTTGCCCTTGGAGCGCACGTCCTGGCCCGCGGCCTGCTGCTGGCGCTTCTCTTCCTCGATGTAGGGCACGAGGTGGGCCACGGCCTGCTTCATCACGCGCGCCGACTTGACCACCTGGGGCAGGAACATCTTGCCCGCGCCGAACAGGTCACCGACGACGTTCATGCCGGCCATCAGCGGGCCTTCGATCACGTGCAGCGGCCGGCCGCCGCGCGCCAGCACTTCCTGGTAGGCCTCTTCGGTGTCTTCGGTGATGAAGTCGGTGATGCCATGCACCAGCGCATGCGCCAGGCGCTGGGCGACGGTCACGGGGTGCTCGGGCGTGCCGCGCCATTCGAGGCGCTTGCTCTCGTCCTTGGCGCCGCTGCGCGCGGTTTCGGCGATCTCCACCAGGCGCTCGCCGGCGTCGGCGCGGCGGTTGAGCACCACGTCCTCGACGCGCTCGCGCAAGACAGGCTCGATGTCGTCATAGACGCCGACCATGCCGGCGTTGACGATGCCCATGTCCATGCCCGCCTGGATGGCGTGGTACAGGAACACGGTATGGATGGCTTCGCGCACCGGGTCGTTGCCGCGAAACGAGAACGACACGTTCGACACCCCGCCCGAGACCTTGGCGCCGGGCAGGTTCTGCTTGATCCAGCGCACGGCCTCGATGAAGTCGACCGCGTAGTTGTTGTGCTCTTCGATGCCGGTCGCGACGGCAAAGATGTTGGGATCGAAAATGATGTCTTCGGGCGGGAAGCCGACTTCATCGACCAGGATGCGGTAGGCGCGCTCGCAGATTTCGATCTTGCGCGCAAACGTGTCGGCCTGGCCCTTTTCGTCGAACGCCATGACAACGGCGGCCGCGCCATAGCGCTTGACCAGCTTGGCCTGGTGCTTGAACGGCTCCAGGCCTTCCTTCATCGAGATCGAGTTGACGATGCCCTTGCCCTGGATGCAGCGCAGTCCGGCCTCGATCACCGCCCACTTCGACGAGTCGACCATGATGGGCACGCGGGCGATATCGGGCTCGGACGCAATCAGGTTCAGGAAGCGCACCATCGCGGCTTCGCTGTCGAGCATGGCTTCGTCCATGTTGACGTCGATCACCTGGGCGCCGTTTTCGACCTGCTGGCGCGCGACGGCCAGCGCATCCTCGAACTGGCCGTTGAGGATCAGGCGCGCAAAGGCCTTGGAGCCCGTGACATTGGTGCGCTCGCCAATGTTGACGAACAGCGTGTCCTCGCCGACAAACACGGGCTCGAGGCCCGACAGACGCATCGGAGGAATGGAAACTTCAGACGACATACAACTCACCTGCACAAAACAAGGGCCAACAGGTGAGCGTCGTTGCGGGAGACAGAAACCCCAAGCCTGACGAGCGGTCCGGCCATCGTGCCGAACCCGCCGCTGCAACGCTCCTTGGGGGTTAGCCCGGGATTTTAGCGGGCCAACCAACTCCTTGCAGCCGCCGGCCCTGCGCGCAGGCTTACTTTGCCGTAGGCATCACGAATTCCGCGCCCTTGCCAATGCTCTCGGGCCAGCGCTGCATGATGCTCTTTTGCTTGGTGTAGAAGCGCACGCCTTCCTCGCCGTAGGCATGCATGTCGCCGAACAGGCTCTTCTTCCAGCCGCCGAAACCCTGCCAGGCCATGGGCACGGGAATCGGCACGTTGATGCCGACCATGCCGACCTGGATGCGGCGGCCGAACTCGCGCGCCACGTTGCCGTCGCGCGTGAAACAGGCCACGCCGTTGCCGAACTCATGGGCGTTGACCAGGTCCACCGCCTGCACGAAATCAGGCACGCGCACGCAGGCCAGCACCGGGCCGAAGATCTCTTCCTTGTAGATGCGCATTTCGGGCGTCACATGGTCGAACAGCGTGCCGCCCAGCCAGAAGCCGTTGTCGCAGCCCGCACCCGCCTGGGCGCCGTCGAAGCCGCGGCCGTCGACCAGCAGCTGCGCGCCTTCCTGCTCACCCAATGCAATGTAGCCTTCGATGCGCGCGCGCGCGGCCTGCGTCACGATGGGGCCCATTTCGGCCGCCAGGTTCTCGCCGTCGAGCACCTTGAGCGTCTTCGTGCGCTCGACCAGCTTGGCGACGACCTTGTCGGCCACGTCGCCGACCAGCACCGCGACGCTGATTGCCATGCAGCGCTCGCCGGCCGAGCCGTAGCCCGCGCCGATCAGCGCATCGACCACCTGGTCGATGTCGGCATCGGGCATCACCACCATGTGGTTCTTCGCGCCGCCCAGCGCCTGCACGCGCTTGCCCAGGCGGGCGCCGGTCTCGTAGATGTAGTTGGCAATCGGCGTCGAGCCGACAAAGCTCACGGCCTTGACATCGGGGTGCTCGATCAGCGCGTCGACGGCTTCCTTGTCGCCCTGGACCACGTTGAACACGCCGTCGGGCAGGCCGGCTTTCTTCAGCAGCTCGGCCATCAGCAGCGAGGCCGTCGGGTCGGTGGGGCTGGGCTTGAGCACGAAGGTATTGCCCGCGGCAATCGCCACCGGGAACATCCACATCGGCACCATCACCGGGAAGTTGAACGGCGTGATGCCGGCGACCACGCCCAGCGGCTGGCGCAGCGTCCAGTTGTCCATGCCGGTCGACACCTGTTCGGTGAAGTCGCCCTTGAGCAACTGCGGAATGCCGCAGGCGAACTCGATGATGTCGATGCCGCGCGCGACTTCGCCCTGGGCGTCGGTGAACACCTTGCCGTGCTCGGCGGTGATCGCATGCGCGAGTTCGTCCTTGTGCTGGTTGACCAGCTCGAGGAACTTGAACATCACGCGTGCCCGGCGAATCGGCGGCGTGTCGGCCCAGGCGGGAAACGCGGCGGCGGCCGAGGCCACGGCGGCATCGACATCGGCGCGGTTGGCCAGCGCCACGGCGCCGGTCACGGCACCGGTCGCGGGGTTGGTCACGGGCTGCGTGCGCAGGCTGCTGCCGGCCACGCGCTGGCCGTGGATGAAGTGGGCGATGGAGGCCGTCGAGATGGCTGCGTTCATGGAAAAGTCCTTGGGTCGTCGGTAAGCGATGGGCAAAGTGTAGGCAGGCACCGGCGCGCTGCCCAGTCCCGTGGCGTGAATTGATTGTTTAAATTGGTGAACAATGGTGGCATGAATTCCAACGATGCACTGAAAACCGAACAGCTCTGGTCGCACCTCTACTGGCTGGTGGTGCTCGAGCAGCAGGGCAGCTTCACGGCCGCCGCCGCGCGCCTGGGCGTGAGCAAGGCCGCGGTAAGCCAGCACATCGCCGGCCTGGAGCGCGCGGCCGGCGTGCCGCTGGTGCGGCGCACCACGCGCTCCATGCTGCTGACCGATGCCGGCCGGCATCTGGTGCAGGACACGCGCGACGCCTTCGCGCGCATCGCGGGCAGCTTCGCGCAGGTGCGCGACCTGGCCGACGCGCCGCGCGGCAGCCTGCGCGTCACGGCGCCCGTGGCGCTCGCACGCCAGCACCTGGTGCCGCGCCTGCCCGAATTTCTCGACCAGTACCCCGACATCCAGCTCGAGCTCGATCTGTCCGACCAGTTGCGCCCGCTGTCGCAGGAGGGCCTGGACCTGGCCATACGCCACACCAGCACGCCGCCCGACAACCATGTGGCCTGGGCGCTGTGCACCACCCATTCGGTACTGGTCGCGAGCCAGGCCTATCTCGAGCACCACGGGAGCGCACCGGCCGCGCCCGACGACCTGCGCCAGCACCGCTGCCTGCACTACCCGCGCGGCCACGAAGCCGCGGCCTGGACCCTGCAGCGCCTGGGCCGCGGCGGCGGCGCGCGCGCCACCGTGCCCGTGAGCGGCCCGCTGGTCGCCAACAACAGCGAGGCGCTGCGCGACGCGGCAATTGCCGGCCTGGGCATTGCGCTGGTGCCCGACTTCAGCGCCCAGGCCGCGCTGGCCGCGGGCCAGCTGGTGCAGGTGCTGCCGCAGTGGCGCCCCATGGGCGCGTTCAGCCCGACGATCTACGCCATGCGCCCGTATTCCGCCCATGTGCCGCGCGCGGTGGCGGTGTTTGTGGAGTGGGTGCGGGAGGTGTTTGCAAAGGGGTTTGCGCCGGAAGGGCGGGGGTGAGCCAGGCTTAGAGTGGACGCTGACAAGTGACAGCGTTTTCGTCATACCGGGGCTTCGACAAGCTCAGCCCGAACGGGTACAAACCGTTCGTGGTGAGCTTGTCGAACCATGAACGACCTGTCCTCAAAAAAAACAGCCCGGCATCCTCTCGGACCCCGGGCTGGACAGGACGCAGGCCGTGATCAGGCTTTAATCCCCAGCTTGTTCACCAACTGCTTGAACGTCGCGTTATCCCGCGCAATCACTTCGAGGAATGCCGGCTGGTCGAGATAGCCCTCGCCCATGTTCTGCTTGGCCATGGTCGCGCGCAGATCGGGCTCCTGCAGTGTGCGCGCCATGACGGTGCGCAGTTGCTGGATGATTTCGGGCGGCGTGTTCTTCGGTGCCGCGAGGCCGCGCCAGCCGCCGATCACCAGGTCGATGCCCCGCTCCTGGAGCGTGGGCACTTGCTCCCAGCCGGCCTGGATGCGCTTGTCGCCCATGATCGCCAGCGCCCGGACCTTGCCCGCGGCCACATAGGTCGCGACTTCGACCGGTGTCACCGCCACGGCCTCGATATGGCCGCCGAGCAGATCGAGCACGGCGGGGTTCGCGCCCCGGTAGGGCAGATGGTTGAACTGCACGCCGACCTTGTCTTCGAGCGCGGCCGCAGCCAGGTGGCCCAGCGAGCCCGGGCCCGCATTGCCGATGCGCACACCGCCGACGTCCTTCCTCGCCGCGGCGAGAAAGTCCTCCAGCGTCTTGAACGGCGAGTCGGCGCGCACGGCGATGGTTGCCGGGTCGGCGTTCAGGCGCGCGATGGGCTGCACGTCGTCGGACGTGATCCTGGTCAGGCCCATGTGCGGAATCATGGTCATCTCGACGGTGATGATCGCGAGCTTGTAGCCGTCGGGCCTGGCGGCTGCGAGTTCGGACCAGCCCACGGCGCCGCTGGCGCCCGCGCGGTTCATCACGATCAGGTTCTGCGGGAAATGCCGGCGCATGGTCTCGGCCATGGCGCGGGCGAGCACATCGGTGCCGCCGCCCGCGGCAAACGGCACGATCAGCTCCACCGGGCGCTGGGGGTAGGCGCCTGCCGGCGAGGCGCCGGTCTGCGCCCAGGCCGGCAGCGTGGAAGCGGCGGCCGCCACAGCGGCCAGTTGGCGGCCAAAGGCGCGGCGGTGCATGGAATATGTCATGGTCTCTTTCCTCGTTTTTCTCGCGCTGCAGGCAGCTTCAGTCCAATTGAATCCTGGCGGAGCGGATGACTTCGCTCCAGAGCTTTTGCTCGCTGCGCACGTAGTCACCGAACTCGCCTGGCGTCATGGCCATAGGCTGGATGCCGATTTCCTCGAACTTGGCGCGCAATGCGGGCTGGGCCAGGGCCGCGCCCAGGTCCTTGTTGAGCCGCTGCACCACGGCCGCGGGCATCCTGGCCGGGCCGACGAAGCCCTGCCAGGCATAGGCCTCGAAGCCGGGCACGCCGGCCTCGGCCATGGTCGGCACATCGGGCAGGATGGCCAGGCGCTCGGGCGTGGCCACGGCCAGCACGCGCAGCTTGCCGGCCTTGATCATCGACAGGCTGGGCGGCAGATCGACGAACATGGTCTGCACCTGGCCGGCCATCAGGTCCTGCAGCGCGGGCGCCGAGCCCTTGTAGGGCACATGCAGCATGTTGCTGCCGGTGCGCTGCTTGAACAGTTCCAGCGCAACGTGCAATGGCGAGCCCGGGCCCGACGAGCCCGAAGTCACCTGGCCCGGCTGGCTGCGCACGTGGGCCAGGAACTCGCGCATGTTCTTCGCCGGAAAGTCCGGGTGCACGGCCAGCACCAGCGGCATGCGGCCCAGGCCGCCGATGAAGCTGAAGTCCTTTTGCGCGTCGTAGCTCAGGCTGCGGTACATCGCCGGATTGAACGCCAGCGTGCCCGAATCGGCCGTGCCCACGGTGTAGCCGTCGGGCGCCGAGCGCACGATCTGCGTCGCGCCGATGATGGTCGCCGCGCCCGGCTTGTTCTCCACCACCACGGTCTGGCCCAGCTCCTTGGACATGCCGATCGCGAGGTTGCGCGCGATCACGTCGGTGGTGCCGCCCGGGGCATAGGGCACGACCCATTTGACGGGCTGCTGCGCCGGAAAGGCCGTCTGTGCCTGCGCCAGGCCCGTGGTCATCAGGGCCGCGCCGATGGCTGCAATGAATTGCCGTTTCTGCATGTCTTGTCTCCTGGTTTTTTGATTTTTTGCCCCATGCCGGGGCGCTTTCACAAGGCTGCGGCTTACGCCGCCGCCAACATCCATTCATGCGCCGGATCGTTGCGGAAAGCCCAGCGGCGCTCCGGTCCGGCCATGGTGTTGAGGTAGTAGAGGTCGTAGCCGTGCGGCGCGACGCAGGGGTGGTAGCCGCGCGGCACCATCACCGTGTCGCGGTGCTCGACGGCCATGGTTTCGTCCAGCGAGCGGTCGTCGGTGTAGACGCGCTGGAACGCGAAGCCCTGCTGCGGATCGATCTGGTGGTAGTAGGTTTCCTCGAGCACGGTCTCGGCATTGGGCTGGGCCGGATCGGTGCTGTCGTGCTTGTGCGGCGGGTAGCTCGACGAGTTGCCCGCGGGCGTGATCACTTCGACCACGAGCAGGCTTTCGGCGGGCTCGGACTCGGGCAGGATGTCGCAGACAAAGCGCGTATTGCTGCCCTTGCCGCGCACGCTGCGCTTCATCTGTCCGGGCGCGATCACGCGCTCGGGCAGCAGGCCCCTGGCGGGCGCGAGGCTCAGCGCGACTTCGGCCTCGGCCGACGCGCTGATATGCACGCCGCGGCCCGGCGGCACATACAGCGCCGCGGGCGCGCGTTCCTCGAACACCGACGCGCGGTTGCCGAGAGCGCTGTACAGCACGGAGCCGACGCGCACGTCGACGCTGCCCGCGAGCACCGTGAGGCACAGCTCGAGCGCGCCGGTCTGCAGCGCTTCTTCCTCGCCCGCCTGCAGGCGCAGCACCTTGAAGCTGATGTGGCGCCAGCCCGCCGACGCGGGCGTGATGTCGGTGACGATGCGGCCCGGCTGGGCCTTGACGAGCAGACTCATACGCTAGCTCCTGCGCGCAGCGCGCCTTGTTCAACACCGGCCGGAGCGCGGCTGGCGCGCCAGCCCGCGATCAGCGCGCGGAAGTTGGCCGCGACCTGGGCATGCAGACTGGCGTCGTCGATCTCGCCGCGCAGCCAGGCCAGCGCCGGCGCCGCCCAGACGCTGCGCCCGATCATGAAACCCTTGACCAGCGATGCGGGTGCCTGGGCGAACGCGGCGATCAGCTGGTCCACGGGCTGCGACAGGCCCAGGATCACTGCGCCGCGGCAATGCGGGTCGCGCTCCTGCACCAGCGCCTCGAGCGCCAGCCACTGGGCGCGCGACATCGCGCCGACTTTCCACCACTCGGGCTTGAAGCCCAGGTCGTAGAAGCGTTCTATGGTCTGCACCACGCATTCGCCGCTGTCGCCGGGCGCGATCTGCTCCTTGGGCGGAATCACTTCGAGCAGCAGTTCATGGCCGCTGGCACGCGTCGCTTCCCAGACCTGCTGCAGCCACTCTTCCTGCTCGGCGCGCAGCGCGGCCGCGTCTTGCGGGTGGTAGAACACCAGGCATTTGACGGTCTGCTCACGCGGCCAGTGCTGCAACTGCGAGGCCAGCGAATGCGTGCCGTCGAAACGCAGCGGGCGCGAGCCCGGGCGCTCTATGGGCCGGCCCACCCACCAGCCGCGGCCGGTGGCGTCGTGCAGCGCGGCTTCGCCTATGCGGCCGTCGATCAGCACGCCCATGCGGCCCTTGCAGCCCGGGTCGTTCTCGACATCCTCGACCACGCGGTTGATCAGGCGCTTGAGCTGCGGCAGGCGCGCGCGCTCGGCGCCGGCCTGGTCGGCCAGGTCCTCGAACTGCGAGCGGTGGTCATAGGCGAGAACGCACAGCTCGGGCCAGGCCGGGCGCGCAGCCGTCACGCGGTGCAGGTGGGCGAGCTGCGGGTCCTGGTCGGGACGCACATGGCGCCGGCCCGAGAACCAGTGCGCAAGTTCTGCGGGCGTGGGCATGGCGGGCGCACAGCCGTGGCGCGAGACCACGATCGCGCCGCAGGCATTGGCCATGGCCGCGGCCTGCGCAAACGACTTGCCGCGCAGCAGCCCGGCGAGCAGGCCCGAGGCGAACGCGTCGCCCGCGCCCAGCACGTTGAGCACTTCGATGCGTTCGCCGAGCACCGTCAGCGCATCGTCGATGGCCACGGGAATCGCGCCATCGATGATCGAGCAGCCCAGCGGGCCGCGCTTGACGACAAACACTGCAGCCGTGCATTCGCGCGCGCGCCGCAGGCTGGCCATCAGGTCGCCTTCGGCGCCGCCGGCAATCATCCATTCCTCTTCGGTGCCTATGATCAGCTCGAACAGGCCCAGCTGCTGCTGCAGGTGGGCGCTGACCTGGTCGTTGACTATGTAGCGGGTCTCGCCGTCGCCCTTGCCCGTCAGGCCCCACAGCACGGGGCGGTAGTCGATGTCGAGCACGCGCACCACACCGTGGCGCCCGCCGATCTCCAGCGCCTTGCGGCTTGCGGCCAGCACGCCGGGCGTGCTCAGGTGGGTGCCGGTGATCACCAGGCTGCGACACTGGGCGAGAAAGTCCTCGTGGATGTCGTCTGCGCTGAGCGCCATATCGGCGCAGTTCTCGCGCGCAAACAGCAGCGGGAACGTATCCTGGTCCTTGATGCCCAGCAGCACCATGGCCGTGAGGCGCTCGGCATCGACCTGCACCTGGCTCACGTCGCAGCCTTCGCGCTGCAGCGTGGCGCACAGGAAGCGGCCGTTTTGCTCGTTGCCCACGCGCGAGATCATTGCCGAGCGCATTCCCAGGCGGGCCGTGCCGAAGGCGATGTTCGCGGACGAGCCGCCGAGGTACTTGGAAAAGCTGCTCGCCGCCTCGAGGCTGCAGCCGATCTGCTGGGCATAGAGGTCGACGGCCAGGCGCCCGAGGCAGGCGACGTCAAAGGGGCGGTCGGCGGGAAAAGGCAGCGTGCTCATGGTTTCCTTGTTGGTCACATCGGCAGCGCGCAGGCCCCGCCGGATAATCTTCGCGAACGAATGATAATCCGATATAGAAAATATTTTCTAAATTTATGAAAAATAGAACGACACCACAGGAAGCGCCGCTGCCGCCCCAATCCCCTGCGGGGTTTGCGGATACCCAGGCCTTTCTGACGGCCGTGCAGGCGCAGTTCGACGGTCTGAGCCGCCAGCTCAAGGCCATTGCGCGCCATGTGGAAATGCACCGCGACCGGCTGGTGCTCGACGGCGTGCAGGCCACGGCCGAAGCCTGCGGCGTGCAGCCTTCGGCCGTGGTGCGCTTTGCCAAGCGCTTCGGCTTCAGCGGCTATTCCGAGCTGCAGGCGCTGTTTCGCACCGACGCCGAGCGCCAGCTCGCGCCCAACCGCGGCTACCAGGAGCGCATCCGCGACCTGATCGTGCCCGGTGCCCGGACGCTGGCCGTGGGCCAGCTGGCGCGCGAAGTGATAGAGCGCAGCGTCGACAGCCTGCAGGCCCTGCAGCGCCAGCTGCCCGACGACCGCTTCGAAGCCGGCGTGGATCTGATGGTGCAGGCGCCCGCGATCTGGCTCGCGGCCTCGCGCCGTGCGTTCCCCGTAGGCGCCTATCTCGCCTATGCGCTGCAGCACACGGGCAAGGCCGTGCACTGGCTCAACGGCCTGGGCGCGATGCAGCAGCTCGAATTGCGCGCGCTGCGCCCCGGCGATGTGATGCTGGCGGTGTCGTTCGCGCCCTATGCGCAGGAAACGCTGGAAATGGCCCAGGCCGCCGTGGCCCGGGGCGCGCAGCTGATCGCCATCACCGACAGCCAGCTGAGCCCGCTGGCCGCGCAAGCCAAAGTGGTGCTGATCGCCCAGGACGGCGCGACCTTCGGTTTCCGATCCCTGACGAGCACGCTGGCGCTCGCGCAGTCGTTGTTTCTGGGATTGGCCTACAAGCTGGAGCTGGCTTACGAGGCGCCCGTGGCCACGGATTGAGGCAGGGGCTGCGACTGGGCGGATGCCGGCAGACCGAACACCCGGTCAAACGCCCAGTTGAAGGCAAACGTATAGACCAGAAAGAACAGCAGCAGCCCCAGGTCCATGAGGAAGGCCTGCCACAGGCTGACCTTGAACCACCAGGCAAACAGCGGCACCAGCATCACCACCAGGCCGCCTTCCATGCCCAGCGCATGCGCGACGCGCCGCGCGAAGCCGCGCCCGCGCTGGGCCTGGCGCGCTTCCCAGCGCTCGAACAGGCCGTTCCAGACCACGTTCCAGGCCACCGCAATCGCCGAGGTAATGACCGCAACGATGCTCGAGTGCGCGGCGCTTTCGCCGGTCAGGGCGGCGAGGCCGTAGGAGGTGGCGGCGATGGCAAACAATTCAAACAGGGTGACATACACGACGCGCCGCCAGGGGCCCTGCAGCTGGCGTTTCGGAGAAGAGATATTCAAAGACATGGGCTGAATTTATAGGGTTTTTACTGATAATAAAAGTCAGGATCTTTCAGTTTTACTGATAGATTGCGGCCATGGCTTTCTCTTCCGATAACGTGCTGGTGTTCCTGGCCGTGCTCGACCATGGCTCCTTTTCGGCCGCGGCGCGCGCGCTGTCGCGCGTGCCTTCGGCCGTGAGCATGGCCATCGCGCATCTCGAAGCCGAGCTGCAGCTCAACCTGTTCGACCGTTCGGGCCGCGAGCCCCAGCCCACCGAAAGCGCGCGCGCGCTCGAGCCCCAGGCGCGGCTGCTGGCCGCGCAGCTGCAGCAGCTCAACGGCCAGGCGCTGGCGCTGACCCAGGGGCTGGAGCAGCGGCTGAGCATCGCCATCGCGCCCGAGCTGCTGGCTTCGCGCTGGACGGCGGCCCTGGCCGAACTGGCCCAGGCCCATCCGCTGCTCGAAGTCGAGGTGCTGGCCGCGCCGCAGGAAGACGCGCTGGCGCTGCTGCACACCGGCCGCGCCCAGCTCGCGCTGGTCTTCGAGCGCCCCAGCCTCGACGGGCGCGAAGGCTTCCAGGAAGTGGGCAGCGACACGCTGATTGCCGTCATGGCGCCCGACCACCCGGTGCTCGTGGCCGCGCGCGCCCAGGCCGCGTCACTGAGTGAAGAGCATCTCAAGACCACGCGCCAGATCGTGGTCGCGAGCCGCGACCTGGGCCAGACCGATGCACGCTTCGTCTATGCGCGCCACATCTGGCGCACCGACAACCATTTGGCCGCGCTGGGCCTGATCGAAGCCGGCCTGGGCTGGGGCTGGCAGCCGCGCTCCCTGGTCGCGCCGCGCATCGAGGCCGGCCGGCTCGTCGAAATGCCGTTTTCCAACCTCAGCAATGGCCTGCGCCTGTGGGTCGACGTGGTCTGGTCCAAGCAGCGCCCCATGGGCCTGGGCGCTCAGCTCTTCGTCCAGGCCATGGACAGGCAGATGGCCGCGGACTGAGAACGTGTTCTGACGGCCCCGCCGAGGTCCGCTCAAAGCTGCAGCCAGGCCTCCCCTATCCCATCGAACTGCACATGCACACTGTCTCCCGCCTGCGCCCGTGCCAGCCCCACCCAGCTGCCCGTGGTGACCACCGTGCCCGCGCTCAGCGTGCCGTAGTGCGCGGTCGCATGGCGCAGCCAGTCGGCAAGCAGCCAGGCGGGATCATTGAGCGAATGGGTGCCGGTGTGCACGCTGGTTTCGCCCGTGCCTATGCGCAGCCGGCAGACCTGGCGCGACCAGTCGGGCGCGGCGCGCACCAGATCGCAAGGCTGCCACTCGCCGACCACCAGCGCACCATGGCACAGCTGGTCGGCCAGGGCCAGCAGCGGCGGCGCCGCGAACTGCTGCAGCCAGCGCGACTCGACGACTTCGATGCCCACGGCCATCGCATCGATCAGCCCCGCGCATTCGCCGGCAACCAGTTGCCAGGCCTGTGCGAGCGACACGTCCCGGCCCAGGCGCAGCGCGATTTCGGCTTCGATGCCGCGCGCGCGCAAGGGCCAGTCACCGGCCCGGGCCGGGCTGGGCCAGACGCCGGCAGGAGGCAGCGGCGCGTGCGTCAGCTGGGCGCCGCGCGCCGGGCCGCCCGACTTCCAGGCGCGCGGCGCGCCAGCGCCAAACCAGCCCAGCTGCCGGGCCACGGCCTGCTGCACGGCATAGGCCTCTTCCTGGTCGGCCAGGCTCGTGGCCAGCGCCAGCGCATCGGCCAGGTCGACATGCGCGCGCGCCCGCAGCAAGGTCTCGGAAACGACTTCAATGGACATGGAACTCCTGGGCAAAGACAGTGACGGAACAAGGGTCGGCAATCCGGCCCTGCAAAGCCTGTATTTTTCCGCAAAAACGGCGTTTCAGGGCAGCGCTCCCAGAGGACAAAACCCATGTTATGCATAAAATGCATAACAAGCAAAATAAGCGGCGTTGGACAAGCCAGGCGCGCAGGAATAAGCTGAAAAACGTGTCATTCATTCTTTGACCGCCGCTTCAAACGCTTTGGAATATTCCATGCAAAACACCCCTGCTTCCCCGTCGACCGGCGCTTTGCCGGTCCATGCCCTGCCCTCCTACCTGCAAGCCGACAAGCTCGGCCCCTGGGGCATCTACCTGCAACAGATCGATCGTGTCACGCCCTATCTGGGCCATCTCGCACGCTGGGTCGAAACACTCAAGCGCCCCAAGCGCGCGCTGATCGTCGACGTGCCGATCGAGCTCGACAACGGCACCATCGCCCACTTCGAGGGCTACCGCGTGCAGCACAACACCAGCCGCGGCCCCGGCAAGGGCGGCGTGCGCTTCCACCAGGACGTGACGCTGTCCGAAGTGATGGCCCTGTCGGCCTGGATGTCGATCAAGAACGCAGCCGTGAACGTGCCCTACGGCGGTGCCAAGGGCGGCATCCGCGTCGACCCCAAGACGCTGTCGCGCGCCGAACTCGAGCGGCTCACGCGCCGCTACACCAGCGAGATCGGCATCATCATCGGCCCGAACAAGGACATCCCCGCGCCCGACGTCAACACCAATGAACAGGTCATGGCGTGGATGATGGACACCTACTCGATGAACACCGGCTCCACGGCCACCGGCGTGGTCACGGGCAAGCCTGTCGACCTGGGCGGATCGCTGGGTCGGCGCGAAGCCACGGGCCGCGGCGTGTTCACCGTCGGCATCGAGGCCATGCGCCGCACCGACATGCGCGTCGAAGGCGCGCGTGTCGCCGTGCAGGGCTTCGGCAATGTCGGCGGCACGGCCGCCAAGCTGTTCGTCGAAGCCGGCGCCAAGCTGGTCGCGGTGCAGGACCACAGCGGCAGCATCTACAACAATCTGGGCATCGACGTGCCCGCGCTGCTGCGCCATGTGCAGCACACTGGCGGCGTCGGCGGCTTCGCCGGTGCCGATGTGCTTGCCAAGGACGAGTTCTGGGGCGTGGATTGCGACATCCTGATTCCGGCCGCGCTCGAAGGCCAGATCCACCTGGCCAACGCCGGCCAGATCAAGGCCAAGCTGGTGATCGAAGGCGCCAACGGCCCGACCACGCCCGAAGCCGACGACATCCTGCACAACAACGGCGTGCTGGTGCTGCCCGACGTGATCGCCAATGCGGGCGGCGTCACCGTGAGCTACTTCGAATGGGTGCAGGATTTCTCCAGCTTCTTCTGGAGCGAGGACGAAATCAATGCCCGCCTGGTGCGCATCATGCAGGACGCCTTTGCAGGCGTCTGGCAGGTGGCCCAGGACCACAAGGTCAGCCTGCGCACCGCGACCTTCATCATCGCCTGCCAGCGCATCCTGCATGCGCGCGAAATGCGCGGCCTGTACCCGTAAGAACCTGCACGTTCCCCTTTTGCGCTGCGCCGCAAGGGGGCTGACGCACTCGGGCCCGTGGTTCATTCCGAACCACGGGCCCGAATTCTTTTGCGCGGCGCTTTCTCGCTCTTCAAGCGGCTTGTGGCGAACGCATGGATGGCGGCCCTGCCGGGGCCGGGCATCTTCGCCAAGATGCCGCGCTTAAAAAAACATGTTGTCACATATTTTTTGAGCACCCAGCCTCAAAACAAGGAACCTATCAAACAAATAATACACATAGAATATAGCTATCGCTAATTTTATCCATCATCTACTTTTTAAACATCATGCCCAACAAACTCAAGAAAGCCGTCGCGAAACTAAAGCAATCCAACGGCTACCAGGAGATAAAACCCAAACTCCAAGAGATTGGATCCATTGTCAAAGACAAGGTCCATGCCGAAGTAGCCAGGAACGTGCACAGGCATGAAGAAAAACAACAGGCAAAGGCCCAGGCAAAAGCAGCGGCCCAGACTGACATCACGTTGCACGCCCAGCCGCAGGACCATGCCCCGGCAGAAGACACTTTGAACGTCGTGCAGCAAGCTCCGGCCCCTCTTCAAGCCAATGTGGATGCGCATCTGAATGCGCATCACCAGGCCCATGCCGCCCATGTGGATCTCCATCACCAGGCCCATGCCACCCATGTGGATGCGCATCACCAGACTTACGTCATCCCTCTCCCATCGCAGCCGGGAGCCCAATGGCATACCAATGCGAATGGAGTCATGCTCCCCCACGAGCTGAGCAAGCTTGTGGCCGATATGAACACGCAGGACATGCTGGAAGAAGCAGATTGCGAGAACATGGGAGGCTTTCTGACGATGACCGCCGGTGTTCTCGCGGAAACCGACTTCTCTGAACCCGATGAATCGGATTACGAGTTGGCCATAACGATCAGCACCTCATCGATGGAACACTTTTAAATCAGCGCCATCGATTTCTCTGGCGCGCGCCCTCAAGTGGCCGTAGGGCCAATGCGCGCGGACGCCCAGACACGGTTCATTTCGGCGCAAAACGGCTGGGCACAACTGGCCTTGCCGCGGTAGGGGCAGCCCAGCTCGGTGCACAGGCCCGTGCGGCGCTGCTGCAGCCGCTGGTCGTCGCGTGGCTGCTGTCCACTGGCCTGCAGGACCGCCATCTGCAGCCAGGGGTCATTTTTGGCCTGCAGCGCCGCCAGTGCCTGCTGTGCGGCTTGCGTGGATGGCAGCAGGCCTGCAAGGGCGGTCGCTGCAGATTGCGCACTCTGCGCGGCGGGTGGCAGCGGCTGGAAATCGAGCCACAGCAGCGCGCTGGTGCGCAGCTTCTCCCCCCCGGGCCCCGCGCCCTGCAACACCAAGGCCAACGCACCCGACTCGAGCTGCTGCGCGGGCGCCGCAAACGGCAGTTGCAGTTGCGCAGGCCCCGTCGCCGCGGGCAGCAAGGCCGCGCCGGGCGGGGCAGCGCCTGCCGGCAACAACGCCGAGGCCGCAGCCTGCAGTTGCGCCCAGGCCTGGGGCACCTGCAAGGTCAGCGCAAAGCCGCGCTCGCCTTCGGGCGTGCGCACCACGCCTTGCTGCACCAGCCAGGTCAGCATGGGCGGCAGACGCGGCGCAGCGCTCGCGGCGGCCGTGGTGGTTCCCGCAATGGCGGTGCCGACGGCGGCTGCGCCCACGGCTGCAGCATTTGTACCGGCAGCGGCGCCGCTGCCGCTAGACGGGGGCGGCGCGGCGCTGCCCGCGCTTGCCGGTACCGACGCCGCGGCCGGCAGCACCGTGTTCAGCCAGGCCTGCGGCCAGGGCTGGGCCGCGACCAGTTGCTGGGGCTGGGGCAGGCCCGCCGTCGCCTGGGCGATCAGCGCCGTGAGCAGTTCACGCAGCGCGGGCGTCGTACCCATTGCGGGCCATTGCGCCGCCGTGGCCTGCGCGCCCGACTGGACCTGGGTCACGAGCTGCGCGATCAGCGTCTGGAAAACCTGCAGCCGCAATGCCTGCTGCGCCTGGGCCGAAAGGCTCAGCGCGGGGGCGGTCGGAGTTGCCGGCACAACGGCCTCGGCGGCGGTCACCGGCGCCGTGCCCGCCACGGCCGTTACCGCAGCCACGGGCGACACGGAAGCCGGCGTGGGGGGCCCGGCGGCGGGCGGCAGCGGCAGGTTCATCGCGGCAGACGCTTTGTTGCCACCGTGCGCCGGACTCAGGCCTGGGCCGGGTAGAACAGTGGGCGTGTGGGCGTGGCGCGCACCGCCTGGGCGATCGCGCCGATGTGCTCGGGCGTCGTGCCGCAGCAGCCGCCGACGATGTTGACCAGGCCTTCGGCCGCGAACTCGTGCACCAGCCGGCTCGTGACTTCGGGCGTTTCGTCGAAGCCGGTGTCGCTCATAGGATTGGGCAGGCCGGCGTTCGGGTAGCAGCTGATGAAGGTGTCGGGCGCGGCCTTGTGCAGCTCCTGCACATAGGGGCGCATCAGCGCCGCGCCGAGCGCGCAGTTCAGGCCTATGGCCAGCGGATTCGCATGGCGCACGCTGTGCCAGAACGCCGTCACGGTCTGGCCGCTGAGAATCCGGCCCGAAGCATCGGTGACCGTGCCGCTGATCAGGATGGGCAGGCATTCGCCGGTCTGCTCGAAGGCTTCGTCGACGGCGAACAGTGCGGCCTTGGCGTTGAGCGTGTCGAAGATCGTCTCGACCAGGATCACGTCCGAGCCGCCCTCGATCAGCGCCAGCGTCTGCGCGAGGTAGGCTTTGCGCAGCGTCTCGAAGTCGACATTGCGCGCGCCCGGGTCGTTGACGTCGGGGCTGATGCTCGCCGTCTTGGGCGTGGGGCCCAGCGCGCCGGCCACATAGCGCGGGTGGTCGGGCGTGCTGTACTTGTCGCAGGCGGCGCGCGCGAGCTGCGCCGAGCGCAGGTTCATTTCGTTCGCGAGGTGGCCCAGCAGGTAATCGTCCTGGGCAACCGTGGTCGCGCCGAAAGTGTTGGTCTCGATCAGGTCGGCGCCCGCAGCCAGGTAGCGCTCGTGGATGTCGCGGATCACGTCGGGGCGCGTGAGGCTCAGCAGTTCGTTGTTGCCCTTGACGTCGCGCGGCAGGTCCTGGAAGCGCTCGCCCACGGCGTCGGCGCCGGTATAGCCTGCGCCACGGTACTGCGCTTCACCCAGCTTGAAGCGCTGGATCATGGTGCCCATGGCGCCATCGAGAATGGCGATGCGGCGGGCAAGGGTGGCGGGCAGTTCTTTGGCGCGGGTGTATTGGGGCAGGCTCATCCCCCGATTGTAGGAAGTTGGGCAGTGGCCCCGTGGCCGGTCAGCCATCTCGTGCGCCGGCCCGGTTCTTCACCAAGTCCCAGTTTTTTGAAAACGAATAACGAATGGCCGTTCGCCCTGAGCCCGTCGAAGGGCGTCTCAAGCCGATGGCAGCGCGCCCGTTCATCCTTCTACGGGGCCCGCCGAGGCAGGCTCAGGCCGAGCGGCCGTACGGCGCGCGCGCCATACGGAAGGTCAGATTCCAGCGCTCGTAGCCCAGCAGCGGATGCTGGCCGTCCTTGAGCGGGCTGACCCCATGGTAGGCCAGGCGCGTCGCCCCGCCCCAGACCAGCACATCGCCATGTTCGAGCTGCATGCGGCGCACGCGGTCGGCGCGCGCCAGGCCGCCCCAGAGGAATGTCGCGGGCAGGCCCAGCGAGACCGAGACAATGGGCGCGCGCGTGTCGCGCTCGTCGGCATCGCGGTGCAGCGACATCTTCGCGCCCGCAACGTAGCGGTTGACCAGGCAGGAGTCGGGCGCGAAGTGCGGATAGCCGGCCGCGTCAGCCGCGGCACGCGCCTGCTGCCATAGCCATTCGGGCATTGCGGGCCAGGGCTGGCCGCTGCGCGGATCGGTGGCGCTGTAGGCATAGCCGCTTGCATCGGACACCCAGCCCCAGCTGCCGCAATGGCTCATCGCCACCGACATGGGCAGGCCGCCGGGCGTGCGCATCGTGCGCCACGGCGCCCGGGCCAGTACCTGCTGCACGCAGTCGACCCAGCGCTGCGCCTGGCCCGCGGCCCAGCCGGGCAGCAGCCAGGCGCCGGCGTCGAGCGCGACCGGCGCATCGTCGGCCGGCCCGAACAGCCGCTCGCTGTCGGCCAGGGCCATGGAGCCGGAATGAGGGGATCGGGGCATGGAGATTCCAGCAGAAACAAGGCGTTGGCTGCATTGTAGGAAGGGCTGGCACGCCCTTGCGCGGCGGGGGTCTGTGCCGCCCGAGGACCACGGATTTGCGGCCCGGGCGCACAATATGCGTTTGTCCGACCCCTGCCAGGGCCCGCCGCGCGCACGCGCAGCTCGCCCCGCAGGGCGCATCGCTTTGCCGCTTTTTTTCGAGAGAATCCGCTTGTCCACCGCGCAGTCCGTATTGCAAGAAGTTTTTGGCTACGACCAGTTCCGTGGCCCGCAGGCGGCGATCGTCAGCCATGTGATTGCCGGCGGCGACGCGCTGGTGCTGATGCCCACGGGCGGCGGCAAGAGCCTGTGCTACCAGGTGCCGGCCATCGTGCGCCAGCAGCAGGGCCGGGGCGTGACCATCGTGGTCTCGCCGCTGATCGCACTGATGCACGACCAGGTCGGCGCGCTGCACGAAGCCGGCGTGGACGCGGCGTTTCTGAACTCCACGCTGTCGTACGACCAGACCCAGGAAGTCGAGCTGCGCCTGCAGACCGGCGACATCACGCTGCTCTACGCCGCGCCCGAGCGGCTCAACACCCCGCGCTTCCTGGGCCTGCTCGACGCGCTCTATGAAGCCGGCCAGCTGTCGCTGTTCGCGATCGACGAAGCGCATTGCGTGAGCCAGTGGGGCCACGATTTCCGCCCCGAGTACCGCGCGCTCACGGTGCTGCACGAACGCTATGCGGGCGTGCCGCGCATTGCGCTCACCGCGACGGCCGATGCGCTCACGCGCGCCGACATCGTCGAGCGCCTGCAGCTCGAGCAGGCCGGCCAGTTCGTCAGCAGTTTCGACCGGCCCAACATCCGCTACACCATCGTCGAGAAGAAGGACGCGACGGCCCAGCTGCAGCGCTTCATCCAGACCGAGCACCAGGGCGACGCGGGCGTGGTCTATTGCCAGTCGCGCAAGCGCGTCGAGGAGCTCGCGCAGACGCTGCAGAACGCCGGCCTCTCGGCCCTGCCCTACCACGCCGGCCTGCCGGTGGAGACGCGCCAGCGCCACCAGGACCGCTTCCTGCGCGAGGAAGGCATCGTCATGTGCGCGACCATCGCTTTCGGCATGGGCATAGACAAGCCCGATGTGCGCTTCGTCGCCCATGTCGACATGCCCAAGAACATCGAAGGCTACTACCAGGAAACCGGCCGCGCGGGCCGCGACGGCCTGCCGGCCCACGCCTGGATGGCCTACGGCCTCAACGACGTCGTCAACCAGCGGCGCATGATCGACGAAAGCCCGGCCGAGGAAAGCTTCAAGCAGGTGATGCGTGGCAAGCTCGACGCGCTGCTCGCGCTCGCCGAAGCCACCGACTGCCGGCGCCAGCGCCTGCTGGGTTATTTCGGCGAGGAATCCACGCCCTGCGGCAACTGCGACAACTGCCTGAACCCGCCCGCGGTCTGGGACGGCACCGACGCCGCGCGCAAGCTGCTGTCGACCATCTACCGCGTGCACGAGGCCTGCCAGCTGACCTTCGGCACGGGCCACATCATGGACGTGCTGCGCGGCAAGGACACCGAGAAAGTGCGCCAGTACGGCCACCAGAGCCTGTCGACGTTCGGCCTGGGCGCGCAGTACTCCGAAGCCCAGCTGCGCGGCGTGCTGCGCCAACTGCTGGCCACGGGGGCTCTCGGCCTGCACAAGGTCACGAGCGACAGCGGCCACAGCTTCGACACGCTGGCGCTGACGCCGGGCTCGCGCGCCGTGCTGCGCGGCGACGCCCAGGTGATGCTGCGCGAAGCCACGGCCAGCGCCGCCAAACGCACGCGCAAGGCGCCGCAGGCCAACGTCGCGGCGCTCAACCTCGGCCCCGACGCGCAGGTGCGCTTCATCAACCTCAAGGCCTGGCGCGCCGAAGTCGCGCGCGAGCACAACCTGCCGGCCTATGTGATCTTCCACGACGCGACGCTGGCCGCGATCGCCGAGCGCGACCCGGCAAGCCTCGACGACCTGCACGGCATTCCCGGCATGGGCGCCAAGAAGTTCGATGCCTATGGCGCCGAAGTGCTGCGCGTGTGCCAGATGGCGCAGTAGGGCATTGCACGGGGGCTTGCGCGCTCACCCTGAGCCTGGCGCAGGGCTCCCTGGCGCAGGGCACCCTGTAAGGGTCGAAGGGCGTGCCGATGGACGCGCTCATGGCGTAAATCCGCACACCGGCACCGGCCCGGCGCTCCTAGACTGGCGCCATGGAGGGCTACGCCGTGCACGCCTTTGTCACCCCATTTTCCACCCATGAAGTCAGCAACCAGTTCGACGAGCTGACCGACTTCGACCTGCTCGCCACCGATGCGGCGCTGGGCGAAGCGCTCACGCGCGGCGGCGCCGACTGGAGCCGGCCGCAGCTTTCGCAATACGCGCAGCAGTTGGGCTGCGCCAACGGCTGGGCCCTCGCCGCCCAGGCCAACCAGCACCCGCCCGAACTGCAGCGCTTTGACGCGCGCGGGCGGCGCATAGACCAGGTCGAATTCCACCCGAGCTGGCACGCGCTGCAGGCGCTGTACCGCGGCCAGGGGCTCGCAAGCTTGCCGTTTCGCGACGCGCGCGCGGGCCGCTGGACGGCCTGGGCCGCGGGCTTTTACCTGCACGCCCAGGTCGAGCAAGGCAGCCTGTGCCCGGGCACCATGACGCTAGCCAGCATCCCGGTGCTGCAAAAGGAGGCCGCGCTGTGGCAGCAGCTGCAGGCCGGGCTCTACAGCGACGCCTACGACGCGCGCGACCTGCCGCTGGCGCGCAAGACCTCGCTCTGGATAGGCATGGGCATGACGGAAAAGCAGGGCGGCTCCGACGTGCGCAGCAACACCACGCGGGCCACGCCCCTGGGCGCGGGCGGGCGCGGCGGCGAGTACCTGCTGCGCGGCCACAAATGGTTCTTCTCGGCGCCGATGAGCGATGCCCACCTCGTGGTCGCGCAACTGGGCGCGAACGGCGGACCGGCCTGCTTTTTCGTGCCGCGCTGGCGGCCCGACGGCAGCCGCAATGCCGTGCGCCTGCAGCGCCTGAAGAACAAGCTTGGCAACCGCAGCAATTCAAGCAGCGAAGTCGAGTTCGAGGATGCCTGGGGCCTGCTGCTCGGCGAGGAAGGCCGGGGCATCGCGACGATTCTCGAGATGGCCGGCTACACGCGCCTGAACTGCGTGCTCGGCAGCGCCGCGCTGCTGCGCTCGGCGAGCGTGCAGGCGCTGGCCTATGCGCGCCGGCGCATGGCCTTCGGCAAGCACCTGGCCGGGCATGCGCTGATGCGTGCCGTGCTCGGCGACCTGGCGCTTGAAAGCGAAGCCGCGCTGGTGCTGGCCATGCGGCTGGCCCAGGCCTGCGAGAGCGACGACACGCCGCTGGAGCGCGCCTGGAAACGCATCATGACGCCGGCAGCCAAGTTCTGGGTCTGCAAGCGCGCCGTGGAACTCACGGGCGAAGCCATGGAAGTCTTCGGCGGCAATGGCTATGTCGAAGACAGCCTGCTGGCGCGGCTGTTTCGCGAAGCGCCGGTCAATTCGATCTGGGAAGGCTCGGGCAACGTGATGTGCCTGGACGTGCTGCGCGCGCTTGCGCGCGAACCCGCTCAGGCACAGGCGCTGCTTGCGGATCTGCAGACGCTGGCCGGGGACGAGCCGCTGCTGCGCGCGGCCGCGCAGGTCATCTTGCAGCAGCTGCAACTGCCCGCGGCGCAGCTCGAGGGCCAGGCCCGGCTGCTGGTGCAGCGCCTGGTGCTGCTGGCCCAGGCCGGCCTGCTGCGCCAGACCGCACCCCAGGCTACGGCCGACGCCTTCATCGCCACGCGCCTGGGCGCGCAGGCCGCGGGCGCGGTGGTCGGTGCGCTCGACCCGGCGCAGCATGACCTGCAGGCCGTGCTGCAGCGCGCGTTTGCCTCCTGAGCATCCGGCGCAAGACCCCACGACCGGCGAACCTCTCCGACACCGCGCGGCGCGCGAGTTGTCGATACTGCGGGTTTGCGGGCAACCGTTTCCGGACTGCCCGTGCAACCCCGCGCACAGGAGACCGCCATGTCCACCGCCCCGCCCCCGGCGCCGTCGTCGATCGCCCACGACGCGCCCCTGGATGAAGCGCTGCAACGCGCCAACGCGGGGCCTGCACGGGCCGGACTCGACGCCTATGCGAACCAGTTGACCCGGGCGGAGGTCGCTTCCGACGCCATGCAGGACAACCCCGCCTGGCAGGCCCAGCGCGCGCTGGGACGCCACCAGGGGCTGGTTGCCCAGGCGCTGACGCAGGACACGCCCGGACGCTGGAGCATCTGGGCCGCGGGCCTGTACCTGCATGGCCAGTTCGCGCCCGACAGCCTGGACCCGCTGCTGCTGACGTCCGCCTCGCTGGCCGTGCTGCGCAAGGAGCCCCCACTCTGGGCGCGGCTGGGGCCGCTGATGCGCAACCCCGACGACGACGCGCGTGACCTGCCGATCGCGCGCAAGACTTCGCTCTGGATGGGCCTCGATGCGAGCGCCGTCCAGGCCGCGCACACCCTGCGCGCCACGCCTGTGGCACTCCAGGCCGCCCCCGTGGGCATGGGCCTGTGGGGCCGGCAGTACCTGCTCAGCGGCAGCAGCCCGGGGCTTGCGGCGCCCGACAGCGATGCCCACCTGCTCAGCGCGCAAACACCGCAGGGGCCCAGCTGCTTTTTCGTGCCGCGCTGGCGCGAGGACGGTCAGCGCAACAGCCTGGTCGTGCAGCCGCTGCGCAGCGCGTTCGGCCCCCTGGCCGTCGCCGACCTCCAGCTCGATGCCGCCAGCGGCTATCTGCTGGGCGAGGAAGGCCAGGGGCCGGTCACCTTCCGCGCGGCCGCGAGCGTGCTGTGGCTGGGCCGTACGCTGGCCAGCTGCGCGCTGCTGCGCCAGGCCCTGGTGCAGTCGCTGACGCAGGCGCGCGGCCTGGGCGATGTGAGCGCACAACCTCTGCTGGGCAGCGTGCTGGTCGACATGGCGCTCGAAAGCGAAGCCGCGCTGATGCTGACCATGCGCCTGGCGCAGGCATTCGAGCGCTGCGATGACGCCACCAACGACAACATGCCGCCGCTCGATCGCGCCTGGAAACATGTGGTGGCACCCGCGGCCCAGTTCTGGATTGGCCGCCGCGCGATGGAAATCACCGCCGAAACCATGGAATGGGCCGGCGCCCAGGGCGCGCTCGACAGCCCCCAGGGCCAGACCCTGGCGCGGCTGTTCCTCGCGGCGCCCGCGCAGGGCCGCGGCGAAGGCATGGGCAACGCGCTGTGCCTGCAGGTGCTGGGCGCGCTGGGCCGGCAAAAACCCGCGGCCCAGGTGCTGTTCGAATCCATGGAAGAGATTGCCGGCGGCGACGCGCGCATCCTGGCCCAGCTGCATGCGCTGCGCGCCATGCTCGCCCAGCCGCAGGCCGAGCAGCAGGCCATGGCACGCATGCTGGTGCAGCGCCTGGTGCTGACCGCCCAGGCCTGCCTGCTGCACCGCGACGCACCGCCGGCCGTGGCCCAGGCCTTCATCACCACGCGCCTGGGCCACAGCGGCGCGGGCCGCGTGCTCGGCGCGCTCGACACGCGGCAGATGGACCTGCAGCATCTGCTGCAGCGCGCATTGCCAGAAAGCACCGCCTGAGCTGGGACGGGTTCATGACGCGAGCGCCCTGCATCGATCAACAGAATGACCGCAGAACCTGCATGGCCAGCCGCGTTTTTCCCGCGCGCCGCGCGCCGGGCGCCATCTGTGGAGACAATGGCCCATGATCAGCCTCCACGACATCGAACTCGCCGCCCAGCGCCTCAAGGGCCACATCCTGGAAACGCCCTGCGTGGAATCGCGCACGCTGTCCCAGATCGTCGGCGCGCAGGTTTTCCTCAAATTCGAGAACCTGCAGTTCACCGCCTCGTTCAAGGAGCGCGGCGCCTGCAACAAGCTCGCCCAGCTCACGCCCGAGGAGCGCGCGCGCGGCGTGATCGCCATGAGCGCCGGCAACCATGCCCAGGGCGTGGCCTACCATGCCCAGCGGCTGGGCCTGCGCGCGGTGATCGTGATGCCGCGCTTCACGCCCGATGTCAAGGTCGAGCGCACGCGCGGCTTCGGCGCCGAAGTGGTGCTGCACGGCGACACGCTCGACGAAGCGCGGGCCCATGCGCGTGAACTGGCGCAATCCCAGGGCCTGGTGTTCGTCCACCCCTATGACGACGCCGCCGTGGCCGCGGGCCAGGGCACGCTGGCGCTCGAAATGCTGCAGGCCCAGCCCGATCTCGAAATGCTGGTCGTGGCCATAGGCGGTGGCGGCCTGATCGCCGGCGTGGCCACGGCCGCCAAGGCGATCAAGCCCGGCATAGAGATCATCGGCGTGCAGACCCAGCGCTTTGCGTCGATGGTCAATGCGATCCAGGGCAGCGACTGGCCCATGGGCCAGTCGACGATCGCCGAAGGCATCGCCGTGGCCACGCCCGGCCAGATGACCCAGCGCGTGGTCCGCGACCTGGTCGACGACCTGCTGCTCGTCGATGAAGGCGACATCGAACAGGCGGTGCTGATGCTGCTCGAAATCGAGAAGACGCTGGTCGAAGGCGCGGGCGCCGCGGGCCTGGCCGCCATGCTGCGCCACGGCGCGCGCTTTGCGGGCAAGAAGGTCGGGCTGGTGCTGTCGGGCGGCAACATCGACCCGCTGCTGCTCGCGGCCATCATCGAGCGCGGCATGGTGCGCTCGGGCCGGCTGGCGCGCATCCGCGTGAGCGCGCGCGACGTGCCCGGCGTGCTCGCGCGCATCACCGCCACCGTGGCCGACGCCGGCGCGAACATCGAGGAAGTCCACCACCAGCGCGCATTCACGCTGCTGGCCGCGCAGAACGTCGAGATCGAGTGCGTTCTGCAGACACGCAACCAGCCGCATGTCGAACAGGTGCTCGCCAGCCTGCGCGCCCAGGGCATGGAAGCGCAGCGCGTCTGAGAACGTGTTCACGATCTGAGCACCCTGCCAGCCTCATGGCTAACCCCAGGCCCGGCCCCGGCCGGGTCTGCTTAAAATAACGGCATTGCAGCCCCAGTGCAGCTTTCTTGACTTACCGACGGGAGTCCCAGTCTCATGACCCATCCCCACGCCCCGGCCCCGGCCGACGAGCATCCCGAGGACGCGACCGAAGCCGTCGTCCGCTATATCCCGGTCGTGCTGCCGCTGGTCGGTGCGGTGCTGATGTTCCTGCTGGCCTTCATCGCCGTCTACCTGGCCTGAAACCCCCTTATTGCTTCTCCAAGCCCCGGTCACGGGGCTTTTTTTTGCCCTTTTTTTGCGCACTCCCACTTCAACATGTGCATATATTGATACTTATATTGCATAGTTTTTTGGACTTTTGCCTGACACAAAAATGCGCCAGCTCCCTAGAATGGCGGCTTCCTCTCGATTTGAGCACCGGGGCAGCCGCCCGGTGGCGTTGCCTACGACCGTGAAAAAACCTGTTTTCTCAAAGGCTGCCTAGCCGCTCGCGCGGTGCTGCACTGTCTTTGAAAAAACGTTTTTTCAATTAGAAAGCTCCCGTGATGAACGCACCTGCACTGCAAGGCCTGACGCTTCAGGCCCCCTCCTATGTCAAGAATGCCCGGCTGATCTCCTGGGTCGCCGAAATGGCCGCGCTGTGCAAGCCGGCCAACATTCACTGGTGCGACGGCTCGCAGGAAGAGTACGACGCGCTGTGCCAGCAGCTGGTTGCCGCCGGCACCTTCAAGCCGCTCAACGCCGCCAAGCGTCCGGGCAGCTACCTCGCCTGGTCCGACCCGTCGGACGTGGCGCGCGTCGAAGACCGCACCTACATCTGCAGCCAGGACCAGGCCGACGCCGGCCCGACCAATAACTGGATGGCGCCCAACGAAATGCGCGCCACGCTGCAGCCGCTGTTCGACGGCTGCATGGCCGGCCGCACCATGTATGTCGTGCCGTTCTCCATGGGTCCGCTGGGCTCGCCCATCGCCCATGTCGGCGTGGAACTGTCCGACAGCGCCTATGTCGCCGTGAACATGAAGATCATGACGCGCATGGGCAAGGCCGTGTACGACGTCATCGGCACCGACGGCGACTTCGTGCCCTGCATGCACACCGTGGGCGCACCCCTGGCCGAAGGCGAGAAGGACACCACGAGCTGGCCCTGCAACAAGACCAAGTACATCGTCCACTACCCCGAAACACGCGAAATCTGGTCGTATGGTTCGGGCTACGGCGGCAATGCGCTGCTGGGCAAGAAGTGCTTCGCGCTGCGCATCGCCTCGACCATGGGCCGCGACCAGGGCTGGCTTGCCGAGCACATGCTGATCCTGGGCGTGGCCAAGCCCGACGGCACCAAGTACCACGTCGCCGCCGCCTTCCCCTCGGCCTGCGGCAAGACCAATTTCTCCATGCTCGTGCCGCCCGCCGCGTTCGACGGCTGGAAAGTCACGACCATCGGCGACGACATCGCCTGGATCAAGCCCCAGGCCGACGGCTCGCTGCGCGCGATCAACCCCGAAGCCGGCTACTTCGGCGTGGCCCCGGGCACGAACTACCACACCAACCCGAACTGCATGGCCAGCCTCGACAAGAACGTGATCTTCACGAACGTCGCGCTGACCGACGACGGCGACGTCTGGTGGGAAGGCATGGAAAAGGACACCGGCAGCCTGCCCGATCACCTGATCGACTGGCAAGGCAAGGACTGGACACCGCAGATCGCGCGTGAAACCGGCGCCAAGGCCGCCCACCCCAACGCCCGCTTCACCGTGGCCGCGACCAACAACCCCGCGCTCGATCCCGCCTGGGACGATCCGGCCGGCGTGAAGATCGACGCCTTCCTGTTCGGCGGCCGCCGCTCGACCACCGTGCCCCTCGTGACCGAAGCGCGCACCTGGACCGAAGGCGTCTACATGGCCGCAACCATGGGCTCGGAAACCACCGCCGCGGCGTTTGGCGCCCAGGGCGTGGTGCGCCGCGATCCCTTCGCCATGCTGCCGTTCATGGGCTACAACATGAGCGAATACTTCCAGCACTGGCTGGACATGGGCACCAAGCTGCAGGCCACCGGCGCGCAGCTGCCCCGCCTGTACACCACCAACTGGTTCCGCAAGGACGAAGGCGGCAAGTTCGTCTGGCCCGGCTACGGCGAGAACATGCGCGTGCTCAAGTGGATGATCGACCGCATCGAAGGCCAGGTCCAGGGCGTGGACAACATGCTCGGCGTGAGCCCGGCCTACGCGGAAATCAACTGGCAAGGCCTGGACTTCAACGCCAGCCAGTTCGACACCGTGACGCGCATCGACAAGGACGCCTGGCAAGCCGAGCTGCAACTGCACGACGCGCTGTTCACCCAGCTCGCCGACAAGCTGCCCCAGGAACTGCTGGCCACGCGTTCCCAGCTTGAGAAGCGCCTCGCAGACTGAAGCGCCGTACGCTGAGAAGCGGGCCTGCCCGCTTCCCGACCAAGCCCTGCTCCGCAGGGCTTTTTTCATTGCCGGGCCGCCCCAAGATGAAAAACACCCCCTTGGGGGGCAGCGGCTACGCGAAGCGAGCAAGCGTGGGGGCTCTTTTCATCGCCGGGCCGCCCCAAGATGAAAATACCCCCTTGGGGGGCAGCGGCTACGCGAAGCGAGCAAGCGTGGGGGCTCTTTTCATCGCCGGGCCGCCCCAAGATGAAAATGCCCCCTTGGGGGGCAGCGGCTACGCGAAGCGAGCAAGCGTGGGGGCTTTTTTCATGCCCGCAAAAAAGCCGCAGCCTTGTGGGCAGCGGCTTGATTCCTACCGGGTTCAGCAATCACAGGCGCTCAACGTCCCCATTCAGGGACATCGAGCAAGGGCCGCCCCGTAGCGATGATGTCGTCCCTCGCCGGGCGCCCCCCTCCACCGAAGGTTGAGAGGGGAAGCGACGGCCCGCTTAGGGGGTGTTATCGAGTTTCGCCGTGCATTGCACGGCTGAGATCAGCCATGATGCGTGCATCCTTGAGCGCGGCGTTCCAGGTGCGCTCGTCTTCAGCCGCCTGCTTGCGGCTTTGCACCCAGTCACGGTGGCCGGCACGGGCCGTCACGGCGGCGCGGCGCGCAATGCCCGCCAGCATGCGCAGTCCAGCCCGGACGCTGGCAGACAGCGGCAGGCGCTGCGAACCGGTGAGGTCGGCGGCGGTGGCCTGCAGGAACACGGCAGCGCGCTGCACGCGCACAACGCCGGAGTGTTCAAGGGATTGGCTGGAATTTACAAAGCTGGTCATGATGGAAACCTCGTTACAGACGCTTGTGGCGAAATTGCCGGGCAATGCAGTAATCATAGGGTTTACCCTTTGCAACTTCAAATTTATCTTTTGAATTAATATCATTCATATGAGTGATGTATTGCCGCCATGACGCCGCACAGCTTCCACCACCTCGACCTGAATCTGCTGCGGGTCTTCGACGAGGTCATGGCGGAACGCAGCCTGACGCGCGCCGCGCACAAGCTCGCCATCACCCAGCCCGCGGTGAGCAACGCCATGCGGCGCCTGCGCGAAGCGCTGGGCGACGAGTTGCTGGTACGCCACGGTCAGGGCGTACAGCCCACGCCGCGCGCGCTCGCGCTGTGGCCCGCGGTGCGCGGCGCGCTGGCCCAGTTGCAGCAGACGCTTGCGCCCAACCCGTTCGATCCGGCCACCGCCACCACCACGTTCGTGCTCGCGATGGCCGACGCCACGGCGTCGACGCTGGTGCCCGCGCTCTACTCCATCATCGAGCGCGAAGCGCCCGGCGTCTCGGTGCGCGTGCTGCCGCTGACCACGCGCGACCCGCGCCAGCTGCTGGAGGACGGCACGGCCGACATTGCCGTGGGCTACTTTCCTGCCGTGCTCGCCGACCTCACGGCGCGCGAGCAGTCGGGCGATGTCGTAGGCTTTGAAAGCCGCAGACTGTATGCAAGCGCTTACATCTGCGTGATGCGCGAAGGCCATCCCCTGGCCCATGCGCCGCTCACGCTCGACAACTACTGCGCGGCACGCCACATGCTGGTGAGCTTTTCCGGGCGCTCCTTCGGCTTCATCGACGAAGCCCTGGCCGCATTGGGCCGCAAGCGCCAGGTGGTGCTGACCGTCAACCAGTTCTTCACCGCCGGGCGCGTGGTGGTCCAATCCGACCTGCTGACCATCCTGCCGCGCCACTTCGTTCCCGTGACCGGCATGGCCGGATCGCTCGCGCTGCGCGAGTTGCCGTTCAGCGTGCCGCCGGTACATGTCGAGGCACTGTGGCCCCTCCGTGGCCCCCAGGCGAGCGCCTGCAACTGGCTGCTGCAGGCCCTGTTCCGTTCCGCACAAAACACTTTCCCGCGCGCCCCATGAAGATCCAGCTGCTTTCCGACCTGCACCTCGAAGCCCACCCCCATTTCCAGCCCGAACCCGCGGCCGGCGCCGATGTGCTGGTGCTCGCCGGCGACATCGGCTCCTACCAGGAAGGCGGGCTGCTGAAAGACCAGGACTTCGGCCTGGCCCGTTTCTCTCCATTGCCGCAATACGCGGGCTGGCCCTGCCCCGTGATCTTCGTGCCCGGCAACCATGAATACGATAACCAGGACTTCGACGTCGCCCATGCGCGCCTGCGCGCCACCTGCGACCGCCTGGGTCTGATCTGGCTCGAGCGCGAAACGGCGGCGCTGGGCGGCGTGCGCTTTGTCGGCACCACGCTGTGGACCGACTACGACGCGATCGCGCTGCAGGACGCCAAGGTGCAGTCGGGCGATCTGGGCGCGCTGCTGCGCCTGCGCGACAAGGCATTCCGCGCCGCGAACTTCTACCTGCGCAAGACCGGTGGCACGCGCCACGGCGAAGCTTTTCTCGCCGAGCCGATGCGCGAACAGGCGCTGCTGTGCCAGCAATGGCTGCAGGCTGCGCTGGCCCGGCCCTTCGACGGCGCGACCGTGGCCGTGACCCACTTCGCGCCTAGCCTGCGCAGCGCCGATCCGCGCTACGGCCTGGTGCCGGGCACGGCGGGATTTTGCAATGCGCTCGATGACTGGCTCGCCCATGCGCCGCTGTGGCTGCACGGCCATCTGCACGCGCCCAGCGACTACACCGTGCGCGGCCAGCGTGCCGATGGTGCGCCCTGGCAGTGCCGCGTCGTGGCCAACCCCCTGGGCTATGCGCGCAAGGGCGAGCAGGACTTTTTCCAGCCGCGCGCATGCATAGAACTATGATGGGAATACCGCATGCGCCCAGTCCTTGCGGTTCTCCGGCAGCGGCCTGCAAAAACATGACTTAAATCAAGGCACGCAATTTCTGCTGGGATTAATCTGGTTTCTGAACATTAGGAGGACGCCATGAAAATACTGCTTGCTGTCGACGGCAGCGAATACACCCAGAAAATGCTGAACTACCTGGCCTCGCACGCCGAGTTGCTGGCCCGTACCCATGAGTACACGGCCGTGACGGTGCAAGCCACCTTGCCTCCGCGCGCGCGCAGCGCGCTGGGCAAGGACGTGGTCGAACAGTACTACCAGGAAGAGTTCGACAAGGTGCTCACACCCGTGTGCGAATTTCTCGCCAAGCACGGTGTGAACGCCGCACGCATGGGCAAAGTCGGCCCCGCGGGCGAGTGCATCGCCAAGCTGGCCGACGAAGGCCAGTTCGACCTGCTGGTCATGGGCACCCATGGCCATGGCGCACTGGGCAAGCTGGTCATGGGCTCGGTGAGCACCCAGGTGCTGGCCCACAGCACCATTCCCGTGCTGCTGGTGCGCTGAGCGCTCCGGCCTGCGCGCAGGCCATGAAATGGAAACCGGAGACCCGTCTCCGGTTTTTTTGGCTTTCAACAGGCGAAATGCACCAGCGCGCCCCCCATGCGCGGGGCAAGCATGGACCCCATGGGACAATCTCTCCATGTCTTCTGCCATTGCCGTCATCGACTTTGAAACCACGGGCATGGCGCCCGGCCAGGGCGCGCGTGCCACGGAAGTGGCCATCGTGCTGCTGGAAGCGGGCCAGGTCGTCGACCGTTTCCAGAGCCTGATGCGCACCGGTGTCTGGATTCCCTCGTTCATCACCCAGCTCACGGGCATCAGCAACGCCATGGTGGCGACGGCCCCGGCGGCCGAAGCAGTGATGCGCGACGCCGCGCGCTTTGTCGGCGCGGCGCCCATGGTCGCGCACAACGCCGCGTTCGACCGCAAGTTCTGGGAGGCCGAACTCGCGCATGCGGGCCTGCCCGCGCCGCAGCCGTTTGCCTGCACCGTACTGCTGTCGCGGCGGCTCTACCCCGAGGCCACGAGCCACAAGCTCGGCAATATCGTCGACCACCTGGGCCTGCCGCGCGCGGGGCGCGCCCACCGGGCGCTGGCCGATGCCGAAATGGCGGCCAGCCTGCTCGCGCGCATGCAGCAGGACCTGCGCCAGCGCTGGGGCATTGCCCAGACCGGGCACGGGCTGCTGTCCGAATTGCAGCGCTGCCCCAAGGGCCAGATGGCGCGCATGCTCGCGCAGCAAGCAGCGAAATTCCCGCTGCGCAGCGCCGACCTCTTCAGCCGCGATGGCGGCCTTCTTCCCCCGGACGCAGCGGTTCATCAGGCTCAGCCCATAATAGGCCCATCCTGTCCGTGATCGCTGCCCGTGAACTCGCCCCTACCCCACTCCGCCGTGGCCCAGCCGCCGCAATTTTCCTCGCATGATTTCCGCAAGGCGCTTGGCCAGTTCGCGACCGGCGTGACCATCGTGACCGCACTCAATGCCCAGGGCCAGCCCGTGGGCGTGACGGTGAGCTCGTTCAATTCGGTATCGCTGCATCCGCCGCTGGTGCTGTGGAGCATGGCCAACAGCGCCGCTTCGCTGTCGGTCTTCATGGCCTGCTCGCACTATGCGGTGCATGTGCTCGGAGCTGGACAGAAAGCGCTGGCCGAACAGTTCGCGTCCAAGGGCATAGACCGCTGGGCAGGCGTTGTCCACCAACCCGGCCAGACCGGCATGCCCCTGCTCGATGGCGCCGTGGCGACGTTTGAATGCTTCAACCGCAGCCGCTACCAGGAAGGCGACCACGTGATCTTCGTCGGCGAAGTCGAGCATTGCAGCCACCGCAATGATGCGGCGCCGCTGATTTATCACGATGGGCGCATGAGGTAGATCCCGCTGCTGCCGAAAATGCCCTTTGCGCCAAGCTCAGTAAGAGACGACAAGACGCTTTGGCAAGGGGCGTGCACGCACTTCACACATTCTTGAGAAGGGTGTGAACGAGCGGCGCCGGGCCGCCCCAAGCCGCGAGGGCCCCCTTGGGGGGCAGCGACCCACACGCAGTGGGGGAGCGTGGGGGCCTTATTTCGCTTCAGGCAGCTCGATCTTGACTTCGAGCACTTCGAGGTTGTCCTGACGCTCGAGGTGGACCTTGATGTCGTTCGGGTGGATGGTCACGTACTTGGAGATCACCGCCATCAGCTCGCGCTGCAGCTCGGGCAGGTAATCGTGCTGGCTGCGGCCGCCACCGACGCGCTCGTGCGCGAGGATGATCTGCAGACGCTCCTTGGCGACCGAAGCCGATTTCTTTTTTTCGCCCAACAGAAAAGACAGCATCGACATGTCTTACTTCCCTCCGAAGATGCGTTTGAAGAAGCCTGGTTTCTGTGCCGAAATGAAGCGCATCGGCTTTTCTTCTCCCAGGAAACGGTCGATCACGTCCTTGTAGGCTTCGGATACATCGGTGTTCGCCATGTGCACCGCCGGAATGCCCTGGTTCGACGCCTGCAGCACGGTTTCGGACTCGGGGATCACGCCGATCAGCTCGATGCGCAGGATGTCCTGAATGTCCTCGAGCGACAGCATCTGGCCGTCTTCGACGCGGTTCGGGTTGTAGCGCGTGATCAGCAGATGTTCCTTGATCGCTTCGCCGCCGTCGATCGCGCGCTTGGTCTTGGAGCTGAGCATGCCCAGGATGCGGTCGGAGTCGCGCACCGAGGAGACTTCCGGGTTGGTCACCACCAGCGCTTCGTCGGCGAAGTGCATGGCCATCAGCGCACCGCTCTCGATGCCCGCGGGCGAATCGCAGACGATGTAGTCGAAGCCCATCTCGCCGAGGTCCTTGAGGATCTTCTCGACGCCGTCCTGGCTCAGTGCCTCCTTGTCGCGGGTCTGCGAGGCCGCGAGCACGAACAGGTTGTCGCACTGCTTGTCCTTGATCAGCGCCTGGTTCAGGTTGGCTTCACCCTGGATCACGTTGATCAGGTCATACACCACACGGCGTTCGCAGCCCATGATCAGATCGAGATTGCGCAGCCCGACGTCGAAGTCGATGACGGCGGTCTTGTGGCCCCGCAGAGCGAGGCCGGAGGCAAAGCTGGCGCTGGTGGTGGTCTTGCCTACACCACCCTTGCCGGAGGTCACGACGACGATTTTGGCCATGTTTGCACTATTCCTTAAAAGACGGGCTCGATTGCTGGGAGATAACGCTCCGACAACGCTGACATATTACAAAGGCTCGACGATGATCTTCTCACCGTCAAGCCGGACCTGGGCCGGCTTGCCGACCACCTCGGGCGGAAGCTCCGTATCGGTGGTGCGGTACATGCCGGCAATCGACAACAGTTGCGGCTCCATGCAGGTGCTGAAAATGCGCGCCGAGGTGTTGCCACGCGCACCCGCGATGGCCCGCCCGCGCAGCGGCGCATAGACATGCACATTGCCGTCGGCGATCACTTCCGCACCATAACTGACCACGGCCAGAACAACCAGATCGGTTCCCCGGGCATAGACCTGCTGGCCCGAGCGCAAGGGCTTGTCGATCACCATCGCATCGGCCATGGGCGCGGGCACTTCACGCACCACTTCGACTTCGCGTATCACTTCATGCACTTCGGCCGGCGCCGGGCGCGCGGTCTGCGCGTCTGGCGCGAGGCTCAGGCCTGCGGCCACGGCATCCCGGACCTGCGCTTCGCTGCCGCCGCGCACCGCGACGGGCTGCGTGTGGTGCGAGCGCAGCAGCGCGATCAGCGCCGGGAAATCGATGGGCTGCTCGACCTCCTTGACCTGGGCCAGATCGATGAGGACCGGGTCGTTGTCGAAGAAATCGGGGTCATCGGCCAGGCGCTGCGCGAGGTCGGCCGCGACCAGCTGGACGTCGGTGTCCTTGAGCGCGACGGCCACGACATGCAGCTGTGCGCTCTTGAGGTCAAAACTGGAGCGGGCATTGCCCGTCGAATCAGCGGCCATGGAGGGGAGTGCGAGAGGAAAGGTCGGAGACGCATCTCAAAAGATGACAAAGTGTACCCCGGGGCCATGCACCGCAGCCCGCGTGTGACCGCAGAGATACATGTCATGACATCTGCACGCCCGCGCCGTGCGCCAAGGCCTCGGCATGGCGCTGCCGGGCCAGCGCCTCGTACCAGGCCAGGCTCGCCGGGTTGGCCATGGTGTCCTTGTTGACCACCTGCGCCAGCGGCTTGCCCAGCAGCAGTTGCTTGATCGGCAGCTCCTGCTTCTTGCCGCTGAGCGTGCGCGGCACTTCGGCCACCTGGTAGATGGCGTCGGGCACGAAGCGCGGCGAGACTGCGGCGCGGATCGCGCCGTTGAGGCGCGCGCGCAGCCCCGCGTCGAGCTCCACGCCGGGGCGCAGCACCACGAACAGCGGCATATAGCTTTCGCGCCCCAGGTGTTCGAGGTCGACCACCAGACTGTCGAGCACTTCGGGCAGGGCTTCGACGGCGCGGTAGATTTCGCTCGTGCCCATGCGCAGGCCGTGGCGGTTGATGGTCGCGTCGCTGCGGCCGTAGATCACGCAGCCGCCATCCGGCGTGATGCGTATCCAGTCGCCATGGCGCCAGACCGCGCCGGCCTCGGGCGCGGCGTCGCCGCCGCCCGGCCGGCGACCCTGGCCCGCTGCGAAATGCTCGAAGTAGCTGGAACGGTAGCGCCTGCCGCCCTCGTCGCCCCAGAAATACAGCGGCATCGACGGGATCGGCTGGCTGCAGACCAGCTCGCCCACTTCGTCGATGACCGAGCGGCCCTGGTCGTCCCAGGCCTCGACGGCCGCGCCGAGCTGGCGGCACTGCATCACGCCCGGCACCTGCGGCAGCTCGCGGTGGCCGCCGAGAAACGCGCCGCAGAAATCGGTGCCGCCCGAAATGTTGTTCCACCAGATGTCCTCATCGGCCGACAGGCCCGGGCGCCCTTGTTCTTGCGCCTGGGCGCGCAGCGCGCGGAACTGCTCCGTGCCCCATTGCTGCACATCGGCCGACAGCGGCGAGCCGGTCGAGCCCAGGCTGCGCACGCGCGACAGATCGCCGCACTCCGAAAGATCCACCCCGGCCTTCATGCAGTTCGCATAGAACGCCGCGCCCGAGCCGAAGCAGGTCACGCCGGTCTCGGCCGCGAAGCGCCACAGCACGCCCCAGTCGGGCTGCTCCTTGCTGCCACCGGGGCTGCCGTCGAAGATCACGCAGGTCGTGCCGCCGAGCAGGCCCGAAACCTGGGCGTTCCACATCACCCAGCCCGTGGAGCTGTACCAGTGAAAGCGCTCGCCCCAGCTGTTCGGCTCCCAGCTGCAGCCGACGTCGTTGTGCAGGCCCTTGAGCTGCAGCGCCACCAGCACCATGCCGCCGTGGCCATGGACGATGGGCTTGGGCAGGCCCGTGGTGCCGCTCGAGTAGACGATCCACAGCGGATGGTCGAACGGCAGCCACAGCGGCTCGAATGCTGCAGTCGCGGCATCGTCGCGCGCCGTGATACGACCCCAGTGGGCGCAGTCGGCACGGTCCAGCGACAGATCGAGGTTGTTGACCAGCACCACCTGCTGCAGGCTGGGCAGCTGCGCGCGCAGTTCGGCCAGCACCGGCTGGCGGTCGATGTCGCGGCCCGCATAGTGCACGCCGTCCACCGCGATCAGCACCTTGGGTTCGATCTGGCGAAAGCGGTCGAGCACCGCCTGCGTGCCCATGTCGGGCGCGCAGATGCTCCAGACCGCGCCTATGCTCGCGCAGGCCAGCAGCGCCACCATGGCTTCGGGAATGTTCGGCAGATAGGCCGCGACCCGGTCGCCGGGCGCCACGCCCCGGGCCTGCAGGTGCAGCGCCAGCGCCGCGACCTGGCGGCGCAGTTCGGGCCAGCTCAACTCGCGGTGCAGGCCCTGCTCGTTGCAGCTGACCACGGCCGGCATGCCCGCGGCCTGCGCCGCCGCGGTGTGGCGCAGCACCTGCTGCGCGTAATTGACCTGGGCGCCCGGAAACCACTGCGCGCCGGGCATTACATTGCGCGCCAGCACGGCCGTGTGCGGCGTGGGCGACTGCAGGTCGCAGTAGTCCCAGATGCTTTGCCAGAATGCATTGAGCTCGGTGACCGACCAGCGCCACAGCGCGTCGTAGTCGGCAAACACCAGTCCATGGCGCTGCGCGAGCCAGTCCTGGTAAAGGCGAATCTGGGGGATATAGGCAGGAAGTGTGGACATAGTCCCCTGACGTTAAGAGTGGCTGACACCACCCTTGCTGCGTCGTTGCATTGCCTTGCCGTGCTATTCGCACTGTCTGCGGCAACGCGCCTAGCATCAACCGCAAATCTGCGATTCGCTGGGTGGTGTCAGCCACTCTAAGTCGGGCTGCGCGCAGGTGTTTGCGGGTTAGCCCGCAGACTGCCGCCTGGGCGACACCGGCGCCGGCGTCATGCGCCTACAACGGTTGGCGATTCTGTCCCCCATCCACCCCGGAATGTCTCTAACATCGCGCCAGTTTTCACAGGAGAGAAGCGATGGGAATTTTCCAATGGACCGAAAAGTCCTCCGATGTGCTGCATTCCGGGGGCGTGATCGGCCCCGATGAGCGCCTGCCCTGGCCGCAAACCGGGCTGATGGGTATCCAGCACGTGATTGCGATGTTCGGCTCGACCGTGCTCGCGCCCATCCTCATGGGCTTCGACCCCAACCTCGCGGTGCTGATGAGCGGCATAGGCACGCTGATCTTCTTCCTGATCACCGGCGGCAAGGTGCCCAGCTACCTGGGCTCGTCGTTTGCGTTCATCGGCGTGGTGATCGCCGCCACGGGCTACGCGGGCCAGGGCGCGAACGCCAACATCGGCGTGGCGCTGGGCGGCATCATTGCCTGCGGCGCGGTCTACACGCTGATCGGCGTGATCGTGCAGTGGCTGGGCACGGGCTGGATAGAGCGCTTCATGCCGCCCGTGGTCACGGGTGCGGTGGTCGCGGTCATAGGCCTGAATCTCGCGGCCATTCCGGTCAAGAACATGGCGGCAAGCAACTTCGACAGCTGGATGCAGGCGCTGACCTTCGTCAGCGTCGGCCTGGTCGCGGTGCTCACGCGCGGCATGGTCCAGCGCCTGCTGATCCTCGTCGGCCTGATCATCTCCAGCCTGTTCTACGCGCTGCTGACCAATGTCGCCGGCCTGGGCAAGCCGCTGGACCTGTCGGGCGTGCTCAGCGCCGCCTGGATCGGCCTGCCGCAACTGCATGCGCCGGTGTTCAGCGCGCCGGCCATGCTGCTGATCGTTCCCGTGGTCATCATCCTGGTCGCAGAGAACCTGGGCCACATCAAGGCCGTCACGGCAATGACCGGCAAGAACATCGACCAGTACATGGGCCGGGCCTTCATCGGTGACGGCGTCGCGACCATGGTCAGCGGCGCGGGCGGCGGCACGGGCGTGACCACCTATGCCGAGAACATCGGCGTGATGGCGGCCACGCGCATCTACTCGACGGCGGTGTTCCTGTGCGCGGCCGTGCTGGCCGTGCTGCTGGGCTTCAGCCCCAAGTTCGGCGCGCTGATCCAGGCGATTCCGCTGCCGGTGATGGGCGGCGTGTCCATCGTCGTCTTCGGCCTGATTGCGGTCGCCGGCGCCAACATCTGGGTGCGCAACAAGGTCGACTTCTCGCAGAACAAGAACCTGATCGTCGCCGCGATCACGCTGATCCTGGGCACGGGCGACTTCACGCTCAAGTTCGGCGATTTCGCGCTCGGCGGCATCGGAACCGCAACGTTCGGCGCGATCATTCTCTACGCGCTGCTGGACCGCAAGCCCCGCTGAGCCACAGGCAGGGCCTGTGGCCCGTCTTTCCCAAGGGGCCTGCAAGGCCCCTTTTTTGTCTTCCGGCAGCGCCCCGCAGTGAGCATGACGGGAAACCGGATACCTCGGGTAAACCATGGATGCGAGGTCCATCACTGCTAATATCCGCCCCGCAAGCCACCGCGCCCGAATTCTGGCGACAGGCGGTGGCGCTTTTTTGCGGAGTTTGTTGATGTCCTTGATTGACCGCGTACGGTATAGCGATTTCCACCCCCTGATCATGAGCGCCGAAGCGGCGGCCGAACTGGTGCCCGCGGGCGCCAATGTCGGCATGAGCGGGTTCACCGGCGCGGGGTATCCCAAGCTTCTTCCCCAGGCCCTGGCCGCGCGCGCGCGCGCCGAGCACGCTGCGGGCCGACCGTTCAAGATCAGCGTCTGGACCGGCGCGTCCACGGCCCCCGAAATGGACGGCACGCTGGCCGCGGCCGACGCCTACGAAAAACGCCTGCCTTTCCAGACCGACCCGATCTGCCGCGCGAAGATCAATGCCGGCGAAATTCACTTCGTCGACATGCATCTTTCGCACGTCGCCCAGCACGCCTGGTTCGGCTTTCTCGGCGAGATGAAGGTGGCGGTGATCGAGGTGCTGGGCGTGCTGCCCGACGGCCGCCTGATCCCGTCCACGGCCGTGGGCAACAACAAGACCTGGCTGGAGATCGCCGACAAGGTGATCCTCGAAGTCAACACCAAGCCCCCGCAGGCCATCGAGGGCATGCACGACATCTACTACGGCACGGCCATCCCGCCGCGGCGCACGCCCATCCACATGACGCATGCCGCCGAGCGCATCGGCGAGGCCTACCTGCGCGTCGATCCGGCCAAGGTCATCGCCGTGGTCGAAACCCACCAGAGCGACCGCAACTCGGGCTTTGCCCAGCCCGACGCCGTGTCCAGCCAGATCGCGGGCCACATCATCGACTTCCTGTCGCATGAGATGAAGCAAGGCCGCCTGCCCAAGGAAATGCTGCCCATCCAGTCGGGCGTGGGCAACGTGGCCAACGCCGTGCTCGCCGGCCTGCTGACCGGGCCGTTCGAGAACCTGCTGGGCTTCACCGAAGTGCTGCAGGACGGCATGCTCGACCTGCTGCGCGCGGGCAAGATGCGCCAGGCTTCGGCGACCTCGATTTCGCTGAGCAACAGCGCCTATGAAGACTTCGAGCGCAACATCGATTTCTACCGCGAACGCATCATCCTGCGTCCGCAGGAGATCAGCAACCACCCCGAGCTGGTGCGCCGCCTGGGCATCATCGCGATGAACTCGATGATCGAAGCCGACATCTACGGCAACATCAACTCGACCCACATCATGGGCTCGGGAATGATGAACGGCATCGGCGGCTCGGGCGACTTCGCGCGCAACGGCTACCTGTCGTTCTTCGTCACACCGTCCGTCGCCAAGGACGGCAAGATCAGCTGCATCGTGCCGATGTGCTCGCATGTCGACCACACCGAGCACGACACCCAGATCATCGTCACCGAGCAGGGCCTGGCCGACCTGCGCGGCCTGTCGCCGCGCGAGCGCGCCCAGGTCATCATCGACAAGTGCGCCCACCCCGACTTCCGTCCCATGCTGCAGGACTACTTCGACCGCGCGCGCCTCAAGGGCGCGCAGCACACGCCGCACATCCTGCGCGAAGCGCTGAGCTGGCACGAGCGCTTCCTCGACACCGGAACCATGCACGTCTGACCCGACTGCATCGTCCCCACCACCAGCCCGGCCGCCGCCGGGCTTTTTTGTGCGCTGTCGCATCGGTTGTGCAGCCCGCGCCGGCTGCGGGCATGATGCAGGCATTGCTCCCACTGCTATGAGTTGCCTTATGTCGATCTGGAAAAAGCCCGCTTCCGTGCACGCCCTGAACCAGCACAGCGCCAACACGGCCGTCAGCCATCTGGGCATAGAAATCACCGAAATCGGCGACGACTACCTCGTCGGCCGCGTGCCCGTGGACGCGCGCACGGTCCAGCCCTTCGGCCTGCTGCACGGCGGCGTCAGCGTGGTGCTGGCCGAAACCCTGGGCTCGCTGGGCGCCTTCTACGCCAGCCCCGAAGGCCATACCGCGGTCGGCCTGGACATCAACGCCAACCACCTGCGCGCCGCGCGCAGCGGCTGGGTCACGGCCACCGCCAAGCCGGTGCACATAGGCCGCACGACCCATGTGTGGCAGATCGACATGGTCAACGACAAAGGCCAGCCGACCTGCACATCGCGCATCACCATGGCGATCCTGGCACCGCGCTGAGCCGTATCAGGAGGCGTCACCCGCCTGCGCGGCCAGGCGCTCGCTTTTCCAATACACGTCGTCGCCGCCGTCCACGCGATTGAGCACGCGCGCCAGCACGAACAGCAGGTCCGACAGGCGGTTGAGGTACTGGCGCGGCGCGGGCCGCATGGCTTCGCTTTGCTCCAGCGCCACGACCATGCGCTCGGCGCGGCGCGCGACCGTGCGGCAGACATGGGCCTGTGCCGCGGCGCGCGTGCCCGCGGGCAGGATGAACTCCTGCAGGCGCGGCAACTGCGCGTTGTAGTGCGCCAGCGCATTGTCGAGCTGCAGCAGCCCTTCGTCCTTGAGCAGCTCGAAGCCCGGAATCGACAGCTCGCCGCCCAGGTTGAACAGCTGGTGCTGGACATCGACCAGCAGCTCGCGCACGTCCTGCGGCAGCGGCTCGCACAGCAGCAGGCCGATGTGGGAATTGAGTTCGTCCACATCGCCCATTGCATGCGGGCGGCCGCTGTTCTTCGAGACCCGGGTGTTGTCCCCAAGGCCGGTGGTCCCGTCGTCACCCGTACGGGTGGCGATCTGTGTCAAACGGTTGCCCATGGTGGTTCCTGCGAGGAAAAACGCCCATTCTCGGTTACAGCGCGCAGGAAAGTGTAGACCCAGGCAACAACAAGCAAAAATGCTAGCAAAGCAGCCCGATGTGCAGTGGAATGCAATCGTGTTTCATTGTTCCGGAGTTTTGTCCATGAAGGCCAGCCATCCCCGCACCATCGGCGCTTTCGAAGTGCGCAGCATGGTCCTGTTTGCCAGCCTGGTGTTCGGCGGCGCGGCGAGTGCGCAGACCGCGCCCCAGCCCACCGCGCGCAGCGCCGCGGCACCGGCCTCGCCCGCACCGCAGGCACCGCCCCGGCAAACCGCCGAACAGGCGGCTTTCGAGCGCGCCGACAGCAACCATGACGGCCAGCTCAGCGCGGCCGAAGCCCAGGCCCTGCCCGTGATCGCCAGCCGCCTGCGCGAACTCGATACCGACGGCAACGGCAGCCTGTCGTTCGAAGAGTTCCAGCGGGGCGCGCGCCAGTAGTCTCGCGCGCTGCTGCGGCATGCGCCGCACCACGAATCCGCGCCGTTCACGGGTGGTATTCTTTTGGATAGCTTGAAGAGGTCCATCCATGAATTCACCCGTCGCTGCCCAGCACCTGTTGCCCGCCATCGCGCCACGCCCGGTGCCCGCTGCCTTTCTTGACGCCCTGGTCGCCCGTTTCGGTGCGCAGTGCTCGCAATCCCTGGCCGTGCGCGAGCAGCATGGCCGCGATGAAGGCGCGCTGCAGGCGCCGCCGCCCAGCGCCGTGGTCTTCGCCGAAAGCACCCAGGACGTGGTCGACGCAGTGAAGCTGGCCAGCAGCTACGAAGTTCCCATCATTGCCTACGGCTCGGGCTCGTCGCTCGAAGGCCACCTGCTGGCCGTCCAGGGCGGCATCAGCCTCGACGTCAGCCGCATGAACCGCGTGCTCAGTGTCAACGCGGAAGACCTCACGGTGACCGTGCAGCCCGGCCTGTCGCGCAAGCAGCTCAACGAAGCGATTCGCGACACCGGCCTGTTCTTCCCCATCGATCCGGGCGCCGACGCCAGCATCGGCGGCATGACCGCGACGCGCGCCAGCGGCACCAACGCCGTGCGCTACGGCACCATGCGCGAGAACGTGCTCGCGCTCGAAGTCGTCACGGCCAGCGGCGAAGTGATCCACACCGGCACGCGCGCCAAGAAAAGCAGCGCGGGCTACGACCTCACGCGGCTGATGGTCGGCAGCGAAGGCACGCTGGGCATCGTCACCGAAGTCACGGTGCGCCTGTTCCCGCTGCCCGAAGCCGTCTCGGCCGCAGTCTGCTCCTTCCCCAGCATTGAAGCCGCGGTGCGCACCGTGATCCAGACCATACAGCTGGGCGTGCCGATCGCGCGCGTCGAGCTGATCGACGCGAACTCGGTGCGCATGGTCAACGCCTACAGCAAGACCACGCTGCGCGAAGAACCGATGCTGCTGATGGAATTCCACGGCTCGCCCGCAGGCGTCAAGGAGCAGGCCGAGACCGTGCAGGACATCGCCAGCGAGTTCGGCGGCCAGGCCTTCGAATGGGCCAGCACGCCCGAGGACCGCACGCGCCTGTGGACCGCGCGCCACAACGCCTATTTCGCGGCCGTGAGCTCCCATCCGGGCTGCCGCGCGATCAGCACCGACACCTGCGTGCCCATCAGCCGCCTGGCCGACTGCCTGCTCGACTCGATCACCGAAGCCGATGCCAGCGGCCTGCCCTACTTCCTCGTGGGCCACGTGGGCGACGGCAACTTCCACTTCGGCTACCTGCTCGACCCGAACGTGCCCGCGCAGCTCGAAACCGCCGAAGCCCTGAACCACCAACTGGTCGCGCGCGCGCTGCGCCTGGGCGGCACCTGCACCGGCGAGCACGGCGTGGGCATCCACAAGATGGGCTTCCTGGTCGACGAAACCGGCGCCGGCGCGGTCGACATGATGCGCGCCATCAAGCGCGCGCTGGATCCAAAGAACATCCTCAATCCGGGGAAGATCTTCACGCTGTAAAGCTGGCTTTGGGGTGGCAACCTTTGGCACGGCCAAAGCCCTGTCCCCCCCAAAGAAGCTATCCCGATTCCGGCTCCCCGGGGGCCCGCGCCCCGCCCTTCTGGCTGCGCCTGCCGCGCGCAGGGCCCGGGCTGGCGGGTGTGCCGAAGGACACACCCGCTTCGTCAACTGACTCGCCGCAGTTGTTCGAGCGCAGCGCCGCAGGCGCGTAGCGAGATGGTATGGACACCTCCCTCTTCTGCGCCGGCACTCGCAGAGTAGGGTCTCGCATCTGACGGCATCAAGTGCCAAAGTGGAGTTTTGAGCAACCACTTGCGAAGGAGGCCCCGAAA
>NZ_CACSJA010000002.1 GCF_902706035.1 Pantoea sp. 18069 | reverse complement strand
GGGGGGTACATCGGAGTTGTCGATGGAGGCTTCAAGGGCCTGGAAATCGACTTGTGCACTGTCGCCGCTGACGTAGTAGGACCAGCCTGCATCCTGGCTCAGGCGCTCTTGCAGTTGCGCCTGTGTCACGCTGTCCGAGCCGAGTTGGCTGGTGCCGCCGGCATCGAGTGCAATGACTTGCAGCGAGCCGACGTTGCCGGCCTGGACCAGTGTGTTGCTGATGGCGGTCAGGCCTGATTCGCTGACATTGACGATATGCACTTGTGCGCCATTGGCCTGGGCCTGGGCGGCCAGGTCCTGATATTGGGGAACGCGGCTGTCTATGAGGACCACTTCCTGAGGCGCTGTGTCGGCCCGGCTGCCATCGAAGTCCAGTGGCTGCGGGCTTCGGCCCTCGAGCGATGCATCCGACGCATGACCTGCATTGTCTTGATGCACGTCGTCCGGGGGCATGGCGTCCTGGGCGGCCACCATGGCTGCGCCATCAAACAGCAGCCGCGGCTCCAAGGCCAGCAGACGGCTAGTTGAACGGAGGCGTTTGCTTGACTTTGCCATGGTGGATTCCTTTGTAATTCGATGTGTGATTGTGCGAACCGTAGGATAAAGATTACTTTTTCTTACGCTCTTGTCCGTATCCGAAGGGGCATCAAACAGGAAATTTTATTGTTATTTTTTGAAATCTATGTTTTTCAGCGTCCCGTGCCTGGATTCTAGGGACTCAGGCCAGTTGGGGCGGGGGCTTGTAATTTGTTGACATTCTGTTGCATTGTTGGTTGTTTTGTTGCGACGATTCGGGCAAAAAACAGCTTCGCGGAGCTTGAGCAATTGCGGGTTCTATGCGCAAAAGATGGCGTCAATATGGGTTCTCTGTGTGTTCGCTTTGGGTGGGTGTTGCTCTTGCGAGCGCATGCGTCACGCCTGACGGTCGGCGGCTGGCTGGCAGCGCTGCTGAAAGCACGCCGACTGGGTGCTGCGCGCCTTCGGCGACGGCTGCATCAGCCAGCGCGCCGCTGGGCGAGGTCCTGCTCAGCCAGTGAGCTACAGGACAAAGTCAACCTTCCGGACGAGGCACGTCACCGGCCAGCCCCAGGTGATGCGGGCGTGCGCCGTGCGCCAAGATGGACGGTTGAGCGCCCCGAACGGTGGCGCGTCTGAAGGGGCAGTTCCATCGCGCAGATGCTGCAATTTGTCCTGTGCTTCGAGGAACTGGAACAGCCGCTGGCCCGGCAATTCCTGCCAGCGCGCCACGACGCGCCGGTCGACACTTCCTGCATGGCGCGGCTCTTGCCCCTGCCATGCCGCGTGAGCTGATCTGCGCAGGCCTTGGCGTGGCGGTTCTTCAGCGTCGCCAGCCCATAGGTTCTAGGACTGCGCCACAGCGCCGTCGGCTGCGCCCGGCTGTGCCAGCCCATGGAACGTGGTCTGCGTGACCCAGTCGAGGATCTGCGCATGGGTGTACTGGCCCGACTCCTTGAGCAGCGCCACGACGGGATCGCAGGCGCGCGCGAACAGCGTGTAGAGCACGAGTTCGGACGGCAGCTGGGCGTTGAGCTGGCCGCTGGTCTGGGCTTCGGCGATCCAGATGCTCAGGCGGTTGCTCAGCGCAATCAGCCGGTCCATATAGGCATCGTTCGATTGCAGTGAAGCGCTGAGGCTGGAGTTCTGCGCCGGCAGCGACGGCATTTCGCCTTCGAGCTGGGTCTGCATGGCCCAGCGGATCACCGCGCGCAACTGGTCCACGGGTGACAGCGGCGAGCCGGTCTGCGCGGCTTCGCTGGCCTGGGCGCGCAAGCCGTCGACAAATGCCAGCGCACGGTCGAGAACACCGACCATCGCCGCGCCCGCGAGCTCTTCCTTGGACGTGAACAGCTTGTAGAGACTGGCCTTGGCCATGCCCGCTTCCGCCGCGACTTCGTCCACGGTCATCGCGTCGTAGCCCTTGCTGGCCAGCAGGCGGTTGACGGCGGTGACGATGGCTTCCTGACGCAGGCGCTGGATCTGCTCTTTGATCGATGAACGGGTTTCCATAGGCCTTGATTCTAGAGCGAAACCCCGAGTGTGGAAACTTTATAGTGCAAAGTCGAGACTTAAAAGATATATTGTGAACTCATGAGTTCATTAATTGATCTTTCAAGTACAAAAATGGAGTTCGCCATGCACCGCATCGCTGTCATCGGATCCGGCGTCGCCGGCCTGTCTGCCGCGTGGCGGCTCGCGGATGCGCATGCGGGCCACCAGGTCACGCTGTTCGAGGCGGGCCGCCATTTCGGTGGCCACGCGAACACCGTGAACCTCGCGCTTGACGGCATACAGCACGGCGTGGATACGGGCTTTCTGGTCTACAACCAGCAGACCTATCCCTTGCTCACGGCGCTGTTCGCCGAGCTGGGCGTGGACAGCGCGGCGTCCGAGATGTCGCTGTCGGTGCAGTGCCTGGATGCGCGGGGCGGCAGCGGCCTCGAATGGAGCGGGACTTCGCTCAACGCGGTGTTCGCCCAGCGGCGCAACCTGTTGCGGCCACGGTTCTGGGGAATGCTGTCCGAGATCCTGCGTTTCAACCGCCTCACGACCGATCTCGCGCGGCGCCAGGTCGAAGACGAATTGCAAAGCCCTATCGCCGATTTCCTCCACACCCATGGCTTTGGCAAGGCGTTTCGCGAAGACTATCTGCTGCCGATGATCGGCAGCATCTGGTCCTGCCCGACCGAGCAGATGCTGCGGTTTCCCTTGGCGACGCTGGTGCGCTTTTGCCACAACCATGGGCTGCTGCAGGTCACCAAGCGTCCGCAGTGGTACACGGTGCGCGGCGGCTCGCGCGAATATGTGCGCCGCATGGTCGCGCGGCTGCAAGGCCCGGGCGTGCACCAGGCACGCCTCAACACGCCGGTGCTGGGCGTGCGCCGGCTGGATGCAGGCGTGCTGGTGCAGACGGCGCAGGGCAGCGAAGCCTTCGATGCCGTCGTCATGGCCTGCCACAGCGACCAGGCGCTGGCCTTGCTCGGCGCCGATGCGACGTCGCTCGAATCGGCGGTGCTGGGCGCGATCCGCTACCAGCCCAATGTCGCGGTGCTGCACACCGATACCGGCGTGCTGCCGCAGCGGCGCGCGGCCTGGGCGGCCTGGAACTACGAGCGCGCCGCGGGCGCGGGCGCCCACCAGGCCCAGGTCTGCCTGCACTATCTGCTCAACCGGTTGCAGCCGCTGCCCTGGCAGCAGCCGGTGATCGTCTCGCTGAACCCTTCGCGCGCCATCGATGAGGCCAAGGTCCAGCAGCGCATCGAATACAGCCACCCGGTGTTCGACCTGGCCGCCATCCAGGCCCAGGGCAAGGTCGCGGCGCTGCAAGGCCAGCGCCGCACCTGGTTCTGCGGCGCCTGGTCGGGCTATGGCTTCCATGAGGACGGCCTGCGTTCGGGCCTGGCCGCGGCCCAGGGCGTGATGCAGGCCCTGCGCCGCATGCCGCAGAGCGTCGCGCAGGAGGCCGCATGACCCAGGCCCCGGCGCAGCCGTTGATCGGCATGGGCCATGTCTGGCACCGGCGCCTGCGGCCGGTCGCGCATGCGTTCCGCTATCCCAGCTATTTCCTGCTGCTGCCGCTGCGCAGCCTGCGCGACCAGCCCAGCGCGGCGCTGGCGCGCAACCGCCGCGCGGGCATCAGTTTCCACGACTGCGACCACGGAGAAGGCGGGGGCGACGCGCTGGCCTGGTTCGATGGCGTGCTGCAAAGCGAAGGCATTGCCGACGCCGATGGCGAAGTCTGGCTGCACACCTTTCCGCGCGTGTTCGGCTATGTGTTCAAGCCGGTGAGCTTCTGGTATGCGCACCGCGCCGATGGGTCGCTCGCCGCAGTGCTGGTCGAAGTCAACAACACGTTCGGCGAACGCCATGCCTATCTGCTGGCGGGCGATGAACTGGACTGGGGGCGCGAGCAGACGGCGCGCAAGGTCTTTCATGTCTCGCCTTTTTGCCGCATCGAAGGCCACTACCGCTTTCACTTCGAGCGCACGGCCGCGGCTGCCGGCAGTCCGGCGAACACGCGCGTGCGCGTCGACCTGCATGACGACGCCGGGCCCCTGCTGCACACCAGCGTCGCCGGGACGCTGCAGGTGCTCGACGCGGCCAGCATACGGCGTGCGCTCTTCGGCATGCCTTTGATGACCCTGGGCGTGGTCGCCCGTATCCACTGGCAGGCGCTGCGCCTGTGGCGCAAGCGCCTGCCTTTCATTTCCAAACCCGCGGCTCCCGAACATTTCATATCGCGATGAACACCACCACAGTCCCCACAGCGGCCGCGGCCGCCCCGCGCCGTGCCACGGCCGCTACCGAACGCGTGCTGCGCCTGCTCGAGCGCCTGCCCATAGGCCAGCTCGAGCTGCACCTGCCGGGCCGCCATATGCTGCGCCTGCCGCTGCACCCCGGGGCGGCCGCCGACGGCGAGATGCCGCGCGCCGCGTTGAACGTGCGCGATGTGCGGGTGTTCGAGCGCGTCTGGAAGTCGGGCGACACCGGCCTGGCCGAGGGCTTCATCGATGGCGATTGGGACAGCCCCGATCTGCCCGCGCTGCTGCGCCTGTGCATTGCCAACCGCACGCACATCGAGGCCATGGTCTATGGCAGCTGGTGGGGGCGGCTAGCCTACCGCCTGCGCCACCTGCTGCGGCGCAATACCCGCGCGGGCAGCGAAAAGAACATCCATGCCCACTACGACCTGGGCAATGATTTCTACCGGCTGTGGCTGGACGCCAGCATGAACTACAGCGCGGCCTGGTTCGAAGGCCGCGACCCGCAAGGCGCAGACCTGCAGTCCGCGCAACTGGCCAAGGTGCGGCGCGCGCTGCGCGAAGCGCGCGTCGCGCCCGGCATGCGGCTGCTTGAAGTCGGCTGCGGCTGGGGCGGTCTGGCCGAAGTCGCGGCCGGCGAGTTCGAGGCCCAGGTCACGGGCGTCACGCTGTCCAGGGAGCAATTGCTCTGGGGCCAGCAAAGGCTGCGCGCCGCGGGGCTCGAAGGCCGGGCCGCGCTGCACTACCAAGACTACCGCGACCTGCCGGCCGCGCATGGCGCAGCGCCCTTTGATGCCATCGTCTCGATCGAGATGTTCGAAGCCGTGGGACACGAATACTGGGCCGGCTACTTCGACATGCTGCACGCCTGTCTCAAGCCCGGCGGCCATGCCTGCATACAGACCATCACCATTCGCGACGATCTGTTCGAGCGCTATCTGAACTCCACGGACTTCATCCAGCAATACATCTTTCCCGGCGGGCTGCTGCCCAGTCCGTCGGCATTCGAAGCCCAGGCCAGGCGCGCCGGTTTCGTCGTCGAGCAGCGGCTGGCGTTCGGGCGCGACTATGCCGAGACGCTGCGCCGCTGGCGCGACGCGTTCATCGCCGGTCGCGACGGGCTGCTGCAGCTGGATTTCGACGAGCGCTTTGCGCGCATCTGGACTTTCTATCTGGCCTACTGCGAAGCAGCGTTCGACACCGGCAATACCGATGTCATCCAATTCACCCTGAGAAAGCCCCTGCCATGACTGCCGGCCGGCCCACGCGGCGCGCGCTGTTGCAGCAAGGCAGTGGCGTTCTCGCTGCCCCCATTCTTGCCATGCCCCTGACCGCTTGCGCTGCCCCCACCCGGCCCGAGGAACTGCGCGCCGACCTGCCCGATGCCCGGCTCGTGGGCACGGGTGTGCTGCGTTTTTTTGGCCTGCGCGTCTACGAAGCCCGGCTGTGGGCCGGCCCGGGCTTTGCGCCCGAGCACTACGCGCACCAGCCGATGGCGCTCGAACTGCTCTATGACCGCAAGCTCGAAGGTCTGGCGATCGCCGAACGCTCCATTGCCGAAATGCGCCGCATCGGTGCGTTCAGCGAAGCGCAGGCGCGGCAATGGCTGGCACTGATGACCACGGCGTTTCCCGATGTCGCGGCGCAGGACCGGCTGCTGGGCTGGAGCGACGGCCAGGGCGGCGTGCGCTTTTTCCACAATGGGCGGCTGACGGCGCAGGCGCGCGACGCAGAGTATGCGCGGCTGTTCTTCGGCATCTGGCTGGCCGCGCAGACTTCGGCGCCGGCGCTGCGCAAGTCGCTGCTCGGGCTTGCGGACTGACGCTGCGCTTCGCACCATGACCACTGCCGCGCGCGCTCCCCTGCAACTGCCCTGGCGCACTGGGCTGGCCTATGGCGCGCTCGCCGCGCCGCTGGCCTTTGTGTCGCTGCCGCTGTATGTGAACCTGCCGCACCACTACGCGAGCGTTGCCGGCGCGCCGCTTGCGGCGCTGGGCGGTGTGCTGCTGGCCACGCGCGCGCTCGATGCGCTGATCGACCCCGCGCTCGGGCGGCTTGCCGACCGGCTGTTCCGCCAGGGCAAAGGCCAGGGCCATGCCTGGTGGGCTGCTGTACTGGGCTGCGTGCTGCTGGCGCTGGGCTTTGCCGCGCTGTGGCACCCGCCCAAGGACAGTGCGACGGCAATGCTGGTCTGGCTCGCGGGCGCGCTGCTGCTGACGACGCTGGCCTACAGCGCGGTCTGCATACTGCACCAGGCCTGGGGCACGCGCTGGGGCGGGGCGCCGGCCTGGCGCGCGCGCGTCACGGCCTGGCGCGAAGGCGCGACGCTGATCGGCGTGCTGCTCGCCAGCGCGCTGCCGCTGTGGCTGGGCTTCGACGCGACCAGCGCGCTGCTGGTGCTGGGGCTGATGCTCGGGCTCTGGAGCCTGCACCGTTTGAAGTTGCCTGTGGCGCAGCTGGCCGACCCCGTGGCGCCGTCGCCCGATCGGCCGCAGCGCTCGCCCTGGGCCAATGCGAGCTTTCGCTGGCTGATGCTGGTGTTCATGCTCAATGGCGTGGCCAGCGCGATTCCCGCGACCTTGCTGCCGTTCTTTGTCGCCGACCGCCTGCAGGCGCCGCAATGGCAGCCGCTGTTCCTGCTCGGCTACTTCGGCGCTGCGGCGCTGGGCTTGCCGCTGTGGGTGCGCGCGGTTGGGCGCCGGGGCCTGGCGCCGAGCTGGCGCGCGGGCATGGGCCTGAGCGTGCTGGCGTTCGCGGCCACGCCCTGGCTGGGCGCGGGCGATGGCGCGGTGTTTGCGGTGATCTGCGTTGCCAGCGGCCTGGCGCTGGGCGCCGACCTGGCCTTGCCGGCCGCGCTGCTGACCGGTGTGATCCACCAGGGCGGCGCGGGCGGGCAGTCCGAAGGCCGCTATCTGGGCTGGTGGACCTGCGCCACCAAACTGAATCTGGCGCTGGCCGCGGGCCTGGTGCTGCCCTTGCTGTCGTGGGCCGGCTACCGCAGCGGCAGCACCGATGCCGCGGCATTGCAGGCCCTGGCCTGGCTCTACGCCGGCCTGCCCTGCGTGCTGAAGCTGGGCGCTGCTCTGGCGCTCTGGTGCGCCGAACGCCACCACCCCACATGGAGACACACGACATGAAGCCATCGACTTTTGCGATCGCGCGGCGCGCGGCCCTGTGCCTGGCGGCTGCGGCGCTGCTCGCGGGCTGCGCCGGCCCTGAAGTCCAGGACTATGCGCGGGAACAACCCGTGCTGGACCTGCGCGAGTACCTCAACGGGCCGCTCACGGCGCACGGCATGTTCACCGATCGCGCGGGCAGGGTGGTCAAGCGCTTTTCGGTGCAGATGACCGGCCGCTGGGACGGCGACAGCGGCATGCTCGACGAGCATTTCGTCTACAGCGACGGCACGACGCAGCGCCGCGTCTGGCACCTCAAGCACCTGGGCGAAGGGCGCTACACCGGTCGCGCCGACGACGTGGTCGGCGAGGCCACGGGGCAGACCGCGGGCAATGCCTTCCACTGGAAATACACGCTGGCCCTGCCGGTCGACGGCCGGGTCTGGAACGTCGACCTCGACGACTGGATGTACCGCATGGACGCGCGCACCGTGCTCAACCGCACGGCCATGCGCAAGTTCGGCCTGCACCTGGGCGACATCACACTGGCGTTCGACAAGCCGCCCAGGGACTGACCACCATGGCCTTCTTTGGAGCCCCCCTGAACCCGCCGCTGCGCGACTGGACCGGCCGCTGGGTCTGGATCATAGGCGCGTCGTCGGGCATAGGCCGCGCCACCGCCGCGGCACTGCACCGCGAAGGCGCGCGCGTCATTGTCTCGGCACGCCAGGCGCCGGCGCTCGCGGACTTCGTCCGTGGGCATCCGGGCTGCGTCGCGTTGCCGCTGGACGTGGGCGATGCGCAGGCGCTGCGCGCCGCGGCACTGCAGGTGCAGGGCCAGGCGGGCCCGCAGGGGCTGGCGCTGGTGCTCTATTGCGCGGGCCACTACCGCGCGCAAAGCGCGACCGCGTTCGACCTGGCCGAGATGCAGCAGCATCTTGCCGTGAACTACGGCGGCGTGCTGCACCTGCTGGCCGCCGTGCTGCCGCAACTGCTGTCGGCGGGCCGGGGCCATCTGAGCCTGGTCGGCAGCGTGGCCGGCTACCGCGGCCTGCCGATGTCGCTGGCCTATGGGCCGACCAAGGCCGCGCTCAACAATCTTGCCGAAAACCTCTACCTCGACCTGCATCCGCGCGGCATAGGCGTGTCCATCATCAACCCGGGTTTTGTCCAGACGCCGCTGACCGCGCAGAACGCTTTTCCCATGCCCGCGCTGATCAGCGCCGACGAGGCTGCCGAGCGCATGCTGCAAGGCTGGGCGCGCGGTCGTTTCGAGATGAACTTCCCGCGCCGCTTCACCGCCTGGGTGCGGCTGCTGCGCTGCCTGCCCGACGCCTGGTACTTCGCGGCCGTGCGCCGCACCACCGGAGCCTGATGCCATGCCCTTGTTTTCCTCTGATCCCCGAATGGCGGCGGTCGTCACGGCCTATGAAGCGCTGCGGCCCGAGACCGTGCCGGCGCTGCTCGCGCTCTACAGCCCGCAGGCGCGCTTCAAGGACCCGTTCAACGAAGTCCAGGGCCGGGCCGCGATCGGCTGCGTGTTCCAGCACATGTTCGATACGCTGGGCGCGCCGCGTTTCATCGTGGGCCAGGCGGTGAGCGAAGGCGACGCCGGTTTTCTGACCTGGGAGTTCCTGTTCGAGCGCGCGGGCGGCGCGCGGATGTGCATTCGCGGTGCGACCCATCTGCACTTCGCGGCCGATGGCAGCGTGGATCTGCACCGCGACTACTGGGATGCCGCGGAAGAGCTTTATGCCAAGCTGCCGGTGCTGGGTGTGGTGATGCGCGCGCTGCAGAAAAAGCTGGCGGCCAGGCCGCGCTAGCGAGTTAAGCCGCCGCGGGTTGGCGAAACAGCTCCTCGATGCACGCGCGCAGCCAGACCTTGGCCGGCTCCTGGGCAAAGCGCCGGCTCCAGTGCAGCGAGACCGCGAAGCGGTGGTCGGGCAGGCCGGCGTCGAGCAGCGCATAGCCGCCGCCGCGCACGAAGCCCGCGGCGATCTCGTGGGGCATGACCACGGCCAGATCGGTCTGGCTCACGATGGACGGCACGGCCAGGAAGTGGGCCGCCGACAGCCGGATGCGGTCGGTGAGTTCTAGCGCCTCAAGTATGCGCAGCGTCTCTGAGTGCGAGCGCACGGCGACGAATTCAAGCTGGCGCAGCGCCTTGATGCCCGGTCGCGAACTTTTCCCTTTCTGCAGCAACGGGTGCTGGCTGCGCAGCAGCACGCAGTAATGGTCTTGCAGCAGCACGCTGCGCTCGGTGCTCAGCACGCCGGGCAGAAAGCCGATTGCCGCGTCCAGCGTGCCGCGGTCCAGCGCGTCGGCGATATCGGCCATGGGCAGCGGCAAGGTCTCTATGCGTATGCCGGGCGCGCGCTGGCGCAGCGCCGCCATCAGCGCGGGCAGGAAGCGCGCTTCGCCGATGTCGCTGAGGTGAATGCGAAACACCTGGCGCGCGGCGCGCGGATCGAACGCCTGCGCTTCGCCCAGGCCGACTTCGAGCGCCGCCAGCGCTTCGCGCACCACCAGCGCCAGGCGCTCGGCGCGCGGCGTGGGGCGCACGCCGCCATGCACGCGCTCGAACAGCGCATTGCCCAGGAGCAGGCGCAGGCGCGTCACCGCCTGGCTGGCCGCGGGCTGCGACAGGCCCAGTTCCTCGGCCGCGCGGCTCACGCTGCGGTGGCGGTAGACGGCGTCGAACACGCGCAGCAGGTTCAGGTCCAGCCGGTTTATATCCATGGAGTGAATATCTCTTAGATGGTTTATGCAGTTGCTGGAAATTATCGCCGCGGGCACGATGCGCTGTACGCCAAGGAACCGCCATGCAAGAGACAAACCCCCAGAATTCCGCCTCCTTTACCGTGCGCCATGCCGTGATAGACCTGCTGCGCCAGCTCGGCATGACGCGCATTTTCGGCAACCCGGGCTCGACCGAGCTGCCGCTGTTTCGCGACTACCCCGAAGACTTCTCCTATGTGCTGGGCCTGCAGGAGGCCGTGGTCGTGGGCATGGCCGACGGCTATGCCCAGGCCACGCGCCGCGCGAGCTTCGTGAACCTGCATTCGGCCGCGGGCGTGGGCCATGCGATGGCGAATATCTTCACCGCCTTCAAGAACCGCACGCCTATGGTGATCACCGCGGGCCAGCAGGCGCGCTCCATACTGCAGTTCGACCCGTTCCTGCACTCCAGCCAGGCGGCCGAGCTGCCCAAGCCCTATGTCAAATGGAGCTGCGAGCCCGCGCGCGCCGAAGACGTGCCGCAGGCGCTGGCACGCGCCTATTACATCGCCATGCAGGAGCCGCGCGGCCCGGTGCTGGTGTCGATTCCGGCCGATGACTGGGACCACCCGGCCGAGCCCATCCAGGTGCGCGAAGTCGGCTTCGAAAGCCGGCCCGACCCGCGCGTGCTCGACCTGATAGGCGCGGCGCTCGACGGCGCGCGCGCGCCGGCGCTGGTCGTGGGCGCGGCCGTGGACCGCGGCGACGCCTGGGACGCCGTGGTCGCGCTGGCCGAGCGCCACCAGGCGCGCGTCTATGTCGCGCCGATGTCGGGGCGCTGCAGCTTTCCCGAAGACCATCCGTTGTTCGCCGGCTTCCTGCCGGCGATGCGCGAACGCATCGTGCAACTGCTCGGCGGCCACGACGTGGTGTTCGCCGTGGGCGCGGCGACATTCACCTACCATGTCGAAGGACAGGGGCCGCACATTCCCGACGGAGCGGCGCTGTACCAGCTGATCGAGGACCCGGCCATCGCCGCCTGGGCGCCCGTGGGCACGGCGGCCATAGGCAATATCCGCCTGGGCGTGCAGGAGCTGCTCGCGCGGCCCGCGCCCGCGGTGCGCGCCGCTCCCGCACGGCGCGCACCCGCGCCACGCGCCAGGCCGCCCGAAGCCGGCCAGCGCATGTCGGTGGCCTGGGCGATGCAGACGCTGGCCGAAGTGCGTGACCCGCGCAGCATCATCGTCGAGGAAGCGCCGAGTTCGCGCTCGACCATCCAGGCCCATCTGCCTATCTTCCATTCGGGCACGTTCTACACCATGTGCAGCGGCGGCCTGGGCCACAGCATGCCCGCGGGCGTGGGCGTGGCGCTGGCCGAGCCGGCGAAGAAAGTCATTGCCGTGATCGGCGACGGCTCGAGCATGTATGCGATCCAGGCGCTGTGGAGCGCGGCCCAGCTGCGGCTGCCAATCACCTTCGTGGTCCTCAAGAACCGCCGCTACGCGGCGCTGCAGGAATTCGCCAAGGTGTTCGGCTACCGCGACGGCGAGAAAGTCGAAGGCACGGAGCTGCCCGACATCGATTTCGTGGGCCTGGCCAAGGCCCAGGGCTGCGACGGCGTGCACGTCGATGATGCGCTGCAGCTGCGCGCCGTGCTCGAGGCGGCGATCGCCGCGCCGCGGCCCATGCTCGTCGAAGTCGAAGTCGCCTGAAGCAGGGCGGCCCGAAGACCCGGGACACAACAATAAATTCACAAGGAGACAAACCATCATGACAACCCATTTCCATGCCACGCGCCGCCAGGGCCTGAAGGCTGCGTCGGCGCTTGCCGTGGCCGCGCTAAGCAGCATTGCGCTGCCGGCGATGGCCCAGAACTGGCCCGAGAAGCCGGTGCGCCTGGTCGTCAACTTCGCGCCCGGCGGCGCGGCCGACGTGCTCGCGCGCGCCATCCTGCCCCAGCTCTCCAAGACGCTGGGCCAGCCCGTGATCATCGAGAACAAGCCGGGCGCGGGCGGCAACATCGGCATCGCCGAGACCGTGCGCTCGGCCAAGGACGGCTATACGCTGCTGCTGAGCTCGGGCGGGGCGATCACGATCAACCCGATGATCTACGAGAAGCTCAGCTTCGATCCCGCGCGCGATCTCACGCCTGTCGCCGCCGTGGCGCGCGTGCATGTCTATCTCGAGACCCATCCCGATGTGCCGGCGAAGAACGTCGCCGAGTTCATCCAGTACCTCAAGGCCAATCCGGGCAAGGTCAGCTATGGTTCGCCGGGCCAGGGCAGCTCGCCGCATCTTGCGGGCGAGATGTTCAAGCGCATGGCCAAGGTCGACGCCGTGCACGCGCCGTACCGCGGCGCCGCGCCCGCGCTCAACGACGTGATCAGCGGCCAGCTGCAGTACTGGTTCGATCCGGGCCCGGGCCTCAAGCATGTCGACGCCGGCAAGCTGCGCCTGCTGGCCGTGGGCAGCCCGCAGCGCTCGCCCCAGTACCCGGATGTGCCCACGCTCGCGGAAAGCGGCCTTCCGGGCTTTGACGCCGACACGCTGTTCGGCATCTACGCGCCCACGGGCGTGCCCGACGTGGTGGTCAGCAAGGTGCGCGACGGCATCGCCAAGGCCATGGAGCAGAAGAACGTGCGCGACATCGTCGCCGGCCTGGGCGCGACCCCGGCCGTGATGACGCGCAAGCAGTTCATCGACCACCACGCGGTCGAGGCCCAGCGCTTTGGCGAGCTGGTCAGGAGCATTGGCCTGAAGGCCGACTGAACGGCAGGCGCGCGCGGTTGCGCCCGTACCTGCGCAGCCTCATGCGCCGAACGACAGCGCGCCGGCGGGCAGCGGCTGGCCCAGCGCCGAGATCAGCGCGGTGTAGTGCATGGCCTCGTCGGCGGCCAGGCGTCCGGCGACCTTGGCCAGGTCGCGGTTGGCAAACGCGGGAATCACGCCCACATAGGCATTGGTCGCGCCCAGCTCCAGGCGCGCCGCGAGGGCCAGCACGTCGTTCTGGGTCCTGAGAGTGTTGGCCTTGAGCGATTGGACATAGACGTGCATGGGGCGCTCGGCCACGGGGGCGCCGCCGAGCTTCTGGATGGTGGCGATCAGCGCGTCGCGGTGGGCCTTGTGGTGGCTCTGGAACAGCACGGCCACATCCAGCACGGGCTTTTGCAGCAGGCCGCTGCCCGCACCCAGTTGATAGGCGTTGATGGCTTCATGTTCGAGCCCCAGCGCGATGTTGAGAATCGAGACATCCTGGGCCGCATCGCCGCCCATGCCCTGGGCCAGCGCGTCCCGGCCCGCGAGCATGGCCACGGCCACGGCGGACAAAGTGCCCGTGGTGCCGAGGAATCCGCGGCGCGAGGCCAGCGGGGTGGAATTGTCTGCAAGCAAATGGGTGTTCATGATGGCTCCTGTGGGGTGGATGTCGGCACATTCCAGTGCCTGACACTTGAGATACGCAGCCCTGGCGCCATCGGATTCAGCTGAATGCGAATATTTTTGCGCCCCGCCAGCCACAGGGCTGCATCCAATCGGCCCTTGCCTGCGTATAGCCAGCTACACAAGGGCCAATCCTCTGGGTTGGCGGCAAACCAACAGCGCCTCTGCAAGCCAAGGCTTCTTTGCACAATGATGGGCATGAGCGTAAATACACCGGACAGCGAACTGATGGACCTTTTAGACCGCATCGCCGTGCAGGAGGAAGCCGCGCTCAAGCAGCTCTACGAGCACAGCGCCGCGCGCCTGTACGGGCTCGCGCTGCGCATTCTTGGCAACCGGGAATGGGCCGAGGATGTGCTGCAGGACAGTTTTCTGGGCATCTGGCGCAATGCCGCAAGCTACCGCGCCTCGCTGAGCCCGCCGCTGGCCTGGATGGGCATGGTGGTGCGCAGCCGGGCCCTGGACTTCCTGCGCCGGCGCCGCGCCGAGCGCATGCATGTCAGCGTCTCGCTCGACGATGCCGAAGGTTTCCTGCCGGCCAGCGACGCCCTGGGCCCCATGCAGCTGGCACAGGCCAGCGAGCAGGCGCTGGTGCTGCACCAGTGCATGCAGCGCCTGGAGCAGGCCCAGCGCGAGGTGGTAAGCCTGGCCTACCTGCGCGACCTGAGCCACAGCGAACTGGCCAGCCAGTTGAAACTTCCGCTGGGCACCGTCAAGACCTGGGTGCGCCGAAGCCTGGAGCAGTTGCGCAAATGCATGGCCCGGCATATATGAAGCCCTCCCTGAGCCGCCCTTGGCTGGCTGCCCCTGAGTTGGAGCATGCCAGTTTCAGGCGCTGCAGATGATGCGATCACCGTGGATAACCGAGAAGGTGGCACCATGAACCTGATACAGAACCCTGAACTGCTCGACCGCCTCGCCGCGGCCCATGCGCTGGGAACGCTGCGCGGCGGCGCGCGCCGGCGCTTTGAGCACCTGGCGCGCGAACATGCGCAGGTGCGCGCCACGGCCTTGCTGTGGCAGGAGCGCTGGTCGGCGCTGTCCGAAGTGCAGGCGCCGGTGCAGCCCGATGCCGCGGTCTGGACCCGCATCGACAATCTGCTGCAGGCAGAGAAGGAACGCGCGGCCCAGACGCTGCGTCGTCCACAGGCCGTGCCTGCGTCCGGTCTCTCCTGGTGGCGCAATGCCGCCTGGGCCGGAGCGTTCGCCACCGTGGCCGCCGTCGCGGTGGGCCTGTGGTCCCACCAGGACCTGCGCCAGGCCAGCGCGCAGCAGCTGGCGTTGCTGCAAAGCCAGTTGCAGACCGCGCAGGCGGCGCCGCAGATCCAGTATGTGGCAGTGCTCGCGGATGGCAGGCAAGAGGCGTCGATGCTGGTGACGTTCGATGCGCGCCAGAACCGCCTGGTGCTGCAGCGCGTCGGCGGCTTTCGCGAAGGCGCGGATCAATCGCTGCAGTTGTGGGCCTTGCCGCCGCAAGGCGGGCCCAGGTCGCTGGGCGTGCTCGGCCAGGGCCGGCTCGAGCAGCTCCCGGCCCAGGAAGCCCAGGTGCAGACCGTGCCCATGCTGGCCATCAGCCTCGAGCCCAGGGGCGGCGTGCCCAGCGAAACCGGGCCGACGGGGCCGGTGCTGTTCACCGGTGCGCTGATACGGCGGGATTTGTAGGCCCTGGAGGTCAGGCTGGCCAGATCCAGACCAGCGCACTGGTCATCACCAGATAGCGCAGGAACTTGCCAATCGCCATATAGAACACGCAGGGCCAGAACGGCAGGCGCAACCAGCCCGCGACCACGCACAGCGGATCGCCGACCAGCGGCAGCCAGCTCAGCAGGCAGGCCTTGGCGCCGAAGCGGCGCAGCCAGATGCGCGCCTTGCGCTCATGGCGCGAGGGCTGGCGCGCGGCCTTGCCGGTGCGCGGGCCGCCTTCGATCAGGTGGCGCTCCTTGGCCTTGTGCCAGGCCTTGTGCGCGCCCAGGCCCATCCACCAGCTGATCGCGCCGCCCAGCGTGTTGCCGACCGTGGCGACGAAAATCGCCTGCCAGAACAGATCGGGGTTGAGCTGCAGCAGCCCGGCGACGGCGGGCTCGGAGCCCAGCGGCAGCAAGGTCGCCGAGATCAAGGCGACGAAAAACACCGTGCTCAGCCCGAATTGCGGCAGCGACAACCATTCCAGCAACTGGTGTATCCATATCTCCATGAGGCGCAAGTGTAGGCCTGGGCTGGCTTGTCTTTATCCAGACCGCGGTTATTGTGCTTGCTTGACAAGACAAACAGAGGTGTAGCGCGATGCCTGGACAACAAAGAGTGGGTAGGGCGGTGGGCAGGGGCTGGGTACACAGCTGCCTGGGCGTGCTGGTTTTGGGGCTGGCCAGTTGTGGGGTGCTGCCGCCCCCGGGGGCGGCCGGGCAGGACGAGGCACAGGCTTCGGCCCGGGCCCAGGCCGAGATCGCTTCGGTGCTGGCGCAGGCCGAGTGCCGGCGCCTGGCCGGCCAGCGCGCGCGCCTGCAGGCGGTGCAGACAGCGCTTGCGCGCGAGGGCATGGCGCTGCGCGTGCTCGGTTGCCCGCAGCTGGCGTCGGGAGCGAACGCTGCAGCCGGCCAACAGGTGCTCGCGGTCGCGGTGCAGGTGGTCGACGGCGAGCGCGCGGCCCGGACCGTGCGCGGCCCGCTGGCCGATGGCGAACTGCTCGACATGGGCAGCGATGCACCCCAGGGCGCGTCGGGCCTCACGCAGCGCGTGAGCACCGCGAATCTGGCGAAGCCGCCCGAAGATGCGTTGTCGCCCGATGTGCTGCACAACCGTGCGTGGCTGCGCACGCTGATGGGCCGCGAGGGCTTGCGCGCCGTGGCCGACACCTGGTGGGCCTTTGCGCCACGCTGAGCGGCCGGGTAGTTGATGCGGCCCTGGTGGCTTTCAACCGCATTCTTTCTGCTGAAAAATTAAGCAGATACAATCTCGCCTCTTTTTCCCACCGCCCTTTCCCAACCTGAATCCTTCGATGGCTGCGCTGCGCATTGGTCATATTCCGCTGGAAAACCGCTTGTTTGTCGCCCCCATGGCCGGGGTGACCGATCGGCCTTTCCGCCAGCTGTGCAAGGCGCTGGGCGCGGGCTATGCGGTCAGCGAAATGGTCACGTCGCGCAAGGACCTGTGGAGCAGCCTCAAGACGTCGCGCCGCGCCAACCATGAAGGCGAGCCCGGGCCGATCGCGGTGCAGATCGCGGGCACCGATGCCGAGATGATGGCCGACGCGGCGCGCTACAACGTCGAGCGCGGCGCGCAGATCATCGACATCAACATGGGCTGCCCGGCCAAGAAGGTCTGCAACAAATGGGCCGGCTCGGCGCTGATGCAAAACGAGAAGCTGGCTGTGGAGATCGCCCAGGCCGTGGTCGAGGCCTGCGCCCCGGCCAATGTGCCGGTGACGCTGAAAATGCGCACCGGCTGGAGCGACGACCACAGGAATGCCGAAGTGCTGGCGCGCGCGTTCGAAGGCGTGGGCATACAGATGCTCACCGTGCACGGACGCACGCGCGAGCAGGGCTACAAGGGCTTTGCCGAGTACGACACGATTGCCGCGGTGAAGGCCGCGGTGCGCGTGCCCGTGGTCGCCAACGGCGACATCACCTCGCCCGAAAAGGCGCGCGATGTGCTGGCCTACACCGGCGCCGATGCGATCATGGTCGGCCGCGCGGCCCAGGGCCGGCCCTGGATCTTCCGCGAGATCGGCCATTTCCTGGCGACCGGCGAGCACCTGGCGCCGCCGCTGGTGGCCGAGCTGCGCCGCCTGCTGCTCGACCATCTGCAGGACCATTACAGCCTCTACGGCGAAGGCACGGGCGTGCGCAGCGCGCGCAAGCACATCGCCTGGTACCTGCGCAGCCTGCCCGGGGGGGAGGCCTTGCGCCAACATATCAACACCATCGAGGACTGCGGCGTGCAATGGCAGGCCGTGGCCGACTACCTGGAGCAGCTGGCCACGCAGATGGACCGGCTGCCGGTGGCGGCTGCGTACGGCCACGCCCAGCCTCTAGAAGAATCCGCAGGACAGACTGCATGAGCAACCAGAATATTGAACAATGCGTGCGAGACAGCCTCGAGAGCTATTTTCGCGACCTGGATGGCGAAGCGCCCAACAGCATGTATGACATGCTGCTGCGCGTCGTCGAGAAACCGCTGCTCGAAGTGGTGATGAGCCAGGCCGACCACAACCAGTCGCGGGCCGCCGAATGGCTGGGCCTGAACCGCAACACGCTGCGCAAGAAGCTTGTCGAGCACCAACTGCTCTGAGCGCGCACCCCCTTTTTGAAAGCCGTCGAGCCCGCGCGTTCGCACGCTTTCGCCCCGTTTCCTTTTGAAAATATCCCACCATGTCCCTCACCGCACTTCTTTCCGTCTCCGACAAGACCGGCATCGTTGAATTCGCCCAGGCGCTGCACGCCATGGGCGTGCGACTGCTGTCGACCGGCGGCACCGCCAAGCTGCTCGCCGACAAGGGCCTGCCCGTGACCGAAGTGGCCGAAGTCACCGCCTTCCCGGAAATGCTCGACGGCCGCGTCAAGACCCTGCACCCCAAGGTCCACGGCGGCCTGCTCGCGCGCCGCGACGTGCCCGCCCACATGGCGGCCCTCAAGGAGCACGGCATTGACACCATCGACCTGCTGGTGGTGAACCTGTATCCGTTCGAGGCGACCGTCGCCAAGCCCGGCTGCACGCTGGCCGATGCGATCGAGAACATCGACATCGGCGGCCCGGCCATGGTGCGCTCGGCTGCGAAGAACTGGGCCGACGTCGGCGTGCTGACCGATGCTTCGCAATACCCGGCCGTGCTGGCCGAGCTGCAGGCCGGCGGCAAACTGTCGAACAAGCTGCGCTTCGAGCTGTCGGTCGCGGCGTTCAACCGCATCGCCCAGTACGACGGCGCGATCAGCGACTACCTGTCGAGCGTGCGCTTCGAGGAAGACAAGCTGTCGGAAGAATACGTGCCCGAACGCGCCACCTTCCCCGGCCAGGCCAACAGCCATTTTCTCAAGGTGCAGGACCTGCGCTACGGTGAAAACAGCCACCAGCAGGCCGCCTGGTACCGCGATCTGGCACCCGCTGCCGGCTCGCTGGCCACGGGCCAGCAGCTGCAGGGCAAGGAACTGTCGTACAACAACATCGCCGACGCCGACGCCGCCTGGGAATGCGTCAAGAGCTTCGAAGCACCGGCCTGCGTGATCGTCAAGCACGCCAACCCCTGCGGCGTGGCCGTGGCCGGCAATGCGCATGACGCCTATGCCAAGGCCTTCCAGACCGACCCGACCAGCGCGTTTGGCGGCATCATTGCCTTCAACCGCACCGTCGACCTGGCCGCGGCCCAGGCCGTCGCCAAGCAGTTCACGGAAGTGCTGATGGCCCCCGACTTCACGCCCGAAGCGCTCGAAGTCTTCAAGTCCAAGGCCAATGTGCGCCTGATGAAGATCGCGCTGCCCGCCGACTACAACCAGGTGCGCAACGTGATCGAGACCAAGCGCGTGGGTTCGGGCATGCTGCTGCAGACCGCCGACAACCATGAGCTGCAGCTCGCCGACCTGAAGATCGTGACCGTCAAGCAGCCTACCCAGGAAGAACTGCAGGACCTGCTGTTTGCCTGGAAGGTTGCCAAGTACGTCAAGAGCAATGCCATCGTGTTCTGCAAGAACGGCATGACCATGGGCGTGGGCGCGGGCCAGATGAGCCGCCTCGACTCGGCGCGCATCGCCTCGATCAAGGCCGAAGCCGCCAAGCTGTCGCTGCAGCACACCGTCGTCGCCAGCGACGCGTTCTTCCCGTTCCGTGACGGCCTCGACGTGGTGGTGGATGCAGGCGCGACCTGCGTGGCCCAGCCCGGCGGCTCGATGCGCGACCAGGAAGTCATTGACGCCGCCAACGAGCGCGGCGTGGCCATGGTCTTCACGGGCGTGCGCCACTTCCGTCATTGATCTGACGCGCTGATGGTGCAGCCGTCTTCCCCTGCCTCCAGGCGCTGGCGCCGGGTGGGGCTGGGCGTGGCCGTTGCCATGGTGCCGGCCTTGTTCGCCTGGCTGGCCTGGCAAAGCATCCACAGCCGCCGGCCGCCGCCGCCCGCGCCAGCCGTGAGTGCGGCCCCGCTGCCCGCGGCCAGCGAAGGCTGGGCGCAGGTGCAGGCCCAGTTCTGCCTGCGCTGCCATGGCATGGAGCAGACCCATGTCGGCCCGGGCTTTGCGCAGATCGCCCAGCGCTACCGCGGCGAGCCGGACGCGCTCGCATACCTTGCACGCAGGATACGCGAAGGCAGTGCCGGCGTCTGGGGCCGCAAGCTGATGCCGCGCCAGCCGGGCATCAGCGCCGAGCAGGCGCAGGCCATGGCGGTCTGGCTGCTGGCCCAGCCCGACCCGCCGGCGCACTAGCGCCAGAAGTGGCGGCCATGGGGGTCGATGGGGGCTGGCTGTCATGCTTAGACTTGCCAGGGGGGCTTGTGCAGCGATTCCAATGGAATGCAATCAATTGCAAGAAATTTGCAAAATAATTTCATCTGATGGTGATGTGATTCCAGGTTAGGTATCATCGAACGCACAGAACCGAGCAATTCAAACCAGGCAGGAGAATGACATGCTTTCAACCCCTCGCCCAACCCCCGACCCCGCCGTTGTTTTGACAAAAGCCACCCTGCGGGCCGCCGAACAGCTGGGATTGAGCAATGCCGATCTGGCTGCAGTCATTGGCGTCAGTGAGGCCACGGTTTCCCGCCTCAAGTCCAGCGGCCGGCCCATCAGTCCAGCAACCAAGGAAGGCGAACTGTCGTTGATGCTGATTCGCGTGTTCCGCTCGTTGGACCCGTTGATCGGCGGCGATGATGCCAAGCGCAAGAACTGGATGGGCAGCTACAACAAGGCGCTGCTTGGCTCTCCCAACGAGTTGATCCGCAAGGCCGACGGCTTGGTCAGAACCCTTTCCTATCTTGATGGCATGCGCGCAGCAACATGAAGGCTGAGACCTGGGACCCGGCCTGGCTGGAGGAGCATTGCGTCAACCTGAGCATGGAGAACGCATGGAGAGGGGTGGAAACGCAATACATCGCCGCCTCCATGAAGCTGGTGGACTCGCTGCAAGAGCAGGAGTTGCTGGAGCAACTGCTCGAAAGCAGCAAACCACCCGCCGCGCAAAGCACCACGGCCAAGCATTACCTGCTGCTGAGCCCGTTTCGCTATTTTCCGCAGCACAGTTCACGTTTCCGACCAGGCCAGCAAAGCGGCCTGTGGTATGGCTCATCCACCCTGCCCGGGGCTTGTTCGGAAGTTGCCTGCTGGCGCATGCGCTTCATTCAAGATAGCGCGGGGCTGGTGGCTGATGGTGAACTGGTCACGGAACATACGTTCTATCAAGCTTCCGTGCGCGGGCGCGCCATCAACTTGATGGGCCATCCATGGGTGCAACTTTCTCATTTGTGGAAGCACGCTTCTGACTACAGTGCGACCCACAAGCTGGCAGAAGCCGCAACTGCCGCTTCAATCGATTGGATTCAATACGAGTCAGTGCGAGCGCCAAGCTGTGCCTTGGCCGCAGCCCTGAGCCCCGATGCGGTGTTTGCAGACAACGCCGCGCTGGAGCAATCCAGGCAAGAGTGGATTTGCAAGGCGACCAGGGAGACCGTGATGATGATCAGCAAGAGCGGGACTGAACGCTTTGAATGGCGCGAGTAGCAAGGGCCTGTTGACAACGCCTGGACCTGAATGACAAAAGCCCCGCAGGCCAAAACCTGCGGGGCTTTTTCATCGGTATGCAGCGTTTACAGCGTCTTGAACACCGCGCGCGCGGCTTCGATGGTGCTGTCGATATCGGCGTCGGTATGGGCCGCGCTCACAAAGCCCGCCTCATACAGCGCGGGCGCGAAGTAGTGGCCGCGCTCGAGCATGCCATGGTAGAACTTGTTGAAGCGCTGGCCGTCGGTGCGCATCACTTCGGCATAGGTCGTGGGCAGTTCGGGCAGGAAGAAGAAGCCGAAGAGCCCGCCTTCGTGGTCGCCGCAAAACGGCAGGCCGGCTGCGTGCGCGGCTGCCGTGAGGCCCGCGATCAGCCGGCCCGTGCGGCGGTGCAGCTGCTCGTGGAAGCCCGGCTGGCTGATCAGCTCGAGCGTCTTGAGGCCGCAGGCCGTGGCGATGGGGTTGCCCGACAGCGTGCCCGCCTGGTAGACCGGGCCCAGCGGCGAGAGCCTGGCCATGATCTCGCGGCGCGCGCCGAAGGCCGCCATCGGCATGCCGCCGCCTATCACCTTGCCCAGCACCGTGATGTCGGGCGCAAAGCCCGGAATGTGCTTCGCGTAAACGCTTTGCGCGCAGCCCAGGGCCACGCGAAAACCGGTCATCACTTCGTCGTAGACCAGCAGCGCGCCATGCTGCGTGCACAGCTCGCGGATGCGGCGCGTGAACGCGACGCTGGCGCGCACGAAGTTCATGTTGCCGGCAATCGGCTCGATCATCACGCAGGCCAGCTGCTCGCCGTAGAGCTGGAAGGCTTCCTCGAGCTGGGCGATGTCGTTGTACTCGAGCACCAGCGTGTCCTGCACGGCTTCGGGCGTGACGCCGGCGCTGGTCGCATTGCCGAACGTCGCCAGGCCCGAGCCTGCCTTGACCAGCAGGGCGTCGGAGTGGCCGTGGTAGCAGCCGTTGAACTTGATGATCTTCTTGCGGCCCGTGAAGCCGCGTGCCAGGCGCATGGCGCTCATGGTCGCTTCGGTGCCCGAGCTGACCAGGCGCACCATTTCCATAGCCGGCAGCAGCGCGATCAGTTTCTCGGCGAGCGTGACTTCGCGCTCGGTGGGCGCGCCGAAGCTGAAGCCGTCGAGCGCGGCTTCCTGCACGGCAGCCAGCACTTCGGGGTGGCCGTGGCCCAGAATCATCGGGCCCCAGGAGCCTATGTAGTCGACGAACTGCTGGTCGTTGGCGTCCCAGAAATAGGCGCCCTGGGCGCGCTGCACGAAGCGCGGCGTGCCGCCGACGGCATTGAAGGCGCGCACCGGCGAGTTCACGCCGCCGGGGATCACGGCCTTGGCGCGTTCGAACAGGGGAAGATTCAGGTCAGTGTTTGGTGTCATGGGGTGGCATCACAAAGCCCTCGAGGGGCAGTGGTTCATTCACCGATCGGCCCAGCGGGGTCGCGGGCGCGGGCGCCGCTTCCTCGTTTTCGGCATCGGCATCGAGTTCGTCGTCCTCGGGCTGGGCCCAGAACATGCGATCCGGCAGGAAGTGGCCCATGCCCGGGCGAAAGCCGTTGTCCAGGCTGTGGTCCAGGTATTCGAGCGCTTCCTGGGTGGCGCTGATCAGGTCGTTGCCGCTGGCCACCAGCGCCGTGAGCGCCGCCGACAGGGTGTCGCCCGCGCCGCTGAACGAGCCGTCGAACATCTCGAAGCGGTGGCTGGCGAGCACCGCATGCTGGGTCGACAGCACGTTGTCGAGAAACTGCTCGGGCAGCGGAATGCCGGTCACGAGCACATAGGGCACGCCCAGTGCGTCGGCGGCCATCGCCAGGTCGCGCGCGCTGGGGCTGCGGCTTGCATCCCAGTCGGGCAGCAGCCAGCGCCACAGCGTGCTGTGGTTTCCGACCAACACCGAAGTCTGCGGCAGCACCAGCTCGCGGAATGCGTCGAGGTACTGGTCGAGCAGGTCGTCGCGCCACCAGGACAGCTCGGGCATGTAGCTGATGATGGGCAGGTCGGGGTAGTCGGACGAGATTTCGGCGATCACCGCCAGGTTCTCGGGGCTGCCCGCGAAGCCGACCTTGATGGCGCGCACCGGCAGGTCCTCGAGCACGGCCCGCGCCTGTTCGTCGACGCAGTCGTCGGCAAACGCGTAGTGCTCGAAGATGCGGCTGGTGTCGCGTACGTAGGTGCCGGTGACCACGCCCAGCGGGTGTCCGCCGACAGAAGCGATGGTGGTGATGTCGGCCGTCAGGCCTCCCGCGCCGCTGGGGTCGCTGGCGTTGAATACCAGCACGCACACTGGCTGCGCGACATCGAAGTCTTCGGGCGCGGGTGCGCCCAAGGCGGTGGATGGGGTGGGAGTTGTTGCCATGATGGGCCTTAGTTTGCCCCTGCGCCAATGCCTGGGTGTGTCAGGGTGATGACTGGATACAATCGTTGCATTCTATGTGAAGGCCCTTTAAGCTGTGACGAACCCTAAGACTTGGATGTGTTTGATCTGCGGCTGGCTGTACCACGAGGAGCTCGGCTGTCCGGAACATGGCATTCCAGCGCAAACCCGTTGGGAAGACGTTCCGATGAACTGGACCTGTCCGGAATGCGCGGCCCGCAAGGAAGACTTCGAGATGGTTGAAATTTGAGCGCAGGGTGCACCTGCGCCGTGGTTTGACTGGGAGGATCTCAAGTGACAACGACAGCGGACGCACCTTTGAAGGTACTGGTGGTGGACGACAGCAACACCATCCGGCGCAGTGCCGAAATCTTTTTGCGCCAGGGCGGCTACGAAGTGCTGCTCGCCGACGATGGTTATGACGCGCTGGCCAAGGTCAACGACCACCAGCCGCAGCTGATCTTCTGCGACATCCTGATGCCCAAGCTCGACGGCTACCAGACCTGCGCGATCATCAAGCGCAATGCGCGCTATGCCGATACGCCCGTGGTCATGCTCTCGTCCAAGGACGGCGTGTTCGACAAGGCGCGCGGGCGCATGGTCGGCTGTCAGGAATACCTGACCAAACCCTTTACCAAAGACCAGTTGCTGCAGGCCGTGCGGCAATTCGGCAAGATTCCCCAAGGAGCGATGTGATGGCTGTTCAGAAGGTGCTGGTCGTTGATGACTCGAAGACCGAGCTGATGTTTCTGACGGATTTGCTGCAGAAAAAAGGCATGCAGGTGCGCTGTGCGGAAAACGCCGACGAGGCCTTTCGCTGCCTGGCCGAGGAAAAGCCCGACCTGATCCTGATGGACGTGGTCATGCCGGGACAGAACGGCTTTCAGCTCACGCGGGCAATCACACGCGATCCCCAGTACGCCGATGTGCCCATCATCATGTGTACCAGCAAGAGCCAGGAAACCGACCGCGTCTGGGGCCTGCGCCAGGGCGCGCGCGCCTACATCACCAAGCCCGTGGACCCGGCAGAGCTGCAGGCCAAGATCGACGCGCTGGGCTGAGCGGCGCTGTTCCATGGCCAATCGTGAAGCACTGAGACAATTGCATGCGCGGCTGGCCGCGCGGCTTCAAGCCGCCCGCAGCGAAGGCGTGGCCGCGGCCAGCTGGCTGGCCGTCGAGGCCGGCGGCAGCCGCTATCTGATGCCGCTCGCGCATGCGGGCGAGATCTTTCCCTGGTCGGGCGTGCTGCGCGTGCCCTACACCCGGCCCTGGCTGATGGGCGTGGCCAACCTGCGCGGCACGCTGGCCGCGGTGGTCGACTTTCCCGGCCTGCAGGGCAGGGCCGTGGTGCGCAACGAGATGACGCTGGCCGACGCGAGCCTGCTGGCCTTCAATCCGGCACTGGAGGTGCATGCGGCCCTGCTCGTGGACCGCCTGCTGGGATTGCGCGGCGCGCAGAATTTCACGGGCATGCAGGATGCCCCGCCCGATGCCCCAGGCTACTGGGGGGCGACCTACTTCGACGAGGCGGGCGATTCCTGGCAGGAAATCGATCTGCAAAGCCTCGCGCAAGACCCTGTATTTCTCCATATCCGTGCCTGAGTTTTCCCCTGTGAGGCTGTGTCATGTCTTTTGCCCAGAAAATTGGAAAAATGTTTCAGCGCCGTTCCGCCGGCAGCGGCGAAGGGCTGAGCGATCTGTCTGACGCAGACGTGGCGCAGGAGCCCGCGCGCAATGCTCCGGCCAGCCTCTACGGCGAAAGCGGTCTTTCGTCGTTCACCGACGACGAGCGGCAGCTCCATGAAGAGCAGGTGTCGCTGCCCCTGCTGGGCCGCGCGCCCGCGGCGCAGCAGCAGCGCCGCCTGCTGATCATGCTGGCGGTCGGCGTCACCGTGCTGGCGCTGATGGCCGGCTGGGTGCTGCAGCAGGCCGAGCGTTCGGCCCAGCAACTGGCCGCCAATGGCCAGGCGCTGATGCAGTCGCAGCGCCTGGCCAAATCGGCGTCGCAGGCGATGACCGGCAATGGCCCGGCGTTCGACGGTCTGCAGGAAAGCGCGGACGTGCTCGCTCGCAGCGTGCGCGCGCTCGCCGGTGGTGACGACGCGCTGGGCGTGGCGCCGCTGGGCTCCGAATACGCCGATGCGCTCGCGGAAATCACGCCATTGATGGAGCGCGCCGAAAGCAGCGCCCAGCAGGTGATGGCGCAGCGGCAGGTGCTGATGCAGGTCGGCGACGCGCTGCGCGCGGTGAACCGCCAGTCGTCGGATCTGCTCGAAGTCGCCGAAACGATTGCCTCGCTCAAGCTGCAGCAGGGCGCGTCGCCCGCCGAGATCTCGGCCGCTGGCCAACTGGTGATGCTGACCCAGCGCATAGGCAAGTCGGCCAACGAATTCCAGACCGCCGAAGGCGTGAGCCCCGAAGCGGTATTCCTGCTCGGCAAGGACCTGGCCTCGTTCCGCGAAATCGCCGAAAGCCTGCTCAACGGCAGTGCTGAACTGCGCCTGGCGGCGACGCGCGACGCGCAAACGCGCGAGCAGCTGCAGGCGCTGATCGCGCTGTATGAGCAAACGCGTACCGGCGCCAGCGCCATCCTGGGCAACCTGCAGGGCCTGGTGGCCGCGCGCGAAGGCCAGACGACGATCAACAACGACAGCGAAGCGCTGCGCCGCGGCCTCGAAGCATTGCAGGGCCAGCTGCGCTCGACGGCGGGATTGGGCGCGGGCCAGTTCGCACTGCTGGGCCTGGTGGGCCTGTTCGTGCTGCTGTGCGGCGTGGGCATTTCGCGCGTGCAGCTGCTCGACAGCCGCAACCGCCAGGGCGCGGCCGAGCAGCAGCAGCGCGACGCGCGCCGCCAGGAGCACGAAGCCAAGCGCGTCAACGACGCCAACCAGGCGGCGATTTTGCGGCTGATGAACGAGCTGCAGTCCGTGGCCGAAGGCGACCTGACTCAGGAAGCCACGGTGACCGAGGACATCACGGGCGCGATCGCCGACTCGGTGAACTACACCGTGGAAGAACTGCGCCTGCTCGTGGGCAGCGTGCAGAACACCGCGACGCGCGTGGCGCAGACCACGGCCAAGGTCGACAGCACCTCGACCGAGCTGCTCGCGGCATCGACCGAACAGCTGCGCGAGATCCGCGAAACAGGCCGCTCGGTGCTCGACATGGCGACGCGCATCAACCAGGTCTCGGCCCAGGCCCAGGAGTCGGCCGCGGTGGCGCGCCAGTCGCTGCAGGCCGCGGACCAGGGCCTGAAGGCGGTGCAGAACACCATCGGTGGCATGAACTCCATCCGTGACCAGATCCAGGACACCTCCAAGCGCATCAAGCGCCTGGGTGAGTCGTCGCAGGAGATCGGCGAAATCACCGAGCTGATTTCCGACATTACCGAGCAGACCAATGTGCTGGCGCTCAACGCCGCCATCCAGGCCGCTTCGGCCGGTGAAGCCGGCCGGGGCTTTTCGGTCGTGGCCGAGGAAGTGCAGCGGCTGGCCGAACGCTCGGCCGATGCGACGCGGCAGATTTCGGTGCTGGTCAAAGCGATTCAGACCGACACCCAGGATGCGGTTGCGGCCATGGAGCGCTCGACCCAGGGCGTGGTGCAGGGCGCCGAGCTGTCCGATACCGCGGGCACGGCGCTCAGCGAGATCGATAGCGTTTCGCGCCGCCTGGCCGATCTGATCGAACAGATCTCGCAGTCCACCTCGCGCGAAGCCGATCTGGCCAACGGCGTGGCCGACAATATCCAGCACATTTTCGCGGTGACCGAGCAGACTGGCGAAGGCACGCGCAGCACGGCCCAGCAGGTGCGCGAGCTGTCGCACATGGCCGAGGAACTGCGCCAGTCGGTGGCCCGATTCAAGATCGCCTGAGGCGTCTTCCCCTTTCCTACACCGGCGTTAGTCCGCCGCGGAGTTCCGCATGTCTTCCACTGACGCCTTCTTTCCCCATGCCGCCGAGACAGCTTCGGCCGACGCTGCGCAGGGCGAGCAGGACCTCGGGCCCCTGGCATGGGTCATCGACGAACTGCGCAAATCGCTCGAAGGCGCGGCCAAGGCGCTCGCGCGTTGCGCGCGCGAGGCCGAGCTGACGCAGGATGGCGCCGCCGCAGCGCTCGACACGCTGGCCGTGCAGCAGGCGCTGCACCAGGCCGGCGGCGCGCTGGAAATGGTCGACATGCCCGCGCCCGCGCGCCTGGTGCATGCGATGGAAGCGGCCGTGCTGCGCCTGGCGCAGGACCCGCAGCGCTGCACCCCCGAAGCCGCGGGCACGCTCGAGAACGCGAGCTTCGCCTTGCTCGAATACCTCGACACGCTGCTGGCCGGCAGGGCCGTGCCCGCCGTGGCGCTGTTTCCCCAGTACCGCGCGGTGCAATCGCTGGCCGGCAACGACAAGGTGCATCCGGCCGATCTGTGGCCCGCCGAGCGGCGCATGCACGAGCCCGCGCTGCCCGAAAGCACGCCGGCGCTGGCCTATGGCCCGCAGGCGCGCGCGCTGCTCGACGCGGGCGTGCTGGCGCTGGTCAAGACCGGCAATCCCGCTGCCGCGGCCCAGCTGCGCGCGGTCTGCCTGGGCTTTGTCGCCGCGCAGAACGAGCCCGATGCGCGAACGTTCTGGAAGATCGCGGCCGGCTTCTTCGACGCGTTCGCGCAGGGCCTGATCAAGCCCGACGTCTACGCCAAGCGCGCGGCTTCGCGCGTGCTGATGCAGTACGCGGCCATGGCCAAGGGCGACCAGCGCCTGCCCGAGCGGCTGACCCAGGACCTGCTGTTCTTCTGCGCGCAGGCGGCCGAGCCTGGCACCCAGGCGCCGGTGCTGCGCGCGGTGCGCGAATCCTTTGGCCTGGCGCGCCACCCGGCGGTCGACTACGAGCGGCCGCGCTTTGGCCGTTTCGATCCCGCGCTGCTCGCGCAGGCGCGCAAGCGCGTGGCCACGGCGACCGAATGCTGGTCGGCGCTGGCCGGCGGCGACCGCAGCAAGATCAAGCCCGTGGTCGAGCAGTTCGGCCAGGTCTGTGATTCGCTCAACAAGCTCTACCCCGACAGCACCGGGCTGGCGCGCGCGCTGCAGCGCGTGATCGAATCGATGGCGCGCAGCGGCGAGCCACCGGCGCCGGCGCTGGCGCTCGAAGTCGCGACCGCCATCCTCTATCTCCAGGCGGCGCTCGCGTCGCCGGAACTGGCCGACGAATCCATGGCCGCGCATTCGGGCCGGCTCGCGCAGCGCCTGGATGAAGTGCGCCAAGGCATGGAGTCGCAGCCGCTGGAACCCTGGATGGAGGATCTCTACCGGCATGTGAGCGACAGCCAGACCATGGGCAGCGTGGTGGGCGAACTGCGCACCACGCTGGCCGAGGCCGAAAACCTGCTCGACCAGTTCTTCCGCCAGCCGGCCCAGGTCGATGTGCTGGCCCAGGCGGCGCAGCACATGGCGCAGATGCGCGGCGTGCTGTCGGTGCTGGGCCTGGAGCAGGCCTGCCTGGCCGTGGCGCGCATGCGCGATACCGTCGAGCAGCTGATGCGCAACGAGATCCCCGCGGCCGGCCAGCCCCCGGTCTTTGCGCGGCTGGGCGCCAACCTCGGTGCGCTGGGCTTTCTGATCGACATGCTCAGCTACCAGCGCAATCTCGCGCGCCAGCTGTTCGTCTATGACGAGACATTGGGCGAGCTGCGCATCATCATGGGCCGCAACCGCGTACGTGCCAGCGACGCGCCCCAGGCGCAGACGCAGCATGTCGAAGCGCGCGCCGCCCAGCCTGTGGCGCCGGTGCTCCCGGTTGCCGCGGCGCCGGTGGCCGCGCAACCGGTACCCGTCGCTGCAGCGCCGGCCGTGGCCGACGCCCTGCCGCAGCCCGTTGCCGCCCCTGCGGCCGCGCCGTTGAGCGTGGCCGATGAAGACACGGACGAGGAACTGCGCGGGATCTTCCTCGAGGAAGCGCGCGAAGTCGTGGGCCAAGGCCTCGAGGCGCTCGATGCGCTGGCCGGCGACGCTGAACAGTGGAACGCACAGACCAGCTTGCGCCGGGTCTTTCACACGCTCAAGGGCAGCGCGCGCATGGTCGGGCTCGACGAGTTCGGCGAAGCCGGCTGGGCCATGGAGCAGATGCTCAACGCCTGGCTGGGCGAGCAAAAGGCCATGCCGCCCGCCTGGCAGGCGCTGGCGCGCGACGCCTTGCAGGCGTTTGCCGCCTGGACCCAGGCGATTGCCGACGGCCAGGACCAGGACTGGTCGGCGACGCCGTTTCGCGCCGCGGCCGATGCGATGCGCCTTGATGGCCAGCGCGCACCCGTGGCGCTGCAGCCATCGCTGCGCCGTCGCCGGCAGGTGCCAGCGCCTGCGGCCGAAGAACTTCTGCCCGGGGTGCAGGAAACGGGCACCGATGGCGACACCACGCCTTTGCCCGCGCTGCCGGGCGTTGTCGAGGAAATCGATTTTGCCGCCTTTGAGTCCGCGCTCCAGGCCAGCGAGCGCTTGCCCGATGCCGCGCCGGTGCCCGAGCCGCCTGCCGTCGAGCCCATCGCGCAGGGCGCCGAGGCCGAGTCGGGCCAGGAGTGGCTAGACGACACACCCGGCTGGGACGATACCCAGATCGAGGACGACGCGGCGCAGCCGCCGCAGCGCGCCGAATCGCCCGCGGCGCCCGTTGCCGCGCCCCTGGACGAAGGCTGGACATGGACGTCCGGCGCGCAGGCCGCGCCCGCCGCCGACAGCGTGCCGGTGGTGGCGCCCGCTGCCGTGCCCGACATCGCGCCCGCCCAGGAACCTGTGCCTGAAGCCGAGCCGGTCATGGAACTTGCTTCGGAGCCAGAAGCTGCGCCCGTGGCCGGGCCTGTGCCCGAGGCCGCGCTGCCACCCGAGCCCGAACCCGAGCCTGAACCCGAGCCCGTCGACGACAATGTCAAGGTGATCGACGGCCTGCGCATCCACCTGCCGCTGTACAACGTCTATCTGAACGAAGCCGACGAGTGGTCGCGCCGCCTCGATGTGGCGCTGCAGGAATGGGCGCTCGAAGCGCACCGCCCCCAGCCCGAGGAAGCCGTGGGCTGGGCGCATTCGCTGGCCGGCAGTTCGGCGACCGTGGGCTTCAAGGACTTGTCGCTTCTGTCGCGCGCGCTCGAGCACGCGCTGATGCACGTGCGCCCGCAAGGCCGCGGCGATGCGCAGCAACTGGCTGCGTTCCAGGGCGCGGCCAATGAGATCCGCCGCCTGCTGCACCAGTTCGCCGCGGGCTTTCTCAAGACGCCGCTGCCGGCCGTGGAAGCCGCGCTGCAGCAGGTGCTCGACAGCGAAATCGACCGCATTGCCGGTGAGGGCAGCGTGGCCCCGGGCCTCGATGCCGAAGACGCGATCTGGGCGCAGGAGCTGGACGCCGACGCGGCTGAACAGGCCAGGGCGCAGCAGGCGGCTGAAACGCAGCCGCAGCGCGAAGCCGCAGCCGAGGCGCAACCCGAGGCCATTGCATTCGAGCCGCAAGCCCCGGCGCCGAAGCCGGACCCGATCGACGCCGCGCTGGCGCTTGCCGTGGGCATGGACAGCGACATCGATGACGACATCGAAGCGCTCGATGCGCTCGACCCCGACCTGTTCCCGATTTTCGAGGAAGAGGCGGCCGAGCTGCTGCCGGTGCTGGGCACGGCGCTGCGCGACTGGGCCGCGCACCCGCAGCGGCTCGAGGCGCGCAATGCGAGCCTGCGCGCGCTGCACACGCTCAAGGGCAGCGCACGGCTGGCTGGCGCGATGCGCCTGGGTGAAATCACCCACCGGCTCGAGTCGGCGATAGAGCACATCGACGCACAGGCGGCGCAGGCCGTACAGATAGAGCCGCTGCTGGGCAGTTTCGACACGCTCAATGCGCATTTCGGCGCATTGCGCGCGCTGGGCGAGGAAATTGCCGCGGCGCCGCCCGCCGAGCCCACGGCGCCCATGCCGGCCGAGCCGGCGCGCGAGCGCAATGCCGGCCTGCGCGCGGCTACGTTCACGCCGATTGTCCCGCTCACGGCCGGGCGTTCGGCCTCGCAGCAGTCGGTGCGCGTGCGCGGCCAGCTGCTCGACCGGCTGATCAACCAGTCGGGCGAAGTGCTGATCGCGCGTTCGCGCATCGACGCGCGCCTGGCGCAGGCGCGCAGCTCGCTGCACGACCTCAACGGCAACCTCGAGCGCCTGCGCCAGCAACTGCGCGACATCGAAGTCCAGGCCGAGACGCAGATGCAGTCGCGGCTCGCGCTCTCCAAGGATTCGGCCGCGGGCTTCGACCCGCTGGAGTTCGACCGCTTCACACGCGTGCAGGAACTCACGCGCATGATGGCCGAGTCGGTCAACGACGTGGCCACGGTGCAGCGCAACCTGCAGCGCGACCTCGCCGCCGCCGAAGACGATCTCGTCGCCCAGGGCCGCCAGGCGCGCGACCTGCAGCGCGATCTGCTGCGCACGCGCATGGTCGAATTCGACGCCATTTCCGAGCGCCTGTACGCCGTGGTGCGCCAGACGTCCAAGGAAATGGGCAAGCAGGTGCGGCTGAACATCGTCGGCGGCACCATTGAAATGGACCGCGGCGTGCTCGACCGCATGGTGCCGGCGTTCGAGCACCTGCTGCGCAACTGCGTGGCCCACGGCATTGAACTGCCCGCGCAGCGCGAGGCCCGGGGCAAGGCCGCGACCGGCACCATCAGCGTGACGCTGCAGCACGAAGGCAACGACGTGCGCGTGCGCTTCGACGACGACGGCGCGGGGCTGGACCTCAAGCGCATTCACGCCGTGGCCGTCGCGCGCGGCCTGGCCGCCGAAGACGCGGCCATCACCGCCGAGCAAGCCGGGCAGCTGATCTTCCAGCCGGGCTTCACGACGGCGACCGAAGTGACCGGCGTGTCCGGGCGCGGCATCGGCATGGACGTGGTGCGCTCCGAAGTCAATGCGCTCGGCGGGCGCATAGAAACCCAGAGCACGCCGGGTGCGGGCTCGTCGTTCGCGCTGGTATTGCCGCTGACCACGGCGGTGACGCAGGTGGTGATGCTGCGCGTGGGCCAGTTCGCCGTGGGCGTGCCCGCGAATCTGGTCGAGATCGTGCGCCGCGTGCCTTTGGCGGCGCTGGAGCAGGCCTATGCCAGCGGCCAGCTCGACGAGCCCGGCAGCGAGCAGGCCCTGCCGTTCTTCTGGGGCGGCGCGCTGTGGCAGACGTCTGCGCAAAGCCTCGAAGGCGTGGGCAAGACCCGCGCCGTGGTGATCCTGCGCAGCGCGGCCCAGCGGCTGGCGCTGCATGTGGACGAAGTGCTGGGCAACCAGGAACTGGTTGTGAAGCCCCTGGGGCCGCAGCTCGCGCGCCTGCCGGGCCTGACCGGCATGTCGGTGCTGGCCTCGGGCGCGGTGGTGCTGATCTACAACCCGGTGGCACTGGCCACGGTCTATGGCGAGCAGGTGCGCGAACAGCTGCGGCGCCAGCCTGCTGCGGCGGTGCAGCTTGCCGGCGGCGACGGCGTGGCCACCGTCCAGCCCCAGGCCGCGGGCGCGGGCGAAGTGCCGCTGGTGCTGGTGGTCGACGACTCGATCACCGTGCGCCGCGTGACCCAGCGCCTGCTGCAGCGCGAAGGCTACCGTGTCGAAGTCGCGTCCGACGGCCTGCAGGCGCTGGAAAAACTGCAGGGCGCGCGCCCGGCGGTGGTGCTGTCCGACATCGAAATGCCGCGCATGGACGGCTTCGATCTCGCGCGCCATATCCGCGCCGACGCGCGGCTGCACGATCTGCCCATCATCATGATCACCTCGCGCATCGCGCAGAAACACCGCGAACATGCGCAGCAAATCGGCGTGAACCACTACCTGGGCAAGCCGTATTCCGATGAGGAATTGCTGAGCCTGGTGCAGCGTTATGCTGCACTGTCTGCGGCTCAGACGACGTCGATGGCGTAAGCCATTGGCGCGGCGTGAAAACCGTTGAATACCTGGGCTTCGACAGGCTCAGCCCGAACGGGTTTTTGACTGCGCGCTAACCCACGTTCTCCTTGAGCTTGCCTCGCCGGCCGCGTCGAAGGGTGAACGTCCAGACTAGAGACCGAAAGCGCGCTTTTTCTTAGCGGGCGGAGTTAACCGCAGCCCCCTTGACCACCGAATACCTCGCCAGCGTCTTATCCCTTGCCTCGGCATGGTCCACGATGGGGCGCGGATAGCTCGAAGGGCCCAAGGCCTGGCCCGCATCGACCAGCGACAGCCCCGCCGCGGCCAGCTCCAGCGGCCCGGCCTTCCATGGCGCGTGGATCAGCTTGTCGGGCAAGGCGGCGAGCTGCGGCAGATAGCGGCGGATAAAGCGGCCCGCGGCATCGAACTTCTCGCTCTGGCTGATGGGGTTGAAGATACGGAAGTAGGGCTGGGCGTCACAGCCTGTAGACGCCGCCCATTGCCAGCCGCCGTTGTTCGCGGCCAGGTCGAAATCGTTGAGCTGCTCGGCGAAATACTGCTCGCCCCAGCGCCAGTCGATTCCCAGGTCCTTGACCAGAAAGCTCGCCACGACCATGCGCAGCCGGTTGTGCATATAGCCGGTCTGGTTGAGCTGGCCCATGGCCGCGTCGACCAGCGGGTAGCCCGTGCGGCCTTCGCACCAGGCGGCGAACAGGCGTTCGGCCTCGGCGCCGCTTTCCCAGACGATGGCGTCGTACGCGGGCTTGAAGGCCTGCGTCACCACGCGCGGATGGTGGGCCAGGATCTGGTGGTAGAAATCGCGCCAGATGAGTTCGCTGAGCCAGACGGCCGCGCCCGGGCTCTGGCGCTGCGACGATTCGGTCCAGGCCAGGCGGGCGAGCTCGCGTATCGACACGGTGCCAAAGCGCAGGTGCACGCTCAGATAGCTCGGGCCCTTGACGGCCGGAAAGTCGCGCGCCTCGCCATAGTGCGCGAGCCGCGGAACGAAGTCGGCAAGCAGTTGCGCCGCGCCTTCGCTGCCGGTGGGCAAAGCCAGCTGCTGCAGATTGGTGGCCTCGAAGCCGATCTCGGCCAGCGTGGGCAGCCGGCAATAGCCCGCGGGCCGGGGTGCGAGGCGGCTTGCGTAACGCTCGACGGGGTAGGACGAAAGATAGAAGGCGTTGAGCTTGCGCAGCCAGGCGTTCTTGTAGGGCGTGAACACGCTGAACGGCGCGCCCGCCAGCGTCAGCACTTCGTCGCGCTCGAAAATCACATGGTCCTTGTAGGTGTGCAGTGCCACGCCGTTGGCCTGCAGCGCGGCGCGCACGCGCGCATCGCGCGCCAGCGCCTGGGGCTCGTCATCGTGGTTGGCGAATACCGCCGTCGCGCCCAGTTGTTGCGCCAGGCGCGGAATTTCCTGCGCGGCCAGCCCCTGGCGTACGATCAGGCCGGCGTCGGCGTGGCCAGAGAGCGCGCGCAACTGCGCATCGAGCGAGACCAGGCTGCGCTGGATGAACTCGACACGCCGGTCGGCGCGTGGCAGCGGCGCGAGGATGGAATCGTCGAAAAGAAAGACGCAATGCACCTGCGCGCAGCCGCGCAAAGCATGAAAAAGGGCGGCGTGGTCGTGCGTGCGCAGGTCGCGTCGCAACCAGACCAAGCCCACAGGGCCCGAAAGTGCCATGGATCACCGTTAAAATCTGGGAATGCCCGCTGATTCTGCGCCTATCAACTTGACGCACCATTTTCTGATCGCCATGCCCGGCGTCGAAGATGAGTCTTTTTCGCGCAGCGTGGTGTACCTGTGCGAGCACAGTGAGCGTGGCGCTCTGGGCTTGATCATCAACAAGCCCATGCCATTGAGCCTTGAAGGCCTGCTCGACAAGATCGACCTTTCCCTCGGGCGCGAAGACCTGCGCACCGACGTGGTGTACCGGGGTGGCCCGGTACAGACCGACCGCGGCTTCGTGCTGCACGACGCCTTCCTCGCCGAGGGCATCGTCGCCGAGGAATCCATTTATGCCTCGACCATGACCATTCCCGGCGGGCTCGAGATGACGACTTCCAAGGACGTGCTCGAAGCGCTGTCCAACGGCGCCGGCCCGCGCCGGGTGTTTGTCTCGCTGGGCTATGCCTCGTGGGGCGAAGGCCAGCTGGAATCCGAACTGTCGGAAAACACCTGGCTTACGGTGGGCGCCGACGTGGGGCTGATTTTCGAAGCCCCGGTGGCCGAGCGCTACGACCGCGCGCTGGCCCTGCTGGGCCTGCAGGCCTGGTCGCTGTCCCCGGAAGTGGGGCACGCATGAGCGACGCTCCCGACACGGTGCCGCCGGCACCGTCGCCTGCGCGCGCGCCCACGGACGCGCCGCTGCGCGCGCCCACGGACGCGCCGCTGCGCGCGCCCGTCGTCGTGCCCGCGCATTTCCAGAGTTTCCTGGCCTTTGACTTCGGCACCAAGCGCACGGGCGTGGCCACGGGCAGCCGCATGCTGGGGCTCACAACGCCGCAGGCGACGATCAAGGCCGAAGGCGCGGATGCGCGCATGCTGCAGGTCGCCGCGCGCATCAAGGAGTTCCAGCCCGACGCGCTGGTGATAGGCGTGCCTTACCACCCCGACGGCGCGGCCCACGAGAACACCGCGCGTGCGCTCAAGTTCGGCCGCCAGCTGCGCGGGCGCTTCGGCCTGCAGGTGTTCGAGGTCGACGAGCGCTACAGCACGACCGAGGCGCTGTCGGGCGGCGCGCGCGACGCCGATGCCGCGTCGGCCTGCATCATTCTTGAACAGTTTTTGAGGAGTCTTCCATGAACGATCCCATCGCCGGTAGCGGCAGCCTGGTGCTCGACGCCGAGGCGCTGTACCGTGAACTGCTGCGCGGCGTGCGCAGCCTCATGGGAGCTTCGACGCGCCTGGCGGGCATCACTTCGGGCGGTGCCTGGCTGGTCGAGCGCCTGCACAAGGACCTGAACCTGCCCGGCACGCCCAGCGTGCTGTCCTCGGCGCTGCACCGCGACGACTTCGCGCAGCGCGGCATGGCCACCAGCGCCCAGACGCAGATCGACTTCGACGTCAACGGCGCCGACATCCTGGTGCTCGACGACGTGCTCTACACGGGCCGCACCATCCGCGCCGTGCTCAACGAACTCTACGACTACGGCCGGCCCGACTGCGTGCGCCTGGCCGTGCTGGTCGACCGCGGTGGGCGCGAGCTGCCCATCCAGGCCGACTTCGCCGCGGCCCGCATCGCGCTGCCGCCCGCCCAGGCGCTGGCGCTGGCGCGCGACGAGCAGGGGCGCTTCCATTTCCGCATCCAAGAGGCCTGACCGTGTTGTACAAGCGCAATCCCCAGCTCAACAAGAACGGTGAGTTGATTCACCTGCTGTCGACCGAAGGCCTGTCCAAGGACATCCTGACGCATATCCTCGACACCGCGGCCAACTTCGTGAGCGTCAACGACCGCGAAGTCAAGAAGGTGCCGCTGCTGCGCGGCAAGAGCGTGTTCAACCTGTTCTTCGAGAACAGCACGCGCACGCGCACCACGTTTGAGATCGCCGCCAAGCGGCTGTCGGCCGACGTGTTCAACCTCGACATCGCGCGCAGCTCGGCCAGCAAGGGCGAGTCGCTGCTCGACACCATCGCCAACCTGTCGGCCATGGCCGCCGACATCTTCGTCGTGCGCCACAGCGAGTCGGGCGCGCCCTACCTCGTGGCCCAGCATGTCGCGCCGCACGTGCACGTGGTGAACGCCGGCGACGGCCGCCATGCCCACCCCACGCAGGGGCTGCTGGACATGTACACCATCCGCCACTACAAGAAGGATTTCTCCAACCTGCGCGTGGCCATCGTAGGCGACGTGCTGCACTCGCGCGTCGCGCGCTCGGACATCCATGCGCTCACCACGCTGGGCGCGGCCGAAGTGCGCGTGGTCGGCCCGCGCACGCTCGTGCCTTCCGACCTGTCGCTGATGGGCGTGCGCGTGTTCCACACGCTGGAAGAAGGCATACGCGACGCCGACGTGATCATCATGCTGCGCCTGCAGAACGAACGCATGACGGGCGCGCTGCTGCCCTCGAGCCAGGAATATTTCAAGGCCTTCGGTCTCACGGCCGAGAAGCTGCGCCTGGCCCAGCCCGACGCCATCGTGATGCACCCAGGCCCCATCAACCGCGGCGTGGAGATCGATTCCGAAGTGGTCGACGGCCCGCAGGCCGTGATCCTGTCGCAGGTCTCGTTCGGCATTGCCGTGCGCATGGCCGTGATGTCCATTGTTGCCGGCAACGAAGCCTAAATATGGAACACCCCCTGAGCGCCTGCGGCGCTTCCCCCTCTCATCCTTCGGTGGAGGGGGACGGCAGCCTCGGTGCGGGGCGGCCCTTCCTCGCTGCCCCCAGGCTGGGGCAGGCCAGTTTCAAACGCTGCGCGCATGCGCTGTCAATCATTGATTCGAAATTTTTGCTAGCCGTCCGTGACCGGACGGGGCATTGGGTGTGAAGTATGAAACTACTGATCCAGAACGGCCGTGTCATCGACCCGGCTCGCGGTTTTGACCAGGTCTGCGACATCGCCGTCGATGCGGCCAGCATTGCCGCGATCGGCACCCTGCCCGCGGGCTTCGTGCCCGACCGCGTGATTGACGCCAAGGGCTGCTGGGTGCTGCCCGGCCTGGTCGACCTTGCCGTGCGCCTGCGCGAGCCCGGCCACGAACACGAAGGCATGCTGCAAAGCGAAATGGCGGCCAGCGTCGCCGGCGGCGTGACCAGCCTGGTCTGCCCGCCCGACACCGACCCCGTGCTCGACGAGCAGGGCCTGGTCGAGATGCTCAAGTTCCGTGCCGAGAAGCTCAACCAGTCGAGATTGTTCCCGCTGGGCGCGCTCACGCGCGGCCTGGCCGGCGAAGTGCTGACCGAAATGAACGAGCTGACCGGGTCGGGCTGCGTGGGCTTTGGCCAGGCCGATGTGTCGCTGGCCAGCACGCAGACGCTGCAGCGCGCGCTGCAGTACGCCGCCACCTATGGCTACACGGTCTGGCTGCGCCCGCAGGAAATGCACCTGGGCAAGGGCGTGGCCGCGAGCGGCCCGCTGGCCACGCGCATGGGCTTGTCGGGCGTGCCCGTGGCGGCCGAGACGATTGCGCTGCACACGATTTTCGAGCTGATCCGCGGCACCGCGGCGCGCGTGCACCTGTGCCGGCTGTCGAGCGCCGCGGGCGTCGAGTTGGTGCGCCGCGCCAAGGCCGAAGGCCTGAGCATCACGGCCGACGTGAGCATCAATTCGCTGCACCTGACCGATACCGACATCGGCTACTTCGACAGCAGCGCGCGCCTGAACCCGCCGCTGCGCCAGCAGCGCGACCGCGACGCGCTGTCGGCTGCGCTGGCCGACGGCACGATAGACGCGCTGGTGTCCGATCACACGCCCGTCGATGACGACGCCAAGGTGCTGCCGTTTGCCGAAGCCGAACCCGGCGCGACCGGCGTCGAGCTGCTGCTGTCGCTGGCCGTCAAGTGGTCGCAGGCGCAAGAGGTTCCCCTGGCGCGCGCGATCGAAGTCGTCACGGCCGCGCCCGCGCGCGTGCTGGGCACGGCGCTGGGCGAGTTGCAGTCGCAGATCGGCCAGCTGCAGGTCGGCGGCGCGGCCGACCTGTGCATCGTCGACCCCGAAAGCCACTGGAAAGTCACGCCCGACGCGCTGGTCAGCCAGGGCAAGTGCACGCCGTTTGGCGGCTACGAGCTGCCGGCCCGCGTGCGCTGCACGCTGGTCGCGGGGCGCATTGCCTTCGAGCGTGGCTGAGCAAATCTGGGTGCGGCGCGGCCGCGCCGGCGCACGCCTGCTGCGCCTTACAGCCCACCTGCTGCACGGGCTGTGGACCATCTTCTGGCGCTTTCCGCGCCTGTCGGTGGCGCAGCGCAATGCCCATGTCCAGGCCTGGGCGCGCGGCCTGCTGCCGCGCGTGGGCGTGGAGCTGCAGGTGCACGGCACGCCGCCCGTCAACGGCCCGGTGCTGCTGGTCGCCAACCACCTGTCGTGGCTGGACATCCCGGTGCTGCATGCGGCGCGCCACTGCCGCTTCATTTCCAAGTCCGACGTCGCGTCCTGGCCGGTGCTGGGCACGCTGGCGCGCGCCGCGGGCACGCTCTATATCGATCGCAACTCGCGCCGCGACACGCTGCGCCTGGTGAACGTCATGGCCCAGGCGCTGGCGCAGCGCGATGTGCTCGCCGTGTTCCCCGAAGGCACGACCGGCGAAGGCCGCGAAATGCTGCCGTTTCGCGCCAACCTGATCGAAGCCGCGCTGCAGTCCGGCGCGCCCGTGCAGCCGCTGGGCCTGCGCTTCATCGACCCGGCCACGGGCGAGGACAGCGAAGCACCGATCTATGCGGGCGACACGCCGCTGTGGACTTCCGTATGGCGCACGCTCAGCGCGCCCGCGATCATTGCGCGCGTAGGCTATGGCGAACAGCAGACCGCCGAAGGCCGCGACCGGCGCACCTGGGCACGCGACTTGCAAGCCGAAGTCGACCGTCTCCGGCGCGCTTAGTCGTTTTTCGCGCATGGGCATTGCCGAAAACCGCGATAACCTACAGGTTTGAAGACCCAGCGCAGCGCGCAGCACATGCGTTACCCTGCGCGCTCGGCTTTTTCACATCACAGCTACAGGTGGATCCATGAAAATTTCCCGTTTTTCCCTGCTGGCCCTGGCTCTGGCCGGGGTGACTACGGCCCATGCGGGCAAGACGCTAGACACCATCAAGCAGCGTGACCAGATCAGCATAGGCATCAGCAGTGGCGTGCCGGGCTTCTCGGCCGCGGACAGCCAGGGCCGGTGGAGCGGCCTTGATGTGGACGTGGGCAAGGCCATTGCCGCGGCGCTGCTGGGCGATGCGAACAAGGTCAAGTGGGTGCCGCTGGCCTCGCAGCAGCGCTTCACCGCGCTGCAGTCGGGCGAAGTCGATGTGCTGTCGCGCAATACCTCGGTCACGCTCACGCGCGACGCCTCGATGGGCCTGGCGTTCACCGCCGTGGTGTTCTATGACGGCCAGGGCTTCATGGTGCCGGCCAAGACCAAGGTGCAAAGCGCCAGGCAGCTCAAGGGCGCGACGGTCTGCGTGCAGTCGGGCACGACCTCCGAGAAGAACATGACCGACTTCTCGCGCATCCACAATCTCAACCTCAAGCCCGTGGTGTTCGACAAGTTCGATGCCGCCAATGCCGCGTATTTCGCGGGCCGCTGCCAGGCCTACACGACCGATGCCTCGGGCCTGGCCTCGGTGCGCGCCAAGGAAGCCAAGGACTCCAAGGAACACGTCATTCTCACGGACCTGATTTCCAAGGAGCCGCTGGGCCCGCTGGTGCGCCGCGGCGATGACGAGTGGCTGGCCGTGGTGCGCTGGGTCGTGCACGGCCTGGTCGAAGCCGAGGAGAACGGCATCACCCAGGCGAATGTGGACAAGCTCAAGGTCGACACCACCGACCCCGTCGTTGGCCGCCTGCTGGGCAAGACCGAGGACACAGGCAAGCTGCTGGGCCTGGACAAGGAATGGCTGGTGCGCGCGATCAAGGCCGTGGGCAACTACGGCGAGATCTACGAGCGCAACGTCGGCGAGAAGACGCCTGTGGGCCTGGCCCGGGGCAAGAACAAGCTCTGGACCGATGGCGGCCTGATGTACGCCTTGCCGGTGCGATGAGCGTTGAGCGCCAGGACTCCCTGATCCCCGCGCGGCCCGCGCCGCCCCGGCCCCGGCCGGGCTGGTCCTGGCACCACCCGGCCACGCGCGCACGGCTGTGGCAACTGCTGGCCGTGCTGGGAGTCGCCGCGCTGGTCGGCTGGCTGGTGCACAACACCCAGGTCAACATGGCCGCGCGCGGCATCCAGAGCGGCTGGGATTTTCTCGGCCAGACCGCGGGCTTCGATATCGGCGAACAGCCGATAGCCTTCGAATCCACCGACACCTACTGGCGCGCGTTTCTCGTCGGCCTGCTCAACACGCTGCGCGTGGCCTTCGCGGGCGTGGTGCTGTGCACGCTGCTGGGCGCGCTCATAGGAGTGGGGCGCTTTTCGCGCAACCTGCCGGTGCGCGCGCTGTGCCGCGGCTATGTCGAGCTGTTTCGCAATGTGCCGCTGCTGGTGCAACTGCTGGTCTGGTACCTGCTGCTGGTCGAATACCTGCCCGACACGACCGAAGCCTGGTCCTGGGGCGAAGGGATTTTCCTGAGCAAGTCGGGGCTGATACTGCCGTTTGCGCAGCACGGCGCGGATGGCTGGCACTGGAGCGTGCCGGTGATCGACGGCTTTGCGATCGACGGCGGCGCCGCGCTGTCGCCCGAGTTCCTGGCCGTGCTCGCCGGCCTGACGTTCTACACCGCGGCCTTTGTCGCTGAAGTGGTGCGCGCCGGCATTGCGTCCGTGCCGCGCGGCCAGATCGAGGCCGCGCAAAGCATTGCGCTGAGCCGCTGGCAGACGCTGCGCCTGGTCACCGGGCCGCAGGCGCTGCGCGTGATGGCGCCGCCGCTGACCAACCAGTACCTGAACCTGACCAAGAATTCCTCGCTGGCCGTGGCCGTGGGCTACCCCGACCTGGTGTCGATCGCCAACACCAGCCTCAATCAGACCGGCCGCGCGCTCGAATGCATTGCCATCGTGATGCTGGTCTATCTGACGCTGTCGCTGGCGACGGCGCTGCTGATGAGCCGGCTCGACCACCGTGACCTGGCGCGGCAGGAGCCATGAGCATGCTGCAAACACCTCCTGTTGCGGCACGCGCGGCACCGCCCAGTGTCGGCGGGCTGCGCGCCTGGGTGCGGCGCGAGCTGTTCGGCAGCTGGGTCAGCGCGCTGACCACGCTGGCGCTGCTGGCCTGGGCGCTGTGGGCGCTGCCCGGCGCGCTCGACTGGCTGCTGTGGCGCGCCGTCTGGCAGGCCGACGCCGACGCCTGCCAGGCCGCGCGCGGCATCGGCGCCTGCTGGGGCGTGGTCACCGAAAAACACCGGCTGATCCTGCTGGGCCGCTACCCGCTCGAAGAACAATGGCGGCCGCTGCTCGCGACCGGGCTGCTGCTGGCGCTGGTGATCGCCAGCGGCGTGCGCCTTTTCTGGACGCGCTGGCTGGTGCTCGCCTGGGTGCTGGTCTGGGCCGTGTTCTTTGCGCTGATGCTGGGCGGCGTCGCCGGCCTGACGCGTGTGCCGACCGAGCGCTGGGGGGGGCTGCCGCTGACGCTGATGCTGACCACGCTGTCCATCGTGCTGGCCTGCCCGCTGGCCGTGCTGCTCGCGCTGGGCAGGCGTTCGCGCATGCCTGCGATCCGTGGCCTGAGCGCGCTGTTCATCGAACTGGTGCGCGGCGTGCCCTTGATTTCCGTGCTGTTCATGGCGAGCTTCCTGTTCCCGCTGTTCCTGCCCGTGGGCGCGACGCCCGATGTGCTGCTGCGCGTGCTGCTGGGCATTTCGTTGTTTGCCGCCGCTTATCTTGCCGAGACCGTGCGCGCGGGCCTGCAGTCCGTGCCCCAGGGCCAGCTCGAGGCTGCGGACAGCATTGGCCTGACCTGGTGGCAGACGCAGCGCCTGGTGGTGCTGCCCCAGGCGCTGGGCGCCGTGGTGCCGGGGCTGATGAACAGCTTCATCTCGATCTTCAAGGACAGCTCGCTGATCACCATCGTGAGCCTTTACGAGCTGACCGGATCGCTGGGCCTGGCGCTCAGCGGCGACCCGGTCTGGCGCCCTTTCATGGTGGAGGGCTACCTGTTCATCACCGCGATCTATTTTGTGGTCTGCGCGGCCATGTCACGCTACAGCCTGTGGGTCGAGCAGCGGCATGCACGCGGCCTGGCCCGTTGAAAGAAGAGCTGCATGCCAGACACTCCCATGGTCCGCTTCGAGCGCCTGAACAAATGGTTCGGGCGTGACTTCCATGTGCTGCGCGACATCGATCTCGAGATCGCGCGCGGAGAGCGCCTCGTGGTCTGCGGCCCGTCGGGCTCGGGCAAGTCGACGCTGATCCGCTGCATCAACGCGCTCGAACCTTTCCAGGAAGGCCGCCTGTCCGTGGGCGGGGTGGCGCTGGCCGTCGAGGGCCGCGAAGACCTGCGCGCGGTGCAGCAGGTGCGCCGCAGCGTGGGCATGGTGTTCCAGCAGTTCAATCTGTTTCCGCACCTGAGCGTGCTCGACAACCTGACGCTCGCGCCGCGCAATGTCGGCAAGGTGCCGCGCGCCGAGGCCGAAGCCCAGGCGCTGGCCCAGCTCGAGCGCGTGCACATTGCCGAGCAGGCGCACAAGTTTCCGCAGCAGCTCTCGGGCGGCCAGCAGCAGCGCGTGGCGATCGCGCGCGCGCTGTGCCTGTCGCCGCAGATCCTGCTGTTCGACGAGCCCACGTCGGCGCTGGACCCGGAAATGGTGCACGAAGTGCTTGACGTGATGGTCGAGCTCGCGGGCCAGGGCATCACCATGGTCTGCGTGACCCACGAAATGGAATTCGCGCGCTCGGTCGCCGACCGCGTGGTGTTCATGGACCAGGGGCAGATCATCGAGCAGGCGGCGCCGGATGCTTTCTTTTCCAATCCGCAGAGCGAGCGGGCGAGGCAGTTTTTGGATAAGTTGTTGGGCGCGAAGCGCTAGGGTCTGTTCACCCCGCAGTGGCTTGCCTGCGGGCAGGAGCCGGGTCTCGGCCCGGCAGCCGAGGTACTTTTCTTTGCTTCGCCAAAGAAAAGTACCCAAAAGAAAGGCGAGCCCTGCTGTCTGCGACCCTCCGCTGCGCTGCGGGCAACCTGCCGTGCTCGGTCCCGGGCTGCGCCGCGGAACTCGCTACGCGCCTTCGGCGCTGCGCTCGAACAACCGCGGCGAGTTAGTCAACGAAGCAGGTGTGTCCTTCGGCACACCTGCCAGCCCGGGCCCTGCGCGCGCCAGGCGCAGTCAGAAGGGCGAAGCGGGATAGCTTCGCGGGGGCGTAAACGCCGCGCTCCATGCAAAGGATGTTTCGTTCTATTCCCTCGGAAACGCCACCACATGCTCCATCGCCAGCGCCATCCCCACCCATTCGCCTATCTCATGGTTATGGTGGCTGGGCACATGGGCCATCACCGTCTGGCCGCTGGCCAGGCGCATGGTGTAGAGGAATTCCGAGCCGCGAAATGACTTGCGCACGATCTGCGCCTTGACCGGGGCGTCGTCGACGTGCACCACGTCATCGGCGCGCAGCAGCACATCGCATTCGCCGTCGGGGTAGCTCGCGGGCAGCGGGCATTCGGCCAGGTCGCGGAGTTCGCCCAGCGGTGTCTGCGCGACCACGCCGCTCTCGCGCATCACCAGGCGCGCGGGCAGGAACACGCCATGGCCGATGAAGTCGGCGACGAAGCGCGTCGCCGGCCGGTGGTAGAGCGTGTAGGCGTCGTCCCATTGGTGCAGCTCGCCGTGGTTCATCACGCCGATCATGTCGCCGATGGCAAACGCTTCGAGCTGGTCGTGGGTCACGAACAGCGCGGTCGCGCCCGCGGCCTTGAGGATAGTGCGCACTTCGTGCGCGAGCCGCTCGCGCAGGTCGACGTCGAGGTTGGAAAACGGCTCGTCCAGCAGCATCAGCTGCGGGCGCGGCGCGAGCGCGCGTGCCAGCGCCACGCGCTGCTGCTGCCCGCCCGACAGCTCGTGCGGAAAGCGCCCGGCGCTGCCTTCAAGGCCGACCAGGGTCAGCACCTCGGCCACGCGCGCCGCCTGTTCGCTCTTGCGCAGCGCATGGATGCCGAACGCCACATTCGCGCCCACGCTCAGGTGCGGGAACAGCGCGTAGTCCTGGAACACCATGCCGATGCGCCGCTGCTCGGGCGGCAGCGAGACCGTGGCGCTGCCCACGATCTGGTCCTGCAGGCGGATTTCGCCGCTGCTCACGGGCTCGAGCCCGGCCACGGCGCGCAGCAAGGTGGTCTTGCCGCAGCCGGAGGGGCCGATCAGCACGCCGATGTCACCGGCGTTCAGGTTCAGTGAAACGCCTTGGACGGCGGCCTGCGGGCGGCCGGCATAGCGCACCCCGAGTTGGGAGACCTTGAGAAACATTCCTTGATTGTAGGGCGGTGCAAATGCTTAGAATTCGCATTTGTACGAGAGGCCCTGGCCGTCGCATGCCTGATGCGCTGGCTGGACACGGGTCGCACCTCCTGCGCTTTCTTCCCCCCAGCCGAGCTCCATCTTGCGCCGCATCACTTACGCCTGTCGTTCCCTGCCCCTGATCCTGCTGGCGTTGCTGCTCACCTTGCCGGTGCTGGCCGTGTTCGCGGCCTGGCTGCCCTGGGGCAGCGGCGATACCCAGGCCGGGCCCATCCTGCGCGAAATGGCGTCCACGGTGCTGCCCGGCTATGTCTGGACCACGGTCTGGCTGGGCCTGATGGTGGCGCTGGGCGCGGCCGTGGTCGGCACGGTGGCCGCGGCCACGGTGACGCTGTTCGATTTCACCGGGCGGCGCACGCTCGAATGGCTGCTGCTGCTGCCGCTGGCCATGCCGGCCTATGTCACGGCCTATGCCTATACCGACTTCCTGCAGTTCAGCGGCCCGCTGCAGGTCTGGCTGCGCGAGACCTATGGCCTCGAAGGCCGCTTGCTGCCCGAAGTGCGCAGCCTCGGCGGCGCGGTCTGGGTGTTCGTCTTTTCGCTCTATCCCTATGTCTACCTGCTCGCGCGCACGGCGCTGGGCGAGCGCGCGGCGCATCTGATGGAAGCCGCGCGGCTGCTGGGCGCGCCGCTTTCGCGACGCATCACCGCCGTGGCGCTGCCGCTCGCGCGCCCGGCCGTGGCCGCGGGCGTGGCGCTGGTGGTGATGGAAACGCTGGCCGATTTCGGCGTGGCCAGCTATTTCGGCATCCAGACCTTCACCACCGGCATCTACAAGGCCTGGCTGTCGATGGACAACCGCATTGCCGCGGCCCAGCTCGCGACCTTCCTGCTGGTGCTGGTGGCGGTGTTGCTGCAGATCGAAGTGCGCGCCCAGCGCCGCATGCGTTTCGTCACAAATAGCGTGGGCCGCGCGGGATCGGCCGAAGCCCAGCCCCTGCGCCTGCGTGGCTGGCATTGCGGCGCGGCCTGGCTGGTCTGCCTGTTGCCGGTCTTGATAGGTTTCGTCGCACCCGTGGTGTTCATGCTGCGGCCACTCGCGGCCGACTGGTCGGTGCTGCCCTGGTCACGTTTTCTCGAGTGGGCCTGGAACAGCGTGCGCCTGGGCGGAATCACCGCGGTGCTGGCGGTGGCGATTGCGCTGGCGCTGGCGTTCGCGGTGCGCCGCCGCCCGGATGCGCTCACGCGCGGCGTGGTGCAGCTCGCGAGCCTGGGCTATGCCGTGCCCGGCGCGGTGATCGTCGTCGGGCTGCTGCTGCCCGTGGGCTGGCTGCAGGCGGCTGTGCCCGACTGGGGCCTGGCCTCGCTGGTCACGGCGACGGCGGTGGGCATTGTCTGGGCGTATCTCGTGCGCTTTTGCGCCGTGGCGCTGCAGTCCATGCAAAGCGGCTACGCGCGCATCCCCGTGAGCTTCGATGATTCGGCGCGCATGCTGGGCACGCGCAGCTGGGGGCTGATGGCGCGCGTGCACTGGCCGCTGCTCAAGCGCTCGACGGCCGCGGCGGCGCTGCTGGTGTTTGTCGATGTGATGAAGGAGCTGCCCGCGACCATGGTGCTGCGCCCGTTCAACAGCGACACGCTGGCCGTGGTCGCCTACCAGCTCGCGCGCGACGAACGCCTGGGCGAAGCCGCGCTGCCTTCGCTGGCGCTGGTGGCCGTGGGGTTGGTGCCGGTGATCATGCTCAGCCGCACGCTGCGCTCGAAGTAGGCGGCGCTGGGTAAACTGGGGCCCATGAGCCAGACACTTTCCACCCCAGACTTCCCGGTCACGATCTACCATAACAGCCGCTGCAGCAATTCGCGCGGCGCGCTGGCGCTGATCCGCGAGCGCGGCATAGCGCCGCAGATCGTCGATTACATCGCCGAGCCGCTGGATGCGGCCGCGCTCACGGCGCTCATCGCCCAGCTCGGTGTACCGGTGCGCGATCTGCTGCGCAGCAAGGAGGCGGTCTACGCCGAACTGCAGCTCGACGGCCCGGCGATCGGCGACGCCGAACTGATCGCCGCCGTCGCGGCCCACCCGGTGCTGCTCAACCGGCCCATCGTGGTCACGCCGCGCGGCGCGGCGCTGTGCCGTCCGCCCGAGAAAGTGCTGGCGCTGCTGCCGGGGTAAAACGCCGGGAATCCGCAGGGAGCCGTTATGCTGGCCCCATGAGCTTCTTCCCACTGCCAGAAACTCTTGCCCGGCGAGGCGCTGCCTGCGCGCTTTGCGCGGCGCCGTCTTGCGGTTGCGTGCCATGACCACGCTGGCGCTGCTCTCGGGCCTGGGCCACAGCATCGTGGTGATCGCGAGCCTGCTGGTCTACATGGTCGCCACCCGCATCGGCCGGCAGCGCCGCCACCCGTCGGCAGCGCTGGCCTGGGTCGTGGCCATGGTGGCTTTTCCCTACGGCGCGCTGCCGCTGTTCCTGCTGATCGGCAGCCGCAAGTTTTTGCGGCCGGTGCAGCGCCACGCCGCGGCCCTGCCGGCTCCCCAGGTCTGGGGTGATCAGGGCTATCCCGGCGATGGCAGCGAAGGCGCGGGCGCAGCGCCCCCTGAATGGGTGGCCCGCCTGCTGCGCGCGCTCGACCTGCCCGAAGCCATGCGCAACACGCGTGTCGAGTTCCAGTCGAGTGGCGAGCAGGCGCTGGCGGCGCTGATAGCTACCATGGACAGCGCGCGCGAGCAACTGGTGCTCAGCACCTACGTGCTGGCCGGCGACGCCACGGGCAAACAGGTGGCCCAGGCCTTGCAGCGCTGCGTCGCGCGCGGTGTGCAGGTGCGCGTGCTGATCGACGCCATAGGCAGCCTGCAGACGCCGCGCACGCTGCTGCGCGACTGGCGCGGCATGGGCATCGCCGTGCGCCGCTTCATGCCGCTGCTGCACAACCCGCTGTACGGCCGGCTCAACCTGCGCAACCACCGCAAGCTCGTGGTCGCCGATGGCCTGTTGCTGTGGAGCGGCGGACGCAATCTGGCCGATGAGTACTTTGTCGGCAAGAACGGCGCGCCGCCCTGGCTCGATCTGGGCTTTGTCGTCGAAGGCCCGCTCGCGGCCCAGGCGCTGGCCCAGTTCGACGCCGACTGGCGCGCCGCGCCGGGGCGCATCCACCGCAAGAAACACCGCGCCCCGCCCGTGGCCCGGCCCGCGGCGCTCGCGCCCGGCCCGGGCCAGACCTGGGCGCAGTGGATTCCCAGCGGCCCGGACCACGCCGACGATACGCTGCACGCGCTGCTGCTGTCGGCGGCTTTCCAGGCGCGCGAAAGCATTGTCGCGGTGACGCCATACTTCGTTCCCGATGACGCGCTGCTCGCGGCCTGGACGCTGGCCTGCCGGCGCGGCGTGCGGCTGCGATTGCTGCTGCCGCGGCGCTCCAACCACCGACTCGCCGACTGGGCGCGCGAGCGCGGTCTGCGCCAGCTCGCGCAGGCCGGTGCCGAAATCCACCTCCTGCCGGCGATGCTTCACGCCAAATGCGTGGTGATCGATGGCGAATGGGCGCTCAGTGGTTCGCTCAACCTCGACGCGCGCAGCCTGTTCCTGAACTACGAGGCCATGACCGCGTTCTATGGCCAGGCCGAAGTGCAATGGCTGCAGGACTGGCACGAGACGCTGCTGGCCGGCGCCGACCCCTATGTCACGCGCCGGCCGTCGTGGCCGCGCGATATTTTCGAAGGCATGGTGCGCACCGTCGCATTCCAGCTTTGAGCGCGTCGCGGTCTCGGCGCATGGATTGTCCGCTTGCGCAGATGCGCAAGCCGGATCGGCCCGAAGTTCCATCGGCCTGTGCAGCCGGTACCCGGGCTTTGCGCCAGGCCTTGCCGCAGACGTAAAAAAACCGGCAGGCCCTTGGGGGCTGCCGGTTGGCTGCTGGCCAGATGAGGCCGTTCAGTCGATCAGCACCACTTCGACGCGGCGCGCTTCGGCATTGCTGCCGCCGGCCAGGGTCTGCTCGGGCTTGCTCAGTTCGATCATGTTCTGGTCCACGCCAAGCGTGAGCAGCGTGGCCTGCACGGCCAGGGCGCGTTGCTTGGCCAGTTCGGCGTTCACGGCGCTGTCGCCGGTCGCATCGTGGAAGCCCGAAATGCGCGCGCGCTTGCCATTTGTCACGCCGCGCACCACATCGGCCAGCGCGACATTGCCACCGATGGCGACGTCGGCCTTGCCGGTCGCGAAATAGAACTTGACCACGCCGTTGTCGACACGCACCAGCGCTTCTTCGTAGAGCACCACGGCCGGGACCGTTGCGGCGGCGGCGGGCGCGGGTGCCTTGAGCACGCGCTGGTACACCACGGTGCCGATCACGGTCGAAACGATCAAGGTGATCAGGGCAAACACCAAGCCGAGCGCAAACCGCTGCTGGCTGTCGTCGTCTGAATTGCTGGACATGTCAAAACTCCCTCTGTGTTGATGAATGATGGCGCACGAATGAGGGGATTGTAGTGGGCCGCGCTTGGCCGCTGTCAACGGCGGCATGCCTTCGCCATCGCGGTGCGGGCTGCGCTCGCCGACTGCCGGCTTGGTGTCAAGCGCCGGGCCTACAGCGCAGCTCGTGCCGCCGGACACCAACGCCCTGGCCCGGTACGATGGCCTGCGTCAGGTAGCGCCCCAGGGGCTGGCCCATCTGCGAATCCGTCTCGAACCCCCAGCGGGCGCCGCAACGGCAGTGTGCATTGTGCGGCCGGTGCGGGCGCTCAGCAGTCGGTGTGCTGCTCTATGGTCTGGCGCACCTTGCCCAGCGCCAGCCGCAGCGCGTCGGGCGCGACCGAGCCCAGCGCCAGCCGGATCGCATGCGGCACATGGGTCGAAGTCGCGAACGGCTGCGCGGTCGAGACCGACACCCGCTGGCGTTCCAGCGCCATCGCCACGCGGTCGGCGCGCACTTCGTCGGCCAGCGGCAGCCAGACGAAATACGAGCCGGGGTGGCCCACGCGCGGCAGCGGCCCGAGCACTTCGGCCGCGAGCTGCTGGCGCTGGCGCGCATCCCGGCGTTTTTCTTCTTCGAGCCGCGCGACCGTGCCGTCGTCGACCCAGTTGCTGACCAGCGCGGTCATCACGCCGGGCGTGTTCCAGATGGTGGCGCGGATCACACGTTCCATCTTGGCGACCCAGGGCAGCGGCGCGGCGACGCAGCCCACGCGCAGGCCCGCGGCCACGTTCTTCGAGAAGCCCGAAACGTAGACCGTGCATTCGGGCGCGAGCATGGCCAGCGGCGGCGGCGGGTCTTGGGCGAGAAAGGAATAGGCGCCGTCCTCGATGATGATCACCCCGTGCTTGCGCGCGATCGCCACCAGCGCCTGGCGGCGCGGCACATCCATCACCCAGCCCAGCGGATTGTTCAGCGTGGGCATGGTGTAGACGGCGCGCACAGTGCGCTGCTGGCAGAGCTTTTCGAACGCGTCCAGGTCGGGGCCCGCGCCCGCGGCTGGGATGGGCGCGAGCTCCAGATGCTGGGTCTGCGCGACCAGCCTGAAGCCCGGGTAGGTCAGCGCATCGACCGCCACCACATCGCCGGGCTGCAGCAGCGCCATCAGCGTGATCGCCAGACCGTGCTGGGCGCCGTCGACCAGCAGCACCTGTTCGGGCGGCACGCTCAGGCCGCGGCGCAACAGGTGGCGCGCGACCATGGCGCGGTCGTGCATGCGGCCCGCATGCGGCTGGTAGCGCAGCAGCGCTTCGAGGTCGCCCGACGCCGCGAGCTGGCGCAGCGCGGCGCGCAGCAGCTCGGCCTGGCCCGGCAGGGACGGGTAGTTGAAGCTCAGGTCGACCATGTCCGCGGCCGCGCTGTGCAGGTCTATGCCCTGGCCCGCATAGAGCGCGGTCTCCTTGACGAACGTGCCCCGGCCCTGCTCGCCGCTGACCAGCCCCATCGCTTCGAGTTCGGCATAGACGCGCGTGGCCGTCACCAGCGCCAGGCCTTCGCGCGCCGCGAGCTGGCGGTGCGTGGGCAGGCGCGTGCCCGGCGGCAGCCTGCCCGCGCGTATGTCTTCGGCGAGCCGGTCAACCAGGGGCTTGTAGCGGGCTTGGGGCATAGCGCAGTGTATCCATGACAATTATTTGATTGTATTGGTGGAGCTGCCTAGCATCAACGCTTTCACACCGCCTCACAAGAAAGCACACCATGGGCAAAACATCGAGCGGATGGAGCAACGGCTTCATCGGCATGCTGATCTTCAGCGGCTCCCTGCCGGCGACGCGCGTCGCCGTGATGGAGCTCGAACCGCTGTTCCTCACCGGCGCGCGCGCCGCCATTGCGGGCCTGCTCGCGCTGTGCGCGCTGGCGCTGTTTCGCCAGCAGCGCCCGACACCGGGCCAGTGGCGCTCCTTGGTTCTGGTGGCGCTGGGCGTGGTGCTGGGCTTTCCGCTGCTCACGGCACTGGCGCTGCAGCAGGTGACCTCGGCGCACTCGATGGTGTTCATGGGCATGCTGCCGCTGTCCACCGCCATTTTTGGCGTGCTGCGCGGCGGGGAACGGCCGCAGGCTTCGTTCTGGTTTTTCTCGCTGCTGGGCAGTGCGCTGGTCATGGCCTTTGCCGTGTCGCAGGGGCTGGGGGCTTCGTGGCGCGGCGACCTGCTGATGCTGCTGGCGATCGCTATCTGCGGGCTGGGCTACGCGGAAGGCGCGAAGCTCTCGCGCGACCTGGGCGGCTGGCAGGTGATCTCCTGGGCGCTGGTGTTGTCGCTGCCGGCCATGCTGGTGCTCGCGGGCCTGCGCTGGCCGGCAAACCTCGCCGACGTCGGCGCCGGGGCCTGGCTGGGGCTGGCCTATGTCTCGGTGTTCAGCATGTTGATCGGCTTCTTTTTCTGGTACCGCGGGCTCGCGCAGGGCGGCATTGCCGCGGTCGGCCAGCTGCAATTGCTGCAGCCGTTCTTCGGCCTGGCGCTGGCCGCAAGCCTGCTGCACGAAGCCGTGAGCCTGGGCATGGTCGGCGTGACGCTGGCCGTGATCCTGTGCGTCGTCGGCGCAAAGCATTTCGCGCCGGTGATGCCCGCGCGCTGACTTCAGGTGATCTTGAATACCCAGCGCACGGCCTTGCCGCCTGACTTTCCTTCGTAGACCGCCCACTGCTTGATGCCTTTGACCAGCACCTGCTGGCTTACATCGCGCACCGACTTCTTGGCCTTGAGCTGGGCCGTGAGCCAGTCCTGGATATGCGCGTAGTGCGCGCCTTCCTGGCCCGTGGGGACCAGCAGTTCCTGGCCCGCGACTTTGCCAGCGGAGGTGACGGTGATTTCGGTGGCGGGCATGGTGAGACGGTGTAGCAGTGAAGGGGAGGGCGATTGTGCCCGTGGCACGCCGTTTTCGCCCGCGGTGGGGTCATGGCGGGAGCGACAATGGCCGCTGGCAGACCATTGTTCGGCCGATATTCAACACGAGGATTGCAGCATGCCAGCGCACGAGACCATCAACTACGTCGAGTATCCCGCGAGAAACCTCGAGGCGACCGCAGCGTTCTTCGCAGCGGCGTTCGGCTGGACCTTCACCCACTACGGCCCCGACTACATGGCGTTCTCCGGGCAGGGCCTCGACGGTGGTTTCTACCGCGCCGAACGCGCGGCCAGCACCGCCCAGGGCAGTGCGCTGATCGTCTTCTACAGCGAACGCCTCGAAGAAACGCTGGCCAAGGTCGAGGCAGCGGGCGGTGAGATCGTCAAGCCCATCTTTTCCTTTCCGGGCGGGCGCCGTTTTCACTTCACCGAGCCCAGCGGCAATGAGCTTGCGGTCTGGAGTTGACATTCCTCTGACTGACTTCGCACGATCGCCTGGGTGGTACCCGTGAGCAAAACGGTTTCTGGCACGAAAAGTTTGCCGCGCCGTATTACGTCTTCGAGGGCGCGATGCGTGCATGATGCGGGCTTCTTCCGCGGGTACGGCAGTGAACTGCACAGTTTGGCGCAGCGCGGAACGTGTCAATTTCTGAGCTGCCTATGCGGCAGTGAACAGCACGTCTGGAAAAGCGGCAAGCGTATCTCTTTTCTGAGCTGCTTATGCGGCAGTGAACTTGTTGTCGCGCACATCGGTAATGCCCGTTGTTTTCTGAGCTGCCTATGCGGCAGTGAACCGTGGGCGGTCGATTTTGAGCTCGGCAGCACTTTCTGAGCTGCCTATGCGGCAGTGAACGGCAGCGAGCCGGCCACTACCTGGAAGCTCTGTTTCTGAGCTGCCTATGCGGCAGTGAACAGTGTCAGCGCCAAGCGCTGGGTGCACCTGTCTTTCTGAGCTGCCTATGCGGCAGTGAACTGGCATCGTCACGCTTGTAGAAGCGGATGTACTTTCTGAGCTGCCTATGCGGCAGTGAACCTGGTGGCTGGGCGCCGCGTTGGCCTGCACTTTTTCTGAGCTGCCTATGCGGCAGTGAACCCAGGTGGCTTGGTCGAACACGGTCTGCACACTTTCTGAGCTGCCTATGCGGCAGTGAACGCCGCCAGGGTAAAGGCTCATGGTCGACAGGCTTTCTGAGCTGCCTATGCGGCAGTTAACCTGCTGATCTCGCTTTGCAGCGCCCTGCGATATTTCTGAGCTGCCTATGCGGCAGTGAACGCCGTGGTGTCCAACTTGGACAAGGTTGCCCTTTTCTGAGCTGCCTATGCGGCAGTGAACGAGGCGACAGCGAACGTGGCGAAGCTCAACCATTTCTGAGTTGCCTATGCGGCAGTGAACAAATACAGCGCCCCGGGAAGGGTGCCCACGCTTTTCTGAGCTGCCTATGCGGCAGTGAACGCACATTCAACGTGCCGGTGGCTCTGGAGCCATTTCTGAGCTGCCTATGCGGCAGTGAACGAACGCTCCGGTGAATTCAAACTGCCATTTCGTTTCTGAGCTGCCTATGCGGCAGTGAACATTCCGGCATCGGCCCCAAGCTGGCGTGATCTTTTCTGAGCTGCCTATGCGGCAGTGAACGTATGCGCTCAAGCCTTCATCGCGCAGTGTCATTTCTGAGCTGCCTATGCGGCAGTGAACTTTCGAGCATGCGGCCGTATACCGTGGCGCTGTTTCTGAGCTGCCTATTCGGCAGTGAACGCGATTTCGCGATGGTGCCCGATGTGATCGACTTTCTGAGCTGCCTATGCGGCAGTGAACGTCAGCGGCAATCTGGCCCGGTCGATCTATCATTTCTGAGCTGCCTATGCGGCAGTGAACTCTTTGCTTTGCTATTGCCTGGGCATCACTGATTTCTGAGCTGCCTATGCGGCAGTGAACACGGCAGCCTGGTGCTGCCTCTCTCTGGCCATTTTCTGAGCTGCCTATGCGGCAGTGAACGGCACGCAGCCCATGGCCTGCACCTGGGCTGCTTTCTGAGCTGCCTATGCGGCAGTGAACACACCAAGACCGAATTCTCTCCGGTCACCGATTTTCTGAGCTGCCTATGCGGCAGTGAACACGGTGCCTTCTTGCCAGCGATAGGCGCTATTTTTCTGAGCTGCCTATGCGGCAGTGAACGTGGCCCTGGCGCAGTGCTTCATTTCACGAATTTTCTGAGCTGCCTATGCGGCAGTGAACCGCAGGAGGTGGAGCCTCTTTTGTCGGACCTGTTTCTGAGCTGCCTATGCGGCAGTGAACAGTTCGTCGACCGTAGAGACGGAATTGCTCAATTTCTGAGCTGCCTATGCGGCAGTGAACAGGCACCGAACGAAAGTGAGTAAAAAATGATCTTTCTGAGCTGCCTATGCGGCAGTGAACTCTGGCTGCCCATGACCAGCGTGTCGGTAAATTTTCTGAGCTGCCTATGCGGCAGTGAACAACCCCATGCTGTGGCCACGCCGTACGCGCATTTTCTGAGCTGCCTATGCGGCAGTGAACATTGAGGCCATTGCTGGCACATTCAACGTGCCTTTCTGAGCTGCCTATGCGGCAGTGAACGCGAAGCACTTGGTCAAATCAGCGACCGCCTTTTTCTGAGCTGCCTATGCGGCAGTGAACGGCAAGCGGATCGCTTCGGCGGTAGCCGCCCTTTTCTGAGCTGCCTATGCGGCAGTGAACGCAGTTCAGGCACTGCCACGGCTGCGGGCGCTTTTCTGAGCTGCCTATGCGGCAGTGAACGACTTGCATCGTTCGTCGGGATCTCCGAGTTTTTTCTGAGCTGCCTATGCGGCAGTGAACCCGAGGGCGAGCGCGATCTGTCCGACTGGGACTTTCTGAGCTGCCTATGCGGCAGTGAACGAGCTGTTCGGCCAGAGGTGCAAACATTGCACTTTCTGAACTGCCTATGCGGCAGTGAACATGCAAAGACTGCGGCAGAGCTTGCGCGTGATTTTCTGAGCTGCCTATGCGGCAGTGAACATCACCGAGGCGTCTGAGTTGCTGCGTCTTCGTTTCTGAGCTGCCTATGCGGCAGTGAACCCCGTACCAACCGGCAAACGAGCCTCAATCAATTTCTGAGCTGCCTATGCGGCAGTGAACACACGGGCAATGTGACGGCCACGGTCAGCAACTTTCTGAGCTGCCTATGCGGCAGTGAACAGTGGGTCAAGGGCGATGTTTCGCCGCTGTCTTTTCTGAGCTGCCTATGCGGCAGTGAACGATAGCTGCCCAGTGGGTAGTTGTGCGTCAGCTTTCTGAGCTGCCTATGCGGCAGTGAACACGTCCGCGCGGCCTACGGCGGTCACTACTGTTTTCTGAGCTGCCTATGCGGCAGTGAACTACTTGCTGGCATGGCAACAGTGATCGGGACTTTTCTGAGCTGCCTATGCGGCAGTGAACGTCACCCGCGTGATGAGCTCGGAGGTGGCGGATTTCTGAGCTGCCTATGCGGCAGTGAACTCAACACAGGCTACAGCGCTGACCTGGAGTCTTTTCTGAGCTGCCTATGCGGCAGTGAACGCCTGGTGATGTGCAGCTGAGCGTGGCCGACTTTTCTGAGCTGCCTATGCGGCAGTGAACCTGACTAATTTTGCCCGAAACCCTTGCTGGTCAAGGGTTTCAAGCATTTTTGCAGGCGAGACCCTTTTATTTCATTCCACCGTAAGTGCTTGATTTGTAAAAGCTGCGGCAGGCGCTTTAAAAAAGGGTCAAAACCACGGTACGGTAGCCGTCGTACTCAGGCCATAGGCGTTGAAGTCCCCTGGGCTGGGCTGAGGCTGGGCGGGGCCCAAGGCCAGAAACAGCTTGAATTGCTGGGCTGTACTGGTGCTTGCCATCTGTATATAAGGCAGGTCGCTCATCCGGCCGACGCTGTCGGGGATGCGCTGGCGGGCCTCCTCTTCGCTGAGCTGATGGCGCTTCATCAGGCGGCGGCGCAGGCGTTCGGGGCTGCTTTTGACTTGAGTTCGCCGCAGAGCGCGGTGTGCAGCATGTGCCGGCACCGGCAAGGGTCCGGTGGTACTGACATGGTCGCGGACATTGCCGAGCCACGCTCCAGCTGCCCAGGGCTGCAAAGCGGCCTCGCTGCCGTACAGGCGCAGGCAGTCGCCCACGGAACGGCGGCTGCCGTCGTAACCCGGAAAGCCGACCGCAATGCCAGGCGCATCTTGCGCGGCGGCCAAGGCGCGGTGCAAACGTGTGTACAGCGCAGCCAGCAAATGAACGGGCGTGGTTTCAGGGTCGGGCCGAAGGCGCAAATCGATATAGTGGCTCAAGGTGGCCATGACTATTACTCCTTGCCCGCATCGCCAAACACGCCGCCGCGAATGAGCGTGGCCAGCACAAAGTGCTGCTGCTCTACGGCAGGCATTTTGTCTTTGATAAGCCAGCTGTCCAGCAAGGTATAGAAGTCCATCTTGTCCGAGGGCTGACGATAGGCCTTGCCCTGGGTGGTGACGGAGCCATAGGGCTCGACGGCAATGGGGCCTTGCTCGGCCGCGTCGGGGTACCAGGTGTCGATGCTGCGCAGGGCGTTGCCCAGTTTTTGCGAATGCATGCCGGCCGTGCCATCCACGGAGTAGAGCGTTTTGCTCTTCTTGCTGGAGCCTTTATCCAGGATCAGCTCTTGCGACGGAAACACTTCTTGTCCCTCTCCCAGGCGCACAAAGGCTTCCACGCGCAGCAGCACATGCGACTGGCCCGAGAGGCCTTGCTCCATCACTTGCGCCAGTTCTTGGGCCGCGCCTTCTTGCCCGGCCGGCACGTTGAAGTCGCGCAGCGACCAGGCTGTGGCATCAAACGTCCACTGCTGCAAGGGCTGGCCGTCTTTGAGCTGCGCAATGCGCACTTCGACCTGCTCGGCGCCCAGGCGGTTGCGCCACAAAAAGCGGCCATTGGCCAGGTTGGCCGTGTAGCGCGCAGCCAGCACGCCCAGGCCGTGGGCGTCCACATAGCCTTGCACGGTGGCGCGCAGCTTGGCTTGATAGTCGGCGTTGTTGCAGGCAGAGGGCGCGCCCACGCCCGCGAGCACGCGCAAGGTGAAGCGCACACGAAGGGTGTCGGCATCGCCTGGCAGGGCAGCGACGTCCACGGTCTGCAAGTTGGGGTTTTGGATGGCAGCGTCGAGTTTGGCCGGATCGGCGTCTTTGGTTTTGAGGCGGTTGGAGATGGTGCCGCGCACGGATTTTTCTCGCACGGTGACGGCAGGCCAGGTGCTGGCCTGGTCGCGGCTTGTCCAGGAGCCCGATGTAAACAGGGCGTCAGAGGGATCCAGCTTGCGTTCAAAGGCAAGGACGGAGGCAGTCTTGAGTGCAGCAGTGGCCATGGAAATTTCTCCAGATCAATTTATGCAGATACGGTTTCGGAAGGGTTTGCCGGTGGCTGCTCGGCGGCCAGTGCGGCGGTACTGCCTGTGAAGGTTTCGGGCTCACAGGCGTTTCGGCAGCGGTACAGGCCGGTGGCTTCGTCGTAGGTGGGCCACCAGATGAGTTGCCTGGCATCGCGCAAGCGGTGCGGGCTGATCCATTGGCCGATGGAGAAAACGCTTTCGACAAAGCGCAGCGGCGTGGTGGCGTCGCGCGCCTGCACCACGCTGCCAGCCGGGTGCAGTGTCGATAGCGCGGCGTAGCCCACCGGGATGGGTGCCAACCAACCAGGCCGCAGGTCGCGCTGCCATTCGATGCGCTCGGCAGCGGCGGGTTTGGCATCTGCAGCGTCAGGGACTGGCGTTTCACTGGGTACCGGCACGCGCATGGCGCGGGTGTTGATCCGCGACAAATCCAGCCAAGCGTCGAGTGCCGTGGCGGGTGTGGACGGGTCTGCATGGCCTTTCGTCTGGCGTTGCGACAGCGTGCGCTGGTGGGCTTGCAGCAGATCGTCGCGTGCCACCAGGGCAAAACCGGGCAGCAAACGGCGGCTGAGCTGGGCAAACTCCTTGCGCTGCTGCCCAGGCTCCTGGGCTTCGAGGCGCAGTTGTGGTTGCAACGCGCGGCGCGAACGCGGGGTGTGTGATGCGATCACGCTGCCGCCGGCGATGCGCATGGTGGCCAACAGGTCTGCAACGGTCTGCGCCAACTGCTGGCGTGCCGCCTCGTCGATCAGTTGGCTGGACAGACCCACGTCAAACACCAGGCTGATGTCGAGATGGATGCGGCCTTCTTCCACGATGCCGGCGGTCGATCCATCCTTGCGCACGGGATTGCGCGAGAGGTGGAAGCTGTGCGTATAGCCCCGGTGGGTTTGCGCTTCAAAGCGGTGGCACACCACACCCACACCGTTGAATTGGAGGCCGCAGTCGGCACCCAATTTGCGCTCCAGCGCCGCCATCAGCCCCACAAAGGCGGTGATGCTGGGAAAACCCCAGGTCATGGGGCTGGAAATGGCGTTGGCGTTTTGCACCTGCAGGTGCGGCACCAGCAGCAGGGCACGGTCAAAAGTGGAGTGCAGGTCAGCAGACATCAGCGGCCTCCTGCAGCGCCCAGGCTTCTTGGGCCAGCTCATCACGAACCAAGCTGCGCCAGTAGGTGAATTCCCGGTCGCCCAACGGCAGAGGGTCGCGCAACTGGCCGTTGATCCAGCGCGCGAGGTCTTCGGCGACGGTGTCGAGCGTCTCATCTACCTCGGGCGCCTGGGTGGAAGCGTCCAGCGCGGCCTGGACCACGCCTTCAGGATCGAGCCAGTGCTTTTGCGCTGCGCTCAACTGGCATTCAGGCCGCTGACTCCAGCCCGGTGTCACGGTGCGCAGCGTGGCGCTGAGCTGCAGCCATTCGTCCAGCAGATCAAACACCATGGCATCACGGCGCTGTCGTGTGCCTTGATTGGCGGATGGGTTCGATTCAAGAAACTGGCGCAGTTGTTGCAGGGTTTGCTTGACCTCCGGACGGTAGCCAAACCGCGCCATCAGGCGCCGGTTGGTATGAGGCAGTTGCTCGCGGGTTTGCCACAGCGGCGGCAGCGAGGCCAGCAGTGGATTGTTGCCGCCGCGTTCACTATTGAGCTGGCTGATGTTTTGCGGTTTGGTGCCGCCCATCTTGCGTACGGCCAGATGCGGGTATTCGTACACCGGCGTGTCGCTATCCGCGCCCTCTTTGCGCGCCTGCCGCGCAGCCTTGGCGGCATCGCCAAAGCGGTGTTCCTGCAGCGTTTGCCATACCGAATGGGCCAGTGCGCTGCCAAACAGCGGGGCGATCAGGTGGTAGCTGGCATCAGCGTGAGGGTCTTCGTCCACGCGCCAATACAACTGCTTGGCGTAGCCGTGGGTGGCCGGGGTGCCGCGCGGCTGAACGAGTGCGGCAAAATCTGCCATCCACCGACGGGCTTCAACGGGATCGGTGCTCAGCACTTCTGCCAGGTCTGCGTCTTGCGCGCAGGCCAGTTGCAGCAAGGTTCGCCCGTTTTGTGCCAGTTTCAGAAATTTGAAAACATCCAGCGCGGCGGCATTGCCGACCACGTCATCGGCATACGAGTCGCCCAGACAGTGACTGCCCACTTCATCCAGCACAGGCAAATCCTGCGGGCCTACATACAGACTGCTGCCGCGTGCGTCCGGGTGGATGGGTTTGAGGGTGTGCGTGGCGCACTGGATCTGGGCAGAACGCCGGGCGGCGTCATCGAGCCAGGTGCGCCAGGAGAACTGCGTTTGCAACTCGGTGCGTTTGGGATCGTCAGGTTTCAGCGCTTCGAGCTTGCCATTCAGTCGTTCGGTCAGGAACCCCTGAATGAGCTCGCGCAACTTTGCCTGACGCGAGGCGGTCGCCATAAAGCATTTCCTTGAAACTGCACGAAGTGCGTGCAATCTATAAAATGCTCCGAGGCAATGCCCCGGAGCGTGATGGTTGAGCGGCCTTTATCTTCTGATCGAGCGACTTGTCATCACACATGTACCCTCCTCAAACGACTAATCCCCGTTCGCTGGGTGCCTAGCCTTCCCGGGCCGTGGCGTTGCTGTTTGAAACCCCGACGGTGTTAGCGCATCGTCGGGATTCATTTAATAGTAAACCATTATAGATTTAGTCGTTAGTCGAATGAATCTGCTCTGGGCCAGCGCAGTCTAGCATGCGTCGCGCTAATTTGTCATGGGGTACGTCAACGTATACTTTTGAGACTGCCGGAAGGCAGCTCAGAAAATTATCGACTTCGTCGCTAGTTGCATTTCTACTGCCGCATAGGCAGCTCCTTAGGCCTGACCCGAGGTAAATCCCAGCGCTGGGTGAAAGCGCACGCACCAGTCGTCACTGCTCACGGGCAACGCCGTGGTGCCATAGCGCTGGGCGCATGCAACAGGAGATATGCCCAGGCTCTGAGCCAGCTCGCTCACAGCCCGCATATAGTCAAAGGTGCCCCATACGGCGATGCGCTCGCCTTGCACCAGCCGGTCGTCCAGCAGTTCCATGCGTTCACGCGTGATGTTGATGCTGCGCGGGCCGGCACTGCGCTTCACCCACTCCAGTGCCAGATGCAACTCCACGCCGTCCTCGTCTTCGTTGAGGAGCAGCATCACATCCACCTGTTCCCGGGTTTGCTGGCGAAAGCGTTGGCGCTGCGGCAGCACATGGGTCAGCAGGGCGTCTTGCGGTGGCGCAAGCCACCAGGTGGCGCCGTTGAACAATGATTCAGCCGGAGGCTGGCGCGCAGCTCCGCGCATCGGGGCACGGCCATGCAGTGCGGTTGTCGCTGCGGGCGGCGCAGCGCGCAGCAAGGTCTGGCGCAGACGGGCATGCTCCAAATCCACCCAGTAGCGCTGTGGTTGCAACTGTGCGGGTAAGGGGCTTTGAATGCGCGGACGCGCGTCGATGGCGTTCAGGTCTTCGATTTCGTGCGGGTGCAGCAATTCGCCCAGGCGGTGCGACACCAGCAGAAATGCTTCGCCGTCTTCAAACCCCGGCCATCTGAACGCAGCCGCTGCGGGCGACTGGAAATGGCGCAGGTTGGTGTCCAGCACGGCGATATTGGGTTGCATGCAGGCGCCGGTGCGGTGGCGGCGCACGCGACCGGCCAACTGTATGAGCGAGCGCATGGAGGACGGCTCGACCACAGCCCAGTCGTAGTCGTGGTCGCGGCCCACTTCGGTCACGGGTGAGCCGAGCACGATGAACATCTGGTCGGCAGACGCGTGCGCATCAATGCATTGGCGCAGGTCGGAGCGGTCAAACACGGCGTGCGGCGTGCGACGGTTGAGCACGGCGTCCAGCCGCTGCTCGATGGCCGAGCGCAGCAGCAGTGGAAAGCGCGCGTGGTACACGCACAAATGGACTTGCCAGCCTGCGGCAACGCCCTGACGAAAAAGCGCAAGCGCCACTTCCACCAGAGGCTCGATGTTGGCCATGCGCACCAGGCCAAAGCTGATGCGTTTGCCGCTGTGCGGGTCGACGCTGTGGTGGTGTGCGTGCTGCGCCATGGCTGCGGCCAGCACGGCCTGGGCAAAGCCCGCGTGGCGGGCGTCAGCGTCTTGTGCATTGGCAATCTGCAGGGGCAGCAGCGCTGCGCGGCGGCGCACTTCGGCGACGTTGGCCAGCCGATGGCTGCGGCCTTGCACATAGCTGATGTGCTGCGCCATGAAGGCGTCGGCGCTGGCGCAGTTGGCATGGCGCTGGTCATACTCGTCCAACCACAGACAGCACACGTCGGGTAGCACCGCGCTGCCGGGCTGCGCGCCCCGGTTCTTGGCATATTCGCGTCGCCCGGCCAGGTAGGCCTCGAACAGGCCTTGTACCAAAGCGGGCGCCAGCGTGGCCGATGACAGCAGCACGCGCGCACCAAGCAGCCCGGCCCAATGCACCAACCGACCCAGCGCGGGCAGGTCGCCCAGGTCAAAGTCGTCGGGCTCGTCGAGCACCAGGTCGCTGCTCATGAGCCGCAGCATGGGTGCGATCTGGCGGCCGCCGCGCTGGCTCTCGGTGGCGGGCACGAGATGGTCGATGGTGCAGACCAGCAGTGGCGCCGTCAGCAGTTGGCGCACCTTGGCATCGCGCGTGACGCGCGAGAGCAGCGGGTGTGCGTCTGCGTTGCCTTCGATGCCCTCCACCTGCGCAAATTCATCCACCAGGTCCTGGCGTGACGCCGAGCCGCTGGCTTCGGCTTGCGCTGCATAGTGCTCGAACAGCGTGCGGCTGGCCGCGCCACCGACCAGGATGGCAAGCTGCTCGTCGTCCAGTTGCAGCAGATTGCGAAACGCTCGCCCGGTTTGCAGCGTGAGCGTGCGCAGTCCCATGGCAAAAGAGCAGCGCATGCCGTGTACAGGATCTGCCAGCGCGTGCATGACCTTGGCGTTGGCCAGTGTTTTACCGCAGCCGGTAGACGCCATGTTGACGATGAAGGCGCCGTGCGTGGCGGCTTGTTCGCGCTGCGCGGAGGCCAGATCTGCGGCCTTGTCTTGCCAGCGAAAGGCGCTGTGCGTGCTGCGCTGGCGCAGCAGGCGATGGCCCGTCATGCGTGGCAGGTGCAGCTCAAAGCCGGGCAGGGCGCGCGTGGCGAGTTGGCTGTGCTTCGCCACGCCGATCAGGTGCTCGTTGAGGGGCTGGAGGAGTTCCGGATTTTTTCCATTCGTGCCATCTGGTTGGCGTTTGGTGTTTGCAGCCAAAGTTCCCCAAGCAGGGACGTCGATACGGCCATCGTCCTTCGTCTCAAGGCTGGAATAGTGGTGATCGGCCAGCATCAGGCACATGCGCGAGACGTGCATCACATACGGGTTGGCCAGCCAATCACCCTGGCCGGGCTGGGCCAGCAGCACTTGCAGGCGCCGGGAGAGCTTTGCGGCGTTTTTCTGCCAGGTGGGGCAGTGGATGGGCAGGTCTTTGGGGGTGAAGCTCCAGTAGGGCTTCACCCACCGGGCCTCGCTATGGGTGGGGATCTCGTTCCAGGGTGCAGTGATGCGGTGCAGCACCTGCGCCAAGTGGCTGGGGTTGAACACTTCGTCTTTGGGTGGCTGCGGCAGCCGGTGATGCGTGACCACCAACCAGCCGATGGCCTGAGCCAGCGGAGCATGTGCCAGCGCCATGAAGGGCGGCGGAGCGGGCGTGTCCAAGCCGTCACGGACCAGTCGGTCCGTCCAGGTCGCGTGATCGGCAGGCGTAGGCTCGGCGAGCCGTGCAAGCCATTGCGCATCGGTATCCGTGCCCACAAAGGCCTGGAACATGCGCAGGGATACCCATTCATGGCGGTAGTCGTTGCGCCCCATCTCGCCCTTGTTGCGCAGCCGGTCTTGAAAGGCCTGGCTGGCCTTGCCCAGGTCGTGCAGCAGCGCAGCCAGCGCAGCAAACAGGTGGATGGCCTCGCCGCTGTGCCAGTCATTTTCGTCCTGCTTGCGCAACACATTGCGCTGCGTGGTGTGCGTGGGTACAGCGCCTCGGGCGTTGAAGCGGCGTGCATCGCCCACCACCCACAACAGTTCGCTGTGGTCTAGCCCGCGAATCCAGTGGCAGGCCACGGCCGTGTTTTTGCGCGCGGTTTTGCGCAGCAGGCGGCGCAGGGTGTCCAGGCCCTCCTTGGTGATCGGTGTTTGCCAGGTGCGCTCACCCCGGCGTTCGGCGAACTGGTCCAGGATGCGTCGGGTTTCCACCAGGGCGCGCTTGTCGCATTCGGAAATCAAAAGAATGTTCATGCGGCAGTTCCTGATGTTGCGGGCGGGATGGGCTCCGTGGCCGTACTTGTTGCGCCCTGGGCCGCCAGGCGCCCGGTCTCCAGCGCGATGGCTTTGAGCATGTCGATCATGAAGTCCAGTGCCTCTTTGCGGGTGAATTGCTCTATACAGGCTTGGCGGAACTCCTGTTCGGTGTCCCCGCGTGCCGCCGATATGAAAGCCTGCGGCAGCACGATGGCGTCCTTGATCAAGTCGGCCGCATCAAACACCAGGCCGCCGCGCCGCGTCTTGCCGTGCAGCACGGCAAATGCTGCGGGCAGGCCCAGCACCCAGATAGCGGTGGCGCCGAGGCCGTAGGCGAGGTAGTTGCCGTGGTCGAGGAACCTGTTGGCCGGGTCACGGCTCTCGCCGCGCGCGCTGCGCGCAAACTGACCCGCTTGCGTGGCATGGGCGGCCATTTGGTAGAGCTGTTTGGTCAGGCGCCCCTCCAGGGCCAGCAGGTGGATGACATCGGGCGCCGCTGTCACGGCAGCGGTGGTCTGCGTGACGAGGGAGGCAAGGTGGTCGATGGGTACGGTGAACACGCTCTCCTTGGCTCGCGCGTGTTCACCCCAATGCTGCAGCAGATAGCGCAGGCGGGCTGCTTGCAAGGCTTTGGCTGCCGACAAGCGCAATGCATCGTCAAACCAGAAGCGCGCCCAGTGCTGCAGGTATTCGGTAGGCCGGTATTCGCTTTGCGGGGCGAACCAGGCCACCTCCTGCTCGAATTCATTGGCACTGAACAGTGGCGTCCCGCCTCCGCCGCAAAAGCCCACCATGACGCCCGCTTTGGCCAATTCGCGCATCGCGGCCTGGGTGACCGAGGTGCCAGTGCCCAGCAGCACCGTGCTGGTGTTTGCGATGGGGATGTTCCAGTAAAGCTGCTGCTTGCCCCGCTCTGTTACGTACTCGACCCTCCCGCCGTTGACCAATACCCTGCAATGTTCGAGGTAGTAGAGGTTGGCTCGCTTGGAGTGGAGGATGGTCTTTAGGTCGGAGGAACTCAGATTTTCCATGAAGAGAGTGGCACTTGCCCGCCAAGCGGAGTAGGGTCTTCATCATAGAGTTCGACGTGAACCGGTATCAAAGGCTCTGCTCACGCCAGTTCACAATAAAGACGCAGATGGCAGTGTCATGGTCCAATGTTTTCGGCCCTCTCAATGGGGGCACCCTTGAGGACGTCCAGGCACTGCTGCAACAGCTGACCTAGAGCCATCATTGAACAGAAAGGAGCCCCATGCGCAGTGCCATCCACACCACTTTTGGCGAACCCGCCGACGTTCTTCACCTCGGTGAAAGCCCGGTGCCGCAGCCGGGCCCGGGCGAAGTGCGGATCAAGACCTTGCTCTCGCCCATCCACAACCACGACCTCTGGACCGTGCGCGGGCAGTACGGCTACAAGCCTGCGTTGCCCGCGATAGGCGGCAGCGAGGCAGTAGGCATCGTCGACGCGCTCGGTGAAGGCGTGCAGGGCGTGACGCCGGGCCAGCGCATCGCCGTCGCCAGCGTGCACGGCAGCTGGGCCGAGTACTTCATCGCGCCCGCGCCGCTGCTGGTGCCGCTGCCCGCGGTGATTGCCGACGAAGCGGCCGCGCAGCTGATCGCCATGCCGCTGAGCGCGCTGATGCTGCTCGAGTTCCTGGAAGTCCAAAGCGGCGACTGGATCGTGCAGAACACCGCCAACGGCGCCGTGGGCAAGACGCTGGCGATGCTCGCTGCCGCGCGCAGCGTGCACACCATCAACCTGGTGCGCCGCGATGCCGGCGTCGATGAGCTCGCCGCGCTGGGCATTGCGAATGTGGTTTCTACGGCGCAGCCCGGCTGGCAAGACCAGGTGCGCGCCATCATCGGTGACGCCAGCCTGCGCGCCGCGGTCGACTCGATTGGCGGCAAGGCCAGCGGCGACCTGCTGGCGCTGCTCGGCGAAGGCGGCCTGCTGGTGTCGTTCGGCACCATGGCCGGCGAGCCCATGCAGATCGCTTCGGGCGACCTGATCTTCAAGCAGGCCACGGTCAAGGGCTTCTGGGGCAGCAAGGTCAGCGCGGCGCTGTCGGTAGACGACAAGCGGCGCCTGATTGGCGAACTGCTGGGGCTGGCCGCGAGCGGCGCGCTGAAATTGCCGGTGGAGGCGGTCTACGATCTGGCCGACGTGTCCCAGGCCGCGGTCGCAAGCCTGCAGCCCGGGCGCAAAGGCAAGGTGCTGCTGCGCCCCTGAAGTCCGCAGCGCAGCGGTGCGCTGCATTGATTCCTTGTTCGAACCCGGAGGAAACCCATGATCGCCAGCATTCTCATTGGCCTCGTCGTGGCCATCCATTGCTACATCGTCGTGCTTGAAATGCTCCTCTGGGAAAAACCGGCAGGCCGGCGCGCATTCGGCCTGACCCCCGAGTTCGCGGCCCAGACCCGCACGCTGGCCGCGAACCAGGGCCTGTACAACGGCTTCCTGGCCGCAGGCCTGTTCTACGGCCTGGCGCGCGGCAGCGCAGGGCTGGAGTTCCAGTGGTTCTTCCTGGCCTGCGTGCTGATCGCCGGCCTCTACGGCGGCTTCACGGCGAGCCGGAAAATCCTGCTGATACAGGCGTTGCCTGCGGGGTTGGCATTGCTGGCGCTGTGGCTGGGCGTCTGACGGCGCTGAGGGACAAAAGTGGCGGGGCGTTCATGCGGTTTTTCGAGATCAGGCCGTTGGCGGGTTAGCTGTGGGGCACAGTGCGCGCGCAATACGGTGGTTCCATGCCTTTAGACTTGCATGCTGGCGCAGGCTTCCAGGCGGGCTGCGCCTGGCCTTTTCCCATCATCGAGGCTTTTGCCCGGCCCCATCCCCATGGAAAATACAGCAAGCTCACACGCGGTTCTCGGATCTGCCATCGTGGACCAGATGGTTTCGCGCGAGCAGATGGAAGCCCTGATCCTGACCGGGAGGCCGGTGGCATTCGAGCGCTGTGATTTCGAGGGCGTTGACCTTTCAAGGCTCCACATGCGCGATTTCGAATTCAGCGCCTGCTCCTTCATCGAGACCTCGTTGTATTCGGCCTCCCTGACGCGAACGATTTGGCAAGGCTACCGCGCACGCCAGGCAGATTTTGAGTCCGCCGACCTGACGGACGCGCATTTCCAGTCCTGCGACCTCAACAACACCAAGTGGCGTCGCGCCAAGCTGCCTGCAGCCTCTTTCAAGGGCTGCAAGCTCACGGGCGCCAGCTTCGAAGAAGTTTCGCACCTGGGATTGACTTTTGAAGACTCCCTGCTGATCAGTGCCGACTTGCGGCGGCTGTCGTTTCGCAAGCAGCAGTTGCAGGCGCTCGACTTCTCGGACGCCAACCTGTCGGGCTGCGATTTCCGCGACGCCGTCTTCATTGGCGGCAGCCTGCGCGATGCTTATCTGAAGCAGGCGCGTTTCGACGGCGCGGATCTGCGTGAGGCGGATATTGGCGGGCTGAAACTCGAGGACGCCCGCCTGTTCCGTGGTGCCACTATTTCACGCAATCAGGCGGCGGGGCTTTTGATGGAGTTGGGAATTACCGTGGAGTGAGGGGCGCAGGGCCCGATGCCGGCGTCTTGGCTATCCATGGAAATTTCCTGGGCTTGACTTCAGCGGGCCACCGCGGACCCGCTGCAAGCAACGCTCAGACCTGGGCGAAGGCGTTTTCGCTTTTGCTTTCCTGGGTAAGGAACACGAGCATCACAATGAATCCGATGACCGGCACGAAGTAGATCAACTGCCACCAGCCGCTGCGATTGGTGTCATGGAGCCTGCGTGTTGCGGCTGCTATCGATGGCAGCAGAGTTGCCAAGGCAAAGACTCCGCTGAGCACTTCGCTGATCATCGCAGTCCCAAGGCTGACAAGCACCACGAACAGAAAGAACCACCAATACTCGGAGCGGCGTGCGCGGCCGCTGAAATCTGCGTACTTGGCAAAGCACACGCGAATGGATTCCTGGAACGTCATGTTTTCTTCCCATTGTTGACAGACGAAAAGTGATCGTCTGAAAAAACATCGTAACGTAACTTTGTGTCAAAGGTCCTGCGCCACTGCGGGCGGCGCGGAGCGCGGGGACTCCGCCTGCGTAAACCGAGGCAAAGCACTCATGGCAACTCGCCAGCCAGGCCGCTGCTGCCTGATTCGAACCAAACCGCCTTCATGGAACCTGGAGCGGTTCTGGCGACTGATGCGGCAATTGCAGAGAGAAAAAAGAAAAAGGCCGCACGTCTGTGGACATGTGCAGCCTTGAAATTGGTCCCCTCAGCAGGAATCGAACCTGCATCTAGCGCTTAGGAGGCACTCGTTCTATCCATTGAACTATGAGGAGACGCGGCGCTATTGTAAGCGGGCGCAGCGGGGCGTTGGCCCTGAAACCGGTGTAGAACCGGTTTCAGGGCGCAGTACTTCAATCCTTGCGCACCGTATAGATCAGGTCCACCGCGCTTTTCTCCCCGGTCTGGCCGCGCAGCGTGAGGCGGCGCGACAGGTCGTAGAAGATGTACAGCGTGCCCATTGCGCCCGACAGGCTTTGCTCGTAGGTGATGTACAAGTCCTTGGACAGGCGCTTGCCCAGCGTCAGTGCGGCGCCGTCCGAGGAGTCGCTGCTGCCCGGGCCCTTGAAGCCGATTTCGTCCAGGCCCACGCGGCCCGCGAAGTTCTCGCCCGAGCCGCCGCCGCTGAGCAGCGCGAGCGCGGCCTGTTGCAGCAGCGCGGCTTCGGCGCCGCCTTCGGAGGGGTCGCGGCCCATCACCACCCAGGAGAGTTTTTCGGCGTCGGGCATTTCCGGGTCGGAGTACAGGCGCACACGCGGGTCGCTGGCCGAGCCCGTGACCTGCACGCCGGCGCGCACGGCGATGTTCGGGCGTACGGCCAGAATGTCCAGCGACGGGTTGTCGTAGCTGCCGCTGAAGCGCACGATGCCGGTTTCCACGTCGAGCGATTGCCCCCAGGCGCGGTAGCGGCCCTGTTCGGTGCGCACTTCGCCGGTGATGCGCGGCGGCCCGCCGGCCTGCAGCGGACCGAGCACGTCGAGCTGGCCGACCAGGCGCGTGGTGATGCCGAAACCCTGCAGCGCGAAGTCATTGCCCAGGTCCAGGCTCACGGCGATGTCGGGCGGCTTCGCGGTCTGGGCCTTGGCGCTGGTCTGGCGCGCCTGCTCTTCCTGCTGCGCCTGGCGCGAAGCGGCCGAGCGCACGACCACGTCGGAGTCGAGCGAGGGTGCGGAGTCTTCGGGCAGCAGGATGGCCGCGCGGTCGGCCGTGAGCTTGCCGCGCAGCGTCCACAGGCCCTGGTCGAGCTGGGCCTGCAGGTTGCCCGAGACGCTCAACTGGCGGTCGGCGCGCACCAGCACCTGCAGCTTGCGCGCCTCGGCGTTGAATTGCATGCGCAGGCCCGATCCGTCGCTGTCGCCGAGCTTGTCCCAGCGGATGCTGCCCTGGCCGATCAGCTCGCCGCCGTCGGTCGGGGCCGCCGTGAGGTTGCCGCTGTAGCCCAGGATGCGCGCGCTGCTGCCTTGCCCGCCTTCGAAGCGCAGCTGAGTGATGTTGAGCTGGTTGCCCGCGAAGCTGCCGTCGAGGCTGCCGTTCTTCAGGTCCACGCCGTCGAGCAGCGAAGCGATGCCCAGGCGGCTGGCCTGCAGCGTGCCCTGCCAGCGCGGATCGAGCCGGCTGCCCGAGAGCGTGGCGTCGGCGCTGAACGTGCCCGACGCGCGCCAGCCCGGCGGCGCGAACAGCGACCAGATGCCGACGTCGGGCATCTGCGCCGAGACCTTGCCGGAGAGCGGTGCGTCCTCGGGCCAGGCCCAGCCTTCGGCGCTGCGTGCCAGCCGGGTGCCGAGCTGGGCCTTGACGTTGCCCGCGCGTTCGCTGGCCCAGTCGAGTTGGGCGACGACATCATCGCCCCGGGCCTGGAGGTTCAGCCGCGCCTGCTGGATGCGTGCCCGCATGCGCGTGCCCTGCACGGCCACCGCGCGTGCGCGTGAGCGTGGGCGGGCTTCGCCGCTGTTGCTGTCGGCGGAAGGGCCGCTGCTGCGCACGATGGTGGACGTATTGCCTTCATCGACCGCGATGCGGATGTCGCCGTCGGCGCGCTCCAGCGTCGCGCTGGCCTGGAGCTGGGGCCCCGTGGTGTCGATGTTCCAGTCGCCATTGAGCCGCAGGTCGCCACTGATGCCGGCGCGCGTGAGCGGGCCTTCCTGGCCCTGCACGCCCAGCGCATCGGCCCAGGCCATGGGTACGCCCAGCAGCCGGCCCTGGGTCTTGAGCGCCCAGCTGCCTTTGGGCTGGGAGCGCGCGATCATGTCCTGCCATTCGATGCGCGACTGGCCTTCCAACAGGGACGGGGGGGTCACGATCAGCGCGCTGGCGCTGGCCTCGATCTGGGTGGTGCGCACGGTCTGGCCGGGGCTGGTCTGGCGCAGCGTCAGCGGCGACTGCAGCTGCACGGCCCAGGTCCCGGGAAACTCCTTGCCGAGTTCGGCGCTGGCCTGCAGGCGGGCGATGCGCGCCTGCCAGTCGTTCGCGGCGCCGCTGCGCAGGCTCGACAGCCCCGCGTCAAGCGCGGTGTTCAGCTGCAGCTTGCGTTCGCCCATCTGGGCCTTGCCCTGCAGCTCGATCTGCGCCTGCTCGGGCGTGCCCTTGAGGTTCAGCGCGAGCCCTTGCACGGCCAGTGGTTCGGCATCCGCGCTCAGATAGCGCAGGCTGGGCACATCGAGGCTGGCCTGGAGTTGCAAGCCCGAAGGCGCTGCTGGCAACTGGCCCGCGGGCGCCTGCAGGCGCTGCAGCAGCTTGCCCCAGCCGCCCTGCCATTGCAGTGCGAGCTGGCCCTGGCCCTCGAGGTTGGCGCCGGGCAGGGGATCACTCACGCCGGGCAGGCCGCGCAGCCATTGCAGCAATGCGGGCGCCGAAGCGATGGCCAGATCGGCCTTGCCCTTGCCGCTTTCACGGCCGAGTTCGCCGTCGATGGCGAGCTTGCCGCCCGGCACTTCGGCCTGGGCGCGTGCGGTCACCTGCATGGTCCGGGTTTCGATTTCGACACGGCTGCTGCGCACCCGGGCTTGCAGCGCGTCGACGCGCAGATCGCTCAGGCGCAGCCATGGCGCCTGCCATTCGCCCTCGACATTGAGTCTTTCCAGCGCCAGCGGCGCGGGCTTGCCGGCGGCGCGGCGTGCGCGGCCGGTATCCGCCTGCAGCGCGGCGGTGAAAGCCACGCTGTGGTCTTCGCGGGTCGTGGCTTCGACGCGGCCCTGAAGGGGCGCGGCGTCCAGCGTGCTGTAGAGATCGGCGGGGTTGAGCCGGGCAACGTCCGCGCGGCCTTCGACGGTCTGGGTCGCGGGCGTATAGCGGCCTTGCAGGGCGATATGGCCCGGGCCGACGTCGGCGCGCGATTCGCGCACTTCCCACACGCCGTCGGCGTAGCGCACTTGCGCCTCGAGGCGGTCGAGCGGCAACTGCTGCTTGTCCCAGGGGCCGGCCTTGGCATTGCTCAGCTGGGTCTGCAGCGCCCAGCCGCCGTCGGCTTCGGGGCCGGCCTGCAGGCTGCCGGCGACCAGGGTGCGCGGGCCCGCGGGCCAGAAGCTCGCGACGTCGAGCTGCTCGAACGTGGCCTGGGCCTGCTCCAGCGGCTGGGCCAGCCAGGGGCGCACGACGGCCGTGACATGCGCGCTGGGCGCGAGCGCGGAGCTGTCGCTGGGCGCCTTGGCGTCGGCGGTGATCTCCAGCCGTGCGGCTTCGGTGGCCAGCGTGCCGGCTATCTTGACTTCGGCTTCGACGGTCTGGCTGCGCTGCTGGTCGGGCAGCGGCGCTTCGAGCCGGCCCGACAGCGTGGCCTGCAGTTGCATGGGCGCGTCGGCCTGCAGTTGCAGCGCGGCGCGGTAGCTGCCGTCGGCCCAGTCCAGGCGCGCCACGTCGAGGCGGTGGTGCTGGCCGTCATAGCGGTAGTTTCCCTTGAGCTGCTGGATCTCGGCGCGCGGCGGGCCGTTCCAGACCAGTTGGTCGATCTCGAACGGCAGCGCGATGCGCACCGGCAGGCGCAGTTGCTGCAGCGGCTCGGTCGGGCTCGCGTCGGGCTGCGCCGTGCTGGTGATTTCCAGGCGCTGGGCGTGCAGCTGGCCGACCTGCACTTCGCGCTGCAACAGCGGCTGCAAGCGCCAGCCGATGTCGGTTTTTTCGATTTCGACGGTCAAGGCCGGGCCGCGCCAGCGCAGCCAGCCGATATGGCCGCCCTGGCGCAGCGTGCCCGAGACGTCGCGCGCTTCGAGCGACTGCCCTTCGGGCAGCCAGCGTGCGACGCGGGTGATCAGCGAGGCGAGCGAGTCGGCCTGGCCGGCCCACCACCAGACACTGCCCAGCGCCGCGACCAGCACCAGTAGCAGCGAGATGAACAGCACGGCGAGCGCGCGCCAGGCGCGGCGCCAGCGGCTGCGATGGGCACGGGCCGCGGCGGCAGGAGTCGCGGCGGCCGATGCCGCGGCGGCCGGTGCCGTCTGGGAAGAGGGGGAAGGGGATGCAGTCGGCTCGGCCATGGATCAGAAAGTGAAGCCCAGGCGCAGATGCAGGCGCAGGCGTTGGGATTGGATGCCATAGGCGAGATCGGCCTGGATGGGGCCTACGGGACTGCGCCAGCGTATGCCCGTGCCCACACCGGCGCGCACGGTCAGCGCGTCGGTGTTGTCGGTGACCGTACCGGCGTCGAGAAACAGCGTGCTTTCCCAGTCGCTGGTGTTGCCGCGCACGGTGATCGGGCGCTGCCATTCGACGCTGCCCGAAGCCATGTAGCGGCCGCCGGTGACCAGGCCGTTGTCGGTGCGCGCACCGATGGACTGGTAGCTGTAGCCGCGCACCGTGGTGTCGCCGCCGGTGAGGAACAGCTGGGTCACGGGGATTTGCACGTCCTCGCGCGCGATCACGGCGCCGCCCGCGGCGCGCAGCGCGAGCCGGCTGCGCCGGCGCGTGAGGTCATCGCGCTGCCCCAGCTCGAGCAGCGTGAGCCAGCGCGCCGAGACCCGGCCGAAAGGTTCGTGCGCCGGTGTCAAGGTGGTGCCCGCGCCGACTTCCCAGGCAAAGCCGTAGCCGGAGCTGGGCGACGTCGGATTGTCGAAGTAACGGCCGGTCCAGCCGTAGTTGGCGGTGATCGACGAGCTCGACGGCAGGTCTTCGGCGCCCTGCAGCCGCGCAGCGTCGTACTGCAGGTAGTAGTTGCGGTCGATACGGTCTTCGCTGCGGCTGCGGCCGGCGCGCAGCTGCAGGCTGGTGGCGTCGAAGTCACCCGATTGCTCGCGTTCGGCCTTGGCGCCGCCGAACCAGGCCCAGCCCGTCTCATCGGGCAGGTCGGTCCAGTGGGTCGACAGCAGCGGGTTCTTCTTGTTGATATTGAGCTTGGTGACCGCGCGCCAGCCGATGCCGGGCAGGCGGTTGTGGATGTGGTCCACGCTCAGGCGCGGGCCGGTGTCGGTGCTCACGCCCACGCCCAGCACCCATTTCTGCAGCTTGGCTTCGCGCACCTGGGCGATCACCGGTGCCGTGACATGCGTGCTGTCCGGCTGGGCGGCGCTGGTGTCCAGCGTCAGGAACACCGAGTCATAGTAGCCGCTGCTCGCAAGCCGCTGCTGCGCATCGAGCAGCGTCTGCTGAGAATATTCCCGGCCTTCAGGCAGGCGCGCGATGCGGCTGGTTCCCTGGGTGTTGTAGCGCTCGCCGCCGTCGATGCGCAATGCGCCGAACGAATAGGCCGGGCCGGGCGCATAGGTCACGTCGAGCTGGGCCTGCTGGGTGTCGGCATCGATCACGGCCTGGCTGCCCGCGATCGCGGCCGTCGGGTAGCGGTGCTGCTGCAGGCTGCGCAGGCCCTGGCTCTTGGCGCCGCCCCAGGCGGATTGGGTAAAGCGTTGCCCGGGCTTGAGCGGCCACGCGGACTGGATGCGCGCGCGCTGCGCCGCGCCTTCGGGGTCGTCGGCCGTCGGGCCGGAAAAGCCGACCTGGGCCGCGGCGATCTGCGCGGGCGGGCCCGGATCGACGTGCACGATGACGACGAAACGCTCGTCGCTTTCCTCGGGCGCATCCTGGATTTCGAGCGCAATCGTCGGGCTGAAGTAGCCCAGCGTGCCTATCAGGTTGCGGATATTGCGGTCGGCCGCGCCCAGCAGGCGCGAGAGTTCGCGCCGCTGCAGGTCGGGCTGCTGGCGAAAACGCTGCAGCTCCATGTGCTTTTCAAGCAGCGTGCGCACGTCCTCGGGCGCCTCGACCTTCAGCGCGAAACTCGGCTTGCCGGAGATGGAGCTGACGGCCTGGGCATCGTGGGATTTTTCCTTCGACGGCAACAGGCTGCAACCGGAAAGCAGCAGCGCCGTGGTCAAAAAAAACGCCGACCCAATGGCCGGCGCCTGTGCGAAGAGGAGCTGGGGCATGGGTCTATTTTGACAGCAGGCGAATTGTGTCTTCGAGTCCTTTGAGTGACAAAGGGTACATCCGGTCGCTCATCAGTTGCTGGATGATGCTGATGCTCTGTCGGTATTGCCACACGCCCTGCGGTTCGGGGTTGATCCAGGCGAAGCGCGGAAACGCATGCGTGAGGCGCTGCAGCCACTCGGCGCCGGCTTCCTCGTTGTTGTATTCCACGCTGCCGCCGGGCTGCAGGATCTCGTAGGGGCTCATGGTGGCGTCGCCGACGAAGATCAGCTTGTAGTCCTTGTTGTACTTGCGGATGATGTCCCAGGTGTCGAATTTCTCGGCGAAGCGGCGGCGGTTGTTCTTCCACATGTAGTCGTAGACGCAGTTGTGGAAGTAATAGAACTCGAGGTGCTTGAACTCGCTTTTCACGGCCGAGAACAGCTCCTCGACGCGCTGGATGTGCTCGTCCATGGTGCCGCCCACGTCCATCAGCAGCAGCACCTTGACGTTGTTGTGCCGCTCGGGAATCATCTTGATGTCGAGGTAGCCCGCATTCGCGGCCGTGCTGCGTATGGTGTCGGGCAGGTCGAGTTCGAGCTCATTGCCCTGGCGCGCGAACTTGCGCAGCCGGCGCAGCGCGACCTTGATGTTGCGCGTGCCCAGCTCCTGCTGGTCGTCGTAGTCGCGGTAGGCACGCTGCTCCCAGACCTTGACCGCGCTCTTGTTGCGCCCCGGCCCGCCGATGCGCACGCCCGCGGGGTTGTAGCCGCCATGGCCGAACGGGCTGGTGCCGCCCGTGCCTATCCATTTGCTGCCGCCTTCGTGGCGCTCCTTCTGCTCTTCGAGGCGTTTTTTCAGCGTTTCCATCAGCTCGTCCCAGCCCATGGCTTCGATCGCGGCCTTGTCTTCGGGGCTGAGCTCGCGCTCGAGCAGCTTGCGCAGCCATTCCTGGGGCAGCTCGCGCGTCAGGTCGGCGACCATTTCCACGCCCTTGAAATAGGCGGCGAACGCGCGGTCGAACTTGTCGTAGTGCTTCTCGTCCTTGATCAGCACCGTGCGGCTCAGGTGGTAGAAGTCGTCGAGGCTCCAGCCGTCGGCGCTCTTGGGGCCGACCACGCCGGCCTCGAGCGCTTCGAGCAGGCTCAGGTATTCCTTGACCGACACCGGCAGCTTGGCCGCGCGCAGCGTGTAGAAGAAGTCAATCAGCATGGATCAGTCTCCGGCAGGCAGGGACGCTGAAGGCGCCTGCAGACGCGCGCTCAGGCGTGCGCGCACTTCGGGCCATTCGGCGGCGAGCAGGCTGTACATGACGGTGTCGCGGATGCTGCCGTCGCGGCGCAGCGCATGCGAGCGCAGCACGCCGTCCTTGTGCGCGCCCAGGCGCTCGATCGCGCGCTGGCTCGCGAGGTTGAGGATGTCGGTGCGCCAGCCGACGACCGTGCAGTCCAGCGCCTCGAACGCATGGGTCATCAGCAGCAGCTTGGCGGCGGTGTTCACATGGCTGCGCTGCACGCTGCGCGCATACCAGGTGTAGCCAATCTCGACGCGGCGCACGGCTGGAATGATGTCGTGGTAGCTGCTGCAGCCTATGATCTGGCCGCTGCCCGCGTCGACCACGGCCCAGGGCAGGCGCTCGCCGCGCGCCTGCATGTCCAGGGCCTGGGCGATATAGGCGCCCGTGTCCTCGGGCCGCGGCACCGAGGTCACGCGCAGGTTCCACAGTTCGCCGTCCGCGGCGGCGGCACGCAGGCCGGCCTCGTGCTGCATGGTCAGTGGTTCCAGCCGCACGCCATGGCCCTGCAGCACGACGGGGGAGGCGAAGGCGCTGCTCATTTCGAGTCGGACTTGTTGCGTTCCGTGCGCCAGATGCGTGCGGCCTGCAGGCCGCCACCGCCGAACAGGCCGATCAGTACGATGGCGGCCAGCGTCGTCGGCCCGTAGCCGGACGCGAACAGGTCCAGGCCCAGCAGCCGTCCCAGGCCATAGCCGAGCAGCGCCCCGACCACGAAGCCCAGCGCATCGGACAGGCCTTCCACCAGCAGTTGTCGAACATTGGTCATCGCAGGTCTTTCTTCAGCGGTTGCGCTGGTTCATTGCGACCAGCTTCTCGAACAGGCTCACGTCCTGTTCGTTCTTGAGCAGCGCGCCGACCAGCGGCGGCACGCTCACCTTGTTGTCGGCGCTTTGCAGCGCGTCCAGGGGGATATCTTCGGCCACCAGCAGCTTGAGCCAGTCGATGAGCTCGCTGGTCGAAGGTTTTTTCTTCAGCCCGGGCAGGTTGCGCACATCGTAGAAGGTCTTCATCGCGACCGACAGCAGCTCGGCCTGCAGCTTGGGAAAGTGCACGGCGACGATCTGGCGCATGGTGTCGGCGTCGGGGAACTTGATGTAGTGGAAGAAGCAGCGGCGCAGGAAGGCGTCGGGCAGCTCCTTCTCGTTGTTCGAGGTGATGAAAACCAGCGGACGGTGCTTGGCGCGGACCATTTCCCGGGTTTCGTAGCAGTAAAACTCCATGCGGTCGATTTCGCGCAGCAAATCGTTGGGAAATTCAATGTCCGCTTTATCGATTTCGTCAATCAGTAATGCCACGGGGTGATCGGCGGTAAATGCCTGCCACAGCACGCCCTTAATGATGTAGTTGTGAATGTCCTTGACGCGCTCGTCGCCGAGCTGGCTGTCGCGCAGGCGGCTCACGGCGTCGTATTCATACAGCCCCTGCTGGGCCTTGGTCGTAGACTTGATGTGCCACTGCAACAGCGGCATGTCGAGGGCCTGGGCCACTTCCTCGGCGAGCATGGTCTTGCCGGTGCCGGGCTCGCCCTTGACGAGCAGCGGGCGCTGCAAGGTGGCGGCAGCATTCACCGCCAGCATCAGATCCTGGGTCGCTACGTAGTTTTGTGAACCTTGAAATTTCATGGCGGTATATCAGCGTAAGTATTGATGGGGTCGTTTGACGGTTGCTGCCTATAATCATTTCGCTCCACGAGGCAAAGCAGAACTTCCAAAGGATTGTGCTCGCAAAATGAATCAGACTTTGACCACGATATTTGCCTTGACTGTCGCCTGCGTGACCGGCACGGCCCAGGCCCAGGATGTACGGGGCGATGCGAAAGCCGGAGCTTCCAAGGTGGCCATGTGCATAGGCTGCCATGGCATTCAAGGGTACCAGGCCAGCTTTCCCGAAGTGCACAAGGTGCCCATGATCTCGGGCCAGGGCGCGGGCTATATCGCGGCCTCGCTGGTCGCCTACCAGAAAGGCGAGCGCAAGCACCCGACGATGCGCAGCATCGCCAACTCGCTGACCGAGCAGGACATCGCCGATGTCTCGGCATTCTATGAAAACCAGGTTGCGCCCAGCACCGCCACCAAGCCCGCGCGCGAGCCCAGCGTGCAGGTGGCCGAACTGCTCAAGCGCGGCGCCTGCATCTCCTGCCACGGCGACAACTTCGCCAAGCCCATCGATCCGAGCTACCCCAAGGTCGCGGGCCAGCATGCCGACTACCTGTATGTCGCGCTCAAGTCGTACAAGATCGACAAGAACCCGCAGGTCGGCCGCACCAATGGCGTGATGGCCGGCATTGCCCAGCAGTTCACCAACCAGGAACTCAAGCAGCTCGCAGACTATATAGGTCGGCTGGATGGCGATCTGAAGACGGTGCCGCAGGCCAAGTTCCGCTGAGCCTATTTCGGCGCTCGCAGTTGGATGCCTTTGAAACTGGCGCGTTCCAGCAAGGAGGCAGCGAGCCCTTCGACGAGCTCAGGACGCCGCCCAGTCCACTGCGCACCGAGGGGGATGCCCTCTTGCGTCCCTTGTTCATGGGGAAGCCGGGGCCCGCCCAGGGCGCCAGCGGCTCAGGGGGGCCTAATCCTTTGTAGCCCGGCGCTGAACGCAAGCGATATAACCATCCCCATCCGGCGGGCGCCCCGCGCGCTGGCTTTCCCAGAGCATCTGGCCCAGGCATTCCATGGCCGCGTGGTGGGCCTCATGCAGCGAATCGAGCCGGCGCGTGAGCAGTTCGACGGCCTGGCGTATGCCGCGCGGCTGGTCGATGCTGCACTGCTCGCTGATCGACAGGTGCATGGACAAATGCAGGAACGGGTTGGTCTGGCCGGGCGGGTCTTCGTAGTTGCGCGCCACGGCCGCATCGGCATCGGCGAGCTCGGCAAAGTACTCGGGGTGCTCGGCAATCCAGAGGCTGGCCAGGGTTTCGATGGCTTCCATTGGCGCATCGGCGAGCATCTTGGCGCGCACCCCGCAGAAAAAGCGCCGGACATCGGCTTGGGAAGGGTTGAACATGATGGCGCGCAGCGTAGCACGGGTGCTGCGCTGCCTGCACACGCAGGTTTGAGTCCACGCCTAGAATGGACGGTTTTTCGCACCGCGCTTCCTGATTCATGGACCTGCAGACCTGGTTGGCCTTTTTCCTTGCCGCGTGGATCATCGCGGTGTCTCCGGGCTCGGGCGCGGTGCTGTCCATGAGCCATGGCCTGCGCTACGGCCTGCGCCAGGCCAGCCCGACCATCTGGGGGCTGCAGCTGGGCCTGCTGCTGGTGCTCGTTATCGCGGGCGTAGGCGTGGGCTCGCTGCTCGCGGCGTCGGCCTGGGCGTTCAATATCGTCAAGGTGGTCGGTGCGCTCTACCTGATCTATCTGGGCTTCTCGCAGTGGCGATCGAGCACCGGCCCGCTGGCCGAAGACAGCGCACCGGCCGTGGCACTGAGCCTGCGCCGCCGCCTGCTGACCGGCTTCCTGACCAATGCGACCAACCCCAAGGGCATCATCTTCATGGTCGCCGTGCTGCCGCAGTTCATGACGCCCAGCCGGCCGCTGTGGTCGCAACTGCTGATCCTCGCGCTGACCATGCTCGCGGTCGACGCGACGGTGATGCACGGCTATGCGGCCGGAGCGAGCGCCCTGCGGCGCCTGATGCGCAGTCCGCGTGCGCTGCGCGTCCAGAACCGGGTGTTCGGCGGCCTGCTGATGGCCGTGGGCCTGGGCCTGTTCTTCGTTCAGCGCGGCACGCAGTAGGGCGCCTCGCGCCCTTGTCGCCTGCCAGACAACGGCCAGGCCGCGCGCCCACTACAGTGGGCTGCATGCGTACCTTTACCTCCTATTCCGAAGTGCTGTCCTGCCTTGGCCAGGAAGTCGCGGTGACCGACTGGATCACGGTCACCCAGCAGCAGATCCAGCTGTTCGCCGATGCCACCGGCGATCACCAATGGATACATGTCGATCCAGAGCGCGCTGCGGCCGGGCCCTTCGGCACGCCGATCGCCCACGGCTTTCTGACGCTGTCGCTGCTGCCGCGCTTCTTTGAAAGCGCGTTCGCTTTCGAAGGCGCGCGCATGGGCGTGAACTACGGTCTGAACCGCGTGCGCTTTCCCGCGCCCGTGCCCGTGGGCAGCCGCCTGCGCGCGCGCATGACGCTGCAGCAGGCGGAGCGCATCGAGCCCGACGGCCTGCAGATGGCCTGGGCCGTGACCATAGAGCGAGAAGGCAGCGAACGGCCGGTGTGCGTGGCCGAGTCACTCATTCATAGTTATGGAGCGCCTCACTGAGGTGGAAGCGTGATCGAGCTTTCAGTCTGGTCGGGCACCAGAAAAGCCCAACTGGCGCCAGGCCTCGAACACGCTCACGGCCACCGCATTTGACAGGTTGAGGCTGCGCTGGCCGGGCAGCATGGGCAGCCGCAGGCGCTGTCCAGGCGCAAAGCTTTCGCGCAGTGCCACGGGCAGGCCGCGCGTTTCCGAGCCGAAGATCAGCCAGTCACCGGCTTCGAACTGCGCCGAGTGCAGGGGATTGCTGCCGTGCGAGGTCATGGCGAACATGCGGCCGGGGTCGGGCTGTTCGTCGCGCAGGAAAACGGTCCAGCCCGCATGCCGCTTGACCTGGGTGTACTCGTGGTAGTCGAGTCCCGCGCGGCGCATGAGCCGGTCTTCCATGGAAAAGCCCAGCGGCTCGATCAGGTGCAGCGTGCAGCCGGTATTGGCGGCGAGCCGGATGACATTGCCCGTGTTCGGGGGGATTTCGGGCTCGACCAGGACGATATGAAACATGTCCCTATTGTCGTGGCAGGCGCTGGGTGCGCGCGACAACCATGGCGCAAATATGGCTTGCCCCCGCACGGCGCAGCGCCTGCGCGGCCGCATCGAGCGTGGCGCCCGTGGTCATGATGTCGTCGACCAGCACCACGCGCTGCCCCGCCAGGCGCGCCGTCTGCCACGCCGGTACTTCGAACGCGCCGCGCAGGTTGCGCAGCCGCCGGTCGCGCTGCAGTCCGCTTTGCGCCGGCGTATGGCGTGCGCGCACCAGCAGGTGCGCGCAGTCGGGCGCCTGCGGCAAGGGGGCGCAGTTGCCTGCCAGCGCCCGGGCCAGCAGCGCGGCCTGGTTGAAGCCGCGTTCGCGCAGCCGCTGGTCGGACAGCGGCACGGGCACGATCCACCGGGCCGAGGCCAGCGCGGCCGACACGCCGGGCACGCGTGCGAGCAGCTGTGCGAGCGCATAGGCGGCGCCCGGGTCCTGCTGGAACTTGAGCTGCGCGAGCAGCAGCGACCAGGGATAGCCATAGTCCACGGCCGCCCAGGCGGCGTCGAAGGCCGGCGGCGCGCGCAGGCAGGCGCCGCATTCGGCTGCGCCTGCGGGCAGCGGCAATGCGCAGCGCCGGCAGCGCGGCTGGGTGCCGGCCCAGCGCGCCGTGCAGTCGCCGCAGACGCGCTGGCTGGGCCAGCGTCCGCAGATGCCGCACTGGCTGGGCAGGGCCTGCTGCACCTGCGCCAGGCCCTGGAGCAGCCATGGACCGGGGCGGAAAAACATGGCCAGCACTATACGCCGGGCGCCGTGCGCCCGGCGCGTTTTTTCGGGCTGTGGCCCAATGTCGGCAGGGGCATGCCCAGCGCTGTCCCGCCGAATATCCCGCCCTGTTGTCTGCCCTGGTTGTCCGTATGTCTGATCTGCTTCCTCCCACCATCGATCCCGTGGCCGCCGCGCGCTGGCATCAGGCCGCGCCGCCGCTGTCGCCCTGGCTGCACGAGGAAATCGCGCGGCGCATGGAAGAGCGGCTCGAATGGATAGTGCAGGCGCCCAAGCGCTGGTGCCACTGGGAGCCGGTGCGCGGCGGGCTGCAGGCCCATGGGCTGCTTGCCGCACGCTATCCCCAGGCCAGCGTGCAGGTGCACGAAGGCGCGCCACTGCGCATGGCCGTGGCCCAGGAGCAACTGGGCAAGCGCTGGTGGCAGCCCGCGCGCTGGCTGGGCGGCGCCGTGCAGTTCGGCCTGCCTGCGGCCGGCAGCGTCGACATGCTCTGGGCGAACATGGCGCTGCACACCGCGGCCGATCCGCAGCAACTCATCAACCAATGGCACCAGGCGCTTGCCGTCGACGGCTATGTGATGTTCTCCTGCCTGGGTCCCGACACGCTGCGCGAGCTGCATGCGGTCTATGCCCAACTGGGCTGGCCCGTGCCCGGCCACGCGTTCACCGACATGCACGACTGGGGCGACATGCTGGTACAGGCCGGGTTTTCCGAGCCGGTGATGGACATGGAGCACATCACGCTGACGTTCGCGACGCCGCAGCGCCTGCTGCAGGAACTGCGCGAGCTCGGCTGCAATCTGCACCCGGCGCGCTTTGCGGGCCTGCGCGGGCGCCGCTGGCGCCGTGCGCTCGAGCAGGCGCTGCAGCAGCGGCTCGCATCGCCCGCACACGACGGTCAGTTGGCGCTGACTTTCGAAATTGTGTATGGCCATGCCTACAAGCCCACGCCCCGGCTGCGCGTGAGCGAAAGCAGTGCCGTTTCCCTCGAGGACATGCGTTCCATGTTGCGTGGTGGGCGCAACCCGGGTTTGCGCTAGTCCGAATGTCACTTTCCGGTCATTGCTTTGGCGGCTTCCCGACATACAATTTTTGCAATGACACATAAGAGCGGGTCACGGGGGCGAGCAAGTCGCACGCGTTGACCACGTGAAAGAGCTTTCCTTGCGGGCCGCACTTCAAGGCAGGGAAGGAACCCTCGGCGTTGCTGCCACGATGGGAGAAAAAATTGGTGTTTCGCTTTGCCACGGGGTCGGGCCAGCGGGTTGACGGGCGACTGGCTCGCGCATGGGATGAATTTCGTCTGAAACGGTGGACTACCGCCGGCGCGCAGGCGCTGGCGGGGTTGTGCTCTGCCGTTGCTGCCTTCGGGGTGCAGCCACAGCGTAGACTGCATTCTCCGGCCGCTGGTTCCAGCGCGCCGAATTTCCTTGTTTCGGGTGGGCGCAGCCCACGCACGGCCGGGCCGCAGTGTGGCGCCGCGCCTTCTTTTTTTGTCCATGCCGGTTCTGCGCGGGGAGGGTGCGAACGGGTGAATGACCGCCGCGCGCTTGCCCGCGGGCGGTGCGGTCAAGGGTGCTGACCCAGCGCGGCAGCCCAGTCGATTGGATAACTTGAGGCTTAGACGTAAGTGAGAACTATGAAAAGCATTTCCTCCAAGCTGGAAGCATTTGTCGCGATGGCAGGCATCGGGTTGGGAACGGCAGCCCACGCCGTCCAGGACCTGCCGGGCGGCCCGGCCGTGAATCAGCTCAACCTGCATCCGGCCGTGACGCGCATCGCCCAGGAGCAGCAATTCCTGCACTGGATGATGCTGGGCATCTGCACGGTGATCTTCGTAGGCGTGTTCGGCGTCATGTTCTATTCGATCTGGAAGCACCGCAAATCGCGCGGCGCCAAGGCGGCGAATTTCCACGAGTCGGTCACTGTCGAAGTCATCTGGACCATCGTGCCGTTCATCATCGTGATCCTGATCGCATTGCCGGCCACCAAGGTGCTGGTGGCGCAGAAGGACACGACCAACGCCGACCTGACGGTCAAGGTCACGGGCTACCAGTGGAAGTGGGGCTACGACTACATCAACGGTGAAGGCGAGGGCCTGGGCTTCGTCTCCACGCTCGACAGCAGCCACCGCGCGATGTCGGACAGCGGCGATGTGCGCAACGCCCCGGTCGACTACCTGTTCAAGGTCGACAACCCGATGGTCGTGCCCGTCGGCAAGAAAGTGCGCGTGATCACCACCGCCAACGACGTGATCCACTCCTTCATGGTGCCGGCCTTCGGCATCAAGCAGGATGCGATCCCGGGCTTCGTGCGCGACACCTGGTTCCGCGCCGAGAAGGTCGGCGACTACTACGGCCAGTGCGCCGAGCTGTGCGGCAAGGAGCATGCCTACATGCCCATCCACGTGAAGGTGGTCAATTCGGCGGAGTACACGCAATGGGTCGATGGTCAGCGCAAGCTCGCCGCGGCCAAGCTCGACGACCCGACCCGGGTCTGGGAACTGATGCCACTGGTTGCGCGCGGCGAGAAAGTCTATGCGGCCAACTGCGCGGCCTGCCACCAGGCCAATGGCCAGGGCGCGGGGCCGATCAAGGCGCTCGACGGCTCGGCCGTGGTGCTCAATACCGACCATGCCCAGCAGATCCGCATCCTGCTCGACGGCGCTGCCAACGGTGCCATGCCGTCATGGAAGCAACTGAGCGATACCGACCTCGCAGCCGTCGCCAGCTACACCAAGAACGCCTGGTCCAACCAGACCGGGCAGGTGGTGCAGCCGTCCGAAATCGTCGCTGAGCGCAGCAAGTAAGCCGGCCCCAACGTACCGAGGAATCGAAGATGAGCGTAGTAATTGACAACCACGGGCCGGCAGCAGGCCATCCGGACCACGCGGGCCACGACCACCACCATGCGCCGCCCACGGGCTGGCGCCGCTGGCTCTACGCGACCAACCACAAGGACATAGGCACGCTGTACCTGTTGTTCGCGTTCACCATGCTGATGGTCGGCGGCGTGCTCGCGCTGCTGATCCGCGCCGAGCTGTTCCAGCCCGGCCTGCAGCTCGTGAACCCCGAGCTGTTCAACCAGCTCACGACCATGCACGGCCTGATCATGGTCTTCGGCGCGATCATGCCGGCCTTCGTGGGCTTTGCGAACTGGATGATTCCGCTGCAGATCGGCGCGTCCGACATGGCCTTCGCGCGCATGAACAACTTCAGCTTCTGGCTGATGGTGCCCGCCGGCGCGCTGCTGATCAGCTCGTTCTTCATGCCCGGCGGCGCGCCCGCGGCCGGCTGGACGCTCTATGCGCCGCTGACGCTGCAGATGGGCCCGTCCATGGACACCAGCATCTTCGCGATGCATGTGCTCGGCGCCTCGTCCATCATGGGCTCGATCAACATCATCGTCACCATCCTCAACATGCGCGCGCCCGGCATGACGCTGATGAAGATGCCGATGTTCGCCTGGACCTGGCTGATCACCGCCTACCTGCTGATCGCCGTGATGCCGGTGCTCGCCGGCGCGATCACCATGACGCTGACCGACCGCCACTTCGGCACCAGCTTCTTCAACCCCGCGGGCGGCGGCGACCCGGTGATGTACCAGCATATCTTCTGGTTCTTCGGCCACCCCGAGGTCTACATCATGATCCTGCCGGCCTTCGGCATCGTCAGCCAGATCGTTCCCGCGTTCGCGCGCAAGCGCCTGTTCGGCTATGCGTCCATGGTCTATGCGACCGCATCCATCGCCATCCTGTCGTTCATCGTCTGGGCGCACCACATGTTCACCACCGGCATGCCGGTCACGGGCCAGCTGTTCTTCATGTACGCGACCATGCTGATCTCCGTGCCCACGGCGGTGAAGGTGTTCAACTGGATCGCGACCATGTGGCGCGGCTCCATGACCTTCGAGACGCCGATGCTGTTCGCCGTCGGCTTCATCTTCGTGTTCACCATGGGCGGCTTCACCGGCCTGATCCTGGCGATGGCGCCCATCGACATCCAGCTGCAGGACACCTATTACGTCGTCGCCCACTTCCACTACGTGCTGGTTGCGGGCTCGCTGTTCTCGATGTTTGCCGCCTACTACTACTGGGCGCCGAAGTGGACCGGCGTGATGTATTCCGAAACCCGCGGCCGCATCCATTTCTGGGGCTCGCTGGTGACGTTCAACATCACCTTCTTCCCTATGCACTTCCTGGGCCTGGCCGGCATGCCGCGCCGCTACGCCGACTACCCGATGCAGTTCGCCGACTTCAACATGCTGGCGTCCATCGGTGCCTTCGGCTTCGGGCTGATCCAGGTGTATTTCTTCCTGTTCGTGGTCGTGCCCGCGATGCGCGGCAAGGGCGAGAAAGCGCCGCAGCGCCCCTGGGAAGGCGCCGAAGGGCTGGAGTGGGAAGTGCCTTCGCCCGCACCGTTCCACACCTTCGAGAACCCGCCCAAGCTCGACCCTACCGCGACCCGCGTGATTGGATGAGAACATGGCAATGTCGCCCGAACAACGTAAAAGCAATCTGCGCCTGGCACTGATCCTGGCCTCGATCGCCGCCGTCTTCCTGGCGGGGTTCGTGGCCAAGATGCTGTGGCTGGGTGCGCAGTAAAAGGACCGCCGTGGGAATGCGCCAGGAAAACATGAAGATGGTCGGCAAGCTGGCGGTGATCGCCGTCGGCATGTTCGCCTTCGGCTATGCGCTGATTCCCATCTACAAGCATGTCTGCGAAGCGCTGGGCATCAACATCCTCGCGATCTCCGAGCGCCAGGTGCCGGGCAATGGCCAGATCGGCCCGAATGCGAAGCTGCCGGCCAACTCCCAGGTCGACATGAGCCGCACCATCACCGTCGAATTCGACGCGAACGCGCGCGGCCCCTGGGACTTCAAACCGCGCCAGCGCTCGGTGCAGGTGCATCCGGGCGAGCTCATGGTAGTCGAGTACGAGTTCCAGAACGTACAGAACCGGCGCATGGCCGCGCAGGCCATTCCAAGCTATGCGCCGCACCAGGCGGCCGCGCATTTCATCAAGCTCGAGTGCTTTTGCTTCAACCAGTACACGCTGGAGCCGGGCGAGAAAAAGGAATGGCCCGTGGCCTTCATCATCGACCCGAAGATTTCCAAGGACGTGACCACGATCACACTGTCGTACACCTTCTTCGAAGTCGGCGGCAAGACGCCGCCCGCGCCCGCCGGAGGCCTCAAGCAGCCGGCAGCACGCCAGGCTGCGGCGCCGGCCGTTCAGGAGCCCACGCTGTGACCGGCCCGGACAAAAAGAAAAAAGCCTCGGCGCTGCGCACCATGCGCGCCATGCTGTGGGCATTGCTGGGCGTGCGCAAGGGCAGCGACTACCAGAAAGACGTTGAAAGCATCACCCCGCTGCAGGTGGTGGTGGGGGGGCTGGTGGCCATTTTTCTATTGGTCGCAGGCTTGATCTTGATTGTGAACTGGATCGTCTGAGCGCCAAGCTACGGACGGACGCAAGGACCTAGAGAGTCAGGAGCAGGAAATGAGTGGAACTACCCAGGGCGCAACACCCTACTACTACGTGCCCGGCGAATCGCGCCATCCGATCATGGCGGCGGCGGGCCTGTTCTTCGTGATCCTCGGCGCGGGGCAATGGATCAACGGCCACGAATGGGGAAAATGGAGCCTGTTCTTCGGCCTCGCCTGGTGGCTGGTCGTGCTCTACCAGTGGTTCCGTGATGCGATCCGTGAAAGCGAAAGCGGGCTTTACGGTCGCAAGATCGACCTGTCGTTCCGCTGGAGCATGAGCTGGTTCATCTTCTCGGAAGTGATGCTGTTCGGCGCGTTCTTCACCGCGCTGTGGTGGGGCCGCGCGCACTCGGTGCCTACGCTGGGCGGCATAGAGAACGCCTTGCTCTGGCCGGATTTCAAGGCCGTCTGGCCGAGCATGGCCGCCGGCGCCACGGCCTCGCCAGCGGGCATCGTCGAGCCGTTCCAGACCGTGGGCCCCTTCTGGCTGCCGACCATCAACACCGCGCTGCTGCTGACGTCGGGGGTCACCCTGACCATCGCTCACCACGCGCTGCGCGAGAACCTGCGCGGGCGCACGATCGCCTTCATGTGGGCCACGGTGGTGCTGGGCTTCGTCTTCCTGTGCGTGCAGGGCTATGAGTACTACCACCTCTACACCGACCTGAACCTCAAGCTGTCCTCGGGCATCTTCGGCTCGACCTTCTACATGCTCACGGGCTTTCACGGCTTCCACGTGTTCGTAGGCATGCTGATGCTGTTCTTCATCACGCTGCGGCTGCAAAAAGGCCACTTCACGGCCGACAAGCACTTCGGCTTCGAAGGTGCGGCCTGGTACTGGCACTTCGTGGACGTGGTCTGGCTGGGCCTGTACGTGCTGGTCTACTGGATGTAGGCAGCGAGTAGCGGCGAAGGCCGCCGCTGTGCAGGGCCGGCTGTGCGCCGGCCCTCGGCTTTTCTAGCGCCCCACCGGCAGCCCCGTAGGCTGGATAAGCCCAAGTTTCCAGCTGATCAGCAGGCACAGGAACAGCACCACCGACAAGCCCACACGCAGCGCAAGCGCACGCGCCATGTGCTGGCTGCGGCGGCGGTTATCCTCTACGCCATCGCGTGGGCGGCGCATCATGAAGAACAAGGCGCTGCCCAGGCTGGCCAGAATGCCCAGAAAGGCCAAGGCGATGAAGATTTTCATGGAGACCATTATCCGGTGAGTAAAAGCACAAGGCCAGCGGGTTGGCCAGTAGGCGCGCGCTTCTGGGTGATCACCTTGGCAGCGGTGCTGGGAATTGCCGCCACCGCCGCGCTGGGCTGCTGGCAGCTCGACCGTGCGGCCCAGAAGCAGGCGCTTGGCGCCGCCATCGAGGCCCGCGGCCAGCAGGCGCCGCTGTCCGGCCCGGCGCTGCTGCAGGCGCTGCAAGCTCCGGCGGCAGACCTGGTCCACCGGCCCGTGGCGCTGCAGGGCCGCTGGCTGGCGGACCACACGCTGTATCTTGACAACCGGCAGATGAACGGGCGCCCGGGCTTTTTCGTGCTCACGCCGCTCGCGCTCGACGGGCCCGCACCGGCCGTGGTGCTGGTGCAGCGCGGCTGGGTGCCGCGCAATTTCCAGGACCGCACGGCACTCGCGCCCGTGGACACGCCCCAGGGCCCGGTGGCGGTCACGGGCCGGCTCGCGTTGTCACCCGCACGGCTGTACGAAATGGCAACCGGTGCAGACCCTGTTCCCGAAGCGTCGCCTATCCGACAGAATCTCGACATGGCCCGGTTTCGCGCGCAAAGCGGTCTGCCTTTGCTGCCCATGAGCGTGGTGCAGACGGGGGCGGACAGCGAAGGCCTGCAGCGCGACTGGCCCCGCATCGATGCGGGGGTGGACAAGCACTACGGCTATGCATTTCAATGGTTTGGTATCAGTGTCCTGATGGCGGTTCTCTATGTCTGGTTTCAACTCTTCCGACGCTTCATTCGACCGCGCCAGCAGCCCACCGCCTGAGCGCGCCGCTGCCGAGCCGCTGGGCCTGAGCGTGCATGGTCTGCCCGCGGCGGGCGAGGCAATGCAGGCCGTGCAGCGCACGCGCTCCGGCCGCTGGCAGATGATAGGCGTGCTGCTGGTCTGCGCGGCCCCGGTCATCGCCTCCTACTTCACCTATTACGTGGTCCGACCCGAAGGACGGCGCAACTTCGGCGAATTGATGGAGCCGCAGCGCGCGCTGCCCGATATCAATGCACGCACGCTGGCCGGTGCTTCGGTTCCACTCGCATCGCTCAAGGGCCAGTGGCTGCTGGTCAGCGTGGCAGGCGGGCAGTGCAACGCCGCCTGCGAGGAACACCTGTACCTGCAGCGCCAGTTGCGCGAAAGCCTGGGCCGCGAGAAGGACAGGCTCGACTGGGTCTGGCTGGTCAATGACGCGGCCCAGCCCCCCGCGGCCCTCGCCCCGGCGATGGCCCAGGGCCAGGTGCTGCGCGTCGACTCCCAGGCCCTGGCCGGCTGGCTGCAACCGGCGCAAGGCCAGCGCCTCGAAGACCATCTGTATCTCGTCGATCCCATGGGAAACTGGATGATGCGCATGCCCGCATCGCTGGACAAATCCAGCGCCGCCAAGGCCAAGCGCGATCTCGACCGCCTGCTGCGCGCGGCCGCGTCCTGGGACACCGCGGGACGCCCGGATGCTGCGGCCACTCCCCGTTGATACACCGCTGACATGCCGCCCCTTTCTTTCCGAGTTCCCGCATGAGCCTTGCCGCCACCGTCTGCGCCCCTTCGCGCGCCGCCCAGTTCTATGCGCTGACCAAGCCGCGCGTGGTGCAACTGATTGTTTTCTGTGCCCTGATCGGCATGGTGCTGGCCATACCGGGCCGGCCCGCATTTGACCAATTGGTGCTGATGGGTGTCGCCTGCGCCGGCATCTGGCTGGTGGCAGGCGCGGCCGCGGCGTTCAACTGCCTGGTCGAAAAAGGCATAGACGCGAAGATGAAGCGCACGGCCTGGCGGCCCACGGCCAAGGGCCAGCTGTCGGACGGCCAGGCACTGGCGTTTTCCACGCTGCTGTGCGCCGCGGGCTCGGCGCTGCTCTACGTCTGGGTCAATCCGCTGACCATGTGGCTCACGCTCGCCACGTTTGTCGGCTACGCCGTGGTCTATACGCTGATCCTCAAGCCGCTGACGCCGCAGAACATCGTGATAGGCGGCGCCTCGGGCGCGATGCCGCCGGTGCTGGGCTGGGCCGCGGTGACCGGCCAGGTAGGGCCCGAGGCGCTGATCCTGTTCCTGATCATCTTCCTGTGGACACCGCCGCATTTCTGGGCGCTGGCGCTGTACCGCGTCGAAGATTACCGCCAGGCCGGCCTGCCCATGCTGCCCGTGACCCATGGCAATGAATTCACCCGTCTGCAAGTGTTTCTCTATACGCTGGTATTGTTTGCCGGATGCCTCCTGCCGTTTGTCTTCGGCATGAGTTCCTGGCTCTACCTGGTGGCTGCCGTGGTGCTCGGTTTCGGCTTCTGCGCCTATGGCTTTCGGCTGTGGCGCAATTACTCCGATGCCCTGGCGCGCAAGACCTTCCGGTTTTCGCTGATCCACCTGAGCCTCCTGTTCGCCGCACTGTTGGCGGACCACTATATTTTCTGAACGACTATGGACAAACGACGTGTATTGAAGTTGTTGCTGGCCTCGGCGCTGGGCACGGGTGCGGCGGGCCTGCTGGCGGGCTGCGGCCGTGAAACCAAGGCGAGCTTTCAAGGGGTGGACGTGACCGGCGCCGAATATGCGCGCGACTTCGCGTTGCCCGATGCCTCGGGCCAGCAGCGCAGCCTCAAGGACTTTGCGGGCAAGGTGGTGGTGGTGTTCTTCGGCTACACCCAGTGCCCCGATGTCTGCCCGACATCGCTGCAGGAACTGGCCGAAGTCAAGACGCTGCTGGGCGCCGATGGCGATCGCCTGCAGGGCATTTTTGTCACGCTGGACCCGGAGCGCGACCAGCCCGAAATGCTCAAGGCCTACATGGAAAGCTTCGATCCGAGCTTCGTGGCCCTGCGCGGCACGCCCGAGCAGACCGCAGCCATCGCCAAGGATTTCAAGATCTTCTACAAGAAAGTCGACGGCCCGACGCCCGAAAGCTACACGCTGGACCATTCGGCCGGCAGCTATGTCTATGACCCCGCGGGGCGGCTGCGCGTCTACGAGCGCTACGGCAGCGGGCCGCAGGTGCTGACTGCCGACGTGCGCACGCTGCTTGCCGAGAAGGCTTAACAGGGCGGGGCGGGCCCTGGCCCGCCCAGGTGAGGTTATTGTGCCGTGATCTTCTGGCTGCGAATGATGTCGCCCATCACCTTGGCATCGGTGCGTATGCGGTTGGCCAGGCCTTCGGACGACGTGCCCGCGACCTGCCAGCCCTGCGCGAACAGCTTGGCGCGGATGTCGGGGTGGCGGGCGATTTCGCTGAGCAGCGCGCCCAGGCGCTCGACGACGGGCCGGGGCATGGAGCGCGGCGCGGCGACCGCGTTCCAGATTTCCATCTGGTAGTTGGCAATGCCGGCTTCCGACAGGCTGGGGTACTCGGGCACCAGCGCCGAGCGGCTGGTCGACGTCACGCCGATCACGCGCAGCTTGCCGGCGCGTGCCTGGGCCGCGGCCATGGCCGGGGGCAGCAGGGCCAGTTGAATCTGTTCGCCGATGATGGCGTTGATGACCTGAGGGTTGCCGGGGTAGGGCACATGGACCGGAGCGATGCCGGCGCGCGTCTTGAGCAGTTCCATGCCGATATGCGCGACCGTGCCTATGCCGGGGCTGCCATAGCTCCACTTGTCGCCGCTGGCGCGCGCGGCCGCGAAGAGTTCGGCGGCCGTGCTGCCGGGCGCCTGGGCCGATGCCGCCAGCGCCAGCGGGGCGGTGGCGATCAGGCTCACGGGCTGCAGATCCTTGAGCGGGTCGTACGTGGCCTTGGGGTTGATCAGCTTGGCGATGGTCATGTTGCCATTGATCATCAGGCCCAGCGTGTGGTCGTCGGTGGCATGGGCAACGGCATCGGCACCGATGTTGCCGCCCGCGCCGACCTTGTTTTCGACCACCACCGGCTGGCCCAGCATCCTGGCCAGCGGCTCGGCCAGCGTGCGTGCGACCAGGTCGGGTGACGACCCGCCAGGGAAGCCGACGATCAGCTTGACCGGGCGCGTGGGCCAGTTGGCCGGGGCGGCGGCATGCGCCTGCACGCCGACCGTGCCGGCGATGCAGGCCGCCCAGGCGATCGCCGTACGGCGGGTCAAAGTGGAAAACATGGCGAACTCCTCGAAGATAGTAGTTGGGGCCCTGGCTGCCTGCTCCTGCAGCCGCTCGGTGCACGCAAAAAAAGCGCACAGCCTGCAAAGGCGGTGCGCCGATTATCCCTGCCGGGAGACTCAGGCGTATTCGGCCAGCGTCTTCTTCATTTTCTTCATGGCCGCCGATTCGATCTGGCGGATGCGCTCGGCGCTCACGCCGTAGACCGCGGCGAGTTCGTGCAGCGTCATGCCGCCCGAGCCGTCGTCGTTGACCTTGAGCCAGCGCTCCTCGACGATGCGCCGGCTGCGCTCGTCCAGACCGCCCAGCGCCAGGCTGATGCCGTCGGTGGCCAGCGCGTCGCGCTGGCGCGACTCGATCATCGCCGTGGGTTCGTGCGAACCATCGGCCAGGTAGGCGATGGGGCCGAAGGCGTTCTCGCCGTCATCGGAGGGCGAAGGATCGAGCAGCACGTCGCCGCCCGACATCCGGGTTTCCATTTCGATGACTTCTTCACGCTTGACGTTGAGCTTTTGCGCAACGGTGTCGATCTCATGCGGGCTCAGCGTGTCGCGGTGGGTGCTCTCGTCGAGCGCCGCGGCATCGGCCTTGAGCCCTTGCTTCATCGAGCGCAGGTTGAAGAACAGCTTGCGCTGGGCCTTGGTCGTGGCCAGCTTGACCATGCGCCAGTTCTTCAGGATGTATTCGTGGATCTCGGCCTTGATCCAGTGCATGGCGTAGCTCACCAGGCGCACGCCCTGTTCGGGGTCGAAGCGCTTGACGGCTTTCATCAGGCCGACATTGCCCTCCTGGATCAGGTCGCCGTGCGGCAGGCCGTAACCCAGGTATTGGCGCGAAATGGCCACCACCAGACGCAGATGCGACATCACCAGGCGACCGGCCGCGTCCAGGTCGCTGTCATTCTTGAGGCGGCGCGCGTAGTCCTGCTCTTCTTCCAGAGTGAGCATGGGAAGACGATTGACCGCCGTGATGTAGGCGTCCAGGTTGCCCAGCGGAGGTACCAGCGCCCAGGGGTTGGTGGGCGCCAGGGTGGTCGTCGCAATGTTTGCGGATGTGGAGGTCATTGAAGTCCTTTCTTCCATATCTTCATGTTAGCAGTCTATTGGAGAGAGTGCTAAGGCAGAAGTTCCTTAACCATTGCAATTGGAGGTTGACGGCAGCATGGTCCATGCTTGCGGCTCGGCCTTGCTGTCATGGGTGCCGTGGTCAGCGCCCATGCATCCGGGAAATTTCCTTTTCTCACATCCCGGATGCCGCATCCGTGCCTCCGCCAAAGACCTTGTAGAGCGTGACGCGGTTGCTCGCCTCGGTCAGTCGCAGGCTGATCCGTTCCTGGCGCGCCGTGTAAAGCGTGCGCTGCGCGTCCAGTGTGCCGAGGTAGCTGTTCATGCCGTTTCGAAAACGCGCTTCGGCCAGCGCGTAGCCTCTCTGGCTCGCATCGACCAGCCTGCGATGCGCATCCAGTTGCTCGTCGAGTTGCTGGCGCGCGGCCAGGGTGTCGGAGACTTCCGCAAAGGCAGTCTGGATCACGCGTTCATAGCCCGCCACGCCCATATCCTTCTGTATCGTCGCGATATCGAGCGAGGCCCGCAATGCGCCGGCATTGAAGATAGGCAACGTGACGCTGGGCATGAACGACCATGTACGGTTGCCACCGTCGAACAGGCTGGACAGCTGATCGCTGCCGCGCCCGGCCGACGCGGTCAGCGAGATCGACGGAAAGAATGCCGCGCGCGCGGCACCGATGTTGGCGTTGGCCGCCTGCAGCGTGAACTCGGCCGCGCGCACGTCGGGGCGCTGCAGCAGCACGCTGGAGTCTATGTTCGGCGGCAGCGTTGCCAGCGCGATTCCTGCATGGAGCGCGGTCTCGTCGGGAAACAGCCCGGCCTCGACCGGCGAGCCCACCACCAGGTCCAGTGCAATACGCGACTGCGCAAGCTGCGTCGTGAATGCGGCAACATCGGCGCGTGCGCGCTCGACGCTGGCCTGCACCTGGGCCAAGTCGAGTCCCGACGCGGCGCCCCGCGCATGCAGGTGACCTGTGAGAAGCAGGGTTTCGTGCTGACTTTGCAGGGTCTGCTGCGCCAGCGCAAGCCGCTGCTGGTCCGCCGACACCGTCAACCAGGTCGCGGCGACTTCCGCGATCAGGCTCAGCCGTGCGTCGCGCTGGGCCTGCTCGGTCGACAGGTAGGTGGCGAGCGCTTGGTCGTTGAGGCTGCGGATGCGGCCGAACAGATCCAGCTCCCACGCGCTGAATCCGACCTCGACCGACGCACTGCGGCCGGACGCGGCTCCGTCGCCGGGATTGGACGCGCCGCCGCGGCGCGCGCGGGTCTCGTTGGCGGTCGCCGCGACGCCAGGCAGCAGGTCCGCGCGGCCGATGCGGTAGCGCGCACGCGCCTGCTCGATGTTGAGCACGGCGACGCGCAGGTCGCGATTCTCCGCCAGCGCCAGCGCGATGACCTGCTGCAGGCGCGGGTCGAGGAATACGTCGTCCCATGCCAGACGGGCGACTGCGGGGGCTTGGGCCGTTTCATTGCCGGCCACTCCGATGCTGGACGGCACCGGGGCGGCAGGCGGCGCGTAGCGGGGGGCGAGGCTGGTACAGCCGGCCACGATCGCCGCGCTGGCGAGCGCCAGCGTCAGCCTGGACAGTGCGATACAGATCATCGGGTCACCTCGTCGGCGGATGCCACCAGCGCAGCCCCAACCGGGAACCTGCGGCGACCAGGGAACAGACTGCGCACGATGATGTAGAACAGCGGCACGAAGAAGATGCCCAGCAAAGTCGACACCAGCGTGCCGCCGAGAACCCCCGTGCCCAGGGAGTGCCGGCCACCGGCACCGGCGCCGCTGCTGACGACCATCGGCAGCACGCCGAGCATGAAGGCCAGCGATGTCATCAGGATAGGGCGCAGGCGCATGCGGGCGGCTTGCAACGTCGCGTCGATCAGCGACATGCCTTTCTCCTCAAGCTCCTTGGCGAACTCGACGATCAAGATGCCGTTCTTGGCCGACAGGCCCATGACCGCGAGCATGCCGACCTGAAAGTAGATGTCGTTCGACAGTCCGCGCATCCACGTGGCCAGCAGCGCGCCGACGATGCCCACCGGCACCGCCAGCATGACCGAGATGGGGATGGACCAGCTCTCGTAAAGCGCCGCCAGGCACAGGAACACGAACACCAGTGACAGCACGTACAACAACCAGGCCTGGTCGCCAGCGGCCTGCTCCTGATACGACAGGTCCGACCACGAATAGCCGACCCCGCCGCCCAGTCCGTCGACCAGCTCGGCAATCGCCGCCATTGCATCGCCGGAACTGGTGCCGTCGGCGGCAGTCCCGGTGATCTCCATCGCCTCGACACCGTTGAACCGGTTGAGCACCTGCGGCGCATAGCCCCATTCGGCGCTGGAGAACGCGGAAAACGGCACCATGCCGCCCGCGCTGTTGCGCACGAACCAGCGGCCTATGTCGTCGGGCAGCATGCGTGCGTAGGCCTCGCCCTGTACGTAGACGCGCTTGATCCGGTTGTTATTGAGGAAGTCGTTGACATAGCTGCCGCCCATGATGATCGCCAGCGTGCTGTTGATGTCGGCGGCAGCCAGACCCAGTGCACCGGCTTTGTCGTCATCGATATCGATACGGTAGTTCGGCGCATCTGCCAGGCCGTTGTAACGCACGCTGGTGATGCGGGCGTCGCTGTTGGCCAGCTCCAGCAGGCGGCTGCGTGCCTCGGCCAGCGCCTCGTGTCCGTTCCCGCCTACGTCCTGAAGCTGCAGGGTGAAACCGGATCCCGTCCCGAGGCCGTTGATCGCGGGCGGGGAAATCGCAATCACCTGCGCGTCGCGCTGCGAGCCCCTCATGGCATTGGTGATCCGCTGGGCGATCTCGCTGGCGGATGCGTCGCGCTCGCTCCAGTCCTTGAGCCGGATGAATCCCATCGCCGAGTTCTGGCTGCTGCCAGCGAAGCTGAAGCCGGCGATGGTCATCACACCGTCGACTTCGGGCTGGTCGACGATGAACTTCGTCGTGGCATCGATCGCCAACTGGGTCCGCTCCTGGGTCGAACCGGAAGGCGCGTTGATCATCACCATCAATCGGCCCTGGTCCTCCTGCGGCAGGAACGAGCTGGGCAGCAGCCAGTACAGCAAGCCCATCACGCCAATGAGCAGCACATAGACGGTGACACCCGTTCCTCGGCGCGCGACCAGCTTGCCCAGCCCGACTCCATAGGCGTTCGTACCATGGTCGAACGTGCGGTTGAAGCGCCCGAAGAAGCGGCCGAGCAGGCCCTTGTGCGACGGATGGCCGCCTTTTTCTATGGGCTTGAGGACGCTCGCGCACAGGGCAGGACTCAGTGTCAGCGCGACCAGCAGCGACAGGATCATCGCCGCGGCAATGGTGATCGCGAACTGCCGGTAGATCTCGCCGGTCGCACCGCCGAAAAATGCCATGGGCAGGAACACCGCGGTCAGCACCGTGGTGATGCCGACCAGCGCACCGGTGATCTGACCCATAGACTCGTGCGTGGCTTCGCGCGGCGACAAGCCTTTCTCGGACATCACGCGCTCGACGTTCTCGACGACGACGATTGCGTCGTCGACCAGCAGGCCGATCGCCAGCACCATGGCGAACATCGTCAACGTGTTGATCGAATAGCCCATCGCCGCGAGAACGCCGAAGGTGCCCATCAACACCACAGGCACGGCGATCACAGGGATCAGCGTCGCCCGCCAGTTTTGCAGGAAGAGGTACATCACCAGCACGACGAGCACCACCGCCTCGAACAGTGTCTTGACCACTTCCTTGATCGACAGACGCACGAAGGGCGTGGTGTCGTAGACGACTTCGTACTTCAGCCCGGTCGGAAAATACGGTTGCCGCGCCTCCAGCTCGGCCAGGACCGCGTCGGCCACCGCGAGCGCGTTTGCGCCCGCCGCCAGCTGCAGGCCAATGCCCGATGCCGGCTTGCCGTTGAACTGCGACCGTGACGCGTACGACTGGGCGCCCAGCTCAATGCGGGCGACGTCGCGCAAATAGACGTTTGCGCCGCCGATATTGGAGCGCAGCGTGATCGCTTCGAACTGCTCCACGGTGCGCAGCTTGCTGCGCGACGTCACGGTGGCGTTGAGCTGCTGGCCTTCGACGGCCGGCAGCGCACCGAGCGCTCCGGACGACACGTCGGTGTTCTGCGCGGCGATTGCGCTGCTGACATCGGAGGGCATCATCGCGTAATGCCGCATCTTCTCCGGGTCGAGCCAGATGCGCATGGCGTATTGCGCACCGAACACGTTGATGCCACCGATGCCGTTGATTCGGCTGATCGGATCCTGCAGGTTCGACACCATGTAATCGCTGATGTCCGTTGCGTCCATGCTGCCGTCGCTGGACAGGAACGCCAGCACCATGAACGAGCTGCCCCTGGACTGCTTGTTGACGGTCACGCCGTTCGCGGTGACGACGTCGGGCAGCATGGGCTCGGCCTGCGACACACGGTTTTGCACCTGGACCTGTGCGGTGTCGGGATTGGTGCCGGAGTCGAAGGTCAGCGTCACCGAGGCGTTGCCCGTTGAGCTGCTGTTGGAGGACATGTACAGCAAATTGTCGAGCCCGGTCATCTGCTGCTCGAGAATCTGCGTGACCGAGTTCTGCACGGTCTCGGCAGAGGCGCCGGTGTAGACGGCGCTGACCGTGATCGACGGCGGCACGATGTTGGGATACTGCGCAAGCGGCAGTTTGATGATCGCAAGAATGCCGGCGAGCGTGATCACGATGGAGATCACCCACGCGAAGATGGGGCGGTCGATGAAAAAGCGTGCCATGGTGGACCTCAGTTCGCCGCAACGCCAGCACGCGCCGGCGCAACGGCCGGGGCTGTGACTTCGACGGGGCGCACGAGCATTCCCGCGCGCGCACGTTGCGCGCCTTCGACGATCAGGCGGTCGCCGGCCGCGAGGCCCTCGGCGATGATCCAGCGGTCGCCCACTGCGGCGCCGGTGCGCAACTGCCTCTGTTCGACCTTGCCCTCGGCATCGACAACCATGGCCTGTGCCTGGCCTTTTGCGTTGCGGGTGACCGCCTGCTGCGGCGCCAGGATGGCCGCTTCGTCGAAGGCCATCGCCAGCACCGCGCGCACGTACATGCCCGGCAGCAGCACATGATCGGGGTTGGGCACGACCGCGCGCAGGCGGACCGAGCCGGTGGATTCGTCGACACGCGCGTCGACGACCTCCAGCGTGCCGGTGTGGGCGTAGGTGCTGCCATCCTCAAGCTCGACGCTGACCTGCGCCTTGCCGTCCACCGCCCGGAGCTGGCCGGCGTCGAGGCGACGCCTCAGCTGCAGCAATTGCGAGCTCGACTGGGTCACGTCAACGTAGATCGGATCGAGCTGTTGAATCGTTGCCAGCACCTCGGCCTGGCCTGCGCTCACCAGCGCACCGGGCGTGTAGCTCGACATGCCGATGCGCCCGCCGATCGGCGCGGTGATGCGGGTGTGGTCAAGGTTGATGCGCGCGACCTCCAAGGCGGCGCTGGCGGCCACGACCGCTGCCTCGCTCTGGCGCAGCATCGCGATCGCGTCCTCGCCATCCTGCCGGCTGACGGCCTCGAGCGCGACCAGGGTTTCGTAGCGCTGCGCCTTCGGCCTGGCCGACAGAACGGCAGCCTCGGCCTGTGCCAGATTTCCACGCGCGACCCCGAATGCTGCCTGGTATGCGGCCGGATTGATCTCGTACAGCACCTGACCGGCCTTGACGGTCTGGCCTTCGGTGAACAGCCGCTTTTGCAAGATGCCGCCAACCTGAGGGCGCACGTCGGACGTCATGTGCGCCATGGTGCGACCGGACAGCGTCAGGCTGACCGGCAGCCGTTGCGTGGCGACCGTGTGCACGCCGACTTCGGGCGCCGCCTGCGGTGAGGGGGGCGCCTGCGGCGAGCAGGCGCAAAGGACCAGGGCGACCATGCCGGCGAGCGGCAGGGGGGCAATGGAAAGCAAGGACGGGCGTGACGGAAGGGAAGGCATGAAGGGCTCAGGGTGTGTCTGAAGCTCGCCATAATCCGACGCGAATGTGGAGCAAATTTGAAGAATGGCCGCAGATGCTTGCGTCGGCAACGCTTCGAGGGATTAATAGCGATCTTCCCAAGGCCTATCCATGATCAAACCCGGCATTACCTCGAAGCTGTTCCTTGCGATCCTGGCCGCATGCGCGGTCGTGGTGGTGGTCTATGGCGTGACGGCACAGGTCTTTTTGCACAGCACGTTTGCCGACTACCTGCGCGAACAGGACGTGGCACGCATCGCCGAGCTGATGCCGCGCGTCGAAGCCGCCTATGTGGAGGCCGGCAGTTGGGGGCCCATCCGCGAGAGCGCAACCGACCGGTTCACCCTGCTGAAGCCGCAGCGCGTGCCGGGCCCGCAGCCGTATCCGCGCCCGGTGTCGGACCAGACCGGCGCCATGTTCCGGATCGCATTGCTGGATCGCGACTACAGCGTCGTGCTCGGCAACCCCGATGCGGGCCGCGACGACGTATTGCAGCCTATCGTGGTTGGCGGCGCGACCGTCGGCTGGATGGCGATGGTGCCGTTCAAGAAGGTGCTGGCCAGCGCCGAGTCGCGGTTCTATTCCGCACAGCTGCGGGCATGGTGGCTGATCGGTATCGCCTCGGTGCTGGTGGCCGCGCTGATAGGCTGGCTGCTGTCGCGTACGCTGCTGCAGCGGTTGCGCGGCCTGGCCGGCGCAACCCATCGCCTGGCCGCCGGTGACTATGCGACCCGCATCGATGGGGATGTACCCGACGAACTCGGCCAGCTGGCGCGCGACTTCAACCAGCTCGCGCAGGTGCTGGAGCACAACGAGCGTGCCCGGCGCGGTTTCATGGCGGATATCTCGCACGAACTGCGCACGCCGCTTGCCGTGCTGCGCGCCGAACTCGAGGCGCTTCAGGACGGCATCCGCCCGATGGCGCCCGCCTTGCTGTCGGCACTGCACCAGCAGGTCGGACAGCTCGGTCAACTGGTCGATGACCTGCACGATCTTTCGCTGACCGATGTCGGCGCGTTGGCATATCGCCGAGAGCCTGTCGATCTGGTGGTGGTGCTCGGCGCCGTTCTCAATGGCATGCGGGGGCGATTTTCCGCCGCCGGATTGGCACTGCGCACGCCGATCGAGCCGGGGCCTTTCCTGGTCAACGGCGATGAATTCCGGCTGCAGCAGCTGTTCGCGAACCTGCTCGAAAACGCGCTGCGCTACACCGACGCGGGCGGTGACGTCGTGGTCTCCTGCACCCGCCGCGACGGCATGGTGCAGGTCGTCATCGAAGACAGCGCGCCCGGGGTAGAAGCCGGCAAGCGCGCCCGCCTGTTCGAGCGCTTCTACCGTGTCGAAGCCTCGCGCAACCGCGCCAGCGGCGGCAGCGGCCTGGGCCTGGCCATCTGCCGCAACATCGTCGAAGCGCATGAAGGCGAGATCGATGCCGAGGCCTCGCCGCTCGGCGGCCTGCGCATCGTGCTGGTGCTGCCTGCTCTGGTGCAATGATGCAGGACGTCTCCGGCCACATCCTCATCGTCGAGGACGAACCGCGCCTGGCTGCCGTGCTCGGCGAGTATCTGCAGGCGGCCGGCTACACGCATCACTGGATCGATGACGGTGCCTTGGCGCTGGAGGCATTCCGTACCCAGGTGCCGGATCTCGTGCTGCTCGATCTGATGCTGCCCAACCGCGACGGGCTCGACATCTGCCGCGATCTGCAACGCTTCGGCGCGGTACCCGTGATCATGATGACCGCGCGCGCCTCAGAGATCGACCGGCTGCTCGGGCTGAAGATCGGCGCCGACGACTACATCTGCAAGCCGTTCAGCCCGCGCGAAGTCATCGCGCGCGTCCACGCGGTGCTGCGCCGCCATCGTCAGGTACCGGGCAGCATGGCCGCACGGGGCCTCCTGATCGATGAGGCCGCCTGCCGTGCCAGCGTTGACGGCAGGCCCTTGGACCTGACACAGGTCGAGTTCCGCCTGCTTCGAACACTGGCCGCATCCCCCGGGCGCGTCTATTCGCGAGAGCACCTGATGGAGCGGCTCTACGCCGACCACCGCATCGTTACCGACCGGGCCGTAGACAGCCACATCAAGAACCTGCGCCGCAAGCTTGTCGAAGTCGGCGCAGGGGACTGGATCCGTTCTGTCTATGGTGTCGGCTACCGTTTTGAGGCCTGAAGCCGCAAGGTCGACGGCCCCCGATGTCCACCGGCAGCGAGACCACCGATCGATGACCCGGATCGGCGGTCCTCGACGGCACGCCGCTGCCATGCTGCCGCCCCCGACCACCAATTCCCATCCGCCAACGAAAAGGATTGCACCATGTCAAGCCCCCGCAACACCAGCGACCCGCACCACCTGAGCAGACGCGCCGTGCTGAAGACCGCGATCACCATGGCCACGGGCGCGATGGCGAGCAGCATCGCGCGTGCGCGCACGCCCGCACCGAAAATCCTCAGGTACAGCGACCATGAGCCGTTCGGCGGCATGCGCACACGCTTTCTGAAAGACGTCTTCTTTCCCGCCATCGAGCGTGAGTCCAGCGGTCGGTTGAAGATCGAGGCCCATTGGGATGGCGAACTGGCGGCCGCCTACGACGCGCTGGGCGCCGCGGGCAAATCCCCGCGGGTGGACATGGCGACAGCAGTTCCCGAGTACACCGCCAACGAGCTGCCGCTGCACCAGATCTTCAAAAGCTTTCCCGTAGGCCCCACCGGCGACAAGCAGGTCGGATTCTTCCGACAGGTCTACCGGGACGTGCCGGAATTCTCGGACGAGCTGGCCAGGAACGATGTGGTCCCCGTGTACATTGGAACGGGCTATCCGGTCTCGTTCTTCAGCAAGGCCCCCCTGGACGGTCTCAAGGGCGTGGCAAAAGGCCGGTGGAGAACGGCGAGCTTCTGGCATCGGGACTTTCTGCGCAGCGTTGGTGCGACGCCGGTTTCCATCCCCTGGGGTCCCCAGGTCAACGAAGCCTTCGGACAGGGAACGCTGGACGGTCTCATGGTCAACGTCGACAGCGGCTACATCCTCAAGGTCCACGAGATGGCGCCGAACGTGCTTGCTTCCAGGGACCTCTGGTTAGGGCATGCCTATCCTGTTGTGATGAAGAAAAGCGTGTGGAACGGCCTGGCTGCCGAAGACAGGGAGGCCATCCAGCGCGCTGCCGAACGCGCTTACCAGACGCTTGGGGGCGTCATGGACGCGAGCTTCGATGTTCAGATCGAAGACCTTCGGGCGGCGGGTGCGCGCGTGCGCGTCGTTGGCCGCGAGGAGGCCCTGGCCTGGCAGGTCGACACCCGCTACCAGCAAGCCCAGCACGCGTGGGCCGAGCAGCAAACCGCCAATGGCATCCACAATGCCAGGTCAGTGATCGATAGCGTCGCGGCGGTGTTGAATGCGTCCATGAAGTGATTTTGCACATGCACACAACGGCGCTCGGGCAAGGCGGCGTGGCGCGGCCCCGCTTCGAGGGGAGGTTGCCGCAATGGTGTTGCGTTCCGATGCTTCGCGAGGGTATAACGGCGCGGATGGATGACACGCTCTAGATGACCCTATGTCCGCAGAATACTCCTGGATCGCGATCTGCGTCGTGACCACCACGGTGGCCAGCGCCGAGGACGCGCGGAGGCTGGCCCGGAGCATGGTGCGCTCGCGTCTCGCGGCCTGCGCCCAGACCGAACCCATCACTTCGCATTACGTCTGGCAGCAGGCGCTGCACGAGGACGGCGAATGGCGCGTGGTGTTCAAGACCCTGCCCGATGCCCTGGCACAGCTCGCGCAGCGTCTGCGCGCCGAGCACCCCTACGAAGTGCCGCAGCTGCTGGTGCGCACCGAGCAGTGCCTGGGTGACTACGCGCAGTGGGTGCGCGAGGGCATCGACTTAGCTTAGCAAGGCCTGGGCGAACTCCTTGGCGTTGAAGGTCTCGAGGTCTTCGAGCTTTTCGCCGACGCCGATGAAATACACGGGAATGGGCCGCTCCTGGGCAATCGCGGCGAGCACGCCGCCCTTGGCCGTGCCGTCGAGCTTGGTCACGATCAGGCCGGTCAGCTGCAGCGCATCGTCAAACGAGCGCACCTGCGCGAGCGCGTTCTGGCCGGTATTGCCATCGATCACCAGCAGCACTTCGTGCGGCGCCGTGGCGTCGGCCTTGGTGACCACGCGGCGGATCTTCCTGAGCTCTTCCATCAGGTGCAACTGCGTCGGCAGGCGGCCCGCGGTATCGACCAGCACCACGTCCTTCTTGCGCGCCTTGCCTGCGGTCACGGCATCGAAGCTCACGGCCGCGGGGTCGCCGCCTTGCTGGCTCACGATTTCGACGGTGTTGCGCGTGGCCCAGACGCCGAGCTGCTCGCGCGCTGCCGCGCGGTAGGTGTCGGCCGCGGCCAGCAGCACGCTTGCGCCTTCATCGGCGAGGTGCTTGGTGAGCTTGCCTATGGACGTGGTCTTGCCCGCGCCGTTGACGCCCGCGACCATGATCACGGTGGGCGTGAACTGGCCGATGACCAGCGGCTTCTCCAGCGGCTGCAGCAGGTCGGCGAGCGACTGGGCCAGCAGTTCCTTGACGGCCGACGGCTCGGTGGCCTTGGTTTCCTTGACGCGGCGCTTGAGGTCGGCGAGCAGATGCTGCGTGGCCTTGACGCCGGTGTCGGCCATCAGCAGCGCATCTTCGAGTTCTTCATACAGTGCCTCGTCGATCTTGGTGCCGGTGAACACCGTAGAGATACTGCTGCTGGTCTTGCGCAGCCCGGCCTTGAGCCGGCCCAGCCAATTGGCGCGCTCTGCCAAGGGCAATGTTTCTGCAGGCGCGGCGATAGGCGCCACGGGAGGGCGCGCGACCGCGGCTGGCGCCGCGCTGGTGGGCGCCGGGGTGGGCGTATCCACCGGGGCCGGCTTGCCCGCGCCGAACATCTGGCGCAGGCGGCCCATGGCCCCCGCCACCGGTTCGGCCACAGGGATCGCCTGCGGACTTTGCGCCGCGCCCGTGTCCGACGCGCTGGCGGCAGACTCCGGGATAATGTCTGGAACTATTTCCGGAACATGCACGTGCTCGATAGGCGCGGACGCGGGCGTACTCACCGGCTCATCGGCGGGTGGTACGGCGGAAGGAAGGGGCTTTTTTTTGAAAAAACTGAACATTGGCAGGTTCGTAGAATCTCACCATTCTATGAAACGTGCTCTTACCCTCCTGGGCCTCGTGGCCTGTCTGAGCGCCGGGGCGCAAAATTTGCCCCCTGCGAGCCCGCAAACCTCCCCCTCTTCCAGTGCCAAAACCGATGCGGCAGCGGCGTCCAAGGTGCAGCAATTCACGCTGGCCAACGGCATGGAGCTGATCGTGCAGCCCGACCGGCGCGCGCCCACGGCCGTGCACATGGTCTGGGTGCGCGTGGGCTCGATGGACGAGGTCGACGGCACTTCGGGCGTGGCCCATGTGCTCGAGCACATGATGTTCAAGGGCTCGAAAGCCTTGCCTGCGGGCGAATTCTCGCGCCGCGTGGCGGCGCTGGGCGGGCGTGACAATGCTTTCACCAGCCGCGACTACACCGGCTATTACCAGCAGATCCCGGCAGAGCGCCTCGAAGACGTCATGCGCCTGGAGTCGGATCGTTTTGCCAACAACCAGTGGCCTGACGAAGAGTTCCGCAAGGAGCTCGAAGTGGTCAAGGAAGAGCGGCGCATGCGCACCGACGACCAGCCGCGCGCCGCGCTGTTCGAGCAGCTCTATGCCGCGGCCTATACGGCCTCGCCCTATCGCCGGCCCGTGGTCGGCTGGATGAGCGATCTCGAGGCGATGACGCCCGATGACGCGCGCGCGTTCTTTCGCAAGTGGTATGTGCCGTCCAACGCGGTGGTGGTCGTGGCCGGCGATGTCGATGTCGCCAAGGTGAAGCGCCTCGCCGAGAAATACTATGGCCGCATCCCCGCCAAGGCCACGCCGGCGCGCAAGCCGCAGACCGAGCCCGCGCAAACGGGCCTGCGCCGCATTGCGGTCAAGCTGCCGGCCGAACAGGCTTTCGTGGCGCTGGGCTTCAAGGTGCCGGGCATTTCCCAGCTCGAGACGCTGGGCGCGCAGGACAGGGACGCACTGGCGCTGCTGGTGCTGTCGGAAGTGCTCAGCGGCTACAGCGGCGCACGCCTGGAGCGCGCGCTCGAGCAGGGGCCGCAGCGTGTCGCCGATTCGGCCAGCAGTTCGGCTTCGGTGCTCGGGCGCGGCCCTGGCATGTTCATGCTGACGGGCATACCTGCCGCGGGCAAGACGGCCGCCGAAGTCGAGGCCGCGCTGCGTGCCCAGGTGCAGCGCGTGGCGCGCGAAGGCGTGGATGCGACGGAACTCGCACGCGTCAAGACGCAGTGGATTGCCGGCACGGTTTATGAGCGTGACTCGGTGTTCAGCCAGGCGCAAAGCCTGGGCAGCTACTGGAGCATGCAGTTGCCGGTCGATGCCGAGGAACGGCTGCTGCAGCACCTGCGGCAGATCACTTCCGAGCAGGTCCAGGACGTGGCCGCGCGCTATTTCGGCGACGACCAGCTGACCATCGCCACGCTGGAGCCCCAGCCCCTCGAGCCGGGCAAGCCCCGGCGTCCCGAGTCTGCCTCCGAGCAGCCCTTGCATTGAGCATGCCCCGGAGTGAACGCATGAAAGCCTTTTCCACACGAACCGCCAGCTTGCTGCTGGCCCTCACCGGCGGCCTGCTCGCCGCCCAGCCGGCCTGGGCCCTGCTGCCCATCCAGCATTGGACCCAGCCCAGCGGTGCCAAGGTCTGGCTGGTCGACAGCCCGGGCATTCCCATGGTCGATGTGCAGGTGGCGTTTGACGCCGGCAGCCGCCGTGACCCGGCCGAGCAGTCGGGCCTGGCCTCGGCCGTGGCGCTGATGGCCTCCAAGGGCGTGCTCGCCAGCGGCGACGCGCCGGCCCAGGACGAGAACGCGCTGGGCGAAGCCTGGGCCGACCTGGGCGCGAGCTTTGGCGCGGGCGCCGACGATGATGGCTTCAGCTATGCGCTGCGCTCGCTCACCGAGCCTGACCTGCTGGCCCGGGCCACGCGCCTGGCCGCACGCCAGATCGCCGAGCCCAGCTGGCCGCAGGATATCTGGCAGCGCGAACGCGCACGCTGGAGCGCCGCCATCAAGGAAGCCGACACCCGCCCCGCGACCATCGCCGCCAAGGCCTTTTCGGCTGCGGTCTATGGCGGCCACCCCTATGGCCAGCAAACGTCAGAGGCCACGCTGGCGCGCATCGATGTGAGCGCCATGCAGGCCTTTCACCGCAAGCTGATCAACGCCTGCGGCGCGCGCGTGAGCATCGTCGGGGCGCTCAACCGCGCCCAGGCCGACGAGCTCGTCAACCAGTTGCTGGCGCCGCTGCAGGCGCACGATGCGGCCGCTCGGCCCGCAGGCGCGGCCTGCCCGCAGCAGCCCGCGCTGCCCGAAGTGCCGGCGCTTGCGTCGGCGCGGACCATCGATATTCCCTTCGCCTCGGCCCAGGCCCATGTGCTGATCGGCCAGCCGGGCATTACCCGGCGCGACCCGGACTTTCTGGCGGTGATGGTGGGCAACCATATCCTGGGCGGCGGCGGTTTCACTTCGCGGCTGATGGAGCAGGTGCGCGAGAAGCGCGGCTTGAGCTACAGCGTCTACAGCACGTTCTCGCCGGGCCTGCATGCAGGGGCGTTCCAGATCGGCCTGCAGACGCGCTCCGATCAGGCGCCCGAAGCGACCAAGGTCTCGCAGCAGGTGCTGGCCGACTTCGTCGCCAAGGGGCCGACCGCCGCCGAGCTGCGTGCGGCCAAGGACAACCTGGTCGGCGGTTTTGCGCTGCGCATAGACAGCAACCGCAAGCTGCTGTCGAACGTGGCGAATATCGCCTGGAATGATTTACCGCTCGACTATCTCGAGCATTGGACAAAGCGCGTCGAGGCTCTGACCGCCAGCGAGGTGCGTGCCGCGATGGCCCGCATGCTCCAGCCCGAGCGCATGGTGACCCTGGTGGTCGGAGGAAGCAAGCCATGAGCCGTTCACGTATCCACATCGATGTGCAATCCATGGCCGTGGCCGATGCGATCAAGGCACTCGAACACAAGACGCGGGTGCGTACGCGCGACCTGCCCGAAGTCGTCGAGGCACCCGCACCGCTCAAAGGCAAGGCCTTGAAGGCCGCCAAGGCCGCTGCCGCCGCCAAGGCCGGCACGACCGGCGGCTCGGGTGAAATCCGCATCATCGGCGGCCAGTGGCGGCGCACGCGCCTGTCCGTGGCCCAGCGCCCTGGCCTGCGGCCCACGCCCGACCGCGTGCGCGAAACGCTGTTCAACTGGCTGGGCCAGGACCTGACGGGCTGGCGCTGCATGGACGCGTTCGCCGGCACGGGCGTGCTGGGCTTCGAAGCCGCATCGCGTGGTGCCAAGGACGTGATCATGGTCGAACTCGATGCGGGCCTGGTCGCGCAATTGCGCACCTTGCAGCAGCGTCTGGGAGCTTCGGCGGTCAAGGTGCAGCGCGGCGACGGGCTGAGCCTATTGCAGCAGGTCACGGCCGACAGCCTGGACCTGGTGCTGATCGATCCGCCGTTCACCGAGAACGCGCTGTTCCTGCCCGCGCTGCGGGCCGCGCGCAGCGCCGTGAGCGACAACGGCTGGATCTACCTCGAGGCGCCCGCCGAGTGGGACGACGCGGCGCTCGCGCCGCTGGGCCTTTCGCGCCAGCGCTATCTCAAGGCCGGCGCGGTGCATGCGCATTTGCTGCGCAAGGCGCCCCCTGCAGCGCTGGCCGAAGCGGCGGTCGACGCGGCCTGACCCATTGCGCGGCGTGCCGGCGCGCGAAAGCGCTCCGGCATAATGCCCGCAAACGGTGCACCCGCCAGGGCCAGCGCCATCCATCCCGCTACCTTGGAGACTTCCACGCCATGGCCGAAAACGTGCTCGCCGTCTATCCCGGCACTTTCGATCCGATCACCCTGGGCCATGAAGATGTGGTGCGCCGCGCGACCCAGCTCTTTGGCCGGGTGATCGTCGCCGTGGCAGCAGGACACCACAAGAAGACCATGTTCAGCCTGGAAGAGCGCATCGCCATGGTGCGCGAGGCGGTCAAGCCCTATCCGCAGGTGAGCGTGGAAAGCTTCTCCGGCCTGTTGCGTGACTTCGTCGTTCAGCGCGGCGGCAAGGCCATGGTGCGCGGCCTGCGCGCGGTGACCGACTTCGACTACGAATTCCAGCTCGCGGGAATGAACCGCACGCTGATGCCCGAAGTCGAAACCGTGTTTCTCACGCCCAGCGACAAGTTCCAGTTCATCAGCAGCACTTTCGTGCGCGAGATCGCGACCTTGGGCGGTGAGGTCGACAAGTTCGTCTCGGCCGATGTCTATGCGCGCCTGTGCCAGAAAGTCGCAGGCCCTGCCGCCGGCTGATTGCCCGCGGCCCCGGCAATTATTGCGCCGGCGGCAATGACTCGGAAGGCGGCTGCTGGCGCTGCAGCCGGTGTTGCTGCAGCAGTTCATGCACCCACATCAGCTTGCGCCGCGCGCCTGCCGAGAGCGCAAACGGGTAGGCGTCCTGGTGGCCCAGGCTGCGATTGAGGCTGTTGAGCAGCAGGGTCAGCGGCACCCATTGCTTGAGCATGGCATGGAAGTCGGGCCGCATCGTGCCAAACGGGTCCTGTACCTGCTGGTCATGGTGCTCAGACGGGGCGGGCACGGTCACATGGGTCTGGTAGCTTGCCCCTGTTTCGAGCAGATCCACCATATGCAGATAGTGCGCCCAGGTCTCGGCCCAGTCTTCCCAGGGGTGGGACTGGGCATAGCCGCTGATGAAGTGCTCCTGCCAGCCGGTCAGCTTGTCCTGCCTGGCGTAGTAATTCTGCAGTGCCTGCCCATAATCCTGGCGCTCGTCGCCGAACAGCGCGCGAAACTGCTCCAGGTGCTCGCTGTCGCGCACCAGCAGATCCCAGAAGAAATGCCCGCATTCATGGCGCAGGTGGCCGATCAGCGTGCGATAGGGCTCGTTCAATGACATGCGCCGGCGCGCGCGCTCTTCGTCATCGGCTTCGGCCACGTTCAGCGTGATCGTGCCATTCGCATGGCCGGTCATGACCGGCGGCTGGCCCGGGACTTCCTCGAGCAAATCGTATTGTGGCGCGCGCTCGCCGGGGCCGGGCTGCAGGCCCAGCCGTGCAAGGCAGTAATAGAGATGGCGCTTGGCGGCTTCGATCTGTTTCCAGCGCCGCAGGTTGGACAGGTCCGACAGGTCGGGAAGCCAGCGCGTCTGGCGGCAGGACACGCACTGCGCATGGGCATCGCCCCCGGCGACGGTGAAGTTGCAGGTGTCGTACAGGGTGCGGTTGCGGCAGAAGCGGTAGAGCTCGGGCTTTGCCGCGCCGCGGGGCGAAGCGCGCTGCCACCAGCCGTTGTCCAGCGGTTGCATGGCCACCATTTCAAGCGTTTGCGGCAAGAACGCGAGAGTCGCCCCGCAGTGCAGGCACTGAACGCTGTCAAAAAAAACCAGATGACCGCATTGGTCGCAATTGAATACCTGCATGGGCCTACTCTAACGATAAAAAGGGCCGGAAGTTATTCCGGCCCTTTTTAGAGCGGTTGGACGCTGATGGAATGCCAGGCCTGTTGCCAGGCCGGGCAGATCAGGGTCGCACTACGATGCTGTTGCGCACTTCACGCACGTTGTTGGCCGAGCGTGCAATCTGTTCGGCACGGTCCTTTTCGGTTTGCGACTTGGCGAAGCCGGACAGTTGCACCGTACCGTTGAGCGTTTCCACGCTGATCGAGGTGGCGGACACCGACTTGTCTTCGGCCATCTTGGCCTTGACCGCCGTGGTGATGCCGGCGTCGTCCACATACGAGCCAACGGTCTGTTGATCGCGGAAAACGGCGCAGCCCGTGGCGGCCATAAGGGTGGCACCGGTGACGACGGCGAAAGCAATGGCGCGGGTGAATTTCATGGTGACTTCCTTCGAGGTGGATAAAGAGGACTGCCGATTGCGGACCGGTCTGCCAGGGGTGCTGGCCGGGCCGTTGTAACAATCCATCGCTCCATGCATGCGGGGATCAATGCCGCGCAGGCCAGAGGTCAGATCGGTGCCCAGAGGGCGGGGTATGGGGGGGTGTCCGCAGCCTGACCGGGTCTGCAGCCGGTCGGGCGGGACGGGTGCGCCGGCTCAATGCCGTGAACGCGAGCCCCAGAGCAGCGCCGTGGCCACGGCCGCGCCGGCCGCGGCTGCCAGCATCAGCGACTTGGCGGGCTGGTCGACCACATAGCGGTTGGTGGCTTCGGCCGCGCACTGGATCTGGCGGCGCGCACGCTCGGAGCTGTCGGCGCAGAAATGGATGCTGCGGTTGGCGAGGTCCTGGGCACGTGCCGCGAGCTCGTCAATGACCGGATTGATATGCTCTTGCGCGGCTTCGAGGCCTTCCTGGGCCTTGTCCACGGCCTCGGAGGCGACCTTGCGCGTTGCGTTCACGCCTTCCTTGGCGGCTTCAGCGGCATTGTTGACCAGGTCCTTGGTGGCGTCGGCGGCTTTTTGGGCGCTGTCTGCAGGGTTGTTCAAGCTCATGAAATCCTCCTAATAAATTGCGGTCGTGGCAGGGCGGCCTGTGGGGCCTAGCGCTTTTTCAGCAGGCTCAGCACAAACGTGACGATGGCCATGATCACGAAGACGTAGAACAGGATCTTGGCAATGCCCACTGCGCCTGCGGCGATACCGCCAAAGCCGAAAATGGCGGCAATCAGGGCGATGACCAGAAAAACGACGGCGTAATGCAACATGCAATTCTCCTTTGAAGCCCGCATGAGCAAGCCTGGAAGAGTTCTTGCTGCAGCGGTGCTGTAACAACTACTTTAGGAGTCGCACCAGCGCCGCGCTGCCAGTGTCCAACGGGCGACCTCGTCAGCCTTATGGTGGTTGCCCGGGTGGTCTTTCTCCTACAGTGCCGCACCGCGCTGCCAGGTCGGTGCCTGGCAGGGGATTTCAGGCGATGCCGGGGGTCGCCGCAGTCAGCGGGATCACCGCCGAAATGGTCGTGCCCTTGCCCACTTCCGAAGACACGGTCAGGCGCCCGCCCGCGGCTTCGACCCGGTGGCGCATGCCGGCCAGGCCGTGCGAGTTGAGCCGCACCGTGGCGGTATCGAAGCCTTCGCCGTCATCCTGGATCTGCACGGCGACATAGGTCGGGTAGTTGTGCACGGTGACGACCGCATGGCTGGCCTTGGCGTACTTGCCGATGTTGGTCAGCGATTCCTGAACGATACGGTAGACCGTGAGCTGGGTGGTTTCCGACAATTCCACCGCTTCGAGGTTGGCTTCGACTTCCATGTTGCTGCGGCTGGCGAATTCGCGCGTCAGGATTTCAAGCGACGTGATCAGCCCCAGGTTGGCAAGTGACGAAGGCCGCAGGTCTTCGATGATGCGGCGCTTGAGCGCTATGCCGCTGTTGAGCGCTTCGATCAGGTGCTGCACGCGCTCGGAAATTTCCGGCGAAGTCATGTCGATGCGCGATTTGAGCCGCGCGACATCGAGCTTGGCGGCTGTCAGCAGCGCGCCGAGTTCGTCGTGGAGTTCGCGCGCCAGGTGGCCGCGCTCGTCCTCGCGCACCTGCTGCAGGTGATTGGCGAGCTCGGTCAGCGTGGCGGTGCGCTCGCGCACCAGTTCTTCGAGGCGCATGCGTTCGTCACGCTGCAGCGCCTGCTCGCGCTCATGCGATGCCTGCAGGCTGTGGGCCTGGCGCAGGTACATGTAGAACGCCAGCAGCCCTATCACCGTGACGGTGGCGATGCCAATGCGCGACAGCAGCAGCGATTGCTCGATGTCCGACTGGCTCAGGCGGCTGCGCTCGGTGCTGCTTTCCATCAGGGTCCGGCTATAGGCGCGGATCGCATCCATGTTCTCCTTGCCCAGGTCGGTGAACATCACGAATCGCCAGGCCTCCTCGTTGCCCTGGCGGTACAGGCGCAGGCTCAGCTCCATCTCCGAGAGCTTGCGCGCGACCTGGCGCGACAGCGGCGCGAAGGAGTCGAGGTCCTGGCGCGACGTCATGAAGATGTCGCGCAGGTTGTCGAGGTTGCCGTTCACCGACGAAACCGCTTTTTCGTAAGGTTCGAGGTAACGTTCGTCGTTGGTGAGAAGATAGCCACGCATCCCGGTTTCGGCATCGAGCATGTTTTGCAGCAACATGCTGATCGATGTCCGGGCGTTGTGAATGTGTGACAAGTTGTCCAGCGCATCGCGTGAACGTTGGTAACCGGCCTCGTTGATTCCTACCAGTAAAACAGCCGCCAGAACGGCGAGCGGCAGGCTGATGGCGAGCCTGCGTAATTGGGACCAGCGCATGAAGTTCCTCCTGCTGAGGAGTTTCAGCGAGATATTCTGCATAATCAAGACACTTCGATACACCGTATTTCCAACAGGTGTGTCGTAACTAAGTGTTCACTTGTGGTAACTGAAGGGCAGTCGCCCGTCTTAGGGAGAAAGACTTCAATGATCAAGATAGGCATTGTGGATGACCACGCTATCGTCCGTTCCGGACTGCGCCAGTTTCTGTCCGAGCATGTGGATTTGCGGGTGGTGGGCGAAGCCTCGAACGGCCGCGAAGCCATCGATCTGGTGCGTGAGCAGGAAATCGATGTGCTGCTGATGGACCTGTCCATGCCTGGCCAAAGCGGGCTGGATGCACTGGCCATGCTGCGCGCCAAGGCGCCGGAAATGGGGATTCTGATCCTCAGCGGCTACCCCGAGGAGCATTACGCGATCAACCTGATTCGTCAGGGCGCAAGCGGCTATCTCAACAAGGAATGCGATCCGCAGGAGATCGCCGAAGCGATTCGCACGATCGCGTTGGGGCGGCGCTATCTGACGCCGGCAGTGGCCGACCTGCTCGCCCAGCAGCTCAACCGCAAGGACGATGCGCCCGCGCATGAGCAACTCTCGGAGCGCGAGTTCCAGGTGTTTCTCAAGCTCGCGCGCGGCGAAACGGCAGGCGATATCGCCAAGTCGCTGTCGCTGAGCGTCAAGACCGTGAGCACCTACCGCACGCGGTTGATGGAAAAGATGGCGCTGTCGTCGAACAGCGATCTGACCTACTACGCGCTCAAGAACCGGCTGATCGATTGAGTGCGTTGGCTTTGTGTTGGGCACTTAGCTCTACACAATAGTCGATCAGCGCGTCGATTTCGTTGGATTTGTCGAACACCGCGTCGACGCCCAGCTGCGCACAGCGTGTGCGCACGTCGGGCGTCGCATAGTTGCTGAGCACCACGATCTTCTGGTGCGCCAGGCGTTTGCTGCAGGCCGCCAGCACGCCCAGGCCGCTGCCCTGGCGCAGGAACAGGTCAAGAATTGCCACATCCCACTGCGCGGCGTGGCGCGTGAGCCAGTCAGTGCCTTCGAATTCTGTTTCAGCGATGCCTACGGACTCGATCTCGGCCAGTTCCTCGAGTGTGGCAATCAGGTTTTCGCGGATGGTGGCGTTGTCTTCGACAATATACGTACGCAATTTCACGGTGGTATCCAGGTAATAGGCGGCTGCCGCAACGCTTCAGGGCAGGCGTGGCAGCCCACTTTTCGCTTGGACGTCCATCGAAACATTTTGCCAGCGACTGCACGCTGTAAAGGTAGGTCGATTCCTACGAATCGCCGGCGCAGACAGGGCAGTGGGCCATCCTGGCGATCTGCATGCTCGACCAATCCATGCGCCGGCTGTCGAACATCATCAACCGGCCCGTGGCGGGCTGGCCGCAGCCAGAGATCAGCTTGAGCGCTTCCGCCGCCTGCAGGCTGCCCATGGTGCCGACCAGCGGCGCGAACACGCCCATGGTCGAACACTGTTCTTCCTCGAAGCTGGCTTCGGGCGGGAAAACGCAGGCATAGCAGGGCGCCTGGGCGTCGTTCGGGTCGATGACCATCAACTGGCCGTCAAAGCGCAGTGCCGCGGCGGCCACCAGCGGTGTGCGGTGGCGCACGCAGGCCGCATTGACGAGGTGGCGCGTGCGGTAGTTGTCGCAGCAGTCGAGCACGATGGTTGCCGTTGGCAGCAGGCGGTCGAGGAGCTGCGCATCCGCGCGCTGGCGCAGTGCCGTGATGCGCACTTCGGGGTTGATGGCGTGCACTGCCGCGCGTATCGACTCCACCTTGGGGCTGCCCACGCGCTCGCTGGTGTGGGCGATCTGGCGCTGCAGGTTGGTCAGGTCCACCGTGTCGTCGTCGATCACGGTGATCCGGCCCACGCCTGCGGCGCCGAGGTACAGGGCCGCGGGCGAGCCCAGGCCGCCGGCGCCGACGATCACCGCGTGCGCGGCAAGAATGCGTTCCTGGCCTTCGATGCCGATCTCATCGAGCAGGATGTGCCGCGAATAGCGCAGCAGCTGGTCATCAGTCATGGCGGTGTGATGGGGGGTAATGAAAAAATGCGCAGCCAGTGCAGTGCCTGCACCTGCGGCGGTGTCCACACCACTCGCAGCCCATGAAACTGAAGTGCCCCAGCTCAGGGGCAGCGAGGAAGGGCCGCCCCGCACCGAGGCTGCCGTCCCTGGCCGGGCGCCCCCCTCCACCGAAGGATGAGAGGGGGAAGAGGCGAAGCCTCTCAGGGGGTGTTTAGAGCGGCTATCAAAACCCTTGAGGCGTCGTTGCGTTGCCTTGTCGTGCTACTTGCACTGCCTACGGCACCGCGCCTAGCCTCAACCGCAAATCTGAAGATTTGCTGGGTTTTGTTAGCCGCTTTTAGTCTTCTTTCTTTTCGATTTCGCGTTCGGTCAGCGTCTTGCTGACGACCACGGTCTGGCCCTTGAGCTGGCGCAGGGCCTGCTGCAGGCGGAAGTCCTCGGCCGTGCCGTATTCGGGCAGCTTGCGGTCGGCGGCGGGCTTCTTGGCCTCGGCTTCGAGGCGCTTGCGGGCTTCCTCGCGGGCTTTTTCGCGCGCCGCCTCGGCGGCCTTTTCGTCGCCCTGGCCGCTGCCCAGGTGCTTGTCGAGGTCGGCTTCGCGCATGCGCAGCGCGGCGAACATGTCGCCTTCGGCGGTTTCATCGACCATCACGTCGGGCACGATGCCCTTGGCCTGGATGGATTTGCCGCTGGGCGTGTAGTAACGCGCCGTGGTCAGCTTGATGCCGGTGTCGGGGCCCAGCGGACGCACGGTCTGCACCGAGCCCTTGCCGAAAGTCTGGCTGCCCAGCACCGTGGCGCGCTTGTGGTCCTGCAGCGCGCCGGCAACGATTTCGCTGGCCGAGGCCGAGCCTTCGTTGACCAGCACCACCACGGGCACCTTCTTGAGAGCCGCGGGCAGGCGTTGCAGCGGATCGCCCTGGCCGCGGCGCAGGTAGAACTCGGGCGCGGCCTTGTAGGTCGCCTTGCTTTCCTCGAGCTGGCCATTGGTCGACACCACCGTGGCGCCTTCGGGCAGGAACGCCGCCGAGATGGCGACGGCCGCATCAAGCAGGCCACCGGGATCGTTGCGCAGGTCGAGCACCAGCCCCTTGAGTCCGGGGTCCTGGGCGTAGATTTCCTCGACCTTGCGCACGAAGTCGTCGACCGTGCGCTCCTGGAACTGGCTCAGGCGAATCCACCCATAGCCGGGCTCGACGAGCTTGCCCTTGACGGACTGGGTCTTGATTTCCTCGCGCGTGATCGTGACCGGGAAGCTGCGGCTTTCGTCCTTGCGCAGGATGGTCAGCAGCACCTTGGTATTGGGTTCGCCACGCATGCGCTTGACCGCGTCGTTGAGCGACAGGCCCTTGACGGCGGTGTCGTCGATCTTGGTGATCAAGTCGTTGGTCTTGAGGCCGGCGCGAAATGCGGGCGAGCCTTCAATGGGCGAAACAATCTTGATCAGGCCGTCTTCCTGCGTGATCTCTATGCCAACACCCACGAAACGACCGGATGTGCCTTCCTTGAATTCCTTGAAGGACTTCTTGTCGAAATACTGGGAATGCGGATCAAGACTGGCCACCATGCCGGAGATGGCGTCGGTGATGAGCTTCTTGTCGTCCACAGGTTCGACGTAGTCGGTCTTGATCAGTCCGAATACCGCCGACAACTGCTGGATTTCTTCCAGTGGAAGGGGAGACATGGCGCCACGGGCCATGGTCTGCAGGGATACCGTGGTCAATGCGCCGGCAAGAACGCCCGCGGAGACCCATCCAGCAATTTTGAGTTTTTGGCCCATAAAACACCTTTACCGCTTCAATATGCACCTGACAGGTGTCCACCCCGCGCGGTTGACCGGGGCAGCCTTGAGACACCGGCGCCTGGCGCAACCGGTGCCCTATTGTGCCGTCTTGTGAATTGCCGTGCCGCTCGTACGACGTCTTGCTCAGGCTTTGCCTTGCGCAGCCACGGCGGCAGCGGCCCTGGCTGCGGCTTCGGCGTCGCCCAGGTAGTATTTGCGCAGGGGCTTGAGGTTGGCATCGAGCTCATACACCAGCGGAATGCCGTTGGGCACGTTCACGCCGACGATTTCGTCGTCGGAGATGTTGTCGAGGTACTTGATCAGGGCGCGGATCGAGTTGCCGTGCGCGGCGACCACGACACGCTTGCCTGCCAGGATGGCGGGTGCCATCGCTTCGTCCCAGAACGGAATGACGCGGGCGACGGTGTCCTTGAGGCATTCGGTCAGCGGAATCTGCTCGGGCTGCAGCTTGGCGTAGCGCAGATCGCCGCGCTCGCTGCGTGCATCGGTGGGCTCGAGCGCCGGCGGCGGAATGTCGTAGCTGCGGCGCCATTGCAGCACCTGCGCGTCGCCGTACTGCTTGGCCATGTCGGCCTTGTTGAGGCCTTGCAGGCCGCCATAATGGCGTTCGTTGAGGCGCCAGCTGTGGACCACGGGCAGCCAGGTACGGTCCATTTCGTCCAGGGTATGCCAGAGGGTGCGTGTGGCGCGCTTGAGCACGCTGGTATAGGCGACATCGAAGTCATAGCCTTCGGCCTTGAGCAGGCGGCCGGCGTTCTTCGCCTGTTCCACGCCGGTGGGCGTCAAATCCACATCGGTCCAGCCGGTGAAGCGGTTTTCAAGGTTCCAGGTGGATTCACCGTGGCGTATCAGAACGAGCTTGAACATGGGGTCCCTTAAGACAACAAAGCAGGAGATGACGGGAGGTCAAAGACTGCCATTCTAAAATTGACCTGTTTGCCAACCCAAGGAATGACGTGAATTTCATCATCGATAACTGGTATTTAATTTTGCTCGCGCTGGCTTCCGGCGCAATGCTGCTCCTGCCCGTGCTCAAAGGCGGCACGGGCGGCACGCTTTCGGCCGCGAATGCGGTGCAACTGATCAACCGCGAGAAGGCCGTGGTGATCGATGTCTGCGAGCCTGAGGAATTTGCCGCAGGCCATGTGAACGGTTCGCGCAACGTGCCCCTGGGCGAGCTGCAGGAGCGCCTGCCCAGCGTCGTGAAGAACAAGGCCTTGCCGGTGATCCTGGTCTGCGCCAGGGGCCCGCGCGCCCAGCGCGCCGAAGGCATCGCCAGGAAGCTCGGCTACCCCAGGGCCCAGGCCCTCGCGGGCGGCATGAAAGCCTGGCGCGAAGCCAACCTGCCGGTTGAAAAAGGCTGAAGCACCCCCATCTGTGGACATTGTCCCCCTTTGAAGAAAGAACGCCTGATGCAAGCTGTGAAGATGTACACCACCGCTGTCTGCCCATACTGCATTCGTGCAAAGCAGATTCTGAAGTCCAAGGGTGTGGAGCAGATCGAGGAAATCCGTATCGATCTGGACCCGGTCGCGCGTGACCACATGATGCAGACCACGGGCCGTCGCACGGTGCCGCAGATCTTCATTGGCGAGACCCACGTGGGCGGCTGTGACGACCTGATCGCGCTCGATGCCCAGGGCGGCCTGCAGCCCCTGCTCGCGGCCTGATCGCCTGCGCAGATCGCCCGCGGCTGCATAATGCTTTTCCCAAGTGCCTGCTGCGGGAGCGTCTCCCGGGCGGGCTTTGTTTTGATTCCGGTTCGTTTAAGTGAGAAAGACCGACGCCATGGCAGACCAAGAAAATCCCGTATTCCAGATTCAGCGCGTTTACCTCAAGGATTTGTCGCTTGAGCAGCCCAATTCGCCCGCGATCCTGCTCGAGCAGGAGCAGCCCAGCGTCGACATCCAGCTCGGTGTTGAAGCCACTCCCGTGGCCGAAGGCGTCTACGAAGTCGCGGTGACCGCGACGGTGCAGACCAAGATCCAGGACAAGACCGTGTTCCTGGTCGAAGCCAAGCAAGCCGGCATCTTCGAGATCCGCAACCTGCCGGAAGACCAGATGGGCGCCGTGATCGGCATCGCCTGCCCGCAGATCATCTATCCCTACCTGCGCGGCAACGTGGCCGACGTGGTGACCCGCGCCGGCTTCCCGCCCGTGCACCTCGCCGAAATCAACTTCCAGGCGATGTACGAGCAGCAGCAGGCCCAGGCCGCGGCTGCCCAGGAAGCCAACCCCAACCCCTCCCTGCAATAAGCTGCCCCCGGGGGGCGTGCGGCGCTGCGCTGCCCGACCCTCGCTGCACGCCATGAACATTCTCGTCATCGGTGCCGGAGCCTGGGGCACGGCGCTGGCCATGAGCGCCGCCGCGCATCCCGCGGGCCATGCGGTACAGCTGTGGGCGCGCGACCCGGCCCAGGCCCAGGCCATGCGCACGGCGCGCGAAAACACGCGCTATCTCGCCGGCATTGCTTTCCCTGCCCGGCTCACGGTCATCGATGGCGACATCATGGCGGCCGTGGCCCAGGCCGAATTGATCATCGTCGCCACGCCGATGGCGGCGCTGCGCGAATGGCTGCAGCGCCTGGCCCTGAGCCCGGCGCCCGTGGCCTGGCTCAGCAAGGGCTTCGAGGCCGCCTCCCGGTCCGGCGCTGCCGGGCTGATGGCGCATGAAGTCTGCGCGGCCGTCGCGCCCCAGCTGCGCGCGGGCGTGTTCAGCGGACCGAGCTTTGCGCTCGAAGTCGCGCGCCAGCAGCCCACGGCGCTGGTCGCGGCCAGCAGCCATCCGCAGGTCAGCGAAGCGCTGGTCGCCGCATTCCACAGCAGCCATGTGCGCGTCTATGCAAGCACCGACATCGTCGGTGTCGAAGTCGGCGGCGCGGTGAAGAACGTGCTGGCGATTGCCACCGGCCTGTGCGACGGCCTGCAGCTCGGGCTCAACGCGCGCGCGGCCCTCATCACGCGCGGCCTGGCCGAAATGACCCGCCTGGGCCTGGCGCTGGGCGCGGCGGAAAAGACCTTCATGGGCCTGTCCGGCCTCGGCGACCTGGTGCTCACGGCCACGGGCGACCTGTCACGCAACCGCAAGGTCGGCCTGCTGCTGGCCCAGGGCCAGACGCTGGACCAGGCCGTGCAGTCCCTGGGCCATGTGGCCGAAGGCGTCTACAGCGCACGCACCGTCTTGCAGCGCGCGCAGTTGCTGGGTGTCGACATGCCGATCACGGAAACCGTGGTGGCCTTGCTCGATGGCAAGTTGCATGTCAGCGAGGCCGTGCAGTCGCTGATGGCAAGGGATCCGCGGGAAGAGTAAATAGGCCCCCACGCTTGCTCGCTGAGCGTAGCTGCGTTGAGGGGCGACGCCCCCCGAAGGAGCCCTCCTGAGACGCTCTGTTATGCAGGGCGCTCACGCTCTCGAAGGTCAGGTGCGTTCCAAGGCCTGGCTTAAAGCCCCAATTCCAGCGCCAGCAATTGCTCCACCGTCTGCCGGCGGCGGATCAGTTGCACGCGTTCGCCATCGACCAGTACTTCGGCGGCCAGGGGGCGGGTGTTGTAGTTGCTCGACATGGACGCGCCATAGGCGCCGGTGTCGTGGATCACCAGCAGGTCACCCACGGTCGCGCCGGCCAGCGAGCGCGGCAGCACCACGCCGCCGTCTCCCTGGGTGAACACGTCGCCCGATTCGCACAGCGGGCCCGCGACCACGCTGTCGCGCGCGGGCAGGCTCGCGCCGTCGCGCCGCTCGATGTGCATTGCGTGGAAGCTGCCGTACATCGACGGGCGCATGAGTTCGTTGAAGCCCGTGTCGACCAGCACGAAGTGGTTGCTGCCCGCGTCCTTGGTCGCGCGCACCGTGCCCAGCAGCACGCCCGATTCGGCGACCAGGAAGCGGCCCGGCTCGATTTCGAGGCCCAGCGCGTGGCCGACAATGGCCTCGGCCTGCTTGCGCGCCGCATCCCACAGGCCGTGGTAGTGGGCGGTGTCTATCACCGGCTCGCCTGCGCGGTAGGGAATCGACAGGCCGCCGCCGGCCGAGATCGCTTCGAGGTCGTGTCCCGCATCCTTGGTGGTCTGCACCAGCTGGACCATGGCACCGCAGACTTCCGACAGATGGCCGTAGTCCACGCCCGAGCCGATGTGCATGTGCAGGCCGGCCAGGTGCAGGCCCCCGGCGCGGATCGCGGCCAGCGCCGCGAGCAGGTCGGTGTGCCAGATGCCGTGCTTGCTGTGCTCGCCGCCGGTATTGGTCTTGTTGCTGTGGCCATGGCCAAAGCCTGGGTTGATGCGCAGCCAGACCGCATGGCCCGGCGAGGCCGCGGCCAGCTGGTGCAGCATGTCGATCGAGCCCGCGTTCACCGGCACCTGGTGTTCGACGACCGTGGCCAGCGTGGCTTCGTCCATCACGTCGGCGGTGAAGACGATTTCGGCATGTGCGCCGCCGGGGCGGTAGCCCGCGGCGAGCGCGCGCTCGATTTCACCGCGCGAGACCGCGTCGACCTTCACGCCCTGTTCGCGCATCAGCTGGAGGATGTGGATGTTGGAGCAGGCCTTCTGCGCGAAGCGGATGGTGTCGAAGCGCGACAGCTCGGCAATGCGTGCGCGTATGGTGGCCGCGTCATAGACCCACAGCGGCGTGCCGTATTGGTCGGCCAGCGACCACAGTTGGGCGGAAGTGAAAGGGCAGGTCATTGCAGTGCGGCCAGAGGCGAAAAGGGGGAGGGGCGCAGGACAGGTTCCTGCGAAATGGCCGCCATCATGCGCGTGTCTGTTCATGCCGTCCAATGCTTTGTTTTACCCATGCCATTCATTTTCGATATGCTTGGTTCATGACCACCCGCATCACCCATCGCCATATCGAAGTCTTTCGCGCGGTCATGACCACGGGCAGCGCCACGGGCGCGGCGGCGCTGCTCGCGAGTTCGCAGCCCACGGTAAGCCGCGAACTGGCGCGCCTGGAGCAGCTGCTCGGCTATGCGCTGTTTGCGCGCAGCCAGGGACGGCTGCGGCCCAACGCGCGCGCGCTCGCGCTGTGGGACGAAGTCCAGCGCTCGTGGCAGGGGCTAGAACGCGTGGTCGACAAGGCGCTGGCGCTGGGCAGGGCCGAGGAGGCGCAGATCAGCGTGCTGTGCCTGCCGGCGCTCAGCCATGCGCTGCTGCCCGGCGCGGCCGCACGCCTGCTCGCGCATTACCCGCAGGCCAGGCTCGCGGTCACGCCGCAGGAGTCGCCGCTGCTCGAGGAGTGGATGGCCGCGCAGCGCTTCGACCTGGGCCTGAGCGAACACGAAACGGCGCCCGCGGGCACGCAGGCCTTGCCTCTGCTCGCGCTCGACGAAGTCTGCGTGCTGCCCGCGGGCCATCCGCTGGCCGCGCGCGCGCTGCTGCAGGCGCAGGATTTTGCCGGCCAGCCGTTCGTCAGCCTGTCGGCCGACGACCCCTATCGCGGGCAGATCGACGCGGTGTTTGCCCGGGCCGGTGTCATGCGCCAGCTGCGCGTGCAGACGCACAATGCCGTCGCGGTCTGCGCCATGGTCGAGCAGGGCCTGGGGCTGGCCATCGTCAACCCGCTCACGGCCCTGGCCTGCGAGAGCCCACGGCTGCTGTGGCGGCCGCTGGCGTTTTCGATTCCGTTTCGCGTGCACGCGCTGCTGCCGCTGCACCGGCCGGCGCTGCCCGAAGTGCAGCCGCTGCTGCAGGCCTTGCAGGACGAAGCCGCGGCCCTGGCGCGGCGACTTTTGCCCCCGGCCTGAAGGAGGGCAACGTTGCAGCCTGCCCACGGGCTTGAAAATGCGCAAAAATTCCTCGGCACTGAGTACCCTATGCGTCTAGACTTCGGGCCCATGAATGACTGGACCGACAAAGAGGCCATCCGCGCACTGGCCCGCCACGATGTGGCGCTGGCGCTGCAAGAGGATGTGGGCGCCGGCGACCTGACGGCGGCACTGATAGACCCGGCGCGCCGGGCGCGGGCACGCGTGATCGTGCGTGAAAGCGCCGTTCTCTGCGGAGGACCCTGGGTCGAGGAAGCGTTGCGCGCGCTCGACCCGGGCGTGCAGATTACCTGGCATGCGCGCGAAGGCCAGCGGCTGGCGCCCAATGCGCTGGTGCTGGAAGCTGAAGGCCAGGCGCGCGCGCTGCTGTCGGCCGAGCGCACGGCCTTGAATTTCCTGCAGTTGCTGTCGGGCGTGGCGAGCAAGACCGCCGAGTACGTGGCCGTGGTCGCAGGCACGCGCGCGAAGATCGTCGATACGCGCAAGACCCTGCCGGGTCTGCGGCTCGCGCAGAAGTACGCGGTGTACAGCGGTGGCGGCACCAACCACCGCATCGGCTTGCACGATGCCGTGCTGATCAAGGAAAATCACATTGCGGCCGCGGGCGGCATCGCGGCCGTGCTCAGCGCCGCGCAGGCCGTCGCGAGCACGGCGGCGTTCATCGAGATCGAAGTCGAGAACCTCGATGAGCTGCACGAGGCGCTCGATGCGGGCGCAACGATGGTGCTGCTCGACAACATGCCGCTCGACATGCTGCGCACGGCCGTGGAGATCAACGCCGGGCGCGCGGTGCTCGAGATCTCGGGCGGCGTGACGCTGGCCGGCCTGCGCACGCTGGCCGAAACCGGCGTGGACCGCATCTCGATCGGCGGTTTGACCAAGGATGTGCGCGCGACCGACTTCTCGATGCGCATGGAGGAACTGTAATGTCCCACGCTGTTGCTGATTCGCGCATGGATGTGGAGTACGAGCAGCCGCTCAGTGTTGGTGGCGTCTGCGCCACGCGCCATGCCTGGGCGCGGGTGCCGGCCGAGCCCGCACCCGCCGAGCGCGCGGCGCTCAAGGAGCGCATCCGCGCACTGCTCAAGGAAAAGAACGCGGTCATGGTGTCGCACTTCTACGTGCACCCGGACCTGCAGGACCTGGCCGAGGAAACCGGCGGCCTGGTCAGCGACTCGCTCGAGATGGCGCGCTTTGGCCGCGATCATGCGGCGCAGACGCTGGTCGTGTCGGGCGTGAAGTTCATGGGCGAAACTTCCAAGATCCTGTCGCCCGACAAAACCGTGCTGATGCCTGATCTGGACGCGACCTGTTCGCTGGACCTGGGCTGCCCCGTGGACGCGTTCAGCGCGTTCTGCGACCAGCATCCCGACCGCACGGTCGTGGTCTATGCGAACACCAGCGCCGCCGTGAAGGCGCGTGCCGACTGGGTCGTGACCTCGAGCTGCGCGCTCGACATCGTGCGCGCGCTCAAGGCCGACGGCCAGAAGATCCTCTGGGCGCCCGACCGCCATCTGGGCGGATATATCCAGCGCGAGACCGGCGCCGACATGGTGATGTGGCACGGCGCCTGCATCGTGCACGACGAGTTCAAGGCCTTCGAGCTCGAAGCGCTCAAGCGCGAACACCCGCGCGCCAAGGTGCTGGTGCATCCCGAAAGCCCGGCCGATGTGGTCGCGCTGGCCGACGCCGTGGGCTCGACCTCGGGCATTCTGAACGCCGCGCGCGACATGGATGCGAGCGAATTCATCGTCGCCACCGACAACGGCATGCTGCACAAGCTGCGCACGCTGTTTCCGCACAAGCGCTTCATCGAGGCGCCGACGGCCGGCAACAGCGCGACCTGCAAGAGCTGCGCCCACTGCCCGTGGATGGCGATGAATGGTCTGGCTGGCCTGGCCGATGTGCTCGAGACCGGTCGCAATGCGATCCACGTCGATCCGGCGTTGATTCCGCGCGCGCGCCAGCCCATAGACCGCATGCTGGCGTTCACCGCGGCGCTCAAGAGCGGTGCGCCGGTCGCCGGCCTGGTGCCGCATCTGGGCGCGGCCTGAGCGCATGCCGGGCCAAGCCCCGGCCGACAGTGGGTTGCGCCCGGGCGGGATAATGCCGTTTTGATGGCGGATCGCGCCGGCTTTGCGGGCGCGGAAAGCGCTTTGGACCATGGACACTCGGATTGATTTCACCTTGCCGCAGGGCGCGCCCGATGCGCGCCTGCGGCATCGCTTTGGCACGCCGCACACGGTCTGGGCGGCGCGCGCGCCCGACGAAGTGCGCGCCGTGCTCGACGCGGCCGAGGACGCCGCGCGCGCCGGCGCCTGGTGCGTGGGCTTTGTGCGCTATGAGGCCGCGGCGGCGTTCGACCCCGCGCTGGTCACGCATGCGGCCGATGGCCCGCTGGCCTGGTTTGCCGCCTATTCCGAGGCCTTGCCCTGGGGCGAAGGCGATGAAGCGCCACCGCCGGCCGGCGACGCGGCGCGCGTCGACTGGCGCAGCACCCTCACGCGCGCGGATTTCGACGGGGCCATGGCGCGTATCCACGAAGCCATCGCGAATGGCTCGTTCTACCAGGTCAACTACACGGCGCCGCTGCATGGCGAACTGCAGGGCAGGCCCGAGGCCTTGTTCGACGCGCTGCTGCGCGCCCAGCCCGGGGGCTACGCGGCCTGTCTCGACACGGGGCGCGAGCAGGTTCTGTCGGTGTCGCCCGAGCTGTTCTTCGACTGGGATGGCGAGCATATCCTCGCGCGGCCTATGAAAGGCACGGCGCCGCGCGGCGCCACGCCCGAGCAGGACGCGGCGCTTGCCCAGGGCCTGCGCAGCGCGCCCAAGGAGCGTGCCGAGAACGTGATGGTCGTCGACCTGCTGCGCAACGACCTGTCGCGCATTGCCCAGCCGTTCAGCGTCAAGGTGCCGCGGCTGTTCCATACCCAGGCGCTGCCCAGCGTCTGGCAGATGACGTCCGACGTGCAGGCCACGACCCGGCCGGGAACGCGCCTCGCGGATGTGTTCGCCGCGCTGTTTCCCTGCGGCTCGATCACCGGCGCGCCCAAGGTCGCGGCGATGCAGATGATTCGTGCGCTCGAGCCCCTGCCGCGCGGCGTCTACTGCGGCGCGCTGGGCGTGCTGCGGCCCACGGGCGACGGCGGCATGCACGCGACGTTCAATGTGCCGATACGCACCGTGGTGCTGCGCGGCGCGCAGGCCGTCTGCGGCATAGGCAGCGGCATCACGGCGGGTGCCCAGGCCGATGGCGAATGGCGCGAATGGCTGCACAAGAGCGCGTTCGTCGAGTGCGCGAGCGCGCCTTTCGCGCTGCTCGAGACGCTGGCGCTCGAGGGCGGCGCATGGCGCCACCTGCCAGAGCACCTGCAGCGCCTGCAGAGCGCGGCCGCGCATTTTTCCTATCCGTGGTCCGAGCGCGTGGCGCAAAGCCTTGCGGCCGTCGCCGCCGCGCATCCGGGCGGGCTGTGGCGCGTGCGGCTGCAACTGGACGCCCATGGCGAGGCCACGGCCGAAGCTTTTGCCTGTGCGCCCACGGCCGCGCCGGTGCGCCTGCAGTTGGCCGCGGCGCCGCTCGAAGACCGCTGGGCGCATGGCCAGTTCGTGCGCTACAAGACCACGCGGCGCGCGCATTACGAGGCCTTTGCGCCGTCCGATCCGGCCGTCTTCGATACCTTGCTGTTCAACGCGCAGGGTGAAATCACCGAGTGCACGCGCGGCAATATCGCGGCGCTGGTCGATGGCCGCTGGATCACGCCGCCATTGGCCTGCGGCCTGCTGCCCGGCGTGGGCCGCGCCGTCGCCTTGCGCACGGGGCGCGTGAGCGAAGCCGTGCTGCGCCTGGACGACCTGGCGCGCGTGCAGGCCTGGGCATTCCTCAACAGCCTGCGCGGCTGGCTTGCGGCGGAACTTGAAGTGCCGGGGCAGGGCGGCTGAGGCTTCTCAGGCGAAAAACGCGGGCCCCGCGGGCGGCTGCGGCAAGGCGATGGCTTGCACGGCCGGCTGCGGGCCCGCGAGGCGCTCGCGCCAATGCGCGGCGGCGTCGACAAAGCGCTCGACCAGGGCCGCGAAATCCCGGCTTTCGCAGTGCCATGGCGTGATCTGCAGGCACAGCACCACGGCCTGCGCTGCGTCGTCGATGGCCAGCGTCGCGCCCGCGGTGTGCGCACCCAGCAGGTTGGCTTGCAGCAGTTGCAGATAGAACGCTTCGCGGCCTTCGGCGGGAAGCGGCGCCAGGTGGCTGTAGAGATGGATGGCGTCCGCGGTCGCATCATGCTCGAAGTGGATCTCGATCTGTCCATCCACGCACAGGCTTGCGCAGCCATGGGCGTCAAGGGCTAGATCGGCCAGGCCCAGGTCCATGGCGAAGTGTTTCATCAAGGCGGCGGCATGCATGGGGCCTGTCATCCGCGCGTGTTCGGTAGCGGTAGCTGGGACAGGAACGTCTGGGCCGCGTCGCCCAGCATGATGCGCATTTCAGCGGCCACCCGGGCGAACAGCGCATCGAGTTCCACCTGGCCTGGCGCCTCGAGGGCCTGGAGCACGAGCTCGCCGCTGATGTTGACCTGCTCGATCGAGGCGCCGTCGATGAAGCGCTGCAGCAAGGCCTGGGCGCCGTCAACGCTCGGCTGCTGCTGGTACTGGTGGTGGGCGATCAGGTAGTTCCAGCTGTCGCTCGCATGGTGGCTGCGGGCGAGATCGGCGAATTGCGCCTGCAGCGTGGCGTCACCGCAGACCACCAGGTCCTTCACGGTGCGCAGCATGGGGTGGGCTTCGAAGCGGAATTGCAGCGCCAGCAGCGTGCTCAGGCGCAGGTCCGGGGCGATGCGCAGCGTGCCCCAGGCGTGAAAGCGGCTGGTCTGCGGGTCCACGGACTGGGCCAAGCGCGTCAGGCCTGACGGGGCGAAATGCGTTGCCTGGGAGGTGGTTCGCTCGAACTGCAAAGTCACTGCGCCCTGCGCATCGCGGCCGATCACAAAGGCGTGGGAGTCTTTGCCGCCGGTGATCCAGCCGCTGCGGCCATCGGGCAGTCTGACGGGACTGTCGGTGGACTCCAGACCGCGCTGCAGCGCCGTCTGCCATTGGCTGTTGGCCAATGCGGTGACGCGCATCAGCAGGTCAGGCGAATGGCCCAGAAAATGGTCGAGGTCCGTGACTGCCTGCGCAAGAATCGCGGCCTTGTGCTCGGGGCCCTGGGCCGCCGCGAGCGCCTCTCGGTCGACCAGGGGCAGCCGGCTGCCATCGGCGTGGCGAATACTGTAATTGGCGCTCGCCAACTCGTTCCAGAATGCGGGCGCGACACGCTGCTCGGCGCGCGCTGCCTCACCCGGCAACGGCGCCGTGGGCGACAGGCTTTGCCAATGTGCCTCGAGCAGCGCCTGCAGGGGCTGTCGCGCCGTGCCTTCATGGACGATGCACTGCAGCGCGTTGTCCCGCACATGCGGCGCAATGCCGAAGCGCGCGCGCAGCGCGGCACGCACCTGCGCGTCCATGGCGGCCGGCGCCGGGGTTTCGCGGCGAATGTCCACCGCCGGCACACCTTGCTGTAGCAACTGGGTGGCCACGCTGTCGCGCAGCATCCGCAGGTCGATATGGGTGTCCAGCAGTTGCCGGCCCAGCACGTCGTTGGCATCGTGCGGCGCAATGACGCCCGCGAGAACCTGGTGGCCCAGCTCCTCCAGCGCGCCAATGAGCTTTTGCACGGTGGCTTGGTCCAGGCTGGCTTGCAGCGCCAGCAGCGTCGTGCGATCCCACTGCTGTGCGGCTGCGCGCATGCGGTCTTCGCGGAATGCCATGGCCTGGCTGGCGCTGCTCAGCCCGGGCCCCAGCTCCTGGTAGACCACGGCGGCCTGCTGGCGCAATGCCTGGGCCGCGCCCAGGTGGTCGAGCGCGGCCGTCAGATCGTTGGCCCGCAAGGCCTGTGTGACCGTCTCCAGCATGGTGAAGTAGGGCCGGTCCACCGCCGCCAGCCGTTCGCGCGCCAGCTGTGCCACGCGCTGGCACATCTCGCCCATGCCCCAGCGTGCCGCAGACAGACCGAGCTCGCGCAGGAGGCGGTTTTCCAGCGCGGCCACATGCGGATGGCCAGGCGCGAGCAGCGTCGTCTCCAGCTTTCGCAGGGACTTGACGACCAGGTCGTTGCGCACCGGGTCGATACGTTCGCCGCGCGCTTCGCAGTGGCAGCGCAAGGCATGCAGTACGGTCTCCAGGCTGATCACCTGTTCTGCCAACGCCGGGCCGGCCAGCCCGGGGCTGGCGTCGAGGGCCTGATAGGCCTGTTGAAAGCGCTGCTGCGCCTCCTGCAGCCAGCGCTGGCCGGCCTGCTGCAGCGTCTGCAGGAACGCCGCCGGGGCGGTGGGTGAAAGCTGTTGCGAGGTGTGGCGCAGTGCGGCTTGCTGTTCTGGCGGCAGCGCCTGGAGCAGTTCGCCAAGGGCATCGCTGCTGATGCTGGCGTTTTGCAGCGCCTGGCTGCAAAAAGCCTGCACCAGTTCACGCTGCATCGACGCGCTGTCTTCGCCAGGGGGCAGGGCGAAGCCTTGCTGCTGCAGCAGTTCCCGGGCCAGGTGATGCAGGGACGCGAAGCGTTGCGCCGCCGTGCCCGGGTGGCTTGCCTCGCGCGCCAGCTCGCTGCTCGCCTGCAGCAATGCGGGCAGCATCTTCTCGCCGGTTCGGCCGAGCAGCGCCTGGACATGCGCGGCCAGCGTGGTGTGTACGGCGTCTCTGATCACCGCCAGCTGCTGGATTTCCTTCGGCGCGCTGATGCCGGGCGACTGCCGGATGCGGGCCAGTCCCTGCTGCAGCTCCCGCAGCTGGTGGACCGTGAGATGCCGGGCGTGGACCTCGACGCGGTGGCGCAGCACTTCCAGCAGGTCCGCACCCTGCCGTGTCAGGGGCGCGGCGGTGGATGCGAGTTTTTGCAGCAGCTTCTTCGCGGTCGGGCTTGCATCCTTGTCCGCTGGCGTGGCGCTGATCTGCCCCAGCAACTGGGCGACCTGTTGGCTGCTGTCGGACAGCGCTCTCAAGGCCCGGGCTTCCTGGCGCACGGGCTCGGGCTTGAACACGTTCAGCAGGCGCGAGCCCAGTGCGCTGCCCGGGATGATGGGCTGGCCGTTCGATCTCAGGTCTGCGAGGCAGGGCGCGCGCGAAGGGTTGTATTGGGCGGTCCGCTCGCCGAGCCTGCCCAGGGGTGCATGGCCGAAATCTGCGTTGATCGGAACCGTGAGCCTGGCGCCGTTGAGGCAGTTGGAGGAGGGCATATCGGCGAATGGAGTAGGGTGACTTGGACCATTCACTCTGTGACCCCTGCCCGCCTATGGTTCCATGCAGCCCGTGGCGGCCTGCTGCCATTGCGATTGCCGCGCGACCAGCGCATCCATGGCCTGCAGCAGCCGCTCGAGTGCGTGGTTCGCGGGTTCGAGCTGGGCCAGCGCGCAGCAGGTGGCTTCGAGCGTCGAGAGCTGACCGGGCCGGTGCGCGCGCCGGATTGCGTAGCGCGATGCGGGCAGATCGCGCAGCGCCAGGCGCGGCAACTGCTGCAGCTGCGGATTGAGGTAAAGCATCTTGCGGCTTTTGCGCCAGGTGCCGTCGATCACCACCAGGCGCAGGTGGGCCGGGTCCTGCAGCCACTGCGCGGGCAGCGGCGGCGCGGGTGCGAGCGGCAGCGCCGGGTCGTGCGGCGCCTGGGGGTAGAGCAGCACGGCATGGGGCGCGGGCGCCAAAGCGTCGCCGTGCCAGTCCTGTTCGATCCAGCCCTGAAGTTGCAGGGCATCGAACTGCTCGCCGATTTCCATACGGCTGCGCGGCAGGCTCAGGTGCAGCAGCCGCGCCGTGCCCTTGGCTTCGTGCACTTCGAGCGGATGCTGCAGGATCAGCACTTCGGGCGCGCAGTCCACGCGGGCTGCCAGCGCGCAGATGCAGTTGCGCTGCGGGCGCGCGCAGCGCGTGCACAGCGCGCGAGCGGCAGCGGTGTTCATCGCGTGCGCGGGCCGGGCAGGACCAGCAGGTTGCGGCCCGCGCCCCAGCCGCTCCAGGCCATCGCGGCCGACAGCAGCCCGATCAGCCAGATGCTCGAAGAAAAGCTGCCGGTCCATTGGTGCAGCAGGCCGGTGAGCAGCGGGCCGAACGCGGCGAGCATATAGCCCCAGCCCTGGGCCATGGCCGACAGCTGGGCCGTGACCTGGGCATTGCCGCTGCGCATCACGATCAGGCTCAGCGCGAGCGCAAACAGGCCGCCCTGGCCGCAGCCCAGCAGCAGCGCCCAGAGCCAGACCGTGGACAGCGGCGCGAGGATCAGGCCCATCAGCGCGGTGAATGTCAGCGCCGTCAATCCCACGGCCAGCGCGCGCTGGTCGCGGCAACGCGCGGCGATCGAGGGAACGACCAGCGAGGTCACGAGCTGCGCCAGCGTGGAGATGGCCACCACGTAGCCGGCCAGGTCACTTTCCAGGCCGCGTTCGCGCAGGATGGGCGCGAGCCAGCCGATGACGATATAGGCCAGCGACGACTGCAGGCCCATGAAGGCCGTGACCTGCCAGGCCAGCGCATCGCGTCGCAGGCTGCCGGCCTGGGCGGCCGGGTCGATGGCCTCGGTGCGCATGCGCAGTGCCTGGGGCAGCCACAGCGCCAGCACCAGCAGCGCGGGCAGGGCCCAGACCGCAAGCGCATGGGCCCAGGAGCCGGCAAAAATATGCGTGGCCAGCGGCACGGTCGAGGCGGTGGCAATCGTCGCGCCTATGCAGATCGCCAGAATGTACATGCCGGTCATCAACGCCGCATGCTGCGCGAAATGGCGCTTGACCAGGCTGGGCAGCAATACGTTGCCCATGGCGATGCCGGCGCCCGCGAGCACCGAAGACGCAAAAAGAAAGGGCAGGCTGCCCGCAGCGCGCAGCAAGGTTCCCATGCCTATGAGCAGCAAGGCCAGCAGCAGCACGCGTTCGGCGCCAAAGCGGCGCGACAGCCAGGGCGTGGGCGCGGAAAACAGGCCCAGACAGACAATCGGCAGCGTGGTCAGCAGGCTCGCGCCGGCGGCGCTCAGGCCCGTGTCGCGCATGATTTCGGGCAGCACGACCGAGAGACTGCCAAAGACCGGGCGCAGATTGCAGGCGATGAGCAGCAAGCTCAGTCCGAGCAGCCATTGCCGCTGGCGCTGGGTGCCCAGGGGCGGCAACGTGGCCGACGGGGTAGAGGGGGAATCGGAAGTCGGCATAGGCCGCCGACTGTACCGTCAATCAGCGGCCGGCGCAGCGGCCGGCGGGCGAGGCCGGGCGCGCTGGCGGGTCGTCAGGCCAGCGTGCGCAGCTTGGGTTCGCGCGCCCACTGGCGGGCCTGCGCGGCCTGGAGGAACTCGGCAGTCTGCTCGGGCGTGAACACGCCCGCGTCGGGTTCGATGCCGCCGGCCGCGAGAATGTGGCGCGTGCCCTTGCATGCGGCAATCGCCTTGAGGTGGCCAAACGCGTCGCGGAACCAGTCGACGGCCGCGGCCTCATGCGACAGCAGCGAGCCCTGTTCGAGCGCAATGACCGAAGCCACGGCATCGAACAGCACCGACGGCGTGCCCGCGAGCTGGCCGTCGGCGGCCAGCGTGCTGCCGTCGCTGAGCTGGATCTGGACCTTGGGTGCGACCACTTTGAGCGTCGCTCCGGCCTTTTCCACGGCTTTGCGTATCGTTGCGATCGATGCGGCGTCCGAGCCGTCGGCTACCAGCAGGCCTATGCAGCGGCCGGCCAGCGTCGGCTTCATGCGGTCGATCAGCCGCAGCGCGGGCGAGACCGGCATGTCCTTGGCGGGCTGGGCCGCGGGCGGCGGCGGCGGCAGCTGGGCCATGCCCAGTCCTTTGGCCACGCGCCCGGCGAGCGTGGTGTCGATATGCTGGAGCTGGCCCACAACGGCTTCGCGCACCGCCGGCGTCTCGACCTTGGACAGCTCGAACACCAGCGCCGACGCCATATGCGCCTGCTCGATCTCGCTCTGGCTCAGAAAGAACATGCGTGCCTGGCTGAAATGGTCGGCAAAGCTTTCGGCGCGCACCCGGCCCTTGACGCCGTCGTCGGGCGCCTCGGCGAAGTGGCGCATGCCGGTGGCGGCGCTGGCGCGCGGGCTGTCGGCCTGCAGGCTGGACGGCTCATAGGCCACGCGGCCCTTGGGCTGCTGCATCTGCATATGGCCGTCGCGCTGGTTGTGGGCGAACGGGCACTGCGGTGCGTTGACCGGAATCTGCGTGAAGTTCGGGCTGCCCAGGCGCGTGAGCTGGGTGTCGAGGTAGGAGAACAGCCGGCCTTGCAGCAGCGGATCGTTGGAGAAGTCGATGCCGGGCGGCACATTGGCCGGGCAGAACGCGACCTGCTCGGTCTCGGCAAAGAAGTTGTCGGGCCAGCGGTCCAGCGTCATGCGGCCTATCACCTGCAGCGGCACCAGTTCCTCGGGAACGAGCTTGGTCGCATCGAGGTGGTCGAAGTCGAATGCGTCGGCTTCTTCCTCGCTGAACAGCTGCACGGCCAGGTCCCAGGCTGGAAACTTGCCCGCGCTGATGGCGTCGAACAGGTCGCGCCGGTGGAAGTCGTTGTCGGCCGCCTGCAGCTTGACCGCTTCGTCCCAGACGGTCGACTGCAGCCCCAGCACCGGGCGCCAGTGGAACTTGACGAAAATGCTCTTGCCTTCGGCGTTGACCAGACGGAAGCTGTGCACGCCAAAGCCTTCGATCATGCGCAGGCTGCGCGGAATGGTGCGGTCGCTCATGATCCACATCACCATGTGCATGGATTCGGGCATCAGCGAGATGAAATCCCAGAAGGTGTCGTGCGCGCTCGCGGCCTGGGGGAACGCGCGGTCGGGCTCCATCTTGACGGCGTGGACCAGGTCGGGGAACTTCATCGCGTCCTGGATGAAGAACACCGGAATATTGTTGCCCACGAGGTCCCAGTTGCCTTCGGGCGTATAGAACTTGACGGCAAAGCCGCGCACGTCGCGCGGCGTGTCGACCGAGCCCGCGCCGCCGGCCACCGTGGAAAAGCGGCAGAACACGGGCACGCGCAGGCCTTTTTCCGACAGCACCTTGGCCGTGGTGTGCTCGGCCAGCGAATGCGTGAGCTCGAAAACGCCATGCGCGCCGCTGCCGCGTGCGTGCACCACGCGCTCGGGAATGCGCTCATGGTCGAAATGGGTGATCTTCTCCCGCAGGATGAAGTCCTCGAGCAGGGTCGGGCCGCGCGGCGTGCTGCGCAGCGAGTTCTGGTTGTCGGGAACGGCGATGCCCTGCTGGGTGGTCAGCACGGGGTGCGTGCCGCCGGCCTGATGCTGGGGTTCACCCCCCTGGCCGCTGGGGGCCGGATCGCGGGTCTTGGCGGGCGTGGGCTTGGCGGGCTGTCGTGGCATCGTGGGCTCCTTTTGGGGGTAGCTTCACACTATGTGGCGCGACCTGGCCCGGTGTTGTAGGCCGTGGCCCTGCCTGACTGTCCCGGCGGCCCCGCCGGGCCGGCGCTCAGAGCTTGCTCTTGTGGTAGCTGCCGCGGTCCATGTCGCTGATTTCCACGCTGACCTGCACCAGCATGCCTTCGGGGTGGGGCGTGAGGCGGCGCAGTACGTCGGCGATGCGGTCCGACAGTTCCTTCTTGACTTCGGGCGTGCGGCCCGACAGCAGCCGCAGCTCGGCGTGGATGAAGCCCCGCGAGGCCGCAACGGTGCCGATCACGTATTGCTGCGTCTTCGCGATGCGGCCCTTGACGTCGAACTCATCGGCGATGGTCGGGTGGTTGCAGACGCTGTTCACGAGCTCGGTGAGCATCTGCTGTTCGGGCAGGTCGGCCAGGTTGGCGCTGTATTCGACGCAAAGATGGGGCATGGAAGTCTCCTCGATGAAAAAACGGGCAGGTAGCGTGCTCAGCGGGTCGCCGGCGGCACCAGGATGGTGGGGGCGCTGGGCGCGGCCAGCGCGGGATAGTCGCGGCTGTAGTGCAGGCCGCGGCTTTCGTGGCGCATCTGCGCCGAGCGCACGATGAGCTCGGCGACCTGCACCAGGTTGCGCAGCTCGAGCAGATCGCGCGAGACATGAAAGCGCGCGTAGAACTCGTCGATTTCGGCGGTGAGCAAGGCGATGCGCCGGGCCGCGCGCTCCAGGCGCTTGTTGCTGCGCACGATGCCCACATAGTTCCACATGAAGCGGCGCAGCTCGTCCCAGTTGTGCGCGATCACCACGGCCTCGTCGGCGTCCGTGACCCGGCTGTCGTCCCAGCCGGGCAGCGCGCAGGTCTGGGCGGGGGCCGCCGCGCGGATCGCCTCGGCTGCGCTGCGCGCGAACACCATGCATTCGAGCAGCGAGTTGCTGGCCAGCCGGTTGGCGCCGTGAAGTCCCGTGCAGGCCGCTTCGCCTATCGCCATCAGGCCGGCGACATCGGTGCGTCCGGCCAGGTCGGTGAGCACGCCGCCACAGGTGTAGTGCGCTGCGGGCACGACGGGAATCGGCTCGCGCGTGATGTCTATGCCCAGTTCCAGGCATTTGGCCAGGATGTTGGGGAAGTGGGCCTGCAGGAATTCGGGGCTCTGGTGCGAGATGTCGAGGTAGACGCAGTCCAGCCCGTGCTTCTTCATCTCGAAGTCTATGGCCCGCGCGACGATGTCGCGCGGCGCGAGTTCGGCGCGTTCGTCATGCTCGTCCATGAAGCGCAGGCCGCCGAGCGCGGCCGGCAGCAACAGCCGGCCGCCTTCGCCGCGCACGGCTTCGCTGATCAGGAAGGACTTGGCGTGCGGGTGGTAGAGGCAGGTCGGGTGGAACTGGATGAATTCGAGGTTGGCCACGCGGCAGCCCGCGCGCCAGGCGGCCGCGATGCCGTCGCCGGTCGCGGTGTCGGGGTTGGTGGTGTAGAGGTAGACCTTGCCCGCGCCGCCCGTGGCCAGGAGGGTGTGCGGGGCGCGGAAGGTATCGACTTCGTCGGTCGCGCCGTTGAGCGCGTACAGGCCAAGGCAGCGCGGCGCGCCGGGCAGGCCCAGCCGGGTCGAGGTGATCACGTCGACCAGCGTGTGGTCCTCGAGCACCGTGATGCCGGGCGTGCGCCGCACCGTGGCGATCAGTTGCCGCTGCACGGCCGCGCCGGTCGCGTCGGTCGCGTGCACGATGCGCCGCGCGCTGTGCCCGCCTTCGCGCGTGAGGTGCAGCTCGCCGTTTTCCTCGGAAAACGGAACGCCCAGCGACTGCAGCCAGGCAATCGCCGCGGGTGCATTCTCGACCACCTGGCGCGTCGCGGGCAGGTCGCTCAGACCGGCGCCGGCGATCAGCGTGTCATTGACGTGGGCGTCGAAACTGTCGTCTTCGGCGAGCACCGCGGCAATGCCGCCCTGGGCCTGGTTGCTCGCGCCGTCGTCGAGGCCGCGCTTGGTCAGCACCGCGACGCGGTGCGTGGCCGCGAGCTCGAGCGCGGCCGTGAGCCCGGCCAGGCCGCTGCCCACTATGAGTACATCGAAATCATGCAATGCCATGGCAATACCAGAGAGAAAGTTTGCCCGGACCGGCCGGGGCTGGGTAGAACCCGGAGCCATGTGCACTATTCACGTTCTGCGCATGGCAGCACGTTGGTGCGGCAAGGCAGAGGGGGAATTAAAGCGGTGTGTAGGCCAATCTGACGTATATCGGTGCAAAGGCCTCGGCCTGGGTGATCTCGATCAGCGTTTCCTTGGCCAGCTCGAGCAGGGCGATGAAGGTCACCACCAGCACCGTAGAGCCGCGCGCGGGCTCGAACAGGTCTTCGAACGGCACGAAGCGCTTGCCTTGCAGCGATTTGAGAATCTGGCTCATGTATTCGCGCACGCTGAGTTCTTCACGCGTGATGCGGTGGTGCTGGACCAGGGTCGCGCGCTTGAGGATGTCCTGCCAGGCCTGCTGCAGCTCGCCTGGCACGAGGTCGGGAAAGCGCGGCTGCAGGCTTTGCTCTATGTGCACCTGGGCCTTGAGGAAGTCGCGGCCATGCTGGGGCAGCTGGCCCAGGCGCGCCGCCGACAGCTTGATCTGCTCGTACTCGAGCAGCCGGCGCACGAGTTCGGCGCGCGGGTCCTCGGCTTCGAGCGCATCGGCCGACTTCTTCGGCGGCAGCAGCATGCGCGACTTGATCTCGATCAGCATCGCGGCCATCAGCAGGTACTCGGCGGCAAGCTCGAGGTTGCGGCTGCGGATTTCCTCGACGTAGCGCAGATACTGGCGCGTGACGCTCAGCATCGGAATGTCGAGGATGTTGAAGTTCTGCTTGCGGATCAGGTAGAGCAGCAGGTCCAGCGGACCTTCAAAGGCTTCGAGGAAGACTTCGAGCGCGTCGGGCGGAATATAGAGGTCGTTGGGCAGCGCGAACAGCGGCTCGCCATACAGGCGCGCCAAAGCTACCCGGTCGACGATGTCCACCAAGCCGTCGGGGGCGAGCGCCACGGCAGGGGCTTCGCCCGGGGCGATGGCAAGCGCGCCGTCGGTCAGGCCACTCATGAATCAGCGGTCGTCAGCCATGGGGCGGACAAGGGCCGGGGGCTCAGGCCTTGGTCTGGTAGACGTAGGGCTGTTGCTGCACGCGGCCTGCGCGGTATTCCTGCCAGATCTCGCTGTCCACGTCCTTGTCCCAGAGCAGGGCCCGGCCGGCGAGCTGGCGTGCCTCGAGGTCGGGCTTTTGCGCGCGCAACTGCTCGATGAACTGGGTGGTGTCGGATTTGTAATCGGGGCGGGCGAAAATGGACATGGACTGTTAACCTCTTAGGAATCCATGATTTTACGGGACAAGGCGCGATGAAACGAGTCACCCCTTGGGCCACGGCCCTTGCTGCCGTCTTTGGCCTGCTGTCGCTGGTCGGTTGCGACGAGCGGCGCATACGCGAACTGGAAGAGGATGTGTCGACCGAAGTCGACGTGCGCGCCCGCTTTGGCGAGCCCGAGAACATCTGGCAGGAAGCCGACGGCTCGCGCACTTTCGAATACAACCGCCAGCCCGCGGGCCACCAGAACTACATGATCACCATCGGCCCCGGCGGCACGATGACGGCGCTGCGCCAGGTGGTTGCGCCGCATGTGTTCGACCAGGTCCGCGCGGGAATGACCGAGCAGGAAGTGCGCCGCATGCTGGGCAAGCCGGCCAAGCGCATGACCTATGAACGCAAGCAGGAAACCGACTGGGACTGGCGTTATATCGATCCGCCGACCACGGAGATGCTGTTCACGGTGACGTTCGGGCCCGATGGGCGGGTGTTGCGGACTTCACGCAGTTTGGTGCAGCGCGATGGGCCCTGACTGGGTCAAGCCATAGGGCAGGGCGTTCGTGGTTCGACGGGGCCGCCCAGGCTGGCTCACCACGAACGGGGTTTGGGCCTGTGCAATACAAAATAAGGCATGACCTCCCCCTCCGTTCGCGCTGAGCCTGTCGAAGCGCAGCAGCTTCGGAACGAGCCGTGCCGCCAAAATTCAGGGCGCAGGCGCGATGTTGTAGTTGATGTTCACGCCGCTGGTGTCCGCAGCCGCGGGCACATCGTCGTCCATCAGCGCGTCCGCGGCCTTGCCTATTCCCTTGCCCGCGATGCGCACCGTGCCCACGGCGGCGTCGGCCGCGAGGCCGACCACGCCGGCCGTGACGCTCACGGCCGCCGAAGTCACGGCGACCACCGCGCAGCCGCCGAGCAGGCCCAGGGCGCTGCCCACGAGCAGCCAGCGCGATAATTTCAGGGGTTGAATTGTTAGCGTCATGCTGTGCATGTCTTGGTTATCCATCGTGCTTGCATCGTCCGTAGCCTCTAAAACTGGCTTGTCCCAGCGTGGGGGCGCCGAGCAAGGGCCGTCCCGCAGCGAGGGTGCCGTCCCCCTCCACCGAAGGTTGAGAGGGGGAAGCCGGGGCCGGCCCTCCGGCGTAAGCGGCTCAGGGGGTGCTTCACTTCAATGGATACGCATGCCGGGAGTCGCGCCAGCGACGGGCTCGAGCACGTAGATGCCGGGCTGGGCCTTTTCGTCGGCGTGGCTTGCGGCAAGCACCATGCCTTCGGAAATGCCGAACTTCATCTTGCGCGGCGCGAGGTTGGCGACCAGCACGGTGTGCTTGCCGATCAGGTCGGCAGGCTGGTAGTGGCTGGCGATGCCGCTGAAGACATTGCGCGTGCGGCCTTCGCCCGCGTCCAGCGTCAGGCGCAGCAGCTTGGTCGAGCCTTCGACGGCTTCGCAGTCGACGATCTTCGCGATGCGCAGGTCGACCTTGGCGAAGTCGGCAATGCCAATCGTTTCGGCGATCTCTTCACCGCCGGGCAGGATCTTTTCGGCGACGGGCGCGGGCGGCGCCTCGAACAGCGCGTCGAGCTGCTTGACGTCGACGCGCTGCAGCAGGTGCTCGTACTTGCCGATGACATGGCCTGCACCCAGCAGTTGCTGCGCATCGGCGAAGGTCAGCGGCGCGACGTTGAGGAAGGCTTCGACCTGCTGCACGACCGCGGGCAGCACGGGCTTGAGGTAGACCGCGAGCAGGCGGAAGGCTTCGATGCAGGTCGTGCAGACTTCCTGCAGGCGTGCGTCCATGCCTTCGAGCTTGGCGAGTTCCCAGGGCTTGTTGGCATCGACGTATGCGTTGACGCGGTCGCACAGCAGCATGGTTTCACGCACGGCGCGCGCGGTGTCGCGCTTCTCGAAGGCTTCGGCAATGGCCGGCGCCTGGGCGCGCAGCTGCTCGAGCAGGGCCTGGCCTTCGGCGCCCAGGGCGGCGAGCCGGCCTTCGAAGCGCTTGGACAGGAAGCCCGCGGCGCGCGACGCGATGTTGACGAACTTGCCGATCAGGTCGCTGTTGACGCGGGCCATGAAGTCTTCGCGGTTGAAGTCTATGTCTTCATTGCGGCCATTGAGCTTGGCGGCCAGGTAGTAGCGCAGCCACTCGGGGTTCATCGCCAGGCTCAGGTACTTGAGCGGGTCCAGGCCCGTGCCGCGGCTCTTGCTCATCTTCTCGCCGTTGTTCACGGTGAGGAAGCCGTGCACGAAGATCTGCGTGGGCGTCTTGCGGCCGCTGAACTTGAGCATCGCGGGCCAGAACAGCGTGTGGAAGGTCACGATGTCCTTGCCGATGAAGTGGTACTGCTCGAGCTGTTCGTCGGCCATGTAGGCCGCGTAGTCTTCGCCGCGGCGGTCGAGCAGGTTCTTGAGCGAGGCCAGGTAGCCCACGGGCGCGTCCAGCCAGACGTAGAAGTACTTGCCCGGCGCGTCGGGAATTTCAATGCCGAAATAAGGCGCGTCGCGCGAGATGTCCCAGTCGCCCAGGCCTTCGCTGGTCGAGCCGTCGGCATTGGTGCGTACGCTGAACCATTCCTTGACCTTGTTGGCCACTTCGGGCTGCACGTGCTTGCCGTTTTGCGTCCATTCCTGCAGGAACTCCACGCAGCGCGGGTCCGACAGGCGGAAGAAGAAATGCTCCGAGCTCTTGAGCACGGGCTGGGCGCCGCTGAGCGCCGAATAGGGGTTGATCAGGTCGGTGGGCGCGTAGACCGCGCTGCAGACTTCGCAGTTGTCGCCGTACTGGTCCTTGGCGTGGCACTTGGGACACTCGCCCTTGATGAAGCGGTCGGGCAGGAACATGTTCTTCTCGGGGTCGAAGAACTGCTCGATGACCTTGGTGTCGATGAAGCCGGCCTTCTTCAGGTCCTGGTAGATCTGCTTGGCGAGAATATGGTTCTCTTCGCCGTCGGTGTTGTGCCAGTTGTCGAACTGGATGTGAAAGCCGTCGAGGTACTGCTTGCGTCCGGCGGCGATGTTGGCGACGAATTGCTGGGGCGTGATGCCGGCCTTTTCGGCGGCAATCATGATGGGCGCGCCATGGGCGTCGTCGGCACCGACGAAGTTCACATCATTGCCCTGCATTCGCTGGAAGCGCACCCAGATGTCGGCCTGGATGTACTCCATGATGTGACCGATATGGAAGTTGCCGTTGGCGTAGGGCAGGGCTGTGGTGGCGAAGATCTTGCGTGCAGACATCGGAAAGCGCTTTCTCTGGGGGAACCCGGGATTTTAAAGGCTTGCGCGGCCTGTGGCGCACGTGGGGTTGCGTGGACTGCCGGCGGCCAGGCGCGGCCGGCTAGGCGCAGGCCGCTTCCAGGGGGCTCGCCGCAGGGGCCGGGGCGGCCTTGTTCCATTGGAAGAAGCGCACGACTTCCTCGCGCTGCGCGAACGTGTCCTTGCGCCCCAGCGCCATCAGCGCGCGGATATAGCGCGGCTCGAACAGCAGGTAGCTCGCCAGGCCCGCGCCGCGCGCGTCGTTCGCGTCGGTGGTCACGCCCAAGGCGCCCAGCAGGCTGCGCATGCTGCGCGGCAGGCCCGCGACATGGCGCGCGGCGATCGCATCGAGCCGCTGGGACGGCGCGATGACCAGCAGTTCGAGTGACCGCAGGCCGCTGTTCGCGCGCGCCTCGGGCGGGATCAGTGCCAGCGTGGCATTGATGCGCTGGGCGCGTTCCACGTCCAGGGCGAGCGTGTCGAGGAAGATGTTCGACAGCGTATGCCCGGCGATCTGCGCCAGCGTCGGATAGCTGGCTGCGACGCCGGTCGGCGCGCTTTCGCGCGCGCCCTGCATGCGTCCGGCGCCTATCACCAGCACCCGGTCCGAGCCCAGGTGAATGGCCGGGGCCAGCGGCGCGGTCTGGCGCATGGAGCCGTCGCCGAAATATTCGACATGCGTGCCGATGTCGAGCGCGGTCGCGGGGAAGATGAAGGGAATCGCCGAAGAAGCCAGCAGATGGGAGTGGCTGATATGGCCGCCGATCGCGCGCCGCTGCGAGCGCACCCAGGGCTGGAGTTCGGCATTGGTTTCGTAGAAGCTCACATGCTCGCCCGAGGTGTAGCTCGAGGCCGTGACCGACAGCGCGCGCAAATGCCCCTGGGCGATCAGCTCGGGCAGGCGCGCGAGCGGCACGAGATCGGTCTGCAGCAGCGCGGCCAGCGGCGCGTTGTCCAGCAGCGAGCGCGGGCGCATGGTGCGCCAGCGGGTCAGCGCCCAGCCCAGCGAGAGCAGGCTCAGCCAGCGCGCGCCGCTGCGCAGCATGCTCAGCGCATCGGCACGATAGACGTTTTCGGTGTGCAGATGGCTCCAGATGTGGGCCATCTTCCGCACCGTGAGATCGAAATGGTCGGCGCCACAGGCCAGCGCCGCGGCGTTGATCGCGCCGGCCGAAGTGCCGGTGATGATGGGGAAGGGGTTCGGGCCATGGCAATGTCCGCAACTGCGCCGGATATGGGCAATGGCTTCGAGCACACCCACCTGATAGGCGGCGCGGGCCCCGCCGCCCGTGAGCAGCAGGCCGGTGGTCGGCACCGCGCCGATCCCAGCGCCGCTGTCAGGCAGGGAAGGGGAAGTCTGGATCATATTTGTCCTCAGTGTGCTTCGCGAGAATCAGCCTGTATTCGGGGCAAACCCTCGCGTCCTCTGGGGCCGCGCTCAGCTGCGGGCTTTGGCGAGCAGCGCCGCGAGGTCCGCGCCGCCGAGCACGACGAGTTGCTGGTCGCGCGCATAGAGCGCTGCGTTTTCGCCCAGCGGCTGCAGCGCGACATAGACCGCCTTGGCCGCCGACGCGCGCGCGCGCGCGGCTTCGAGCTCGCGCAGCGGCTCTACGCCGTGGTGTCCGGCTTTCCAGCGCCGCGCGCTGACCAGCGTGGTCTGGCCCGCGCGCTCGAGACGGAAATCGATCACGCCCTGGTTCTGTGCCTGTACTTCATAGCCTTCGGCGCGCCAGGCGGTTTCGAGCTGCTGGGCGAAGCCGCGCCAGGGCTGGTTCGCGCATTCGGACAGCAGACGCTCGACCTGGGCCGGGCTGGGCGCGCGCAGCTGGCGCCAGGCGGCGATGCCGCCGACGATCCACAGCGGCGTCGCGGCCAGGGCGCCGAACGGCGCGATGTGGGCGGGCAGCAGGGCCATGCACAGCAGCGTCACGCCCGCGGCCAGCGCAAAGCTGAGCCACCAGCGCGAGCGCAGCAGGATCGCAAACAGGGAGTTGGGGGCCATCTTGAATTTCACGGGATCCTCGGTTCGGTGGGGTGCGCAAAGAAATGCCAAGCCTGCATTGTCCTGCTTCTCGTGCGGGCAGCGGGCCTTGGATAGACTTGGCTTCCCCCAAAGGAGTGAATCGAGAATGGCAGTCACAGAACAACAGCTTTTGGCCGCACTCAGCAGCGTGCTGGACCCGCATACCGGCAAGGACTTCGTCAGCGCGCGCGCCGTGCGCAATCTGCAGATCAGCGCGGGGGATGTGGCGTTCGATGTCGAGATCGGTTACCCCGCCAAAAGCCTCGTGCCTGAACTGCGCCGCCAGTTCGTCTCCGCCGCCAAGACCGTGGCCGGCGTGGACAACGTCTCGGTGGGCATCACCAGCAAGGTCGTCGCGCATTCGGTACAGCGCGGCGTCGAGCTGCTGCCGCAGGTGAAGAACATCATCGCCATTTCATCGGGCAAGGGCGGCGTGGGCAAGAGCACCACCGCTGCCAACCTGGCGCTGGCGCTGGCCGCCGAAGGCGCGCGCGTGGGCCTGCTGGACGCCGACATCTACGGCCCCAGCCAGCCGATGATGATGGGCCTGACGGGCAAGCCCGAAAGCACCGACGGCAAGACCATGGAGCCGCTGGAGAACTACGGCGTGCAGGTCATGTCCATCGGTTTCCTCGTGAACCAGGACGAAGCCATGATCTGGCGCGGCCCCATGGCCACGCAGGCGCTCGAGCAGATGCTGCGCCAGACCAACTGGAAGGACCTCGACTACCTGCTGGTCGACATGCCCCCGGGCACGGGCGACATCCAGCTGACGCTGGCCCAGCGCGTGCCCATGACGGGCGCGATCGTGGTCACCACGCCCCAGGACATCGCGCTGATCGATGCGAAAAAGGGCATCAAGATGTTCGAGAAGGTCGGCGTTCCCATCCTGGGCATCGTCGAGAACATGGCCGCCCATGTCTGCACCAACTGCGGCCATGTGGAGCACATCTTCGGCGCCGATGGCGGCAAGAAGATGGCCGCCGACTACGGCATGGACTATCTGGGCGCGCTGCCGCTGTCGCTGCAGATCCGCGAGCAGGCCGACAGCGGCAAGCCCACCGTGGTCGCCGACCCCGACAGCGAAGCCGCGCAGATCTACAAGCGCGTGGCGCGCGACATGGCCGTGAAGATCGCGCTCAAGGCCAAGGACTTCAGTTCCAAGTTTCCGACGATCACGGTCAGCAAAAATACCTGAGCGGGTTTTTCCTGACGCATCCACAGCCGCCATGGTCTGCCCTGGCGGCTTTTTTGTCGCCGGGCCGCCCCAAGACAAAAAGCAGCCCCCTCGGGGGGCAGCGCAGCCGCACGCAGTGAGGCAAGCGTGGGGGCCCTTTTTTGTCGCCGGGCCGCCCCAAGACAAAAAGCAGCCCCCTCGGGGGGCAGCGCAGCCACACGCAGTGAGGCAAGCGTGGGGGCCTTTTTTTGATGGCCGCGCATTTCCCCATGCGGTCTTTCACCTATTGCCATGCGCTGCGATCCGCTATCGTTGCGGCCATGAACGGATCTTCTGCTTGGGCTTTGGGGTGGCGCACATTGTGGCGCGATGTGCGCGCGGGCGAGCTGCGCCTGCTGATCGTCGCCGTGACGCTCGCCGTGGCGGCGCTCACGGCCGTGGGATTCTTTGCCGACCGGCTGCAGGGCGGGCTTGAGCGCGATGCGCGCCAGCTGCTCGGCGGCGATGTGGTTGTTGTGAGCGACAACCCGCCGCCGGCGCTGTTCGCCGAACGCGCGCAGCAGCTGGAGCTGCAGAGCGTGGTCACGGCGAGCTTTCCGACCATGGGCCGCGCGTCCGATGCCCAGGGCGGCGCGAGCCGGCTGGTTGCGCTCAAGAGCGTGCCCGCGGGATACCCGCTGCGCGGATCGCTGCGCATTGCGAACGCGCCGGGCGAGGCCGGCGAGACCACGCGTGAGATTCCCGCGCCCGGCGAAGTCTGGGTTGACGCACCGCTGCTTGAATCATTGGATCTGCGCATGGGCGATCCGCTGCTGCTGGGCGACTCCGCGCTGCGCATCGCGCGCATCCTGGTGCTTGAACCCGACCGGGGCTCGGGCTTCATGAGCTTTGCGCCGCGCGTGATGCTCAATGCCGAGGACCTTGCGGCCACCGGCCTGGTCCAGCCCGCCAGCCGCCTGACCTACCGCCTGGCCGTGGCCGGCGAAGACGCGGCGGTGCGGCAATTCCAGGCCTGGGCCGACGAGGCCGTGCTGGCGCGCGAAATGCACGGCATGCGCATCGAGTCGCTCGACAGCGGCCGGCCCGAAATGCGCCAGACGCTGGCGCGCGCCGAAAAATTCCTCAGCCTGGTGGCCCTGCTCGCCGCGCTGCTGTCGGCCGTGGCCGTGGCGCTGGCCGCGCGCGGCTTTGCCAACGACCACCTCGATGCCTCGGCCATGCTGCGCGTGCTGGGCCAGAGCCAGCGCCGAATAGCGGGCGCTTACACCTTTGAATTCGCGCTCGTGGGGCTGTTCTCGAGCGCGCTGGGCGTGGCCATAGGCTATGGCGTGCACCATGTGTTCGTGCAGTTGCTGTCGGGCCTGGTCGATGCGGCCCTGCCCGCGCCCAGCCTGTGGCCCGTGGTGTACGGGCTGGGCATGGGCATGACGCTGCTGTTCACGTTCGGCCTGCCGCCAGTGCTGCAGCTCGCGCAGGTGCCGCCGCTGCGCGTCATGCGCCGCGACCTGGGCGCGATCAAGCCGGCGTCGTGGCTGGTGCTGGGGCTGGGCGTGGCCGGCTTTGCGGCGCTGCTGCTGGCCGTGAGCCGCGACATCCAGCTCGGCCTGATCGCCGTCGGCGGGTTTGGCGGCGCGGTGGCGCTGTTCGCGGGCCTGGCCTGGCTCGCCGTCAAGCTGTTGCGGCGGCTGGTCAACGAATCGACGGCGCCGCGCTGGCTGGTGCTGGCCACGCGCCAGATTTCGGCGCGGCCCGTGTATGCCGTGCTGCAGGTCAGCAGCCTGGCCGTGGGGTTGCTGGCGCTGGTGCTGCTGGTGTTGCTGCGCACCGACCTGATCGGCAGCTGGCGCGCGGCTTCGCCGCCCGACGCACCGAACCGTTTCGTCATCAACATCATGCCGGACCAGGCCAGGGACTTCCAGCAACTGCTCGAGGACCAGGGCGTGGCGCGCTATGACTGGTATCCGATGATCCGCGGCCGGCTGGTGCAGGTCAACGGCCGCGAAGTCCATCCCGACGACTACGCCGAAGACCGCGCCAAGCGGCTTGTGGACCGGGAATTCAACCTGTCCACGGCCGAGCAGGTGCCCGAGCACAACCCCGTGGTCGCGGGCCGCTGGACGCCCGGCGAAAAGGACGCGATCAGCCTCGAGGAGGGCATTGCCCAGGCGCTGGGCCTCAAGCTGGGCGACCGGCTGACGTTCGACATCGGCGGCGTACAGAACGAGGCGCGCATCACCAGCCTGCGCAAGGTCGACTGGGGCTCGATGCGCGCCAACTTCTTCGCCATGTACCCGGTCGAGCAACTGCCCGATGTGGCCGTGACCTATCTCGCGGCCTACCGCGCGCCCCAGACGCCGGGCTTCGACAACGCGCTGGTGCGCCAGTTTCCCAACATCACCAATGTCGACATGGCGAGCACGCTGGCGCAGGTGCAGCAGGTGCTCGACCAGGTCATTCGCGCCGTCGAGTTCCTGTTCATCTTCACGCTGGCCGCGGGCCTGGTGGTGCTGTTCGCGGCCGTCACGGCGACGCGCGAGGAGCGCGCACGCGAGTACGCGATCATGCGTGCCGTCGGTGCGCGCGCCAGCCTGCTGCGCCAGGTGCAGCGCGCCGAACTCGCAGGCGTGGGCCTGCTCGCCGGCTTTCTCGCGAGCTGCGTGGCCATGGCCGTGGGCTGGGCGCTGGCGCGCTATGTGTTCGACTTCGCCTGGAACGCATCGCCCTGGGTGCCTATAGGCGGCGCGCTCGCCGGCGCCGTGCTGGCCTGGCTCGCGGGCTGGTGGGGCCTGCGCGAAGTGCTGCGCCGGCCGGTGATGACCACGCTGCGCCAGGCCGCGGAATGACCCGTGCGCGCGGCCGGCCGCGCGCTGCGGGACAATCGTGGCTCTACGCCTTTCGTTTCCTGACCGCGCTGCCCGCCAGCGCCTGATCGCCATGCAGATTGAAGAAAAACCGCCTTTTGACACGCCCTTCGAATGGATTGGCGGCGAGCCCGCGATCCAAAGAATGGTCGACCGCTTCTATGACCTGATGGACCTCGAGCCCGGCTATGCCGAACTGCGCGCGGCCCATGGCCCGGAGCTCGACGGCGCGCGCCAGAAGCTGTTCTGGTTTCTCTGCGGCTGGATGGGCGGCCCCGACCACTACCAGAGCCGTTTCGGCCATCCGCGCCTGAAGATGCGCCACATGCCGTTCAAGATCGGCGTGCGCGAGCGCGACCAGTGGGTGGCCTGCATGGACCAGGCGATGCGCGAGACCGGCGTGCCCGAAGTGCTGCGCGCGCGCCTGGCCAGCAGCTTCATGGGCACGGCCGACTGGATGAGAAATCAGGGCGGTTGAGCGGCCACAGCGTCACTTGCGTACTGGCGCGCAGCCGCTACCATCGGGTGAATAACCGTTTGATACAAACCGTACCGGAGCATCTATGGGCGTGATCGGCTGGACAGTCGTGGTGGTGGTGGCAGTGGCGGTCGTGGCCTGGGCGGTCATGGTCTATAACCGGCTGGTGGTGGCACGCAACCGCATCGCCAATGCGTTCGGGCAGATCGACGTGCAGCTCAAGCGGCGCCACGACCTGGTGCCCAATCTGGTCGAGGTGGCACGCGGCTACATGGCGCATGAAGCGAGCACGCTCGAAGCCGTGATCCGCGCACGCGGCGCGGCCAGCAGCGCTGCCGACCAGGCGCGTGCCCGGCCGGCCGATGCGGCTGCCATCGGCCTGCTGTCGCAGGCCGAGTCGGTGCTGGGCGCGCAGCTGGGCCGGCTGATGATGCTCAGCGAAGCCTATCCCGAACTCAAGGCCGACGCCCACATGCTGCGCCTGAGCGAGGAAATCACCAGCACCGAAAACCGCATAGGCTTTGCGCGCCAGGCCTATAACGACCAGGTGCTCGAGTTCAACAACAGCGCCAGCCAGTTCCCCGAAGTGCTGCTCGCGCGCAGCCTGGGTTTTGCCCAGGCCGCGATGCTCGAATCGACGACCAGCGACGCCGAGCGCGCCGTGCCGCAGCTGCGCTTCTGACCTGCGCGGGTCGGGCCTGGCATGAAATTCTGGCGCCATCAGGAACAAGCGCGCAGCGCCACCGCGCGGCTGCTGTGGTGCTTTGCGCTGGCCGTGCTGGTGCTCGTGGCCGCCGTGCATGGCGGCCTGGTGCTCGCCTGGCTGGGTCTGTCCTGGGTGCTGGGCGGCAACCTGCCGTTTCCCGCGGGCTTCGCGGCCGTGAACATCGGCATGACGCTGTTTCTGGTGCTCGGCGGCTGGTGGGTCGAAACCGACCAGCTGCGCGCGGGCGGGCTGCGCCTGGCCCGGCGCATAGGCGCGCGTGAAGTGCGGCCCGACCGCAGCCTGGCCGAGCAGACCTTTGCCAACGTGGTGCAGGAGCTGTGCATTGCCGCGCACATGGCCGTTCCCCAGGCCATGGTGCTGCCGCGCACCGATGCGATCAATGCCTTCGCGGCCGGCTGGGACGAGGACGACGCCATCATCGCCGTGACCCAGGGCGCGCTCGACCATCTGAGCCGCGAGGAACTGCAGGGCATGGTCGCGCATGAACTGAGCCATCTGCACGAGGGCGACACGCGCCTGAAGATGCAGCTCGCGGGCATGGTCTACGGGCTGGAGCTGGTCTACCAGCTGGGCGAAAGCATGTGCGAGCGCGGCGGTGCGATGTGGTGGTTCGGCTCGGCCATCAAGGGCGCGGGCTTCGCGGGCTGGCTCGCGGGGCGCTGGCTCAAGGCCGCGGTCTCGCGCCAGCGCGAATACCTCGCCGATGCGCGCGCCGTGCAATGGACGCGCAGCAAGGACGGCCTGGGCGGCGTGCTGCGCAAGGTCATGGGCCAGCGCCAGGCCGCGGGCTACGATCCGCGCCGCGGGCAGTACGCGCTGGACCACCATGCGGTGCAGCACATGCTGCTGGTCGACGTGCAAGGCAGCAGCCGCTGGGCCGAGCGCCTGGCGACCCACCCGGCGCTTGCCGACCGGGTGCGGCGCATCTATGGCCGGGCGATGCCGCCAATGGGCCTGGGGCGCGAGCCGCGCTGAGCTGTCACCGGCCGCCGTGGCGTGGCACCAGCGGCTGCAGCAGCACGACCAGCGCACCCGCGCCGCCGTCGGCCGGACGTGCCTGCACGAAGGCCAGCACTTCCTGCTTCTGCACCAGCCAGCTGTGGACCCGCCCCTTGAGCACGGGCATGCGCCCTGGCGAGCCCAGCCCCTTGCCGTGCACCACGCGCACGCAGCGCGCGCCGTCGCGCTGGGCGTGGCGGATGAACTGCCCCAGCGCTTCGCGTGCCTCGTCGGTGCGCAGTCCGTGCAGGTCGAGCTGGCGCTGGATGCTCCAGTGCCCGGCGCGCAGCCGGTGCGTGACATCCTGGCCCATGCCGGGGCGCAGGTAGCTCAGCTGGTCGTCGGTCAGCAGCAGCGTGCTGACGTCGAATTCGTCGCTGATGGCTTCGCGCAGCACCGATTGCTCGTCGAGCAGCCGCTGCTGGGGTACGGGCAGCACATTGCCGGGCAGCGGCGCGAGCCGGTTGCCCGCCTGGCGCAGCGGCCGCACGGCGCCTATGGCCTGCAGGAACAGCGCACGGTCGGTGGCCGGGCGCAGCGCGATGCGCCGCTGCTCCTCGGCGATCAGCGCGGCCTGGCGCGCCGCGGCTGCCAGGGCTTTGCGGACCGGTTGCAGGTCTTGGAGGGATTTCACGCGCATGGCGCGTTTTTATCCGAATATGGGCAAGCGCCGGGGCAGGCTCCCTCATACCCTGCGAACCACGCTGCTTTTGTCCTCAACCTGTCACAGCAAGCCCTGTTGCGCCATCGATAGGCTCGCACCCGGCGCAACGATGATGTGGTCAAGAACGCGCACGTCGACCAGTGCCAGCGCGCTGCGCAGGACCTCGGTCAGCGCCAGGTCGGCGGGGCTGGCCTGGACGCCGCCGCTGGGGTGGTTGTGCGCCAGCACCACGGCCGCGGCCTGGTGGTGCAGCGCGTGCAGCACGACTTCGCGGGGATAAACACTCGTTTGCGCGAGCGTTCCGCGGAACATCTCCTCCATCGCGATCAGCCGGTGCTGGTGGTCGAGAAACAGCACGGCAAAGACCTCATGGGGTTTGCCTGCGAGGTGCAGCTGCAGGTACTGCGTGACGGCCTGCGGGCTGTCGAACACCGCACGCTCGCGCAGGCGCTGGGCCAGCGCGCGCCGCGCGAGCTCGAGAACGGCCAGCAGCTGCGCGCGCTTGGCCGGGCCCAGGCCCTTGATGCGCGCCAATTCCTGGGGCCGCGCCTGCAGCAGGCCCGCAATGCCGTCGAAACCGCCGCGCACCTGCCCGGTGACCGGGTCCAGGCCCGGGGCTTCGAGCAGTTCCTGCGCAAGCTGCAGCACGCCCTTGCCCGCGATGCCGGTGCGCAGCACAATCGCCAGCAGTTCGGCGTCGGCGAGCGCGGCCGGGCCGCGAACCAGCAGTTTTTCGCGCGGCTGGGCATCGCGCGGCAGGTCCTTGAGAGGCATGGCGCAGCTCCTGCCGGGCCATGCCGCCGGGGGTTGCCAAGGGGCATCTGCAAGCCGTCGCGTGGGGGCATGGCCGGGTTTCTACAATAGACCCCAGTTTATCGGGACTCTCATGACATCTAGCGCACAACCCACTTTGGCTTCGCAGACTGCCGTACCCACGGTGCAGGCCGGATCGTTTCTGACCCTGCACTACCGCCTGGCCGGCCCGGCAGGCGATGTGATCAACACCTTTGGCGAGAAACCCGCGACGCTGTCGCTGGGTGCGGGCGAACTGTCGCCGGCCGTGGAGCAGCGCCTGATCGGCCTCGAAGAGGGCGTGCGCACGACGTTCGAGCTGCCCGCGGGCGAAGCGTTTGGCGAGCGCAACGCGGACATGCAGCAATGGGTGGCGCGCAAGCTCATGAACGAGCTCGGCGACCCGTATGAAAAATACACGCCCGGCGACGTGGTGCAGTTTCCCACGCCCGACGGCCTGGGCAGCTACGCCGGCGCCGTGGTGCGCGTGCGCGAGGACGGCGCGGTGCTGTTCGACTTCAACCACCCGCTGGCCGGCCAGCCCGTCACCTTCGAGGTGCAGATCATCGGGGTGCTCTGAGCCATGAGCAAGCCCCAGGAAATCGTGCTCGCCGAGCCGCGCGGCTTTTGTGCCGGCGTCGACCGGGCGATCGAGATCGTCGAGCGTGCGATCGCCAAGTTCGGCGCGCCTATCTACGTGCGCCATGAAATCGTGCACAACACGTTCGTGGTCAACGATCTCAAGACCCGGGGCGCGATCTTCATCGAGGAACTCGACGACGTGCCGCCGGGCGCGACGCTGGTGTTTTCCGCGCATGGCGTGAGCCAGGCCGTGCAGCAGGAGGCCAGGCGCCGGGGCTTTCAGATTTTCGATGCCACCTGCCCGCTGGTGAGCAAGGTGCACGTCGAAGTCGCCAAGCTCGCCAAGGAAGGCTACGAGTTCATCATGATCGGCCACAAGGGCCACCCGGAAGTCGAAGGCACGATGGGCCAGCTCGACCACGGCATCCACCTGGTCGAGGAAGTCGAGGACGTCGCCAAGGTCCGGCCCGCGCAGACGCAGCTGCTGGCCGTGGTCACGCAGACCACGCTCAGCGTCGACGATGCCGCCGCCATCATGGCTGCGGTGCGCGCGCGCTTTCCCCAGGTGCGCGTGCCCAAGCAGCAGGACATCTGCTACGCCACGCAGAACCGCCAGGATGCGGTCAAGGTGCTGAGCCCGCAGGTCGACGTGGTGATCGTCGTCGGCAGCCCCACGAGCTCCAACAGCAACCGGCTGCGCGAACTCGCCGCGCGCCTGGGCACGCGGGCCTATATGGTCGACAACGCCCAGGAGCTCGAGCCAGCGTGGTTCGACGGCGTGGCGCGCGTGGGCCTGACGGCCGGCGCTTCGGCGCCCGAAGTGCTGGTGCGCGAAGTCATAGACCGCATCAAGGCGCTGGGCGCGACCTCGGTGCGCAGCATGAACGGCATCGAGGAAACGGTGAAATTCCCGCTGCCCAAGGGCCTCAAGGTCGACGCCGCCACGGGCCTCGAAATCGAAGTGCGCAAGGCGCCTGAATTGGGCTCTGGCCACTGAAGCCGCAGCCGGGGTGCACGCGCCCGGCTTCAGCTCCACAGATCCAGCGGCGGGTCGGCCGCCACCGCGCGCAGGATGTCGGTGCGCGAGACAAAGCCCGCGAGCTGGCCCAGCTCGTCGGTCACGGGCAGGCCCGGCAGCCCGGTGTCCAGCAGCACGCCCGCGAGGCGGCGCAGCGCGGTATCGGCCGCGACCGCCGGCACGGGGCTGATCATCACGGCGTGGACCGGGCGTCTGGCCAGATCGATGGCCTCCTGCACCGCGCCCGGCGTGGGCAGCAGGTCCAGCGGCGCCATGTCGGCGCGCAGCAGCAGGCCCACGACGCGTCCCTGGGCGTTGAGCACGGGCGCCTGCGCCACGCGGTGTTCGGCCAGGATCTGCCAGGCGTCGTTGACCCGCATGTCGGCCGGCACCGTGAGCGCGTCATGGGTCATGACGTCGCGCACCAATTCAAGCGGCTGGCGCTCGAGCTGCGGGCCTTTTTCCGTCGCCGCATAGGCAGCGACGGCTTCCTGGGCGGAGCGCGGCAGCGCGGGCGCCGGCTCCGGCAGCACCTGATCGACGATGTCATTGGTGTCGGCGCTGCGCGTGCGCAGGGCCTGGGGGCGCTGCACGCGGCGCACGGGCGCAATCTGGCCGAGCTGCGCCGGGCCGCCGCGATAGATAGGGCCGTCGGGGCCTAGAACATAGAACATGGTGGGTTGATGTCGTGGTTGGTTGGAAGGCGGACTGCCTGCGATCTTGACATGGCTAAGCGCCGCTTGACACCTGGCGCGCGTCAGTCTCTGGCGGCATTTCTGTGGTCTTGTCCGTGGCCCACTAGAATCGCGCTCTATGCTAGACATCCTCCTCCTTCGCAAAGACCTCGACACCGCCATCGCGCGGCTGGAAACCCGTAAAAAGCCCCAGGCTTTCCTGAACGTGGAGGCCTTCCAGTCCCTCGAGTCCGAGCGCAAGCGCCTGCAAACGCGCACCGAGGAGCTGCAATCGCAGCGCAACCAGCTGTCCAAGCAGGTCGGCATGCTGATGGGCAAGGGCGACAAGGACGGCGCCGAAGCCGCCAAGGCCCAGGTCGCGCTGATCAAGTCCGAACTCGAAACCTCGGCCGCGCGCCTGGAGCAGATCCAGGGCGAGCTGCAGACCATGCTGCTGGCCGTGCCCAACCTGCCACACGAAAGCGTGCCCGTGGGCGCCGACGAGTCGGGCAATGTCGAAGTGCGCCGCTGGGGCACGCCCAAGGCGTTCGACTTCGAAGCCCGGGACCATGTGGACGTGGGCACGCCGCTGGGCCTGGACTTCGACATGGGCGTCAAGCTCTCGGGTTCGCGCTTCACCGTGATGAAGGGCCCGATCGCACGCCTGCACCGCGCGCTCGCGCAGTTCATGATCGACCTGCAGACCGAGGAACATGGCTATACCGAATGCTATGTGCCCTATGCCGTCAACGCCGACTCGCTCAAGGGCACGGGCCAGTTGCCCAAGTTCGAAGGCGATCTGTTCGCGGCCAAGAAGGGCGGCCAGGACGGCGAGCCCGTGCCCGACCATGCGGCGCTGTACCTGATTCCCACGGCCGAAGTGCCGCTCACCAACTTCGTGCGCGACCAGGTCGTGGCCGAAGCCGATCTGCCGATCAAGCTCACGGCCCACAGCCCGTGCTTTCGCTCCGAAGCCGGCAGCTATGGCCGCGACACGCGCGGCATGATCCGCCAGCACCAGTTCGACAAGGTCGAGATGGTGCAGATCGTGCATCCCGACAAGAGCTACGAAGCGCTCGAGGAAATGACAGCCCATGCCGAAGCCGTGCTGCAAAAGCTGGGCCTGCCGTACCGCGTGATGAGCCTGTGCACGGGCGACATGGGCTTTGGCGCGGCCAAGACCTATGACCTGGAAGTCTGGCTGCCCGGCCAGAGCAACTACCGCGAGATCAGCTCGGTGTCGAACTGCGAAGCCTTCCAGTCGCGCCGCCTGCAGGCACGCTTCAAGAACGCCCAGGGCAAGAACGAACTGCTGCACACCCTGAACGGCTCGGGCCTGGCCGTGGGCCGCTGCCTCGTGGCCGTGCTCGAGAACTACCAGAACGCCGACGGCTCGGTGACCGTGCCCGAAGCGCTACAACCGTACATGGGCGGCAAAACTTTGCTGCAGCCCTGAAAAACAGTGCTACAATAGATGCTTCGACACAGGAGAGGTGGCAGAGTGGTCGAATGTACCTGACTCGAAATCAGGCGTAGTAGCGATACTACCGTGGGTTCGAATCCCACCCTCTCCGCCATAATTGGAAAAGCCTTGCAGCTCTATGAGTTGCAAGGCTTTTTTCATTGGGCGCGAGGAAAGCGCTTTGCTTTCAGCGGTCTGCCGGAAAACGCGCCTTCGACAGGCGCTCAAGAAACAGATTTTCAAAATAAATCAAAGACTTGGGAAGCCCTCGATTTGAGCAAACAGCAGCTGACTATGGGCGGCCTACTCTCAAAATATCGACCCTTCGATCCTTCGATGGGCTCAGGACTCAGGGCGAGCGGTAGTTTAGGGCGCGATGGAAAACTCCGTTCGGGCTGAGCCCCGCTCGGCGCGCCCGTCGAAGCCCCGGTATTCAAGAAACCGGTCTCACTCCCCGCTGCTTCTTGATCACGCCTTGCGAGACTTCGTCTCGATTACCTCGCCCAGGGCGAACGGCAAGGGGTAGATTTCACCCTCCGGCGCGCCGCCCCTGCGCCCATGCATGGCGCTGCAGCGTCTGCAAGGCCTGCTGCAGTACGGGCGCATCCACCATGCGGCCGTCGAGCACGCACACGCCGCCGCCGGCCTCCTGCAAGGCCTGTTGCACGCGCCGGGCGTGGGCCACGGCGCTGGCATCGGGATCGAAGGCCGCATGCAGCACGGCCACCTGCGCGGGGTGTATGCACAGCTTGCCGCCAAAGCCCATGCGCCGCGCGCGGGCCGCATCGCGGGCCATGCGCTCGGGATTGCGCGTATCCACGGTCACGCCGTCCACCGCCGCGCCCAGCCCTGCGCGGCGCGAAGCCAGCACCAGGGCCATGCGAATGGGCAGCAGCTCGTCCTCCGCGCCTTCGCTGTCGCAGGCCATGCCCGCATCGACCTGAAAATCCAGATGCCCGAAGGCCAGGCGCACCACCTGTGGCGCCGCCGCCAGGGCATCGGCGGCATCCAGCCCGGCCACGCTTTCCACCAGGGGCAGCAAAGCCGCCTGCGCGCCCGCCGCCCGGGCCACGGCATGCAGGGTCTGGACGCGCTCGGCCTTGGCGACCACGGCGCCGGCCACGCCCCGGGCCACCAGCGCGGCCAGCGCTGCGAGGTCGTCCTCATGCCAGGGCGTGCCTTCGGCGTTGATGCGCACCAGAATGCGCGCGCGCACCCGGACGGGCAGCGCGGCCACGGCCTGGGCCAATGCTGCACGGGCAGTCGCCTTGTCGGCGGGCGCTACCGCGTCCTCCCAGTCGGCGATGACCATGTCGCAGCCGCTGTCCAGCGCCTTGGCCAGGCGCTCGGGCCGGGTGGCGGGCACAAAAAGAAAGGAAGTGGCCTGGCGCGCGAGTTCGTGCATGGGGTGTTTCACTTCAGCAGTTTTTCTACTTTGGGCCACTGCGCCACTTGCCAGAGGTGCTGCACGGACTGCCCGGCCTGTGCGGAGGATGCGGCGCCGCCGTAGGCCGCCAGGCGCAGGGCCTTGGCGGTGATCTCCTCGCGGGTGAGCGTGTTGCCGGGGTCGCCCTTGGGGTCGTCCACGCGGCCTTGCAGCGTGCGGCCGTCAAGGGTGTGCACGGTGACCTTGCCTATCCAGCGCTGGGGGTAGGCCGTGTCGACTTCGGTGTCCAGCACCATGCTGACCTTTTCGCGCAGGGCGACGGTTTCGGGCGCCAGAAAGTGGGCGTCGAACTCCGTCAAGCCGGCATGGCCGAAGCGCGCGGCCAGGCCCAGCACCGTGCCCATGGAGAACTTGGACTGGTGCACGGTCGCGGGCGCGATCACGGCGCCGAGCACGTCGATGGCGCCCTGGTGCACATGGCAGGTGACCTGGGCCAGGTCCGCGGGTTGCAGGCCGTGCTCGCGCATGACTTGCAGCAGCGCGTCGGCCGCGGGGTGGGTGTGGCGGCAGGAGGCATGCCATTTGAAGCTGGTTTCCGCCAGGGCCCAGCGGGTGCCCAGGCCGTCGGTGAGCCGGGACGGGTCGGCGTCCGTGGACATTCCCGCGGCCAGTCCCTGGGGGCCGGTGAAGATGTCCTGCGCGCCGGTAAAGCCATCCTGGGCCAGGTAGGCGGCCATCAGTCCGGCGGCCGAAGCGTGGGCCGTGTGCAGCTGCTTGCTGTCGGCCGCGGTGCGCAGGAACTCCCACAAACCGGCCGACTGCGTGCCGGCCGAGCCGAAGGCATGCTGCATCTGCCCGGGAGTGAGTTCCAGCAGACGGCCCACGGCGGCGGCGGCAGCCAGCGTGCCGGCGGTGGCCGTGGTGTGAAAGATGCGGTAGTGGCTGCGTCCCAGGAATTCCCCCACGCGTATGCCCACTTCGTAGCCCACGACGCAGGCGGCCATGAGCTGCGCGCCGCTGGCGCCAATGCTTTGCGCCACGGCCACGGCGGGCGCAAACACCACGGCCGCGGGGTGGAACACCGCGCCGTTGTGCACGTCGTCCTGTTCGGCGACATGCGAAGCGGCGGCATTGGCCAGCGCGGCCATCATCGGCGAAGTGGTGGCGCTGTGGCCTATGACTTCGCAGGGGCCGGCGCATGGGCCTTGCGAGAGCGCAAAGCGCGCCAGGCTTTGCACGGGCCGCGCGCTCTGGCCGGCGAGCACGGAGCCGAACCAGTCCACCCACAGGTCTTCGGCGCGGCGTTGCACGGCGGCGGGAACGTCCTCCCAGCGCAGCTGGGCGGCGAACGCGGCCAGGGGATGGAGCGTCATGGCGTTTTCGGGTTTCATGGGCGTCTTTCGGGCGGGCAGGAATTACGCTGCCAGCACACTTTCTGGTGTTTCGGGTTGCAGGGCCTGGATCTGCGCGGGCGTCCAGCCCAGTGCGGCCAGGATGGCGAAGTTGTGCTGGCCTACGGCGGGCACGGCGTCCATGCGGTAGTCAAAAGCGCTGTTCACTCCGGGCGGCAGCAGCGCGGGGACCTCGCCTGCGGGCGTGGCCACGGTGCGCCAGCGATTGCGGGCCTGCAGTTGCGGATGGGCCCACAGCCGGGCCATGTCGTTGACCTGGGCGTTGGCAATGCCGGCTTCGTCCAGGCGTTGCACCACCTGGGCGGCCGTGAGGTGGCTGAAAATGCGCAGGATTTCGTCCTGCAGCACCTGGCGGTTTGCGTTGCGCCGGGCATTGCTGTCAAAGCGCGGGTCGGTCGCGAGTGCGGGCGCGCGCAGCACCAGGGCGCAGAACGCCGTCCATTCGCGCTCGTTTTGCAGACCCAGCATCACGGTGGCGCCATCGCCGGCGGCAAAGGGGCCGTAGGGGTAGATGCTGGCGTGCGAAGCGCCCGTGCGCGGCGGGGGCGCCGCGCCTTCATAGGCGTAGTACAGCGGGTAGTTCATCCACTCGCCCATGGCTTCAAGCATGGACACGTCGATGTGGCTGCCTTCGCCGGTCCTGCCGCGCAGCAGCAGTGCCGACAGGATGTTGGAGTAGGCGTACATGCCGGCCGCGATGTCGGCCACCGAGATGCCGGATTTGCTGGGTGTCTCGGGCGTGCCGGTGACGGACAGGAAGCCCGCCTCGCTCTGGATCAGCAGGTCGTAGGCTTTCTTGTCGCGGTAGGGGCCGTCGGCGCCGTAGCCACTGATGTCGCAGACGATGAGCTTGGGATTGTGTGCCTTGAGCGCTTCGTAGGACAGGCCCATGCGCGCGGCCGCGCCGGGCGCGAGGTTTTGCACCAGCACATCGGCCGTGGCCAGCAACTGCAGCAGCGCGGCCAGGGCCTGCGGCTGCTTGACGTCCAGTGCCAGGCTTTCCTTGTTGCGGTTGAGCCAGGTGAAATGCGAGGACTGGCCGTTGACGCGCTGGTCGTAGCCGCGCGCGAAGTCCCCGCTGCCGGGGCGCTCGATCTTGATGACGCGCGCTCCCAGATCTGCCAGCTGGCGGGTGCAGAACGGCGCGGCCACCGCATGTTCCAGCGAGACGACGGTGATGCCATCCAAGGGTCGGGTCATGGAAGTCTCCAGTGGAGTGGGCGGGCTGCGGTGTCGTTGCGGCTCAGAACGAGCGCGGCAGGCCCAGCACATGCTCGGCGACAAACGAGTAGATCAAGTTGGTGGAGATGGGCGCGACCTGGTACAGGCGCGTTTCGCGGAACTTGCGTTCGATGTCGTATTCGCAGGCAAAGCCGAAGCCGCCATGGAATTGCAGGCAGGCGTTGGCCGCTTCCCAGCTGGCCTTGGCCGCCAGGTACTTGGCCATGTTGGCCTGGGCGCCGCAGGACTGGTGGGCGTCGAACATCTCGCAGGCTTTCCAGCGCATCAGATTCGCCGCTTCGACTTCGATGAAGGCGTCGGCAATGGGGAACTGCACGCCCTGGTTCTGGCCTATGGGGCGGCCGAACACCTGGCGCTCCTTCACGTATTGGGTCACGCGGTCGATGAACCAGTAGCCGTCGCCTATGCACTCGGCGGCGATCAGCGTGCGCTCGGCGTTGAGGCCGTCGAGGATGTACTTGAAGCCCTTGCCTTCTTCGCCGATGAGGTTTTCTTCGGGGATTTCCAGGTTTTCGAAGAACAGCTCATTGGTCTCGTGGTTGACCATGTTGAGAATGGGGCGCACGGTCATGCCGTTTTTCTCGGCTTCGCGCAGGTCCACCATGAAGATGGACATGCCTTCGCTCTTCTTCGTGACTTCGGCTAGCGGTGTGGTGCGCGCCAGCAGGATCATGAAGTCGCTGTGCTGCACGCGGCTGATCCAGACCTTCTGGCCGTTGATCACGTAGCGGCCGTCCTTCTTGACAGCGCTGGTCTTGATCTTGGTGGTGTCGGTGCCGGTGGTGGGCTCGGTCACGCCCATGGACTGCAGGCGCCATTCGCCGCTGGCGATGCGGGGCAGGTACTTTTGCTTTTGCGCTTCGCTGCCATGGCGCAGCAGCGTGTTCATGTTGTACATCTGGCCGTGGCAGGCGCCGGAGTTGCCGCCCGCGCGGTTGATCTCTTCCATCACCACGCTGGCCTCGGTCAGGCCCAGGCCCGAGCCGCCGTATTCCTGCGGAATCAGCGCGGCCATCCAGCCGGCCTGGGTCAGCGCATTGACAAAGGCTTCGGGGTAGCCGCGCTCCTCGTCGATCTTGCGGAAATACGCATCGGGAAACTCGGCGCACAGCGCGCGCACGGCGTCGCGGATATCGTGGAAATTGTTGGAGCTGGTTTGTTCGATCATGGCGGTTTGCGGGAATCAAGAGGGCGGGTAGGGCGCAGGCAGGGCAGCTGGTGGCGCCGGGCTTCAGAGGATTTTTGCCGTGGCCTGCATGGTGAGCCAGCCTTCGTGGTCGCAGGCCCACAGCGCGATGGTCTTGCCGTCAGGTGACGGCTGGCCGAGCACGGTGAAAGGGTTGAGGTCGTAGGTGGGGCGCACGGCCTTGAAGGAGAAATCCGTGACCACCGCGCCGGGGGCGTTGCGGCGCAGCAGGTCGATGAGCAAGGTGGCGATCAGCGGCCCGTGCACGACCAGGCCGGGATAGCCTTCCTGCTGCGTGGCGTAGCTGCGGTCGTAATGGATGCGGTGGCCGTTGAAAGTGAGCGCCGAGTAGCGAAACAGCAGCACCGGATCGGGCGTGATCTGGCGCACCCAGGCGGCGCTGGTCTCGGCGGCCGTGGGCAGGGGCGCGGGCTCGCCCGGCTGCGCCGCGCCGCGGTAGACGATGTCCTGTTCCTCGGTCACCGCCACGCCGCGGGCATTGCCCGACGCATGGTGCAACTGCACGAACAGCAGTTCACCCGAGCGGCCTTTTTTGTGCTCGACGGACAGGATGCGCGATGTGCGCTGCACGGCTTCGCCCACGCGCAGCGGGTTGTCCGGGTTCCATTGCACGCGGCTGCCGGCCCACATGCGCCGGGGCAGCGGCACGGGGGGCAGAAAGCCGCCGCGCGCCGGGTGGCCGTCCGCGCCCAGCTGGCTTTGCGGTGCCACGGGCACGAAATTCATCCAGTGCCACAGCGGCGCCAGCGCGTCTGCCGGTTGCGGCGGGGGATCGTTGCGATCGAGCATGGCGCTGAAAGCGCCCACTGCATGGGCGCTGATTCGGTCGCTCAAGGTCTCGGTCTTGCCAACCCAGGACTGCAGCAGAGCGATCTGCTGCGGCGTCAGGGAAGCTGCGGATAGGACATTTTCGGAGTGCATGGCTGCATGCTCGCTGGCAATGCCGGTGCACGCAATCTGAGAAATTGAAACGTATCCTTAGCCTTCGGTGAAGACGGGGGTGCGCCGCAGGTGTTAACCCTTGGAAATTCAGGCCCCGCGGCCTGTGCAGGCCCCGGACCAGGGGGAACTTCCACGTTTCCGAACACCATCCTTGCGAATCCCGAATTGGCGATCCCGGCGGCTGGCGGCATGCTTGCCAGCAATGACCCGGAATCACCCGGGCACAACCGCAAGGACTGACATGAGCAAGATGCTAGAAGGCAAAGTAGTTGTAGTCACCGGCGCCGGCGGCGGCATTGGCCGTGACATGGCACTGTCCATGGCCACCGAAGGCGCGAAGATCGTGGTCAACGACATCGGCACGTCGACGACCGGCGAAGGCACGGACGCCGGCCCCGCGCAAAAGGTGGTCGAGGAGATCAAGGCCCTGGGCGGCCAGGCCGTGGCCAATACGGACAGCGTTTGCGAAGCTGCCGGCGCCGCGCGCATCATTGCCTGCGCCGTGGACACGTTCGGCCGCATCGACGGCGTGGTGAACAACGCCGGCATCCTGCGTGACCGCTTCTTCCACAAGATGAGCCTGGACGAGTGGGACGCCGTGATCAAGGTGCACCTGTACGGCAGCTACTACATGAGCCGCGCCGCCGCCAACCACTTCAAGGAGCAGGAAAGCGGCGCGATGGTGCACATGACGTCCACTTCGGGCCTGATCGGCAACCTGGGCCAGGCCAACTACAGCGCTGCCAAGCTGGCGCTGGTGGCGCTGTCCAAGTCCATCGCGCTGGATATGCAGAAGTTCAACGTGCGCTCCAACTGCATTGCACCCTTTGCCTGGAGCCGCATGATAGGCTCCATCCCCACCGACACGCCCGAGCAGCAGGCGCGCGTGGCCAAGATCCAGCAGATGACGCCCAACAAGATCGCGCCGCTGGCCGTGTACCTGCTGTCCGACCAGGCCAGGGACGTGAACGCCCAGGTGTTCACCGTGCGCAATAACGAGATTTTCCTGATGAGCCAGCCGCGCCCCGTGCGCTCGGTGCACCGCAGCGAAGGCTGGACCGCCCAGGGCATCGCCGAGCACGGCATGCCCGCGCTGCAGCGCTCGTTCGTGCCGCTGGAGCGCTCGGGCGATGTGTTCAGCTGGGACCCGGTCTGAGCAGGTGGCGGCCATGGCCATCTCCTATGCGTCTCTCAAGCAGCGCGTCTTCGCGCCCGTGCGCCAGCATTACAGCGAGCGCGACACCGTGCTGTATGCGCTCAGCCTTGGCTTGGGCAACGACCCGCTGGACGACAAGGCCCAGGCCTTCGTCTATGAAGGCGCTGCGGGCGGCCTGCAGGCCCTGCCTTCGCAGGCCGTGGTGCTGGGCTTTCCCGGCTTCTGGGCGCGTGAACCGGATACCGGCATCGACTGGGTCAGGCTGCTGCACGGCGAGCAGCGCATGCGGCTGCACCGTCCGCTGCCGGCCAGTGCCGAGGTGGTGGGCCACAACCGCATCACCCACCTGACCGACAAGGGCGAGGGCAAGGGCGCCATCATGGTGACCGAGCGCCGGCTGGAAACCACGGACGGCGAACTGCTGGCCACGGTGCAGCAGGTGACTTTTCTGCGCGGCGACGGCGGCTACAGCCTGCAAGGCGGCGGCCAGCCCAGCGATGCGCCGCTGCCCGCGCTGCAGCCCACGCCCGCGGACCGCGCGCCCGATTTCACCGACACCCAGGTCATCCGCCCCGAGGCCGCGCTGCTGTACCGGCTGATGGGCGACTTCAACCCGCTGCACGCCGATCCGGCCGTGGCGCGCAAGGCGGGCTTCGAGCGCCCCATCCTGCACGGCCTGGCCAGCTATGGCCTGGTGGCGCATGCGGTGCTGCGCCAGTGCTGCGACCACAATCCCGCGCGCCTGAAGGCGCTGGATATCCGCTTTGCCGCGCCGGTGTATCCGGGCGAGACGCTGGTCACCGAGATCTGGCGCATTCCGGGCCAGCCGCTGCAGCTGCAGCTGCGCGCCCGCGTGCTGGAGCGCGACAAGCTGGTGCTGAGCCACGGCTTTGCCGAGCTCGCGTGAATCTTCCATCACCAGGCTGTCGGCGCTTCAGGGTGAAGCGCCGCAGCCGCATTGGTTCATCAATCCTGCAATGGAGTCCGCCATGAGCGCATCCCCCGTATTGACCACCGTGAAGGATGGTATCGGCACCATCACCTTGAACCGCCCCGAGGCACGCAATGCGCTGAACCAGGCCATGCGCCCGGCCCTGGCCGCGGCCATCGCGCAGATGCGCGACGACGCGCAGGTGCACACCGTCATCCTTACCGGTGCAGGCGGCGCCTTTTGCTCGGGCGGCGACATCGGCCAGATGCTGGACACCCGCCAGGCGGGCCTGCCCTGGCGCGAGCGCATCCGCAGCCTGCACCAGTGGTTTCCCGAGCTGGTGAACATGGAAAAACCCGTGATCGCCGCCGTGGACGGCCCGGCCTTTGGCGCGGGCATGAGCCTGGCGCTGGCGGCCGATTTCGTGCTGGCCACGCGCCGCGCGCAGTTTTGCGCCGTGTTCGGCCGCATCGGCCTAATCCCCGATCTGGGCGCCATGCAATTGCTGCCGCGCATCGTGGGCCAGCAAAAGGCCAAGGAACTGGTGTTCACCGCGCGCACGGTGGCGGCCGAGGAAGCCAGGCAGCTGGGCATCGTCTACGAGGTCGTGGAAGACGGCGCCGCCTTGCAGGACGCGGCGCTGGCACTGGCGCGTCGCTTTGGCGAGGCCTCGACGGCCGCCATCGGCATGGCCAAGACCATCATGAACCAGGCGTTCGAGCTGGATGCCCGCGCCATGGCCGAGCTCGAAGCCTATGCCCAGACCATGTGCCGCAGCTCGGACTACCACCTGGATGCGGTGCGGCGCTTTGGCGACAAGCAGCCGCTGCGCTTCGACTGGGATCGCAAGGCGTGAGCACGGACGCTCTGGTGCAGGGGCTGCAGGCCCTGCTGCGCGCCGGCGATACCCTCTGGTGGGGGCAGGCCACGGCCGAGCCGCTGACCCTCACGCGCGCGCTGGTCGAGCACCGCCACGCGCTGGCCCGGGGCGGGCGGCTGCGGGTGTTCGTCGGTATCGGCGTGTCGGACACGCTGCGGCCCGAGCAGGCCGACGTGATCGACTTTCTGGGCTACTGCGCCGCCGGCCCGCACCGCAAGCTGGCCCAGGCGGGCGTGCTGGACATCGTGCCCAGCCATTACTCCCATTTGCCCGGCCTGATAGAGGGCGGCGTGCTGCCTGCCGACGTGGTGCTGCTGCAGGTCTCGCCGCCCGACGACCAGGGCCGCTACAGCCTGGGTCTGGTGCACGAATACCTGCCGGCCGCGCTGCGCAAGGCCCGCGTGGTGATCGCCGAAGTGAACCCCGCAATTCCCTGGACCCATGGCAGCGTTTACCTGACAGCCGACGATTTCGCCTTGCTGGTTGATGCCGAGCATCCGCCCTTGAGCCTGGAGCGCAGCGCGCCCGGCCCAGTGGAGCAGGCCATTGCCGGCCATATTGCCGCCCTGCTCGAGGACGGCGCCACGCTGCAGGTGGGCATAGGCAATCTGCCCGAAGCCGTGCTGTCGGCCCTGCATGGCCACCGCGACCTGGGACTGCACAGCGGCGCCGTAGGGGACGGCATTGCCGCCCTGGCCGAGGCGGGCGTGCTGACCAATGCGCGCAAGAGCCTGGATGCCGGCGTGGGCATTGGCGGCATCCTGATGGGCAGCGAGCGCCTCAGGAACTGGGCCCACCGCAACGCCGGCTTTGCGCTGCGCGAGACCGGCTACACCCATGACGCGCAGGTGCTGGCCGACAGCCACAAGCTGGCCGCGATCAACTCGGCCGTCGAGGTGGACCTCACGGGGCAGGTCAATGCCGAAGTGGTCGGCGCCACCTACGTCGGCGCCGTCGGCGGCGCGGTGGACTTCCTGCGCGGCGCGGCGCGCAGCCGCGGCGGCCTGCCCATCGTCGCCCTGCCCGCCACGGCCAAGGGCGCCACGCGCATCGTCGCCCAGCTGTCCGGCCCGGTGAGCACGCCGCGCAGCGATGCCGGCCTGATCGTCACCGAATACGGCGTGGCCGACCTGCGCGGCCAGCCGCTGTCGCGCCGCGTGCGCCGCCTGATAGCCATCGCCGCCCCCGAGCACCGCGCCGACCTGGAGCGCCAGGGCCATGCCCTGCTGCGCCAGTGCGGTGCAAGTTTCCACTGATTCTTTCGAACCTTCCATTGCAGGAGAAAACCATGCGCAGAGCCGCCATCGTCACCCCCCTTCGCACGCCTGTCGGCACTTTCGGCGGCAGCCTGCGGCCCGTAGCGGTCGAGGAACTGGCCGCCATCACCGTGCGTGCCGTGGTCGAGAAAAGTGGTATCGACCCCGCACGCATAGACGACGTGGTGTTTGCCCAGTCCTATGCCAGCAGCGAGACGCCTTGCGTGGGCCGCTGGGCGGCGCTGCAGGCCGGGCTGCCCGTCGAAGTGCCGGGAATGCAGCTGGACCGGCGCTGCGGCGGCGGCCTGCAGGCCGTGGTCACGGCCGCCATGATGGTGCAAAGCGGCGCCGCCGACGTGGTGATTGCCGGTGGCGTCGAGAGCATGAGCAACATCGAGTACTACTCCACCGACATGCGCTGGGGCGCGCGCTCGGGCAATGTACGCTTTTATGACCGCCTCGACCGGGGCCGTGAGCGCTCCCAGCCCGTGGAGCGCTTTGGCAAGATCTCGGGAATGATAGAAACCGCCGAGAACCTGGCGCGCGACTATGGCATCACGCGCGATCAGGCCGATGCCTTCGCGCTGCGCAGCCACCAGCGCGCCGCCGCTGCCTGGGAGGCGGGGCGCTTCGATGACGAGACCATTGCGGTGACCGTGCCCCAGCGCAAGGGCGAGCCGCTGCGGTTTGCGCGCGATGAAGGCTTTCGCACCGATATCTCGACCGAGAGCCTGGGCAAGCTGCGCACGCTGATCGCGGGCGGCACGGTCACCGCCGGCAACGCCAGCCAGCAAAACGACGCCAGCGCTGCCTGCCTGATCGTGGCCGAGGACAAGCTGGAGGAACTGGGCCTCACGCCCATGGCCACGCTGGTGGGCTGGGCCGCCGCGGGCTGCGAGCCTTCGCACATGGGCATAGGCCCGGTGCCGGCCGTCAGGAAGCTGCTGTCGCGCCTGAACCTCCAGCTCGACCAGATGGATCTGGTGGAGCTCAACGAGGCCTTTGCCTGCCAGGTGCTGTCCGTGCTCAAGGGCTGGGAGTGGAACGACAGGGATGCGATCGAGCACAAGCTCAACGTCAACGGCTCGGGCATCTCGCTGGGCCACCCCATAGGCGCCACCGGCGTGCGCATTCTGGCCACGCTGCTGCATGAGCTCGAGCGCCGCAAGGGCCGCTATGGCCTGGAGACCATGTGCATAGGCGGCGGCCAGGGCATTGCGGCGGTGTTTGAACGCTTCTGACCCTCATCTGCGGGCAAACCCTCGCTAAAGGCAGGTGAACACGGGCTTTGCCAAAAGCAGATTCCCACGGCGGTTCGCGCGCCGCATTATCGGTGCCTTGCCCAGCGGCACGCGGCCAGGCCCGTCCTGTCCGGTACCGCGCCCCACAACATTGATTGCAGGAGACAACACATGATCGCTTCCCGACGCCGACTGGCCGCAGCCACCCTGATCCTGGCCCCGATGACTGTTGCGATGCTTGCGGCGATGCCCGCCGCCGCGCAGGACGCGCAACCCGTGCGCCTGATCGTGGGCTATTCCGCCGGAGGCCCCGTTGACCAGGGCGCGCGCCTGTTCAGCGTGGCGCTCACCAAGGAGCTGGGCACTTCGGTCATCGTGGAGAACAAGCCCGGCGCCAATGCCACCCTGGCCGGCGGCGAAGTCGTGCGCGCCAAGGCCGATGGGCTGACGCTGTGGTTCGCCGCCAGCCCGACCATCACCATCAGCCCCAACGTGATGGGCAAGATGGCCTTCGACCCGGCCAGGGACCTCACGCCCGTGGCGCCCATCCTGAGCTACTACAACGTGCTGGTGGTCAACCCAAAGGAGCCCTACAAGAACACGCAGGAACTGGTGGCCAACGCCAAGGCCAACCCGCAAAGGCTCAACTACGGCTCGGCGGGCGTGGGCGGCTCCAACCACCTGGGCGCGCTGCTGTTCGCCAAGCGCAGCGGCATCGAGATGAGCCACATCCCTTACAAGGGCAATGCGCCGGCGATGACCGATGTGATCGGCGGCCAGCTGAACATGATGCTGGACATCATCAGCACCGCCAGCCCCTACATCCACAGCGGCAAGGTGCGCGCCATCGCCGTCAGCTCGCCGCAGCGCAATGCCTCCCTGCCCGATGTGCCCACCTTTGCCGAATCGGGCATTGACGGCCTCAAGGGCTTTGACGTGGGCGGCTGGTACGGCATTTACGGCCCCCAGGGCATGGCGCCCGAACTGGTGGCGCGCCTGAACAAGTCCATCAACGCGGCATTGGCCCAGCCGGAGCTGCGCAAGCGCTTCAAGGAACTGGGCTACGAGGAATGGACGGGCGCGCCCCAGAAGCTGGCCGAGCGCGGCGCCACGGAACGCGCCATGTGGGCTTCGGTGACCCAGGGCATCGTGGTGGACTGAGGACCGCATGAGTGCACGCATCCACCATCTGCTCGACCGCTGGCTTGGTGAAGCGCCCCAGCGCGCCTTCATCCATCTGCCTGACGGCCGCAGCCTGAGTTTTGCTGATCTCGGCGTGCTCACCGACACGGCCGAAGCCGAGTTGCGCCGCCTGCAGGTACGCGCCGGCGACCGCGTGCTGGTCGTGGCCGAGAACTGCCCCGAGCATGCGGCGCTGATCCTGGCCTGCAGCCGCGTCGGCGCCTGGTCCTGCGGGGTGAACGCACGCATGGCGCCTGGTGAGATCGATGCCTTCGCCGCCAAGGCCGATGCGCGCGTGGTGTATTTCACCGCCGCGGGCTCGGACAGCGCCGCCGCCCACGCCCGGCGGTTTTTCGCCCGGGACTCGGCCTTGCCGGGCATGCAGCACAGCCCCGTGCGCCAGGAGGCGCAGGCCGAGACCGGCGCGCTGCAAGGCGAAGTGGCGGCGCTGATCTTCACTTCGGGCACCACCGGAACGCCCAAGGGCGTGATGGTGGGCCATGACGCGCTGGCCCATTTCGCGCGTGTCTCCGCTCAATCGCGCGCGCTCGGCCCCGAGGACCGCAGCTATGCCTTCGTGCCGATGACGCATATCTTCGGCCTGGGCACGGTGCTGCTGGCCTCGCTGCATGCGGGCGCCCAGATGGTGATGCGCCCGCAGTTCGACCCGGCGCAGTTGCTCGAGGCGCTGGCCCGCCATGGCGTCTCGCAGCTGCAGGGCCCGCCCGCGCTGTACGCGCGCCTGCTCGCCTATCTGCAGGAGCAGGGCATTGCCCGCCCCGAGGCCCCCGCGCTGCGCTATGTCTACACCGGTGCCGGGCCGCTGGATGGGACGCTCAAGAAGCGCGTCGAAGACGCTTTCGGCCAGGCGCTGCACCACGGCTATGGCCTGTCGGAATACGCGGGCTCGGTGCACCTGACGCGCCAGGGCGAGCAGCGCGGCGACACCAGCGCGGGCTATGTGGTGGACGGCGCCGAGGTGCGGGTCACCGACCCGGCCACCGGCGTGCCCCTGGCGGCGGGCGAGCGCGGCGAGCTGTGGATTCGCGGGCGCGGCCTGATGCCCGGCTATTTCCGCGACAGCGAGGCCACGGCTGCCGTGATGCGCGAGGGGGGCTGGTATGCGAGCGGCGATCTGGGCGAGCTGCATGCCGACGGCGCGCTGTTCGTGGTCGGGCGGCTCAAGGAAATGATCATCCGCTCGGGCTTCAACGTCTATCCGGCCGAAGTCGAGCTGGCGCTGGGCGAGCTGCCCGGCATACAGCGCAGCGCCGTGGTCGGGCGCCCCGAGAAGGACGGCAACGAGGAAGTGATTGCCTTTGTCGAGCTGTGCCCCGGCGCCACGCTGGACCAGCCCGCGGCCCGCGCCCATCTGCGCAGCCGCCTCGCGCCCTACAAGCTGCCCTCGCACATCGTGGTGGTGGCCGAGCTGCCCACCAGCCCCAATGGCAAGGTGCTCAAGCGCCTGCTGCAGGAGCAGGCGCTGCAGGCCGGCTGAACCGGGAAGGCCCCAGCAAAGGGGCAGCGAGCCCTTCGACGGAGCTCAGGACGCCGCCCCGCAGCTGCGCCGGCGCCGGGCCGCCCATCCGGCGTCAGCGGCAGGTGGTATTTTTCAGCGCTCGCATCGTTCGCAGCCCACGCAACTGGCGCGTCCCAGCAAGGGGACACCGAGCAAGGGCCGCCCCGCAGCGACGGTGTTGTCCCCCTCCACCGAAGGTTGAGAGGGGGAAGACGCGTCAGCGGCTCAGGGGGTGCTTCAGTCTTCACTCACAAGCTTGATATCGCAATAGGCCTGCAGGCCTTCGATGCCGCACTCCGAGCCCCAGCCGCTTTCCTTGACACCGCCAAAAGGTGCTTCGGACATGGAGACATTGAGGCTGTTGATGCCCAGCATCCCGGTCTGCAGGCCGCGCGCCAGCTGCATGCGCGTGGGGCTGTGCTGGGTGAAGGCATAGCTGGCCAGGCCGTAGGGCAGGCGGTTGGAGCGCTCTATGGCTTCCTCCACGCTGTCCACGCGGTTGATCAGCGCCAGGGGGCCGAACGGCTCCTCGTTCATCAGGCGCGCATGCTCGGGCACGCTGGTCAGCACCGTGGGCTGCCAGAAGAATCCCGGCCCCGCTATCGCCTGGCCGCCGCACTCCACGCGCGCGCCGTGCTGCACGGCATCGTCGATCAGGCTGCGCATGGCCTGCTGCCGGCGCGGGTTGGCCAGGGGCCCCAGGTGGCTGGTCTCGGCGAGCCCGTTGCCCGGCACCAGCTTGCGCGAGCGCTCCACAAAAGCCTGAACAAAGGCGTCGTAGACCTGCGCATGCACATAAAAGCGCGTGGGCGCGATGCAGATCTGGCCGGCATTGCGAAACTTGCCGGCGACCAGCATGTCGGCCGCCTGGTGCACATCGGCGTCGGCACAGACGATGGCCGGCGCATGGCCGCCCAGCTCCATGGTGGCGCGCTTGAGCCCCTTGGCGGCTTGCTGTGCCAGCAGCTTGCCTATGGCCGTGGAGCCCGTGAACGAGAACTTGGCCACCACCGGGCTGTCCAGCAGATAGGAGGAGACTTCGCCGGGCACGCCGAACACGGCATTGAGCACGCCCGGCGGCAGGCCCGCATCGTGCAGGGCGCGCACCAGTGCCAGGCCCGTGGCCGGTGTTTCCTCGGCCAGCTTGAGGATCAGCGTGCAGCCCGCGGCCAGGGCGCCGGCGATCTTGCGCGCCGGCGTGACGGCCGGGAAGTTCCAGGGGGTGAAGGCCGCGCACACGCCCACGGGTTCGTGCAGGACGGTGATGCGCTGCGTGAGCGTGCGCCCTGGCACCACGCGGCCATAGTTGCGCCGGCCTTCCTCGGCGTACCAGTCGAAAGTGTCGGCGCTGGCCAGCACTTCCAGCCGCGCTTCGCGCAGTGGCTTGCCCTGCTCCAGCGTCATGGTCAGGGCGATGGTGTCGGCGCGCTCGCGCACCAGCGTGGCGGCGGCGCGCAGTATGCGCGAACGCTCCAGCGGCGCGACCGCGCGCCAGCCGGCAAAGGCCTGCCGGGCCGCCTGCAGCGCGGCATCCAGATCGGCGCGCGTGGCATGGGGCAGCCGGGCCAGCACCTGGCCTGTGGCGGGGTTCAGCACGTCTTCGGTGCGGCGGTCCCCGGCCTCCAGCCAGCGGCCGGCGATGTACAGCTGCGGCTGGGCGTAGCTCAGGGGCGTGGCGGATTCGTATTGCATCAGGCCTCCATGCGAATGATCTGGCGTATGGCTTCGCCGCGCGCGAGGCGGTCAAAGCCTTCGTTGATCTGGTCCAGCGTCAGGTAGCCGGTCACCAGCTTGTCCACCGGCAGCTTGCCGGCGGCGTGCAGCGCCAGGTAGCGCCCTATGTCGCGGCGCGGAATGCAGCTGCCCATGTAGCTGCCCTTGAGCGTGCGTTCCTCGGCCACCAGATGCCATACCGGCAGGCTGATGGCCTGGGCATGGGCCGGCAGGCCGGCCGTGACGGTCTGCCCGCCACGGCGTGTGATCCGGTAGGCCATTTCCAGTGCCTTGGCCGAGCCCACCATCTCGAAGGCGTGGTCCACGCCGCCGCCCGTAAGATCGCGTACCTGCTGTACTGCATCGGCATCGCTGGCGTTGACGGTGTCGGTGGCGCCGCACTCGCGCGCCATGGCCAGCTTGTCCGCATTGAGGTCCACGGCCACCACGCGGGCCGCGCCTGCGGCGGCGGCGCCCATCACCGAGGACAGGCCCACGCCGCCCAGTCCCACCACGGCCACGGTCTGGCCTGGGCCGACCCTGGCGGTATTGGCCACGGCGCCCACGCCCGTCATCACGGCGCAGCCAAACAGCGCCGCCAGCTCCAGCGGCACGGACTTGTCGATCTTGTGCACGCCCCGGCGCGAAAGCACGGCATGTTCGGCAAAGGCCGATACGCCCATGAAATGCGCGATGGACTGCCCGTCCTGGGACAGGCGCCTGGCGCCCGACAGCAGGGTGCCGGCCACGCCGGCCTGGGCCGCGGGCTCGCACAGCACGGGCCGGCCTTCGGCGCAGGGCAGGCAACTGCCGCAGCCGGGCACGAACAGCAGCACCACGTGGTCGCCGATGGCGAGATCGGTCACGCCTTCGCCCAGGCCCTGGATGATGCCTGCGGCCTCATGGCCGAGCACGATGGGCGTGTCGCGCGGGCGGTCGCCGTTGATGATGGACAGGTCGGAGTGGCAGATGCCCGCGGCGACCACTTTCACCAGCACTTCGCCAGCGCCGGGCGGCGCGAGGTCCACCTCCCGGATTTCCAGCGGGCGGCTGTCGGCATAGGGCGCGTCGGCGCCGGTTCGCGTGAGTACGGCGGCTCTTGTCTTCATGATGCCTTCACCAGTTTGCAAGTGCTCTTGGACAGGGGGCGGAAAGCCTGATCCCCGGGAATGGTGCTGAGCACCTTGTAGTAGTCCCAGGGGTACCTGGACTCCTCGGGCGTCTTGATCTGCACCAGATACATGTCGTGCACCATGCGGCCGTCCTCGCGCACCTTGCCGTTTTGCGCGAAGAAGTCCTCGATGGGCATCTGCTTGAGCTGGCGCGCCACGGTGGCGCCGTCGTCGCTCTTGGCGGCCTGCACGGCCTTGAGGTAGTTGGTGACCGCCGAATAGCCGCCGGCGTGGATCATCGACGGCATCTTTTTCATCTTCTCGAAAAAGCGCCGCGACCAGACGCGCGTGGCATCGGTACGGTCCCAGTAAAAGCCCGAAGTGAACACCATGCCCTGGCCATGGCGCAGTCCCAGCGCATGAACGTCGTTGATGAACAGCAAGTTGGGCACCAGCGTCTGCTTGGGCGTGATGTTGAACTCGCGCGCCGCCTTGATGGTGTTGACCGTGTCGCTGGTCGCATTCGCCAGGTTGATCACCGAAGCCTTGGAGGCCTGGGCCTGCAGCAGGAAGGAGGAAAAATCGCTGGCGTTGAGCGGGTGGGAGGTCGTGCCCACCACCTTGCCGCCGCCCTCCTTGAGGAACTCGGTCACATTCGCCGCCATGGCCTTGCCGAAGGCGTAGTCCACGCCCAGGATGAACCAGTCCTTCTTGCCCTGGGCCAGGATGCCGTGCACCGCGCCATTGGCCAGCGCATAGGTGTCGTAGGTGTAGTGGATGGCCGTGGGCGCGCAGTGCTCGTTGGTGAGAATGTCCGAGGCGCCGCCGGTGTTGATCACCATCTTTCCGCGCTCACGCGCCAGATTGTTCACGGCCACCGCCACGGCCGTGTTGTTAATGTCGACGATCAGGTCCACGCCGTCGCGGTCGAACCAGGTGCGTGCGTGGGTGGCCCCCACATCGGCCTTGTTCTGGTGGTCGGCCCAGACCACTTCGATCTTCTTGCCCAGCACCTGGCCGCCGAAGTCCTCCACCGCCATCTTCACGGCCTCCAGCGAGCCGCGCCCGGCCGTGTCGGCATACAGGCCCGACATGTCGCTGAGCACGCCTATGCGCACCACCTCATCCGAAATCTGCTGGGCCTGTGCCGCGGCACTGCACAGCAGGCCTGCGCCCAGGGCGCAGGGAAGAATGGCGCGGTGCCGTTCTAGAAAACGTCGCATGTTCATCTCCTTGTCGTTGTTGTCGGATGGGGTGGTGGGGCGGCGGCTGTCAATCGGGCCGGATGCCGGCCGTCTTGACCACCTGGGCCCACTTGCGCAGCTCGCTTTGCAGGCGCTCGTGCATCTGCTGGCGCGTGCCGGGATCGGCTTCGGCGCCGGCCGCCAGCAGGCGCTGGCGCACGCCGGGGTCGCGCAGCGCCGTGTTGAAGTCGGTGTTGATCTTCTCCAGCACGGCCGCTGGCGTGCGGGCCGGCGCGAACAGGGCGGCCCAGGAATAGGCCTCGTATTCGGGCAGGCCCGACTCCGCGATGGTGGGCACTTCGGGCAGCATGGCCGAGCGCTGGCGGCTGGCCACGCCCAGCACCTTGATGCGGCCCGACTTGATGTGCTGCAGCGCGCTGGGCGCGTCGGCGAACATCAGCTGCACCTGCCCGCCCAGCAGGTCGTTCATGGCGGGCGCGCTGCCCTTGTAGGGAATGTGCTGCAGGAGGGTGCCGGCATGCATGTTGAACAGCTCTCCGGCCAGGTGGGTGCCGCCGCCGTTGCCCGAGGAGCCAAAGCTCAGCGTGCTGCCGGGCTGCCCGGCCAGGGCGATCAGTTCGCGCACATTGCCGGCCGCCACCGAAGGGTGGGCGACGAGGAATACCGGAAACATCGCGGCAAAGCTCACCGGCACGAAATCGCGCTCGATGTCATAGCTCAGCCTGGCGTGCAGCGCCGGGTTCACCGCGTGGTGGATGGAGCCCACGAACAGCGCATAGCCGTCGGCCGGCTCCTTGGCGGCCGCCGCCGCACCGACCATGCCACCGGCTCCGGCGCGGTTGTCGATCACCGTGGGCTGGTGCCAGATGTCGCCCAGTTTTTGCGTGAAGGCGCGCGCCGTGGTGTCGACCGGGCCGCCGGGCGGAAAAGGCACGATGAAACGCACCGGCCGCGCAGGCCAGGCATCGGCGGCATGGGCAAAGGGGAGCAGGCTGCCGGCGGCCAGGGCACTGCCGGCGGCCAGTACCTGGCGGCGTCGGGGCGAAAAGGAAGATGGGGGCATCAGGATTCTCCGAAAGCGACGGTCATTTGCCGCCGAGCCCATTCTGGTCACGTCGCCTGCTGGCGTGCTTTGTGAATGCGAAAGGCGCGCTTTCAGCGCTCTCAAGCGGGAATAACCCTTGTTGATCGCGCTCAAGCGCCCTCGTGAAGCCTCCCTTTCAGATTGGCGAATTGAAGCGGGCGCTGGATGCAGGCATGCTGGCGGCACGCCGCTGCGTCCGGCATGGTTTGCCGGGCGCCCTGCCAAGAACCAGATCACGAAAGCCCTGTCCATGCATATGAGCGTACAGACCCACTACCAGGCCGAGCTGGATGCCGGCCGCTTTTGCCTGCAGCACTGTCCGCAGTGCCAGCAGCATGTCTTCACGCCGCGCGAGCTGTGCCCGCATTGCGGCGCCAGCCCCCTGCGCTGGGTAGGTGCCAGCGGCCTGGGTACCGTCTATTCCACGAGCACCATCTCGCGCAAGCAGGACGCAGGCGGCAACTACAACGTGGCGCTGATCGACCTGGACGAGGGCGTGCGCATGATGAGCCGCGTCGAAGGCCTGGCCCCTGAAGCGGTGCGCATCGGCCTGCGTGTGCAGGCCCAGGTGGTCCACAAGGACGGACGTGGCCTGGTGCTGTTCCAGCCTGCGCAGGAAAAGGGAGCGCCAGCATGAACGCCCGATCGAACATTCCCCGCTCGGCACTCGATGCGGCTGCCGTGAACCGCCCGCTGCGCGCACGCGTGGCCATCGCCGGCGCCGCCACCTATGGCTGCGGCGAAGCGCCCGGCATGGACGACATGACGCTGCTGGTGCGCGCCGCGCACGCCGCCGTGGCCGACGCCGGCCTGACCATGCAGGACATTGACGGCCTGGCCACCTGCAGCGTCAACGCCAGCATGTGGACCATGCCGGTGATCGAGCACCTGGGCATCAACCCGACCTATGTGGACGGCACCATGATCGGCGGCAGCAGCTTCATTGCCCATTTGCTGCCCGCGATGCGCGCCCTCGAGGCCGGCCAGTGCAAGGCCGTGCTCGTGTGCTACGGCAGCGCGCAGCGCTCGGCCACGTTCGGGCGCAAGGAAGGCCAGGCCGCGCGCCGCTTCCTCGACCCCCAGCCCTACGAGTTCCCCTTCGAGCCCGTACTGCCCGTCACGGCCTATGCGCTGGCTGCCGCGCGCCACATGCATGAATTCGGCACCACGCGCGAGCAGCTGGCCGAAGTGGCCGTGGCCGCGCGTGCCTGGGCCCAGCGCAATCCCGAAGCCTTCATGCGCGACCCGTTGAGCATCGAGGACGTGCTGCGCGCACGTCCCATTGCCAGCCCGCTGGGCGTGCGCGACTGCTGCCTGGTGACGGACGGTGGCGGCGCCATCGTGCTGGTGCGCGCCGATCGCGCCAGGGACCTGCCCCAGCCCCCGGTCTATGTACTGGGCAATGCCACGGCCATCTGGAATCGCCAGATCTCGTGCATGCCCGACCTGACGACGACTTCGGCCGCCCAGTCCGGCGCCCAGGCCTTCGCGATGGCGGGCCTGACCGCGGCCGATATGGACATGGCCCAGCTCTACGACGCCTTCACCATCAACACCTTGCTGTTCCTGGAAGACCTGGGCTTTTGCGCCAAGGGCGAGGCCGGCGCTTTTGTGCAGGACGGCGGCATCGCCCCCGGTGGGCGGCTGGCCGTCAACACCAATGGCGGCGGGCTGTCCTGCGTACACCCGGGCATGTACGGCATCTTCGCGCTGATCGAAGCCGTGCGCCAACTGCGCGGCCAGGCCGGCCAGCGCCAGCTGGGACGCCATCGCACGGCCGTGGTCCATGGCAACGGCGGCACGCTGTCGAGCCAGTCCACCGCCATCCTCGGCACAGCCGAAATGCTTTGAGCCCCCACAAGAAAGATGAAAGAACATGATCCGCGACCAAGAAACCCTGCAAGCCCTGCTCGACAGCGTGCGCCGCTTTGTGCGCGAGCGCCTGGTGCCGGCCGAAAACGAAGTGGCCGAGACCGACGAGATTCCCGAGACCATCGTGCAGGAGATGCGCGACCTGGGCCTGTTCGGCATGACCATTCCCGAACATTTCGGCGGGCTCGAGCTGACGATGGAAGAGGAAGTGCGCGTGCTGTTCGAGCTGTGCCAGACTTCGCCGGCCTTTCGCTCGGTGATCGGCACGACGGTGGGCATTGGCTCGCAGGGCATCTTGATGGACGGCACGCCCGAGCAGCAGGCGGCCTGGCTGCCCAAGCTGGCCACGGGTGAAATCATGGCCTCGTTTGCGCTGACCGAGCCCGAGGCGGGCTCCGATGCGGCTTCGCTGCGCACCACAGCCACCCGGGACGGCGACCACTACGTGGTCAACGGCAACAAGCGTTTCATCACCAACGCGCCGCATGCCGGCATGTTCACGCTGATGGCCCGCACCGACGCGGCCAACAAGGGCGCGGGCGGCGTCTCGGCCTTCATCGTCGACGCCGGGAGCCCCGGCATCAGCTTTGGCAAGAACGATGTCAAGATGGGCCAGAAGGGCGCCCACACCTGCGACGTGTTCTTCGACAATGTGCGCGTGCCCGCGGCCAACCTCATCGGCCTGAAGGAAGGCCAGGGCTTCAAGACGGCCATGAAGGTGCTGGACAAGGGCCGCATCCACATTGCCGCCGTCAGCGTGGGCGTGGCCCAGCGCATCTTGCGCGACGCGCTGGGCTATGCACTGGACCGCAAGCAGTTCGGCCAGCCCATCTGCGAGTTCCAGCTGGTGCAGGCCATGCTGGCCGACAGCCAGGCCGAACTGTATGCCGCCGAATGCATGGTGCTCGACGCCGCACGCCGCCGCGATGCGGGCCAGAACGTCTCGACCGAAGCTTCGTGCTGCAAGATGTTCGCCACCGAAATGGTGGGCCGCGTGGCCGACCGCGCGGTGCAGATCCTCGGCGGCTCGGGCTATCTGGCGGAGTTCGGCATCGAGCGCTTTTACCGCGACGTGCGGCTGTTTCGCCTGTACGAGGGCACGACGCAGATCCAGCAGATCATCATTGCGCGCAACATGATCCGCGAGGCCAGGAACGCATGAGCACCACCTTGTCGGAGCGCAGCTCCTTCATGCGCCTCATAGGCGCTGCCCAGGTGAGCGCTCCGCCCGGCAAGGTGCACATTCGCCTGCCGCACCTGCGCGAGGAGCTGCTCAACCAACTGCCTGCCGCGCACGGCGGCGTGCTGATGACGCTGCTCGATTCGGTGATGTCGCGCGCGGCAAGCGAGCTGCCCGAGGCGCCTTCGCAGACCGCGGTGACGGTGGAGATGAGCAGCCGCTTTCACCGCCCCGGTCGTGGCGCGTTGTTGGCCGAAGGCTGGGTGGTGCACGCCAGCCGCAGCCTGTGCAGCTGCGCGGCGCAACTGACCGACGAAGACGGACAACTGGTGGCCACGGCCCATGGCACGTTCAAGTATTGGCTGGCGCCAACGAAATTGGAGAGCACCCCCTGAGCCGCTAACGCGTCTCCCCCCTCTCATCCTTCGGTGGAGGGGGGCGGCAGCCTCGCTGCGGGGCGGCCCTTGCTCGGTGCCCCTTTGCTGGGGCGCGCCGGTTTCACAGGCTGTGAACTAAACAAAAGGCTTTGCCAGATGGCCGGCCCCCAACCGTTCGCTCTGAGCGGGGTAAGCGAGACGAGTCTCGCCAGGCGTTATCAAGAAACAGCGTGGCATGAGGACAGGCCGTTCATGGTGCGACGGGCGCGCCGAGCGAGGCTCACCACGAACGGTTTTTCCCCGTTCGCCCTGAGCAAGGTAAGCGAGGCCAAGCCTCGCAATGCGTTGACAAGAAACAGCGTGCTCAAGTTAAAGCACGGCCTCAAAATCCCGTTCGTCCTGAGCCTGTCGAAGGATGAACTGGCGCACTGGCCTAGGGTGGAGACACCCTTCGACGGGCCCGCCTAGGGAAGCTCAGGGCGAACGGCCATTAGCTATTCGTTTTGGAAAAAAATCATGACTTTGCGATCGCTGTTTGCATAAATCGGACCATTGCTAAGCCATTGATTTATTTGGAAAAAAAGCTGTTTCTTGAGAGCGAAGTCGAAGGGCTATTTGCGGCAAGGCGCCCGCTATCGCGTCCGTCGCCCCCTCAATCGAACTTCAACTGGCCCTGGGCGTCGGCGACCAGCAGCTCCACCAGTTCCTGCGCAAACGAGGGCAGGGCCTCCAGGCTGCGCACGCAGATCTTCATCTCGCGCACCGACCAGGCATCCGACAGCGGCACGAGGGCGATGGCCATGGCCTGCGCATGGCGGCTGGCCGCCGATTCGGGCAGCACGCCCACACCCACGCCGGACTCGATCATGCGGCAGGCGGTCTCGAAATTGCTGACCTGGATGCGCTGCTTGATGGGGCGGTGCAACTGGTCGCTGGCCTGGCGCAAAAAAGCATGGATGGCGGTGGATTCCTGCAGGCCGACGTAGTCCAGATCCAGCGTGTCGGCGAAGTCGATCTGCATCTGGCCGTCCAGCGGATGGCCCCGCGGCACGACCAGCACCAGCCGGTCGCGGCGGTAGGGGAGGGTCTCCAGGTTCTCGGTGCGCACCAGGCCGGCGACGATGCCGATGTCGGTCTGCCCTTCGGTGACGGCGCGCACGATGTCGTGCGATGGGCGTTCGCGCAGGTCGATGTTCACGTCCGGGTTGCGGCGCAGGTAATGGCGCAGCACGGGAGGCAGGAACTCGCCCAGCGAGGTGGTGTTGGCAAACACCCGCACATGGCCCTTGATGCCTTGCACATATTCCTGCATGTCGCCGCGCAGATGTTCGATCTGGCTTTGCACCATGCGCGCATGGGCCACGAAGGCCTGGCCCGGCGGCGTCAGCGTGACGCCCTGGCTGGTGCGGTACAGCAGCTTGGTGCCTATGCTTTCCTCGAGGTTCTTGATGCGCGTGCTGGCCGCTGGCAGAGAAATGAAGGAAAACTCCGCGCCGCGTGTCATGCTGTTGGCGTCGGCGATGTGCACCATCAGGCGCAGATCCACAAGATCAAAGTGCATAGTCATGGCAGGCATTCTAGGACCTGTCATCCGCTATCTTCCGGCCTTTCTCGACCTGCGAGGCGGCCGTGTCATGCATGGTTGCGAATGCCATCTTCCACAAATGTGAAGCCGCGCCCGGGGCGCGCGTCATAGGATGGCCGGGCACAGCCCGATGCGGCTTCCTCCTGAAATCCGAGTCCCCCCATGAGCGCCATCGAACCCACCTCCGCCCCTACTGCCGCAACCTCTCTCGCGCCTTCCATGGACACCCGCCCAGGCGCACTCGGCCACCTGCGCGTGCTCGATCTCTCGCGCGTGCTGGCCGGGCCCTGGTGTACCCAGAACCTGGCAGACATGGGGGCCGACGTCATCAAGATCGAGAAACCCGGCGAAGGCGATGACACGCGCCACTGGGGGCCGCCCTTCTTTCCCGACGCCGAGGGCCAGCCCACGGCGAACGCCTGCTACTTTGCCGCCTGCAACCGCAACAAGCGTTCGGTCACCGTGGACATGGCCACGCCCGAGGGCCAGCAACTGATCCGTGCGCTGGCCATGCAAAGCGACGTGGTGGTGGAGAACTTCAAGACCGGCGGCCTCAAGCGCTACGGGCTCGACTACGCCAGCCTGAGCGCCCTGAACCCGCGGCTGATCTACTGCTCGGTCACCGGCTTTGGCCAGACCGGCCCGTACGCGCCGCGCGCCGGCTACGACCTGCTGGTGCAGGCCATGAGCGGCATGATGAGCATCACCGGCCGCGCCGACAGTGAACCCGGTGGCGGGCCCATGCGCGTGGGCGTGGCCGTGATCGACCTGTTCACCGGCATGTACGCCACCACGGCCATCCTCGGCGCCGTCGAGGCCCGCCACCGCACCGGTCGCGGCCAGCACATCGACATGGCGCTGCTGGATGTGGCCATGGCCGTGCTGGGCAACCAGGGCACGGGTTACCTGAACACCGGTCATGTGCCCGGTCGCCAGGGCAACACCCACCCCAGCGTCGTGCCCTATCAGGACTTTCCCACGCAGGACGGCAACGTGCTGCTGGCCATAGGCAACGACGGGCAGTTCGGACGCTTTTGCGAGGCGGTCGCTGTGGACTGGGCGCGCGACGAGCGCTTTGCGACCAATGCCGGGCGCGTCATCCACCGCGAAGTGCTGGTGCCCATGATGGCCGAACTCACCCGCAGCCGCACCACGGCGGCCTGGGTGGCGCTGCTGGAGGACAAGGCCGTGCCCTGCGGACCGATCAACCACATAGGCCAGGCTTTCGAGGACCCGCAGGTGGTGGCACGCGGCCTGCGGGTGGAGCAGGAGCGCTATCCCGGCGCCCAGCCACCCGCGGGGCAGACCATCAACCGCGTGGTCACCACGGCCAGCCCGCTGCGGCTGTCGGACACCCCGGTCACGCTGCGCCACGCACCGCCGGCCCTGGGCCAGCATACCGACGAGGTGCTGCACGCATACCTGGGGCTCGATGCCGCTGCCCTGCAGGAATTGCGCGGCAAGAAGGTTCTGTGAGCGCAGTCCCGGACAGCGTCAAATAATGGCCGACTTGATTTGCCGGTCAAATTTCACTGTTATGATTCACGCTGTCGGATTCCTGAGCACGAGAACCTTATCGGTGATCGATGCAAAAAGGCTTCCAGGTCAGTGGTGGTTTCACTGCTTTCCGCCAAAGCGGCTGTAGCTCAGCTGGATAGAGTACTTGGCTACGAACCAAGGGGTCGTGGGTTCGATTCCTGCCAGCCGCACCAAACGACAAGCCCCAGAACAGCAATGTTCTGGGGCTTTTTCGTTTGTCCCGCGCACATGCAGCATGACGGCCGTCTGGTGCAACGCATGCGGGCATGCATTTGCGGGTCAGCGCCGGGACAGGCCTCGGGGCATTGCCTGCGGCAATACGCCATCGATTGGGCGGAATACATTGCAATTTGGTCGCATCGATGCCCGATGGAGTTGCTGGCGCTCGCGTCGCAGTTCATTCAAGACCACAAGGCCGCCGAACACCAGTGCCCAGGCGCCGAGCAGGAATGCGATGCAAGGCGTGACAACGCCTTTGATGATGCACAGCGCGGCGCCCATCGAAGTGGCAGCCAGAACAAGCTTGGCAAGCAAATGTTTCATCATGGCATTCGTCTATTGGATTTTGGGTTGCTTGTATTTTGGCTATCTGTCGTCCATGGGAAAAGAGCCTTTGCCGCCGGAAAGCCTGGGTTGTGCCGGTCGCGCCGCGCCCCGGGACTGCAGGTCCCGGGGCTGATCGTTCTCATTGGAAGTCTGCAGTGCGAGGCCGTGCGGTGTCTTCGATGGCCGATGGAGCCTCACGCCGCGAACGCCTCGACTCCAGCCAGATCAGAATGGCACTGAGCAGCAGCCCCCAGGCGCCGAAGAAGGATGCAATGGAAGACTGGAGAATGCCCCGGGCAATGCACAGTGCAGCTCCCATCAGTACGGTGACCAGAAGCAGGTCGGTAAACAATCGTTTGTTCATAGTGGTTTACTATTAAATAAAACAATTATTGTTATTTTGACTATTGACCGAATGTAGGCGAAGTTCCTCTGTGCTTGCCCTACGGCGGGAGCCAGCGATGTCGGTCAAAGAATTCCGGGGTTTCTTCTGCGGCGCAAATTTTTGGTCTATAATCGAATGCTTAGCGGCTGTAGCTCAGCTGGATAGAGTACTTGGCTACGAACCAAGGGGTCGTGGGTTCGATTCCTGCCAGCCGCACCAAACGACAAGCCCCAGAACTGAAAGGTTCTGGGGCTTTTTCGTTTGTGCGGTCCACTTTGGTGTGAAGATCGGTGCATGAGCAAGGCTTTCACCAAAGAATCCGACGCCGGGGATGACGAGGACGATCCGGGCGCGCTGGCGCCCATTCCGGCCGGCAGCAAGAACTACATCACTCCCCAGGGATACCAGCGCCTGCGCGACGAGCTGTTCGCGCTGATCGATACCGAGCGTCCGCAGATCGTCGATATCGTCCATTGGGCGGCGAGCAATGGCGACCGTTCGGAAAACGGCGACTATCTCTACGGCAAGAAGCGCCTGCGCGAGATCGACCGGCGCATCCGCTTTCTGACCAAGCGCCTGGAAATCGCCGAAGTCGTCGACCCTGCCGTGCACGCGGGCAGCGAACAGATTTTCTTTGGCGCGACCGTGACCTATGTCGAGAACGACGGCATGCAGCGCAGCGTGACCATCATGGGCATAGACGAAGCGAACAGCGCCCAGGGCGAAGTCAGCTGGATCTCGCCGGTCGCGCGCGCACTGCTCAAGGCGCGCGTGGGCGACGAAGTCGCGCTGCAGACGCCGGGCGGCGTGCGGCTGCTGGAGGTGCTGGAAGTACGTTACCCCGAAGCACGGGCATAGCTTGCTTGCGCGTCATCGATAACTACAAAGCATGAAACTGGCGTGCCCCAGCAAGGGGGCAGCGAGCCCTTCGACGGAGCTCAGGACGCCGCCGCGCAGCGAGGCTGCCGCCCCCCTCCCGCGCAGCGAGAGAGGGGGAAGCGGCGCCAGCCGCTCAGGGGGTGTCAGTCCACCGACGGCATGATGCGCATCGCCTTGATGACCACCGGGGCGCGGCGCAGGTTGCGCAGCGCGGCTTCTACCTGCTGCTGGTTCCTGACCGAGACCACGAAGCGCAGGTCGGTCGTGCCCATGGGCGCTTCATCGACCATTTCGAGGTGCTGGATGTCGACTTCGGCATCTGTGAGTTCGGAGGCCACGCGCGCCAGCACGCCCTTGCCGTTGCGCACGGTGACCAGGATGCCGCTTTCGAACACCTGGGTCAGGCCTTCGGCCCATTCGACGGAGATGAAGCGGTCCGGGTCCTTCTCGTAGAGGCGCTTGACGATTGCGCAATGCGCATGGTGCACCATCAGGCCTTCGCCGCGGCCCAGGTAGCCCAGAACCGGGTCGCCGGGTACCGGGCGGCAGCAATGCGCGAAGCGGATCGAGGCGTTGGTGCTGCCGTCGAGGCTCACCGTACCCTGGGAAATCTTGTCCTTGGCGCTGTAGCGTTCCTGGCTCAGCAGCACGGCGTTGGGCCGCTGGCCATGGTCGCCCAGCAGCACCATGATGCGCGCCGCGACCAGGCTGGCGATGCGCCGGCCCATGCCGATGTCGGTCAGCAGTTCGCTGCGGCTGCGGTTGCCCGTGTCCTGCAGCAGCCGGTCCCAGAGCGCCTGGTTCGCCTCATCCTGCGGCGGCAGGTGTTCGATGCCTTCGGCGCGCAATGCCTGCGACAGCAGCTTTTCTCCCAGGCTCGCGGACTCGCTCTGGGCCGAAGTCTTGAGGTGGTGGCGGATCTTGGAGCGCGCGCGCGCGGTTTTCACGAAGCCCAGCCAGGCTGGATTGGGGCGCGCGTTCTCGGCGGTGATGATTTCGATCACGTCGCCGCTCTTGAGCTCGGTGCGCAGCGGCACGTCCTCGTTGTTGATGCGCGCGGCCGTCGCATGGTTGCCGATCTTGCTGTGGATCGCGTAGGCGAAGTCGACCACGGTCGCGCCGCGCGGCATGGCCATGATTTCGCTCTTGGGCGTGAACACATAGACCGCGTCGGGGAACAGGTCGACCTTGACGTGGTCCCAGAACTCGGTCGCATCGCGCGTCTCGTTCTGGATGTCGAGCAGCGACTGCAGCCACTGGGTGCTCATCTGCTCGCTGTCGCCGGGGCGCTGCTGCGCCTGGTAGAGCCAGTGCGCGGCGACGCCGGCTTCGGCGACGATGTGCATTTCCTCGGTGCGCATCTGGAACTCGATGCTCACGCCCGAAGGGCCGACCAGCGTGGTGTGCAGCGACTGGTAGCCGTTGTTCTTCGGAATCGCGATGTGGTCCTTGAACTTGCCGGGCACGGGCTTGTACATCTGGTGCAGCACGCCCAGCGCCGTATAGCATTCGGTGACCGAAGGCACGATGACGCGAAAGCCGTAGATGTCCGTGACCTTGGCAAAGCTCTGGTGGTTCTTCTCCATGCGCAGGTACAGCGAGTACAGCGTGCTTTCGCGGCCCGCGAGCCGCGCCTGCAGGCCCTGGCGCGCAAACTGCGCATCGACTTCGGTCTGCACGCGCTGCACCAGGTCGCGGCGGCGCGTGCGTGACTTGGCAATCGCCTTGGACAGCGTCGAATAGCGCCACGGATGCAGGTGGCGGAACGACAGGTCCTGCAGTTCGCGGTAGGTCTGGTTCAGGCCCAGGCGATGGGCGATGGGCGCGTAGATCTCCAGCGTCTCGGACGCAATCCGGCCCCATTTGCTGCGCGGCATGTCCGACAGCGTGCGCATGTTGTGCGTGCGGTCGGCCAGCTTGATGAGGATGACGCGCACGTCGCGCGCCATGGCCAGCAGCATCTTGCGAAACGATTCGGCCTGGTTTTCCTCGCGGGTATTGAACTGCAGCTTGTCGAGCTTGGTCAGTCCGTCGACCAGTTCGGCCACGGGCGTGCCGAAACGCGCGGCCAGGTCGCCCTTGGTGACGCCGCAGTCTTCCATCGCGTCGTGCATCAGCGCCGCCATCAGTGCGGGTGCATCAAGCTTCCAGGAAGCGCACAGCGACGTCACGGCAATCGGATGGGTGATGTACGGGTCGCCGCTGCTGCGCCACTGGCCGGTATGGGCCTGGTCGGCGAACAGATAGGCCTGGCGCACCTGTTCGATGCTCGCGCTGTCCAGATAGCCGAGGTTGTCGAGCAGCGCGGAAAATGCGGCCCGGGAAACGGCAGTGGCCGAGGCGGCGGCCTGCGCGGATACGGCGGCCGCACTCGCCGGGCTCTCTGGTGCCGGGGCAGTGACAGGGAGGGTGGCGTCTGGGACAGGTGACTGGGGCTGGACCGCTTTCATACCTTTAATGTAGCGCGCTCGCTGTTGGGTTTCGCATTGCACAAAAAAAAGCACCGCAAAGCGGTGCCTCTGTTGCCGTTTCGGCTCGCCGTGACGGCAGCGTCCGGGGTCAGCCCGGAACCTTCTTGAGCATCTCCAGGCCGACCTTGCCGGCGGCGATTTCGCGCAGGGCGGTGACCGCCGGTTTGTTCTTGCTTTCGATCTTGGCCGTGTGGCCTTGGCTCAGCATGCGGGCGCGGTAGGTGGCGGCCAGAACGAGTTGGAAGCGGTTGGGGATTTGCTCCAGGCAGTCTTCAACGGTGATGCGTGCCATCAGGATACTCCAGGGAAATTCAGGTGATATTGAGCGACTCGAAGGTATCGGCACGCGCACTTCGCTGGGCCGCATACTTGAGTCGCTGGGCGTGAATGATCGCTTTCAGATCGAAAAGCGCAGTCTCGAACAACTCGTTGATTATAACGAAGTCGAACTTTTGCACCTGGGCCATTTCCTCGCAAGCGTTCTTCAGGCGCAGCTCGATCACTTCGGGGCTGTCCTCGCCACGGTTTTCCAGGCGCGCGCGCAGCTCTTCCCAGCTCGGCGGCAGGATGAAGATCAGCACCGCCTCGGGGAAGGCCTGCTTGACCTGCAGTGCACCCTGGTAGTCGATCTCGAGCAGCACGTCGGCGCCGCCGGCCAGGCGCTCGGCGAGCGCGCGCTTGGACGTGCCATAGCGCTTGCCATGGACATTGGCCCATTCGAGGAACGCATGGTTGGCGACCATGGCGTCGAATTCATGCTCGGACGCGAAGAAGTATTCGCGCCCGTGCTTTTCCTGGCCGCGCGGCGCGCGCGTGGTGTGCGAGACCGAGGGCGAGACATGGGCGTCGAGCTCGCGCAAGGCCTTGACCAGGCTGGACTTGCCGGCCCCACTGGGGGCGGCGACGACAAAGAGATTTCCGGGATGTTGCATAAGCGGATCGGTGCGCCGGGTTGGCGGCGTCTTGCAAAAAGGGCGCTTGCGCGCCCTGTGAAATGGTGGTTTATTCGATGTTTTGCACCTGCTCGCGCATCTGCTCGATCAGGACCTTCATGTCGACACTGATGCGGGTGAGCTCGAGCGCGGCGGACTTCGAGCCCAGGGTGTTGGCTTCGCGGTGCAGCTCCTGGATCAGGAAATCCAGGCGCTTGCCGATTTCGCCGCCTTTTTTCAGCAGGCGCTCGATTTCATCGAGGTGCGAGTCCATGCGCGTGATTTCCTCGGCCACGTCGATGCGGATCGCAAACGCCGTGGCTTCGGTCAGCGCGCGGTCCTGCGCGGCCTCGGGCGCGACCGAGCCTTCGGCCAGCGCCATCGCGTCTTTCCAGCGCTCGACAAAGCGCTGGCGTTGCTGCTCGACGAGCTGCGGAATCAGCGGGGTGGCGGTCAGCGCGAGCGCGCGCAACTGCTGCAGCCTGTCGTGCAGCATGTCGGCCAGGCGCTTGCCTTCGCGCGCACGCGCCTGCACCAGCGCTTCGAGCGCCTGGGTGGCCAGCGCGGGCAGCACGCTGCTCCAGTCCTGGCCGCGGTCGCCGTCGCCCGCGCCGCACAGGCGCAGCGCGTCGGACACGCTCAAGGGCCGCGCGTTGGGCAGCCAGGCCTGGATGGTGTCCTGCGCCGAGACCAGGCGCTGCAGCAACTGGGGCGAAGGCTGGGGGACGCTGCCACTGTCTTCGGATTCGATCGCGGCGCGCACTTCGACCTTGCCGCGCTTGAGGCGCGCGGTCAGCAGGGTGCGCAGGGCCGGCTCGTGCATGCGCAATTCGTCGGGCAGACGGAACGACAGGTCGAGGAAGCGGCTGTTGACCGAACGGATCTCGAGACCGAGTCGCCGGTTGCCCGCAGGCGCTTCAGCACCCTCGGCAGACGCGCCGTGCTGGGCGCTGGCGTATCCGGTCATGCTGTAAACTGACATTGGACTTTTGATGGTTGCTTGCAATCCGCTGATTATCCGGGTTCCGCCCCATTCACGAGGTTTACCCGTAAAAAATGTCTTCCAAGATCAAGCCTGCCCCCCTTCCTGCCGATAGCGTGATAGGGGGATACCGCATTGTGCGGCGCTTGTCTGCCGGAGGATTCGGCGTGGTCTACCTGGCGCTCGACGCCGCGGGCCAGCAGGTGGCGATCAAGGAATACCTGCCCGCGTCGCTGGCCTTGCGCGACCCGGGCGAGCGCCTGCCGCGGGTCGTGCCCGAGAAGCTGTCGCTCTACCGGCTGGGCCTCAAGAGTTTTTTCGAGGAAGGGCGATCGCTGGCCCAGCTGTCGCATCCGTCGGTGGTCAGCGTGCTCAATTTCTTTCGCGAGAACGAGACCGTCTACATGGTCATGAATTACCTCGAAGGCGCGAACCTGCAGGAATTCATTCTCACGGCGCGTGGCGTCAAGACCGACAAGGTGCTGCGCGAATCATCGATACGCTCGCTGTTCGACGAGGTGCTGCGCGGCCTGCGCATCGTGCACCAGCACAAGATGCTGCACCTTGACATCAAGCCGGCGAACATTTTCATCACCGACGACGACCGCGCCGTGCTGCTCGATTTCGGCGCGGCGCGCGAAGTGCTGTCCAAGGAAGGCAGCTTCATCCGGCCGATGTATACGCCCGGCTTCGCGGCTCCCGAGATGTACCGCCGCGGCGAGACCATGGGGCCGTGGACCGACATCTATGCGATAGGCGCCTGCATCTATGCCTGCATGCAGGGCGTGCCGCCGCCGGCGGCGCCGCAGCGGCTCGAAAAGGACCGGCTGGGCCAGGCCCTGTCCAAGCTGCGCGGGGTCTACTCCGACAAGCTGATCGAGGTCGTGGAATGGTGCATGGCGCCCGATCCGCTGTCGCGGCCGCAGTCGGTGTTCACGCTGCAAAAGGAACTCAACCGCGAAGCCGAGCGCCGCCATACCCGGCTCAGCATGGCCGAGAAAATGCGCCTGCAGATCGGCGCGCTGGTCAGCGACACCCGCAAGAGCGTGCAGAAGATCAGCGGCGCGCGCGGCACGCCGCCGGCGCCATGAAGTTCTCGGTGTTCCAGCTCAGCCGCCGCGGCGGGCGTGCGAAGAACGAAGACCGCATGGGCTACTGCTACACGCGTGAAGCCTGCCTGCTGGTGGTGGCCGACGGCATGGGCGGGCATGCCCAAGGCGAAGTCGCGGCGCAGATCGCGCTGCAGCAGTTCTTTGCGCTGTTCGAGGCGCGTGCCACGCCGCAGCTCGCCGATGTGCCGGCCTTTCTGGCCGAGGCCTTGCTGCAGGCCCATCACCATATCCTGCGCTATGCGCACGAGCGCCGCATGGCCGACGCACCGCGCACCACGCTGGTCGCGGCGCTGTTGCAGCAGGGCCAGGTGCACTGGATTCACTGCGGCGATTCGCGCCTGTATCTGCTGCGCGGCGGCGCGCTGCTGGCGCGCACGCGCGACCATTCCTATCGCGCGAGAGCCGAGCGTTCAGTCCCGCCGCAGGCCAGCGTCAGCCGCAACCTGCTGTTCACCTGCCTGGGCTCGCCGACGCCGCCGCTCTATGACCAGGCCGGGCCGAGCCGGCTCGCGCGTGGCGACCGCCTGCTGCTGTGCTCCGATGGACTGTGGGACCCGGTCAGCGATGCCGAGCTGCTCGCGGGCCTGGCGCGCGATCCAGTATCCCTGTGCGTGCCACGGCTGGTGTACGCGGCGCTGCAGCGTGCGGGCAGCAGCAGCGACAATGTCACCGCGATCGCGCTGGAATGGGAAATGCCCGGCCCGCAAAGTCCGCTGCAGCGCATTTCGACCGCAGCGCCGCACGACGATGTGCTCGCGTCGACGCTGCCGCCCGAAGCGCTGCAAGCGCCCGAAGACGAGCTCAGCGATGCCGCCATCGAGCGCTCGATCGCCGAAATCAACGCCGCCATTCGCCACCCCGGCGAGCCCCGGCGCTGAAAACTTTTTTGTCATCGCAGGCGCGCCCGGCGCGGCCCTGCCATTGGATCCATGAAAATTGTCCTAGCCTCCAACAACCGCGGCAAGCTCGTCGAGCTGCAAGCCATGTTCGCCCCGCTGGGCGTGGAACTCGTCTGCCAGGGTGACCTGTTCGAAGGCGAGGCGCCCGAGCCGCATTGCACTTTTGTCGAGAACGCGCTGAGCAAGGCGCGCTTTGCGGCCGAGCGCACGGGCCTGCCCGCGATCGCCGACGATGCCGGCATGTGCATCGATCACTTCGGCGGTCTGCCGGGCGTCGATACCGCCTACTACTGCACCCAGTTCGGCTACGAGAAAAGCGACGCCAACAATGTGCGCGCGCTGCTCGAGCAGCTGCAGGGGGTGGACAACCGCCGCGCGGCCATGGTCAGCACGCTGGTCGGCGTGCGCAGCGCGCGCGACCCCGAGCCGCTGATCGCCGTGGGCCGGGTCCAGGCGCTGATCGCACCCGCGCCGCGCGGCGCCAACGGCTTCGGCTTCGACCCGGTGCTGCTGCTGCCCGAACTCGGCCTGACCTTTGCCGAGATGGACCCCGCGCTCAAGCATGCGCACAGCCACCGCGGCCAGGCAACGAAGCAGATGCTGGCACTGGTGCGCGAACGCTGGATGTGATGATGATTCCGATCGAACCCGTGGCCTCGGGGCCTGGCGCAGACAGCGGGCCCGCGGTGCAGCGCGACATACAGCACTACATGCGCCCGGGCACGCTGCAGCTGGGCAGCCTGCCGCCGCTGTCGCTGTATATCCACCTGCCCTGGTGCCTCAAGAAGTGCCCGTACTGCGATTTCAACTCGCACGAATGGCGCAAGGGCGACGCGCAGACCGGCCTGCCCGAGGCGCGCTATGTCGACGCGCTGATTGCCGATCTCGAGGCGGCGCTGCCGCTGGTCTGGGGCCGCACGGTGCACAGCATCTTCATGGGCGGGGGAACGCCCAGCCTGTTTTCGCCCGCGGCCATAGACCGGCTGATCGCGGCCGTGCGCGCGCGCGTGCGCATGGAGCCCGACTGCGAAATCACGCTAGAGGCCAACCCCGGAACGTTCGAGAAGGACCGCTTTCGCGCCTACCGCGCGGCCGGCGTGACGCGGCTGTCGATAGGCGTGCAAAGCTTTGACGACCGTTTCCTGCGTGCGCTCGGGCGCGTGCACGACGGCGACCAGGCGCGCGCGGCCGTGGCCGAGGCGGCCGAGGCCTTCGAGACCTTCAACCTCGACATCATGTATGCCTTGCCCGGCCAGACGCTCGAGGACCTCGATCGCGATTTGCAGACAGCGCTGTCGTTCAAGCCGCCGCATATCTCGATCTACCACCTGACCATCGAGCCCAATACCTATTTCGCCAAGTTCCCGCCGGCCATTCCCGAGGACGACACGGCCTATGCGATGCTCGACCGCATCAGCGAAACGACGGCGCGCACCGGCATGCAGCGCTACGAGATTTCGGCCTATGCCCAGCCGGGCCACGCGTGCTTCCACAACACCAACTACTGGCAGTTCGGCGACTACCTGGGCATAGGCGCGGGCGCGCACAGCAAGCTGAGCTTCGCCCACCGCGTGGTGCGCCAGGTGCGGTTTCGCGATCCCGCGCGCTACATGGACCAGGCGCTCGCCGGCCATGCGCTGGCCCAGGACAACGAAGTGCGCCGCGCCGAGCTGCCGTTCGAGTACATGCTCAACGCGCTGCGCCTGCGCGAGGGCTTCACGCTGCAGCAGTACATGGAGCGCACGGGCCTGCCGTTGAGCGCCATTGCCAAGGGGCTGGACACCGCCGAGCGCAAGGGGCTGATCACGCGCGCAGCCGGGCGGGTGACGCCTACCGAGCTGGGGTTTGATTTCCTCAGCGATTTGCAGGAGCTGTTTTTGGCGGATTGAGGGGCCATGACTCGGCGCGAACAGCCTGCCCTCAAGTCAGGGAAATATCACCCGCAGCGCACCGCCAGAATGCGGCCCGTGGCATCGACTTCCAGATTCAGGCGCTCGGCATTGAATTCACGCGTTGTCACCTGGCCCGGATGCAGCACGCGCGCCATGGCCGCGCCCGCGCGCTGGCGTGCCTGTTCGAGGTTCTGCGAAGTGTTGGTGCGGCCTACGAAGCCTTGCGCGGGCTGGGCGTTGCAGATCTGCCTGGGCGCCGGTGCGGGCGCGGTGGTGGCGCCGCTGCTGCTCCAGGGGGTGCCCATGCTGCTGCAGCCCGCAAGAAGGGCCAGCGCGATGGCGCAAACGGAAAGGGAAGCAGTGCGCAGTGGCATGGAAATTCCTGACAGAGTGATACGTTGCCAGCACCTTAGCCTAAACCTGTGGCAATCGACGTCACAGACCGTAACCAGGGCGCGCGCGCACCCCTAGCCCAGCAAATCCATTTCGATGTGCGCGTACTCGCTGAGAAAGCGCAGTTGGGCCCAGTGCACGATCTGGCCCTTGCGGTCTTCGGCCCAGCGCAGCGTCTGCAGCAGCGGCGTGCCCAGCGGCACGCCCAGGTGGGTCTGGATCAGTTCATCGGCGGGCGCGACGCTCAGGCGCTGGCGGGCCGCCGTGAGCGGACGCGGGCCGCGCGTGAGCGCCTCGACCACGGTCAGCTGCGGCAATTGCGGCGCGATCCGGTCGTAAAGGCTTTGCTCTATGTACATCTGGCTCAGGCAAAACGGCTGGTCGCCGCAGCAGTGCAGGCCCAGCAGGCGCTGGTAGGCCGGGGCCAGCTCGCCCTGTACGCTGCTCAGGCCCGCGGGAATCACGGGCCGGCAGTCGGCTTCGCTGGCCAGCAGGCGGTAACCGGTGTTGCTGTGAAACACCACCAGGTCCTTCCAGGTCGAAGGCAGCAGAAACGACGGGGGGCGCAGGGGCGCGGCCATGACCTGGGTGCCGCCACGCTTGCGCGTCCTGAGCAGCCCTTCGCTGACCAGGTTGCCCAATGCCATGCGCACGGTGGTGCGCGAGGCGCTGTGCAGCGCTTCGAGCTGCTCCACGGTGGGAATCGAGCTGCCTACGGCCCACTGCCCGGTGACGATCTTGTTGCGAAACAGACCGGCAAGCTGGAGGTAGCGCTTTTCCTGGGGAGCGCGGGGTCCTGCATGTGTCTCGGGCGGCATGGCGTGCATCGTCTGTAAATATTGTGCTGATTCTGGTATTTAAATTGCAAAGCAAACCTAGGGGAAACCCAGGGTTCTGGGAGATGCCCGGGCGAGCCCCGGTTGCAGTGGGGCGCAAGGTTCACTGGAGTGGTCAATTTCCTGGCAAGCCATCGATTATTTGTAGGACTTTTACACTCCACGCACAGAAGGCCGCGGGTGCGGCCGGCGTTGGCCTGGAATCGGGCCGGGGATGAAACGGGCAGCGCCCGCAAGCAGGAAGTTGGATGCAAAAGCACGCATGGCAGTTTTTCCGTGCCGGAGGGGTGGACCAGGTGGCCATCCGTACCGGAGAAGATATCGCTCGCATTGGCGAGCTCGACCAGACGCTGTGGGTGGCGCTGGCCTGCCCGACGCGCGGCATCGAGTTCGACAGCGCGACGCTGGACCTGATCGACCATGACAAGGACGGCCGCATCCGTGCGCCCGAGCTGGTGCAGGCCTGCGAATGGGCGGTCGCCCAGGTCAACGACCCGGATGTGCTGACCAGTGGCAGCGATGTGCTGCAGCTCGCGAGCCTGCGCACCGATACCGAGGACGGCGTCGCGCTGCGCGCCGAAGCCGAGCGCATACTGCGCTGGGCCGGGCGTGCGGGTGCGCCCGAGCTCGCGCTCGCCGACGTGCAGCAGCGGCTGGCCGCGCTGCATGCCATGCCGTTCAATGGCGACGGCCTGATCAACCCCAAGACGCTGCCGGACGCTCCCGAACTCGCCGACCTGGTGGGCCGCATCATGGAGCGCTACAGCAGCGACCAGGGCAGCGATGGCGAGCCGGGCATGGGGCGCGCGGCGCTCGACGCCTTCTTTGCCGACCTGCGCGCCCTGCAGGCCTGGAACGACCAGGCGATGGAGCACGCCTGCGTGCTGCCGCAGCGCGAGCAGGCCGTGGCCGCGGCCCAGGCCCTGAACGCCGTGCAGGCGAAGATCGAGGATTTCTTCGCGCGCACGCGCCTGGCCGCGTTCGACGCCACGGCGCTGGTGCCGCTGAGCCCCAGCGTCGAAGGCTACGCGCTGCTGGGCCAGGACCTGCTGAGCAGCGCCAGTGCGTCGATTGCTGCGCTGCCCCTGGCGCCCATCGTCGCGGGCGGCGACCTGCCGCTCACGCATGGCCTCAACCCGGCCTGGCGCGAAGCCATGCAGGAATTTCGCCGCCATGTGGTCGTGCCGCTGCTGGGGCCGCACACGCTCATCCTCACCGCCGCGCAGTGGGAGGGGGTGCAGACCCAGCTCGCTCCCTGCCAGGCATGGCTTGCGAGCCACCCTGAGACCGCGCTCGGCGAGATGCCGCTGGCCGAAGTGCAGGCGCTGCTCGAGGACGGCACGGAGCAGCGGCTGCAGCAGCTGATCGCGCACGACGAGCTGGAAAGCGCGCACAGCGTGCACGCGCTGCGGCTCGAGAAGCTGATCCGTTTTCAGCGCGACCTGCTCAAGCTGCTCAACAACTTTGTCTCGTTCGCCGACTTCTACCGCCGCCAGGGCGCGGCTTTCCAGGCCGGCACGCTGTACCTCGACGGCCGCAGCTGCGAGCTCACCGTCGATGTCGCCGATGCCGCGGCCCATGCCCAGCTCGCGGGGCTGGCCAAGGTCTATCTGGCCTATTGCGACTGCCGGCGCAACGGCGAAAAGCGCAGCATCGCCGCGGCCTTCACGGCCGGCGACGTGGATTTCCTGCTGGTCGGGCGCAATGGCCTGTTCTACGACCGCGAAGGCAATGACTGGGACGCGACCATCAGCAAGATCATCGAGAACCCGACCAGCATAGGCCAGGCGTTTGCCGCGCCCTACAAGAAGTTCCTGCGCATGATCGAGGAACAGGTGGCCAAGCGCGCGGCGGCCAAGGACGAGAGCGTCACGGCCGGGCTGTCGGCCCAGGCCCAGTCGCTGGCCAGCACCCCGGCCGCGGCGGTGACCGCGGCCACGGCCCCGGCGGCGCGCAAGACCGATGTCGGCACCGTCGCGGCGATCGGTGTCGCGCTGGGCAGCCTGAGCGCGGTGGCCGTGGGCATCTTCGGCAAGTTCATCGAGCTCGGCCCCTGGATTCCGATCGCGCTGCTGGGAATGATCGTGGCGATTTCCGGGCCGAGCATGCTGATTGCCTGGCTCAAGCTGCGCCAGCGCAGCCTGGGGCCGATTCTCGACGCCAGCGGCTGGGCGATCAACGGGCGCATGAACATCAGCCTGCGGCTGGGGCGCTCGCTGTCGCAGACCGCCAAGGTGCCGGTGCAGGCGTCGCGTCTGCTGCAGGACCCTTATGCGGATTCGCACTCCGGTGCCTGGGTCGCAGGGGCCCTGGTGCTGGCGCTGTCCATGGGCGTGCTGGCCTGGCGCCTGCAGTGGATGGATCCATTCCTGTCATCGGCGTGGCAGTCGGCCCCGGCGGCGGACGCCGCGCCTCGGCCGGCCACGCCTTAGCCGGCCGCGCCTACCCCTTGAAGCGCAGCGCCTTTTCTATCTTGTTGCGCGCCACGGTGGTCCTGGGCACCTTGAACGGGAACCAGGTGCGCACGTCCTCTTCGACACCTATGCCGTGCATGTAGTTGTAGATGGCTTTCTTGAGCACCGCGCCCAGCGCGTCGTGGTCCACGCCGCTGGGGTCGTGAAAGCCTATGTCGTTCTTGGCGAACTGCACGGGCGGCATGGGCGTGAGCGTGATGCCGTATTCCTCGGGGTTGAGGCCCACGGGTGAGTGCACGGTGCAACTGAAGCGGTGAAAGAACCCGCTCTGTATGCAGCCGTTCTCGAACAGCTGGCGCACGTATTCGAGCGCGTCGACGGTGTCCTGCACGGTCTGCGTCGGAAAGCCGTACATCAGGTAGGCGTGGACCAGGATGCCGGCTTCGGAAAACGCCTTGGTCACGCGCGCCACCTGCTCGACCGAGACGCCTTTCTTCATCAGCGCCAGCAGCCGGTCGGACGCGACTTCGAGCCCGCCCGAGACCGCGATGCAGCCGCTGTCGGCCAGCAGGTTGCACAACTCGGGGCTGAACGTCTTCTCGAAGCGGATATTGCCCCACCAGCTGATGTCGCTGCCGCGATCGAGCAGCTCCTGGGCCAGTGTCTTGAGCGCCTTGGGCGGCGCGGCTTCGTCGACGAAATGAAAGCCCGTCTGGCCGGTCTCGGCGACGATGGCTTCAATGCGGTCGGCGAGCACGGCAGCGCTCGCGCCTTCGTAGCGGCCTATGTAGTCGAGGCTCACGTCGCAGAAGCTGCATTTCTTCCAGTAGCAGCCGTGGGCGATTGTCAGCTTGTTCCAGCGGCCGTCGCTCCACAGGCGGTGCATGGGGTTGAGCATGTCGAGCAGCGACAGGTAGTGGTGCAGTGGCAGGCCGTCCCAGGTGGGCGTGCCGACTTCGGCAAACGCCACGTCGGCCTCCATCATGTTGGTGTAGCGCACCACGCCTTGCGCGTCGCGCAGGTAGGTGCGCACCAGGCGCGAGGCGCCGCGCTGGCCCTGCAGGTGCTCGAGCAGCGCCAGCAGCGGGCGCTCGCCCGCGTCCAGCGTGACGAAGTCGAAGTAGTCGAACACGCGCGGCTCGGTGAGTTCGCGCAGCTCGGTGTTGACAAAGCCGCCGCCGAGCACCAGGCGGGTACCTGGTGCATGCGCCTTGATGGTCTGGGCGATGCGAAACGCCGCGTAGACCGAGCCCGGAAACGGCACGGACAGCAGCACCACGCCGGGCCGGTGGCGTTCGAGCATCTCCAGCGTGAGCTGGTGCAGGGCCTCGTCGACCAGCGTCATCGGCGCGGCCAGTGCCTGCGCCAGCGGCTCGAAGCTCGCCTGGCTGCCGGCCAGCGACTCGGCGTAGCGCACGAATTCAAAGCGCGCGTCGGCCGCGTCGCGCAGCACGTCGGCGACATCGTTGAGGTAGAGCGTCGCCAGGTGCTTGGCGCGGTCGTGCTGGCCCAGCGCGCCGAAGGCCCAGCCCAACGGGTCGCCGCTGCCGTCATCGATATAGCCTTCGAGCGCGTCGAAGCGCGGGCCTTCGGGCAGGTACTGGCGGCTCACGATGCGGTGCGACAAGGTGCTGTCGCGGCCTTGCAGGAAGGTGATCACGCGCGCGATGGTGGCCAGATAGCGGTCGCGCTGGCCCATGAAGGACTGCACGGCCGGGCTGAACGGCCGCTCGGGATTTTCCGCGTGCTGGGCCTCGACCAGGTCGATGACCTGCTGCAGGCCGGCCGGCGACAGCAGGCGCAGCACCAGCGCCAGTGCCAGGTCTTCCTGCACGGCCGAAATGCCGCGCGAACGCAGAAAGCCCGTGAGGTAGGCCGTCGACGGGTAGGGCGTGTTGAGCTGCGTCATCGGCGGAATGACGGAGAGGATGCGCAGCGGCGCGGTCGGTTCAGTGGGCATGTGAGGCGGTCGGGCGGGGCGGGGCGCGGAGGTGGGGGCCAAAAGAGGACGCAAAGGCGCAGGGTCCCTGGGCCTGATCGTCCGGCGTCCGCGCGACACGGCCGGTCTCAGGCAAAGCCCATGAGTATAAAAAGATTGGCGAAAACAGCGCTGGGTGAAGGTCGCTGCGCGCCTGGCGGCTTCAGCCGCCCGGGGCGCCGCTGCCTTCGGAAATCCAGACCTTGCTCGCGCTGCCGCTGCGCGAGACCTGCATGCGGTACTGGTAGCGCTCGGGCGCGTAATAGCCCAGCAGGTACTGGATGGGGCGCTTGCGCGCGTCGTAGACCACGCGCCTGACCTGCAGCAGCGGCGAGCCCGCGGGGATCTTCAGCGCCAGCGCCACATGCGCGGGCGCTATTGTGGCGCTCAGCTCCTGCTCGCCGTGGTCGAATGGGAAGCCGGCCTTTTCCATCAGCGTCAGCAGCGGCACGTCTTCCAGCAGGTGCTGCTCTATCGCCGCGCCGACGAAGTCGGGCAGCACCACTTCGGAATACATCACGGGCGCGCCGCCGGTCTTGCGCACGCGCCGGATGCTGAGCACGTTCGCGGCGGGCGGCAGTTGCAGCAGCCGCGCGATATCGGCGTCGCAGGGCTGGCGCCGGCTCGACAGCACCTGGATGCGCGAGCGCAGGCCCAGGCTCACGATGTTGTCGAGCAGGCCGTTGTGCAGCTTGGGGTGCCGGGTGGCCATGGCCTGGCCTATGGGCAGCGTGCCCTGGCCGCGCAGCCGCGTCACCAGGCCTTCTTCCTGCAGCCGCGCCAGCGCCGAGCGCACGGTGACCCGGGCCACGCCAAAGGACTCGGCCAGCGCGCGTTCGCCGGGCAGCGGAATGCCCACGGGGTAGGTGCCGTCTTGCAGCCTTTGCCGGATGGCTTCCGCGACCTGGCGAAAAAGAGGGGGCGGGGCAGTGCGGGGCATGGCAATCAGTCGGGTCGCCAGAAGGCTGGCAAGTGACAAATTATGCGCATGCCCCGGCAGGCGCGCCGCGCCTCAGGCGTAGGTTTCGCCCAGGGCCAGCAGTTCGGGCGTGCCGATGAGGGCGTTGAGGCCGTCGAAGCCCAGCATCCGGCCCTGCCAGGGCGCGGTCGTGCCATGGCTGCGCAGGCTCGCGAAGTAGGCTTGCAGCGTGTGCGCCAGCGCGCGCACCGTGCCGCCGGGGAAGATCACCAGGCTGAAGCCCAGGGCCTGGAGTTCATCGGCGGGCGTGATCGGCGTTATGCCGCCTTCGACCATATTGGCCATCAGCGGGCACAGGTGGCCCAGTTCGCGCTTGACGACAGCCATCTGCTCCCGGGTGCGCACGGCTTCGACGAACAGCAGGTCGGCGCCGGCCTCGGCGTAGCGCGCGGCGCGCTCCACGGCCGCGTCCAGGCCTTCGCTGGCGATGGCGTCGGTGCGCGCGATGACCACGGTGTCCTGGTTGCGCCGCGCGTCGACGGCGGCGCGGATCTTGCCGCACATCTCCTGCGTGCTGATCACCGACTTGCCCTGCAGGTGGCCGCAGCGCTTGGGGCTGGCCTGGTCTTCGAGCTGTATCGCCGATGCGCCCGCGCGCTCGAGGTGCTGGACCGTGCGCCGCACATTGAGCGCATTGCCAAAGCCCGTGTCGGCGTCGACGATCAGCGGCAGGTTCACGCGTTCGCGGATATGCGCCGTGACGCTGACCACATCGTCGAGGCTCAGAAAGCCGATGTCGGGGCGGCCGAAGCGCGTATAGGCGATGCTCGCGCCCGACAGATAGCAGGCCTCCATGCCGGCCTGCTCGACCAGCAGGGCGGTGAATGGGTCATAGACGCCCGGGGCGACGACGATCTGGGGCTGCTGCAGGCGTTGCTTGAAGTTCATGCGGTTTCCTCGGGAGTGGGATGGGGCCGGCTGGCCAGGCGTTTGCGCAGATGCGGCACCAGGCCGCCGTCGTTGACCAGGGTCAGCAGATGCTCGGGAATGGGGCTGCAGCGCAGCTCCAGCGCCTGCTGCGGCCCTTGTCGTGGCACTTTCAGCGTGGCCTGCGCGAGATCGAGCTGCGCCTGTGCCTGGTCGGCAATGCCCCAGGCGGGCGACGCCGCGGATTTCGGGCCGATCAGCAGCGGCAGGCCGAGGTTGAAACCGTTGCGGTAGAACAGCCCGGCAAACGACTGCGCGATCACGCAGCGCACGCCCAGGTGGCGCAGCACTTCGACGGCCTGTTCGCGCGACGAGCCCGTGCCGAAGTTCTTGCCGCCAATCACGATATCGCCGGGCCGCACGCTGGCGGCGAACGCCGGGGCGATATCTTCGAGGCAGTGCCGGGCAATGGTTTCAATGCCGAACTTCATGTACTTGCCCGGCGCGAGAAAGTCGGTGTTGATGTCGTCGCCAAACACCCAGCAGGTGCCCGGGGCGTTGTCCAGTGCGTTCATGCGAGCATCTCCCGCGGGTCGGTGATGCGGCCTGCGACGGCGGACGCCGCGACCGTGTAGGGCGAGCCGAGGTAGACGCGCGACGACGCCGCGCCCATGCGGCCCTTGAAATTGCGCGCCGTGGTGCTGATGGCCGTGGTGTCTTCGGCAAACGTATTGGCGCCGTAGCCCGCGCAGGCGCCGCAGCTGCTGGGCAGCAGGCGCGCGCCGGCGTCCAGAAGAATCTGCAGCGTGCCGTCGGCCTGCGCGGCCTGCCGGTCCCTGGCGCTTGCGGGCGCGACCATCAGGTCCACGCCCCGCGCGATGCGCCGGCCCTGGAGCACAGCGGCGGCCATGCGCAGGTCTTCTATTTTTGCGCCGGTGCAGGCGCCGATATAGGCGATGTCGACTTTCTCGTCGCCGCAGTCCTGCGCGGCTGCGGCCAGCGCGGGCGAGCCCGGCGCCGAGACCAGGGGCGCGAGGCTGCCGGCCGACATGCGGTGGTGGGCCAGCAGCGGCGCCTGGGCGTCGGTCTGCCAGTGCGTGAAATCCTGCAGGTCCCGGTCCGCAACGCCGCAGGCCACAAGCCAGTCGCGCGTGGTCGCATCGGGCGCGATCAGGCCGGCCTGGCCACCGAGTTCGGCGGTCATGTTGCAAAGCGTCATGCGCTCGTTCATCGACAGCGCGCGCACCGCCTCGCCGCAGTATTCGACGGCCTCGTACTGGCCGCCGTCCATGCCGAAGCGCGTGCACATGTGCAGCATCATGTCCTTGGCGCAGACCCCTGGCGCCAGCCGGCCGCTCCATTCCATGGCGATGGTGTGGGGCACGCGCAGCCAGATCTCGCCGGTGACGACCACGCCCAGCATCTCGGTCGCGCCAATGCCGAACATATAGGCGCCGAACGCGCCGCCGGTGCACGAATGGCTGTCGCCGCCGACGGCAAACATGCCGGGGCGGATATGGCCGTGCTGGGGCGTGACCACATGGCAGATGCCCTGCTCGTCGTAGAAGTTCTGTATGCCCTGCTCGCGCACCCAGTCGCGCGCGATGCGCACGATCTGCGCGCTGTCGGCGTCGGCCGCGGGCACGTAGTGGTCGGTGACGACGACGATCCTGGCCGGGTCCCAGACCCTGGCGCCCAGCGCGTCGAGGTGGGGCTTGATTCGGCGCGGGCCCCCCGAGTCATGCATCATGGCCAGGTCGACGCCGCAGGTCACGAGTTCCTCGGGCGCGACCTGCGCCCGGCCGCAGGCCCGGGCGACGAGTTTCTGGGCAAGGGTCTGCGGCATCATTCGACCGTGGCTCCCGACTTCTTCACGATGTCGCCCCAGAAGTCCACATCCTTCCTGATGAACTCGGCGAACTGCGCGGGCGTCATCGTCGGCACGGTCGCGGCTTCGCTGTCCATGCGCTTGCGGAAATCGGGCGAGGCGATCGCCACTTTCACGGCGCCGTAGAGCTTGTCGACCACGTCCTTGGGCATATGGGCCGGTCCGAACAGGCCGAACCAGGCCTGCGAGTGGTAGCCCGGCACGGCCTGGGCGATCGCCGGCAGGCCTTCGAACTGCGCCAGCGGCTTGGGGCTGCTCACGCCGAGGAACTTGAGCGTTGCGCTCTTGTAATGCGGCAGAACATTGATGGTGCTGGCGAACATCAGGTCGACGGTGCTTGCCGACAGCAGGTCGGTGAGCGCCGGGCCCGTGCCCTTGTAGGGGATATTGACGATCTCGGTCTGCGTGGCCAGCTTGAACTGTTCGGCCGCCAGATGCAGCGACGAGCCCTGTCCGCCGATCGCGAACGTCAGCTTGCCCGGATTCTTCTTCGCATAGTCGATCAGCCCCGGAATGTCGTTGAACGGCGCATTCTTGCGCGCGACGAGCACGCTGGGCACCTGGGCGACCATGGTGATGGGCGTGAAATCCGCGACGGGATCGAACGGCAGCTTCTTGAACAGCGTGGCGTTGATGGTGTGGCTGGTGAAGCTCATCAGCAGCGTGTTGCCGCTGGGGTCGCTCTTGGCGACCTGCTGCGCGGCGATGTTGCCGCCCGCGCCGGGCTTGTTCTCGACGATGACCGTGCGGCCCAGCGTGCTGCCCATCGATTGAGCGATCACGCGCGCCAGGGTGTCCGTGGAGCCACCGGGCGTCGCGCCGACGACGATGGTCAGCGGGCGGGTGTTCTGCGCGGCCACGGTCTGCACCAGGGCCATGGCCGCGAGCGCACCTATCGTCAAGCTTGTCCAGCGTCGGTTGGGTTTCATCTTGTCTCCTGTCGTTATGGGGCTGAGCGGCTATGGTCGGCGGCCCGCGCCGCGGTCTCAACAGAACCTGGTGGTTCCATCGGGTTTACACGCGGGCGGCGGCGGCGTTGTCGGACGCTGCCGCCTCTGCGGTTTTCCACCTACCGCTTCGCGCCCGGGCCGGGTAGAGTGCTGCGAGTCGCGCGTCTGCGCGTTGCGCTTTCACCCCCTGTTGTCTGCAAGGATTTCTGCCGTGGCTTCCATTTTCGATAGCGATCTTCCCCGCAATGGCGCGAATACCGCGCCGCTCACGCCGCTGGCCTTCATCGCGCGCACGGCCGAGGTCTACCCCGAGCGCCTGGCCATCGTGCACGGCGCGCTGCGCCAGACCTGGGGCCAGACCTATGCGCGCTGCCGCCAGCTGGCAAGCGCTTTGCAGCGCAACGGCATAGGCAAGAACGACACCGTGGCCGTGCTGCTGCCCAATACGCCGCCCATGGTCGAAGCGCATTTCGGCGTGCCCATGGCGGGCGCGGTGCTCAATGCGCTCAACACCCGGCTCGACCCCGAAGCGATTGCCTTCATGCTCGACCATGGCGAAGCCCGCGCGGTGATCGTCGACCCCGAGTTCGCGGGCCTGCTGGCCAAGGCGCTGACGCTGCGCCAGTCGACCGGGGAGCTGCTGGTCGTCGAAGTGCAGGACGCGCTGTACGGCGCGGGCAGCCAGCCGCTGGGCGGCATCGACTATGAGGATTTTCTCGCCAGCGGCGACGCGCATTTCGCCTGGACGCTGCCGGCCGACGAATGGGATGCGATTGCGCTGAACTACACCAGCGGCACCACGGGCAACCCCAAGGGCGTGGTCTACCACCACCGCGGCGCGGCGACGAATGCGATCAGCAATGTGCTCGAATGGGACATGCCCAAGCATGCGGTCTATCTCTGGACGCTGCCGATGTTCCATTGCAACGGCTGGTGCTTTCCCTGGACGCTGGCGCTGCGCGCGGCCGTCAACGTGTGCCTGCGGCGTGTCGACCCGCAGGCGATCTTCGATGCGATATGCGACCACGGCGTGACGCACTACTGCGGCGCGCCCATCGTGCACGGCATGCTGGTCAATGCGCCTGCTGCGATGAAGGACGGCCTGCCCACGGGCGTCAAGGCCATGGTTGCCGGCGCCGCGCCACCGGCGTCGATGATCGAAGGCATGGAGCGCATGGGCTTCGACCTGACCCATGTCTATGGCCTGACCGAGACCTATGGCCCGGCGGCTGTGTGCGCCCAGCATGGCGACTGGGGCCGGCTCGACATCGGCGAGCGCGCGCGGCTGAACGCGCGCCAGGGCGTGCGCTTTCACCTGCAGGGCGATGTGCGCGTGCTCGACCCCGAGACCCTGCAGCCCGTGCCCCAGGACGGCGAGACCATGGGCGAAATCATGTTCAAGGGCAATATCGCGATGAAGGGCTACCTCAAGAACCCCCAGGCGACGCTCGAGGCCTTCGCGGGCGGCTGGTTCCACAGCGGCGACCTGGCCGTGCAGTACCCCGACGGCTACATCAAGATCAAGGACCGCAGCAAGGACATCATCATTTCGGGCGGCGAGAACATCTCGTCTATCGAAGTCGAGGACGTGCTCTACCGCCACCCCGACGTGCTTGCCGCGGCCGTGGTCGCCAAGCCCGATGCGAAGTGGGGCGAGACGCCCTGCGCCTTCATCGAGCTCAAGGCCGGCTCCACCGCCACGCCCGAAGAAATCGTCGCGCATTGCCGCAAGTACCTCGCGGGCTTCAAGCTGCCGCGCGCCGTGGTGTTTGGCGAGCTGCCCAAGACCAGCACCGGCAAGATCCAGAAGTTCGAGCTGCGCAAGGTGGCGGGTTCGGCGTCGTCTATCGATGTCTAGCGGGATTGTTGAAGGTCCGACGGGGCGGGGCAGCGAGCGTCCAGTCTTCGGCGGAGCCTGCTTTGTCCGCCGTTCGTCCTGAGCGAGGTATGCGGGACAAAGTCTCGCCATGCGGTGACAAGAAACGGCGGGAAGTGAGACCGGTTGCCTGAATACCGGGGCTTCGATTCTTCGGCCGGTCTTTGGCGAGCAGGTCATGCATCGCCGCTGTTTGCCCAAATTGGGCGGGGCCCGCCGCCAGAGCCCTTGCGGCATGGGTCCAATGCGGGTTCGGTCTTTTGGCCCGGCTGTGGTATGGTCGGCGCGCTAAAAACGACAAGAATCCCGGGGACTTGCGCGACAGGCCCTGGAACACCGAGACCGCGCCATGAAATCCACTACCGAGTTCCAGCAGTTCAAGCGCGAGCAGCGCAAGATCGTCATGGTCACCGCCTATGACTATCCGGGCGCCCGCTATGCCGAGGCCGCGGGCGCCGACACCATTCTGGTCGGCGATTCGCTGGGCATGGTGGTGCTGGGCTATGACTCCACGGTGCCGGTCACCGTCGACGACATGGTGCACCATGCCAAGGCCGTGCGCCGCGGCGCGCCCGGCACCTGCATCGTGGTCGACATGCCGTTCGGCAGCTACCACGCCGGGCTGGAAAGCACCACGCGCTGCGCCGTCGACATGATGCAGCGCAGCGGCGCCGACGCGCTCAAGGTCGAAGGCGCGGGCGAAGTGATCGACGTGATCCGACGCCTGACCCATGTCGGCATTCCCGTGGTTGCCCACCTGGGCCTGACGCCGCAGTCGGCCGCCGTGCTCGGCGGCTACAAGGTGCAGGGCCGCGACACCGCGGCCGCGCAGCAGATCATGAACGATGCGCTGGCCTGCGAAGCGGCCGGTGCCTGTGCGCTGGTGCTCGAATGCGTGCCCCAGCAGCTCGCGGCGCGCATCAGCGCGCAGCTGGCCATTCCCACCATAGGCATAGGCGCGGGCCCGGGCACTGACGGCCAGGTGCTGGTGTTCCACGACCTGCTGGGCTATGGCAGCCACCGCGTGCCCAAGTTCGTGCAGCAGTTCGCCGACGTCGGCACCCCGGTGCAGGACGGCCTGGCCGCCTATGGTCAGGCGGTGCGCAGCGGCGCCTTCCCCACCGAGGCCCACAGTTTCAACATCAGCGATGCCGTGCTTGAACGGCTTTACGGCGGCATCGTGCCCGCCGCCTCCTGAATTTAGCCCCTGGAAGATTGGCTGTTATGCAACGCCTGACCCGAATCACCGACCTGCGCCAGTGGCTTGCCCATGCGCGCAGCCAAGGCAAGACCATTGCGCTGGTGCCGACCATGGGCGCGCTGCACACCGGCCACATGGCCCTGGTCGAGAGCGCGCGCCAGCAATGCGACCTGGTGGTGATGAGCATTTTCGTGAACCCGCGCCAGTTCGGCCCGAACGAGGATTTCGACGCCTACCCGCGCGACCTCGACGCCGACTGCGCGCTCGCGCAGGCGCATGGGGTGGATGCGGTGTTCGCGCCCGCGACCGAAGAGATGTACCCGCATGCCGCGGGGCCGCTGATCGTTGCCGGCCGCCAGGCAAACATGCTGTGCGGCGCCTCGCGCCCCGGGCATTTCGACGGCGTGCTGCAGGTGGTCTGCAAGCTGTTCAACCTGGTGCAGCCCGAGCGCGCGTTCTTCGGCCAGAAGGATGCGCAGCAGGTGGCGATCATCCAGACTTTTGTGCGCGACTACAACCTGCCGCTGGAGATCTGCGTCATTCCCGTGGTGCGCGAGGCCGACGGCCTGGCGAAATCGTCGCGCAACGTCTATTTGAATGTCGAGGAACGCGCGCACGCGCCCGCGATCCACGCGGCGCTGCAGCTGTGCCGCGAACGGCTGCAGGCCGGTCTGGCCCCCGATGCGGCGCTCCAGGCCGCGCGCGCCCTGATTGCGGGCATTCCCGGCAGCCGCATCGACTACCTCGAGCTGCTTGCCTGGCCGGACCTGCTGGCGCTGGGCGACGACGACGCGAGCTGCATCGCGCTGGCCGCGGTCCACGTGGGCCGCACCCGACTCATCGACAACATCACTTTCCAGAGGTAAGCCCATGTTCCGCATGCTGATGAACAGCAAGATCCACCGTGCCCAGGTCACCCAGGCCGATCTCAACTACGTCGGCTCGATCACCATCGACCAGGACCTGATGGACGCCGTGGGCATCGTCGCCAACGAGAAGGTGCACGTGGTCAACAACAACAACGGTGCGCGCTTCGAGACCTATGTGATCGCCGGCGAGCGCGCCAGCGGCGTGATCTGCGTCAACGGCGCGGCCGCGCGCCTGGTGCAAAAGGGCGACATCGTGATCATCATCGCCTACGCCTATGTCGACGCCAAGGAGCTCGCGACCCATGTGCCGCGCGTGGCCATCATGGGGCCCGACAACCGCATCAGCCAGTTGCTGTCCGCAGAACCGGCGCTGACCGTGCTCTGACCGCAGACGGACTCTCCTGGCGCCGGCCTGTGCCGGCCCGCACATTCCGCCCCGGCAGCCTTTGCGCTGCCGGGGCGTTTGTTTTTGCGGATTCACCGGGTCCCGCCGTGGCCCGGCCTTCGTCGCGTATCTCCGGGGTGTTTGGCGCGTCGTGCACCGTGTTTTGCGTGCAGATGCACGTTCAATCGCGTACAAAGTGCGAAAACGCAGCGAACAGCCCGCAACTGCCCGCTATGTTCCGTCTTTTTTGACGGAACATGCGGTGGCTAAAATGGCCCTGAAATTTGCGAGAAGTTGTTGAAAGAACGCGTGTTTTTAGTGGCAAGATGAGCGAAATTTGGTTTTGAAGGGCCTGCTTATGCGCCGGTCCGGACCATGGACTTTCTTCACGCGACTGCCTTATGCCTGCTTACTGCGCTCCGACCCCCTCCGGTCCGGGCATGATTTCTCCGCCCCGTATCGAACTCGCGCATGTTCGGCTGGTGCGCGGCCGCACCCAGGTGCTAGAGAACCTGAGCCTGGTCTGGGACCAGCCGCGCATAGGCCTGATCGGCGACAACGGCGCGGGCAAGACCAGCCTGTTCCGGCTGCTGTGCGGGCTGGAGGCGCCGGCCGCGGGCGAAGTGCTGTTCGACGGCCAGAACCTGCATGCGGCCGGGCGCGAGCGCACGCGCTGGGTCGGCATGATGTTCCAGAATCCTGACGACCAGATCATTTTTCCTACCGTGGAGGAGGAGCTGGCGCTGGGCCTGCAGTCGCGCAGCGCTTCCAGGCACGAGGCCAAGGCGCAGGCGCGCGAATTCCTCGCCCAGCGCGGCCTGGCGCACTGGGCCGAGCGCGCGATCAGCAGCCTGAGCCAGGGCCAGCGCCAGATGGTCTGCTGGCTGGCGCTGCTGATCGCGGCGCCGCGCACCGTGCTGCTCGACGAACCCTATGCAAGCCTGGACCTGCCGGGCCAGGCCCAGCTTGCGGACGACATTGCCGCGGCCTCGCAGCAGGTCATTGTCTCCACCCATGTGCTGGCCCATGTACGCGACTACCCGCGCGTGGTCTGGCTGGACCAGGGCCGCGTGCGCGGCGACGGCCCGGGCGAAGAGGTCTGCGCGGCCTATGAAGCCGCGGTGCAGGCCGCCGTCGCGGCCCGGCGCGCGCTGGGCACGGCCACTGCGGCCCACGGCCACTGACACCATGGGCAGCCTCTACAGCGATCTCCCCACCTGGCTGCACCGCTACAGCGCCGGCTTCAAGCTGGCCTGCATGGCGCTGGCCGGCACGCTGCTGTTCCTGATCGACAAGCCCTGGGTGCTGGCCGTCTGCGCGGCGGGCGCCGCGCTGCTGTGGCTCAGCCTGGGCGAGGCCACGCGCGTCGCGCGCCGGCTGATTTTCTCGGTGCTGCTGGGCGCGCTGCTGGTTGCGCTGTTCCATCTGTGGATGGGCCGGCCGGTGCTGGCCGCGGTGAGCTCGCTGCGCCTGGCCAGCGCCTGCGTGCTGGGCGTGGCGCTCACCGTGACCACGCGCCCCATGGACCTGCTCGAAGTGCTCGACCGCTGGCTTGCGCCGCTCGCGCGCCTGGGCCTGCAGCCTGAGCGTATTTCCCTGCAACTGGGATTGATGCTGCGTTTCACCGAGCATTTTTTCGTGCAATGGAAAAAACTCGACGATGCCTACCGCCTGCGCACCGGCCAGGCCGGGGGGCTGCGGCTGATCGCGCCGCTCACCGTGCAGATGCTGCAGGCCGCGCGGCGTGTGGCCGATGCCCTCTATGCCCGCCTCGGCGGCTGATTTCCTGTTTCCTGATTTCCGATTGACCCAACCCGAGTGCCAACCATGAAAACCGCCATTTCCCGCCGCCAGTCCGAATCCATGGCCCTGGTGGGCCTGTTTGCCGCGTTGATCGCGGTCATGGGCCTGATCCCGAAAATCGACCTGCCTATCGGCGTGCCGATCACGCTGCAGACGCTGGGCGTGATGATGGCCGGCTGCCTGCTCGGGCCCTGGCGCGGGCTGCAGGCCGTCCTGCTGTTCCTGATCGCGGTGGCCGCGGGCCTGCCTTTGCTCGCCGGCGGGCGCGGCGGCCTGGGCGTGTTCATGTCGCCAACTGCCGGTTATCTGGTCGGCTTTGCCGCGGCCGCATTTGCTACCGGCCTGGTGATGGCGATGCTGCCCAAGACCACGCCGCTGCGCGCGGCCTGGAGCGCGCTGATTGCGTCCGTGGTCGGCGGCGTGCTGGTGCTGCACAGCTTTGGCATCGCGGGCCTGGTGCTGGTCGCCAAGCTTTCGCTGGCCCAGGCTTTCTGGGGTGACCTGGTGTTCGTGCCCGGCGACCTGATCAAGTGCGTGCTGTGTGCGCTGGTGGTGCACACGGTGGCCAAGGCGCTGCCCGACTGGCGCTTTGGTGGTCGCAACGCCTGAGCGGGTTGTCGATGCAGATTTCCTGCGCGCTGTCGCTGGCTGTGCCTGACCTGGGCGCGTCCTTGCCCGCGCCGTTCGAACTGGTGCACGGGCCGCTCGCGCACTGGAGCCAGGTGCAGCCCGAGGCCGTGGCGCTGTCCAATGGGCACGAGCAACTGGGCTTTGCGCAGTTGCATGCGCTTGTCGAGCGGCAGGCTGCGGCGCTGCGCGCGCGTTCGGCGCCGGCCACGGTGCTGCTCCAGGGGAGCGGCTCGGGCCTGGAGCGCATTGTCGAGTTTCTTGCGGTGGTTGCGAGCGGGCGCTGCGCTGCCGTCGCCGACCCCGAATGGCCCGCGGGCGTGCAGGCGCGCATCGCCGCGCAGTTCGCGCAGCAGCCGCCGGCCGATATGCCTGAACCAGGGCCGCAGACACCGTTCTATATCGGTTTCACTTCGGGCAGCAGCGGCCTGCCCAAGGGGTTTCGCCGCGACCATCGCTCATGGACCGAGAGCTTTCGGGTCTCGGCCCAGGACCTCGGGGGCGCCGCGACGCAGCGCGTCTTCGCGCCCGGGCGCCTGTCGCATTCGCTGTTCCTGTTCGCCGCGCTCTGGGGGCTGTGGAGCGGCGCGGGCGCAGAGATCCAGGAGCGCTTTTCCGCGGGCCGCGCGCTCGCGCGCCTGCAGTCCGGCGAGTTTCCGTTGCTGGTGGCTGTTCCCAGCCAGTTGCAGCTGATGCTCGAATGGGCGCAGCGCCGCCATGCGCCGCCGATAGCCGGTGTGGCGCTGCTGCTGATCAGTGGCGCGCGCTGGATGCGCGAGCGCACGCCCGCGCTGCAGGCGCTGTTTCCCCAGGCGCGCATCATCGAGTTCTACGGCGCGTCCGAAGCCAGCTATATCGCCTGGATGGACGCCGATCCGCAGGCGCCCGCGCAGGCAGTGGGCCGGCCGTTCAGCAATGTGGCGCTGCGCATAGGCGCCGACCCGCTGGCCGAGGGGGCGGGCGACAACGGCGGCGAGCCGGGTCTGATCTGGGTGCGCAGTCCCATGCTGTTCATCGACTATGTGGGGCATTCCGACGGCTCGGCCGCGCTGCGGCGTGGCGACTGGCTGTCGGTGCGCGACATCGGCCATATCGACGCCCAGGGCTGGCTGCACCTGCGCGGGCGTGAAAGCCGCATGATCGTGACCCAGGGCAAGAACCTGTTTCCCGAAGAGGTCGAGGCGCGCCTGCAGGCCCATCCGCAACTGGGCCAGGTGTCGCTGCACGGCGTGGCGGACGGCCTGCGCGGCCATGCGGTGCACGCGGTGCTGCAGTCGCCGGTCGACGATGTCTGCCCCATGCCCGACGCGCTCGCCCTGGCGCAATGGTGCCGCGAGACGCTGGAAAGCTTCAAGGCGCCGCGCCACTGGTGGCTGTGGCAGGGCCCGTGGCCGCTCACGGCCAGCGGCAAGACCGACCACGCGACGATTGCGCGCGCGCTGCTGTGCCAGGAGCAGGGCGATGCCGCAGCCGGCACCGCGCCGCGGTATCTGCAGCCATGGTCATGAACCCGGTTTCCATTCCCGTCATTGCCTGGGCGCGCAGCCCCGTCGCCCCGGTGGGCGGCGCGCTGTCGCGGCTGCAGCCCCATGAACTCGCGGCGCCGCTGGTGCGCGCGCTGCTGGCCCAGGCCGGCTTGCCGGCCGAGGCGGTAGACGCCGTGGTGCTGGGCAATGCGCTGGGCGCGGGCGGCAATCCGGCGCGCATGCTGGCGCTGGCCGCGGGCCTGCGCGAGAGCGCCGCCGCCTATACCGTGGACACGCAGTGCTGCGCGGGGCTGGACGCGATCACGCTGGCCTGTGGCCTGCTGGCATCGGGCCAGGCGCGCATGGTGATTGCCGGCGGCGCCGAAGCCTGGAGCCGCGCGCCGATACGTCAGCACCGGCCGCTGCAGCCGCAAGACCCCGCGATTGCGTATGAGCGCCCGGCGTTTGCGCCCTGGCCCGCGCGCGACCCCGACATGCTGCAGGCCGCGGCCGACCATGCCCAGCGCATCCAATGCCAGCGCGTGGCGCAGGACGCCTATGCGCTCGCCAGCCATGGCCGGGCCGTCGCGGCACGCGCCGCGCTGGGCGCGGAAATCGTCGCGCTGCAAGGCCTGGACCATGACGCTTATCCGCGCGCGCTGCGCGCCGAGCGCGTGGCGCGCATGCCTGTTGCCGCTTTCGCGGCCGTGGCGCAGGCACCGGGCGGGGCCGATTGCGCCGTCAGCACCGTGGCGATTTCTCCCAAGGCCGACGGCGCGGCGCTGCTGCTGCTGGCTACGCCCGAAGCCTGCAGCGCGTGGGGGCTGCGGCCCGCGGCGCTGTGGCGCGGCGCCGTGAGCGTGGGCGGTGCGCCCGAAACACCCATGCTCTGCGCCGCGACCGCCGCGCGCGCATTGTTGGAGCGGCTCGCGCTGGGCGTGCACGACATCGACCGTTGGGAACTGCACGACGCGTTTGCGGTGCAAGGCCTGGCCTTCCGTGCGGAACTGGGGCTGGCGCCCGAGCGCATCAACGCCCAGGGCGGCGGGCTGGCGCGCGGCCATCCTATAGGCGCTTCGGGCGCGATCGCGGCCGTGCGCGTGCTCGCGCAACTGCAGGCGCAGACGCGAGGGCAAAATGCGGGTCCTCAGCGCGGGCTGGCCTGCATCGCCGGCGCGGGCGGCCTGGGCGCGGCCGCGATCTTTGAAAGCCTGCGCGCCTGAACGCGCAGCCACATGCATGCATTCTTCCTCTTCCGATTCCTTGACATCCACCGGGGCCGCAGACTATGTGGCGCTGGTGCGCAGCCGCCGTTCGGTGCGCGGTTTCCTGCCCGAGCCCGTGCCGCAGGCCTTGCTCGAAAGCCTGCTCGAGACCGCACGCCAGGCGCCCAGCGGCGCCAACCTCCAGCCCGGTCGCTTCTGGGCGCTGCAGGGCGCGGCGCGCGCGCGCGTGAGCGCGGCGCTGTGCGCGGCGGTGCGCACGCAGCAGCCCGCGCGCGAGGAGTACGACTACTTTCCCCAGCCCATGCCCATGCAACTGCGCAAGCGCCAGGTGGCCGCGGCGCAGGCGCTGTATCGCAGCCTGGGCATTGCGCGCGGCGATGCCGCGGCGCGCCAGCAGCAGTTCGAGCGCAACTACCGCTTCTTCGACGCGCCCGTGGCGCTGCTCGTGACGCTGGACCGCGATTTCGGCAGCGGCGGTTTCATGGACTTGGGGCTGTGCCTGCACGGCCTGCTGATGGCGGCCCATGCGCAAGGCCTGGGGGCCTGCGCCATCGGCGCGCTCGCGTCCTACCCGGAAATCGTGCGCCGCGAGCTGGGCCTGCCCGACAGCGAAGTCGTGGTCTGCGGCGTGGCCCTGGGCTGGCCCGACCCGCAGGCGCCTGACAACCAGACGCAGACCGAGCGCGAGCCGCTGGCCCAGTATTTCCAGGTGCTGGCTTAGGATTCCCGTTGTGCTATCGATTCGGGCCCGAAACGCAGGATGAAGCGCGTTTCCTCGGGCTGGCTGTCGACCAGCACCTGACCTTTGTGCATCTGCATGATGGACTGCACGATCGCAAGCCCCAGCCCGCCCGAGTCGCCGGGCTGCGCGCGCGCCGGGTCGCAGCGGTAGAAGCGATCGAACAGCCGGCCCAGGTGCTCGGCGGCTATGGGCTCGCCCTGGTTGACGACTTCGATGTCCAGCCCCAGGGCATGCGCCCGGGTGCGCAGCGTGATCACGCTGTCGGCCGCGCCGTAGCGCAAGGCATTGGACACCAGGTTGGCCAGCGCGCGCGCCACCAGGGAGAGGTCAGCGACCAGATGGCCCTGGGCCAGGTTGCGCATCTGCATCCGGCGCTCTTCGGCCATGCCTTCGAAATAGTCGCAGACCCGGCCGGCGAGCTCCGACAGGTCCAGGGGCCGCAATTGCAGCATGGCTTCGGGCTTTTCCGCGCGCGCGAGAAACAGCATGTTGTCTATCATGCGCGCCAGGCGCTCGTATTCCTCCTGCTTGGAGACCAGCAGGTTCTCATAGTCCTCGACGCTGCGCGGGTGGTTGAGCGCCTGCTGGTTCTGTCCCATGAGGTTGTTGAGCGGTGTGCGCATTTCATGCGCGAGGTCCTCGGAAAAGCGCGACAGCCGTGAATAGCCTTCTTCCAGGCGTTCGAGCATGAGGTTGAGCGCGCTCGTCAGGCCTTGCAGCTCCTGCGGCTGCCGTTGGGCATCGAGCTGCAGGCCCAGCTGCTGCGGGTGGATGGCCGCGGCCTGCAGGCTCAGGCGGCGCAGCGGCAGCAGGCCGCGGCGCACCACTTCCCAGCCCAGCGCAAAGGCCAGCAGCACGCCCGCCAACCAGGCAAGACCGAGGTTGGCGCGGTAGGCCGCGAGCATCTGGATGCGCGAGGTCAGCAGCGTGCCGGTGATCACGTTGAGGCTGCCGGGTGGGTATTCGACATGCGCCCAGGCCAGCCGTGCGGGCTCGGCGCCGGGGTTGTCGAACAGCACCGGGTCGCCGGCGGCGGGCAGGGCCGGGCGCTGCATGCCGGCGGGATTGATTTCCGCCACCAGCTCGCCGCTGTCGTTGGTGATCCAGAGAATGTTTTCCTTGCTGCCCAGCGTGTGGGCATAAAGGTGGAGGTGTTGCCGCAAGGTTTCCACATACTCGGGGTCGCCCGAAAGTATGCGCATGCGTTCGACGCGGGCGATCAAGGCTTGGTCGTCACGCTGCTCGAGTTCATTCTTGAGCGTGCTGTAGACATATATGCCCATGGCGCCAAACAAGATAGCGCTCACGGCCGCGAACATCAAGGCCAGCCGCAGGCGCAGGCTGATCTGCTCGAATCTCTTCATTCCGTTTCTGCCTCGATGCGGTAACCCATGCCGCGCACGGTCTGAATGAGCTTGGTGTCGTAGCCGTCGTCGATCTTGGCGCGCAGCCGGCGTATCGCGACGTCCACGACATTGGTGTCGCTGTCGAAGTTCATGTCCCAGACCTGGGAGGCAATGCGCGTGCGCGACATCACTTCGCCCTGGTGCTGCAGCAGCAACTGCAGCAGCGCGAATTCCTTGTTGGTCAGCTCTATGCGCTGGCCCTGGCGCGTGACGCGCCGGCGCAGCAGGTCCATCTCGAGATCTGCGAGACGGAACAGGTCGGGCTCGCGCAGCGGCGTGCGGCGCAGCAGCGTGCGCACGCGGGCCAGCAGTTCGGCATACGAGAACGGTTTGACCAGGTAATCGTCGGCGCCGAGTTCCAGCCCCTTGACGCGGTCTTCGATCGCGTCGCGCGCGGTCAGGAACAAAACCGGCGTCTGGTGGGTTTCACGAAACTTGCGAATGAAACTCCAGCCGTCCATTCCGGGCAGCATGACGTCGAGAATCAGCAGATCAAAATCGGAGTTGCGCGATAAATGCAGGCCATCGACGCCGTTATATGCGACTTCGACCTGGTAGCCGGATTCCGTCAAACCCTTTTGAAGATAATCCGCGGACTTGACTTCATCTTCAATGATCAATATGCGCATGGGGTGCTTTTCCCGTTCCGGTGGAAGGCAGTAATGGTAGTGGGTAATGCGATTTCAGACATGACAAAAACGTAATGTCTGCGCAATCTTCGCGTCAGCGCTCCTGTCACAGAATTGTCTTCATCCGCTTAGGTGCCGGCCCGTCGGACCGCTGCCTTCCTTGAACACCGTTTGAAAGGTTCCCATGAACTCCATCCGTCACAGCGCTTCGATTCTGATTCTGTCCCTCACGGCCGTGGTCGCAGGCCAGGCCCTGGCCGCCGAACCCGCCGCCGGCCTGAGCCGCGCACAAGTCCTTGCCGACCTGGCCGATGCCCGGCGCACGGGCAACATCATCGAAGGCGAAATCGGCCTGCCACGCAACGCACTCTACCCGCAGCAATACCCCGCGCAGCAGCAAGCAGCCGGCAAGACACGTGCCCAGGTGCTCGCCGAATTCGCGCAGGCCCGCGCCAATGGCGAGTTGTTCGAGCCGGTCACGGGCGCGCGCATGAGCGATCTGCGTCCCGACCTCTATCCCCAGGCCGCGCAAGGCCAGGCACTGACGCGTGACGAAGTGATCGCTGGCGTTCAGCAGGCGCGCGACGCCGGCCAGCTGTATTTCGGCGAAGGCGGTTGATCCCGGCCGCAGGCCTGTGAATGCAAAAACCCCGCCATGGCGCCATGGCGGGGTTTTTGCATTGAAGTGGTCCGAGGGGCTTCCTGGTTAATCCATGGTCAATTTCTGCTTGACGACCACGTCCTTGTAGACCGCGAGCTCTTCCTTCATCTGCTGGGCGAACTTCTCGGGGGTGTCGGCCTGGATGATGGAGCCGGTTTCCTCTATGCGCTTGCGGATTGCCGGGTCCTGCAGCACCTTGCGCACCGCAGCATTGACCTTGTCGACGATTTCCTTGGGCAGGTTCTTCGGGCCGAGGATGCCGTAGTAGGCCATGCGGTTCACGGGCTCGAGGCCGACTTCCTTGAACGTCGGCACGTCGGGCAGGGCGGGCACGCGCTCGGGCGCTGCGACCACGAGTGGGACCAGGCGCTTTTCCTTGATGAAGGGCAGGGCCGAAGGCAGGTTGTCGAAAATCAGCGGCACCTGGCCGGCAACCGCATCGTTGAGCGCCGGGCCCGAACCGCGGTAGGGCACGTGCATGATGTCCGTGGCCGTCGACAGCTTGAACATTTCCATCATCAGATGGGTGATCGAGCCCGTGCCGGGCGAGGCGTAGGAATACTTGGCGGGGTTCTTCTTGATTTCCTCGAGGAACTGCTTGTAGTTCTTGCCCGCGAACTGGGGATGGGCCGCGATCACGTTGGGCGTGGCCGCAATGTTGATGACCGGCGTGAAGTCGGTCGCGACGTTGTAGGGGATCTTGGGGTTGATCGCCGGGTTGGTCGCCGTGGTCGACACGGTGGCCATGCCCAGGTGGTAGCCGTCGGGTGCGGCACGCGCGGTTTCCGCAGCGCCTATGCTGCCACCGCCGCCGCCGCGGTTCTCGACGATCACGGGCTGGCCGAGCTCACGGCCCAGCGGATCGGCGATCACGCGGGCGATCAGGTCGGTGGTGCCGCCCGCGGCAAAAGGCACGAGCAGCTTGATGGGTTTGCTGGGATAGGCGGACTGCGCGAAGGCGCTGCCGAAAAGGGAAAGAATGCCCAATGCCAAAATGCTTTTGCGAACCATTGAATTGTCTCCAGGTAATATTTTGTTCAACGTGACAATATGCTAATGGAATTGTTGGTTGTTCAGTTTAGCGGCGACAGTTAAATACTTCAGTATTTTCCCTTGGTGGTATTTTTATTTGAGGCGTGCTGGTGCCTGCATAAAACCCGACAGGATTTTCTGCATATTAAATACGGGCCCGGATAAGGATATTGTCCGGCCCTGTTGCACGACGTGATGGCGGCCGGGTAGGCCGCATCCGCTGCGGCTTTAGATAGCGCGGGCCGTGCGCAGCGCGTCGATGCGTGCTGCGTCCAGCCCCAACTGCTGCAGCACCTCATGGGTGTGCTGGCCCAGTGCGGGCGGCGCGCGGTGGTAGACCACGGGCGTGCCCGACAGGCGCATCGGGTTGGCGACGCCGGCCACGGCCGGCATGCCGCCATCGGTGTCGCGCGGCAGTTCGATGCGCAGGCCCCGGGCCTTGACCTGGGGGTCGTCAAAGGCCTGCGCCACGGTATTGATGGGGCCGCAGGGCACGGCCTTGTCTTCGAACAGCGCGATCCAGGCGGCCGTTGTGCGCTGCAGCAGCACGGGCTCCATCAACGCCAGCAGCGCCGCGCGGTGCTGCACGCGTGCGGTGTTGGTCGCAAAGCGCGCATCCTGCGCCCAGCCGGGCTCACCGATGGCCGCGCAAAAGCGCGCGAACTGGCCGTCGTTGCCTATCGCCAGCAGCACGTTGCCGTCCTGGGTCACGAAGTCCTGGTAGGGCGCGAGGCTGGGGTGCACATTGCCCGCGCGGCCCGGCGCTTCGCCGGTCGCGAGATAGCCCGCGGCCTGGTTGGCCAGCACCGCCATGCCCACGTCGAGCAGCGCCATGTCGATGTACTGGCCCTGGCCGCTGCTGTGGCGTGCGTTGAGCGCCGCGAGAATCGCATTGCTTGCGTACAGCCCGGTGAACACGTCGATCACCGCGACCCCGGCCTTGAGCGGACCGCCGCCGGGCGTGCCGTCGGCGTGACCCGTGATGCTCATCAGCCCGCACATGGCCTGGACCATCAGGTCGTAGCCCGCGCGCTCGGCATACGGCCCATCCTGGCCGAAGCCGGTGATAGAGCAGTAGACCAGGCGCGGATTGAGCGCCTTGAGGCTGTCGTAGTCGAGGCCGTACTGGCGCAGGCCGCCGACCTTGAAGTTCTCGACCACGACATCGGCTTCGCGGGCCATCTCGCGCAGCAGCGCCTGGCCTTCGGGGTGGGCCATGTCGATGGTGATCGAGCGCTTGTTGCGGTTGCAGGCCGTGAAGTAGCTGGCGTGGCGCGAGTCCTGGCCGTTCTCATCGCGCAGGAACGGCGGGCCCCAGTGGCGGGTGTCGTCGCCCGCGACCGGGCGTTCCACCTTGATGACGTCGGCGCCCAGGTCGGCCAGCATCTGGGTGCACCAGGGGCCGGCAAGCACGCGCGACAGGTCGAGGACCTTGATGCCGGCGAGGGCGGTGGGGGGGGGTGTGGTCATGGGGGCTTCGACTGGAGGGAGGGCCGTTCATCCTTCGACGCGGCCGGCTAGGCAGGCTCAGGGCGAACGGGACAACCGTTCGTGGTGAGCTTGTCGAACCATGAACGTCCTGTCCTCAGGCTCAGGACGTAAGGAACTGCCGAGCGGCACGGAGGCCATGCCACCCGGCTGACTGCAATCAGTTCGCGAACGCCGCAATCCCGGTCTGCGCGCGGCCGAGAATCAGCGCATGCACATCGTGCGTGCCTTCGTAGGTGTTGACCACTTCGAGGTTCACGAGGTGGCGGGCGACGCCGAACTCGTCGCTGATGCCGTTGCCGCCGAGCATGTCGCGCGCCAGGCGGGCGATGTCCAGCGCCTTGCCGCAGTTGTTGCGCTTGATCAGCGAGGTGATCTCGACCACGTTCTGGTGCTCGTCCTTCATGCGGCCCACGCGCAGCGCGGCCTGCAGGCCCAGCGTGATTTCGGTCTGCATGTCGGCGAGCTTCTTTTGCACCAGCTGGTTGGCGGCCAGGGGGCGGCCGAACTGCTTGCGGTCCAGCGTGTACTGGCGCGCGGTGTGCCAGCAGGCTTCGGCCGCGCCCATCGCGCCCCAGGCGATGCCGAAGCGCGCGCTGTTGAGGCAGGTGAACGGGCCCTTGAGGCCGCGCACTTCGGGGAAGGCGTTTTCTTCGGGAACGAACACATCGTCCATGACGATTTCGCCGGTGATCGAGGCACGCAGGCCGACCTTGCCGTGGATGGCTGGAGCGGTAAGGCCCTTCCAGCCCTTTTCCAGGATGAAGCCGCGGATCTGGCCGACTGCACCGGTCTCGGAGACTTCCTTGGCCCAGACGACGAACACGTCGGCCACGGGGCTGTTGGTGATCCACATCTTGCTGCCCTTGAGCTTGTAGCCGCCGTCGACCTTGTAGGCGCGCGTGGCCATCGAGCCCGGGTCGGAGCCGTGGTCGGGTTCGGTCAGGCCGAAGCAGCCGATGAAGTGGCCGCTGGCCAGCTTGGGCAGGTACTTCTGCTTTTGTTCTTCGCTGCCGAATTCGTTGATGGGCACCATCACCAGCGAGCTTTGCACGCTGGCCATGGAACGGTAGCCCGAGTCTATGCGTTCGATCTCGCGCGCCACCAGGCCGTAGCTCACGTAGTTCAGGCCGGCGCCGCCGTATTCGGTGCCAATGGTCGGGCCCAGCAGGCCCAGCTCGCCCATCTCGCGGAAGATGGTGATGTCGGACTTTTCATGGCGGAACATTTCCAGCACGCGCGGCGCCAGCTGGCCGTCGCAATAGTCACGCGCGGCGTCGCGCACCATGCGCTCGTCTTCGGTGAGCTGTTGGTCGAGTTGGAAAGGATCGTCCCATTGGAATTGGCCGGCCATGTTGTGTCTCCTCGGATGCGGTGGATATGCGGGGCGCTTGCGTCACCTTGCTGCGGTTTGCGCATGGTGGGCAGGTACTGGCAGCGATCGTAGGCCGTTGCCTTTACCCGGGCAAACGATTTGTTTGCATCCAGATATGAGATTCATGCATGAATGGGTGGGTCGGGCGGAGCGGGCCACTGCTGCTGCACGCTCTGCGTGAGCAGCCCCGCGAAAGCCTGCGCGGCCGCGCTGCGCGAAGTGCGCGCATTCCACAGCAGGCTCGCGGTGCGCAGCAGCGGCGGCTCCAGCCCGAGCGCGCAAAGGCCCTGGCCATGCAGCGCCGCGGCGCGCTGCGGCACGATGCAGGCCAGTTGCGCGCCCCAGTGGCAGGCGGCGATCAGCGCGTGCACCGATTCCATCTCGACCATCACCTTGGGCTGCACGCCCGCGGCGCGAAAATGCTCTTCGAGCAGCCGCCGCGTCGCAAAGCGCCGCGACAGCAGCGCCAGCGGCACGTCCTGGAGCTGGCGCAGTTGCAGCGGTGCCCGGCCCGCGAGCGGGTGCGAGGCATGGGCGACGAACTGCATGTGCTCCTCGAACAGCGGTTCGGAATCGACGCCTGCGATGCCCGCGGGGTGAAAGGCCATTCCCAGGTCCAGGTCGCCGCTGAGCAGCAGGGCTTCGATCTCGGGCGCGAGCAGCTCGCGCAGCACCACATGGATCTTGGGGTAGCGCGCATTGAACGCCGCCACGGCCGAGGGCACCAGCGTGTGCAGCGACGTGGGAATCACGCCCACGGTGAGCTGGCCGGCCTGCAGGCTCGCCAGATCTGCCAGCGCCATGCGCCCGGCTTCGAGCTCCTGCAGCGCGCGCGCCGCGTAGTCCTTGAACACCCGCCCAGCCTGCGACAGCTTCAGGCCCCGGCCCACGCGCTCGAACAGCGGCACGCCCAGCTCCTCCTCGATCTGGCGCAGGCCGTGCGACAGCGTCGACTGGGTGACGAACAATTGCTTGGCCGAGGCGGTCAGGTGCTCGGTGCGGGCAATGTCCAGAAAGTAGCGCAGCTGTCGGATTTCCATGCAAGCAGTCCAGGCAAAAGGTAAACGTTCGAAATTATCGAATGAATCAACAGAAATAAATCATTGGATTGGATAAATAACCGACATTAAGCTGTACTCCAGCGGCATTTTTCTTCCTGCCCAGCCGCCGCAAAGAGATCCGCATGAGCAACGAATTCACCATCGAGCGCATCCAGGTGCGCATTCTGGACATCCCCACGATTCGCCCGCACAAGCTGTCGTTTGGTGCCATCCAGCGCCAGAGCCCGGTCATCGTGCAGCTGTGGCTGCGCAACGGCGCCTGCGGTTTCGGCGAAGCCGCGACCATCGGCGGCCCATCGTGGAACGAGGAGTCGCCCGAGAGCATCGCCCATGCAATCGAGAACTACCTCGCGCCGGCCGTGCTCGGGCAGCAAGCCGGCGGCATCGAGCAGGTGCTGGCGCGCATGGACCTGGCCTGCAAGGGCAATGCGTTTGCAAAATCAGCCGTGGAGATGGCGCTGATCGATGCGCTGGCGCGCACGCTGGACATTCCCGCCTGGCAACTGCTGGGCGGCAAGCTGCACCAGAGCCTGCCCCTGGCCTGGACGCTCGCCAGCGGCGACGTGGAGCGCGACCTGCAGGAAGCGCAACTGCGCCTGGAGCAGGGCCGCCACCGGATCTTCAAGATGAAGATCGGTGCGCGCGCCCCCCAGGACGATGTGGCCCATGTGAGCCGCATCGCGCGCGGCCTGCCCGCCAGCGCCACGCTCACGGTGGACGTGAACCAGGCCTGGGACGGCAACACCGCGCGCCGCTACCTGCCCCAGCTGATCGAGGCCGGCGTGACGCTGATCGAGCAACCCGTGGCCAGGTGGAACGTGCCCGCGCTGCGCCAGCTGACGCAGGAACTCCAGGGCGCGCTGATCATGGCGGATGAAACCGTCTGCACGCCGCAGGACGCGATGATGCTGGCGCGCGAGCAGGCCTCGCATGTGTTCTCGCTCAAGGTCGCCAAGCACGGCGGCCTGCTGCGCACGCGCAAGGTCGCGGCCGTGGCCGAGGCGGCCGACATCGGCTGGTATGGCGGCACCATGCTCGAGACCTCGATAGGCAGCGCGGCTTCGGCCCATGTGTTCTCTACGCTGCCCGGCGCCCACCATGGCTGCGAACTGTTCGGCCCGCAACTGCTGGTCGACGACATCGTCGAGCAGCAGATGGCTATTCGCGATTTCGAACTGCAGCTGCCCGACGGCCCGGGCTATGGCCTCACGGTCTCGCTCAGCCAGCTCGACCGCTTCGACCGCGCGCTTGCCGGCCAGCAGCCGCTGCACGTGGACCTGGGCGCAGCCCGCGCCTGACATTTCCCGGCCCCACGCCCGCAGCGTGCGGCCCCATCCTCAAAGGAGACGCCGATGTTATTTCTTGTACGCATGGATGTGCGCATTCCCCATGACCTGCCCGCAGAGCAGGTCAACGAGATCAAGCTGCGCGAAAAAGCCTATTCGCAGGAATTGCAGCGCGATGGGCGCTGGCAATCGATCTGGCGCGTGGTCGGCGAATACGCCAATTACAGCGTCTTCAACGTGGCGTCGAACGACGAACTGCACGACCTGCTGCAGGGCCTGCCCCTGTTTCCCTACATGGACATCGACGTGACACCGCTCGCGCGCCATCCCTCGGCGATCGCCTGAGCGCCGCTGTCCAGAACCAAGCACCTCTGAAGGAGACAAAAAATGAAAACCCGCTTTCTGCAAAAAACCCTGCTCGGCGCCGCGCTCGCCGCCTGTGCCGTTTCCAGCTTTGCCCAGGGCACCGTCGGCAACTGGCCCGACAAGCCCGTCAAATGGATAGTGCCTTTCCCGCCGGGCGGCGCAATGGATGCGATCGCACGCACGCTGGGTGAAGTCGCGGGCCGCAAGCTGGGCCAGCCTTTCGTCATCGAGAACAAGGCGGGCGCGGGAGGCAACATCGGCGCGGACGCCGTTGCCAAGTCGCCGGCCGACGGCTACACGCTGATGATCACCTCGATAGGCATGGCAACCAATGGCGCGCTCTACAACAAGCTCAGCTACGACCCGATCAAGGATTTCGCACCCGTGAGCCTGCTGGCCGTGGTGCCCAACATCCTGGTCGCCGGCCCCAAGCAGTCCGACGTGAAGAGCGTCAAGGACTTGATCGCCAAGGCCAAGCAGAATCCCGACAAGCTGACCTATGCGTCGGCCGGCAATGGCACTTCGATCCATCTCGCGGGCGCGAGCTTCACGTCACTGACCGGCGTGAAGATGCTGCACGTTCCGTACCGCGGCAGCGGCCCGGCCGTGACCGATCTGCTCGGCGGCCAGGTCGACTTCATGTTCGACAGCATCACCTCGGCGCGCCCCCACATCGAGGCCGGCAAGCTGCGTGCGATCGCCATCACCACCAAGACGCGTTCGCCGTCGCTGCCCGACGTGCCCACGGTCGCCGAAGCCGGCGTTCCCGGCTATGAAGTCTCGCCATGGTTCGCGACCTTCATGCCCGCGGGCACGCCCGCGCCCATCGTCGAGAAGCTCGGCAAGACGCTCAACGAAGCGATGAACGACCCCGAAGTCAAGAAGCGCCTGAGCGTGATAGGCGCCGAGCCCATTGGCAGCACGCCGCAGGCGCTGGCTGCCCACCTGAAGACCGAAACCGAGCGCTGGACCCAACTGATCAAGGAATCCAACATCAAGGTCGATTGACCTTATCCTTACCGGGCCTGCTTGCAGGCCCTTTTTTCATCCAGCCCCCATTTTTTTCGCTGCTGCCATGCCCGAATTGCATTCCATCGTCCAGGGACAAGGTCCCGTCATCGTTCTGAGCCACGCGCTGGGTTGCGACCTGCACATGTGGGACGAAGTCACCGAACTGCTGCAGGATCGCTACACCGTCGTGCGCTACGACCACCGCGGCCATGGCCGCTCGCCGGCCAGCGACACGGATTTCAGCATGCATGACCTGGCCAGTGACGCGGCGCAGCTGATCGCGCGCCTGGGACGCGGCCCGGTGCATTTCGCCGGCGTGTCCATGGGCGGCATGACGGCCCAGGCGCTCGCGGCGCTCCACCCGGACGCGGTGCAGAGCATCACCGTCGCCAACTCGGCCGCGCACTACGACGCGGCTGCGCGCCAGGGTTGGCAGACCCGCATCGAGACCGTGGCGGCGCAGGGCGTGGCGGCCATTGCCGATGGCGCCCTGCAGCGCTGGCTGTCGCCCGATTTCCTCGCAGGCAATCCGGCGCGCGTTGCGCAGATGCGCGCCACGCTGGTGCAGATTCCCGCCCAGCCCTACGCCCAGGCCTGCGCGGCGGTCGCGGGCATCGCCTTGCACGAAACCAATCCCTCGATCCGCTGCCCGGCGCTGGTGATAGGCGGCACGCTCGATGCGGCGACGCCGATGGCGCTGTCCGAGGAAATTGCCGCTGGCATTGCCGGCGCCGAACTGGCCTCTATAGAAGCCGCGCACATCAGCTGCGTGGAGCAGCCGGCGGTGTTTGCGCAGCTGCTCGATGGATTTATCCAGCGGGTCTGAGCGGCCCCTCAGTCCGCTGCAGGAAACGCCCCCTGCAGCAATTCCCGCAGCGTATTGGCCACGCCATGGCGGCCTTCGCGCCGCCAGGCGAGGTGCAGTTCCACATCGAGCCCGGTCACATTGGCCATTGGCTTGAAGCAGACGTTGGCGTAGCGCAGCTTCATTGCCGAGCGCGGCACCAGCGCAATGCCCACGTTCGCATCGACCAGCGCCAGAATCGAGTGCGTATGGCTCAGGGTCTGCACCGTTTCGGGCGCCACGCCGTTGGCGCGCAACTGGCCCGCGACGATCTCGTACAGGTAGCGTGACTCCGACGGGCAGAACTCTATGAAGGCCTGGCCTTGCAGCGCCGACAGAGGCACTTCGTCCTGCGCCGCCAACGGATGCTCCAGGGGCATGGCCAGCATGAACGGCTCGCGCAGCAAGGGCGCACAGGCACTGAAGCTGCGCGGCGCGAACGGCCGCACGATACCGATGTCGATGCGGTCGGCGCCCAGGGCTTCGATCTGATCGACCGACTGCATTTCGCGCAGCACCAGGTGCACGTCGGGCAGCCGCGCGCGAACGAACGCGAGCAGCTGCGGCAGTATCGTAAAGCTGGCTGCAGGGATGAATCCCATGGTGACGCTGCCGGCTTCGGCCTGCATCGCGCGGCGCGCCGCGAGCGTCGCCGCCTGGCTGCGGCGCAGTATGTCCTCGGCCTCGCGCAGAAAGATCCTGCCGGCCACCGTCAGGCGCACGGCGCCGCCCGAGCGCTCGAGCAGCTGCACGCCGACTTCATGCTCTAGCAGCTGGATCTGCCGCGTCAGCGGTGGCTGCGTCATGTTGAGCAGCACCGCCGCACGGCCGAAATGCAGCTCGGAAGCCACGGCCACAAAGCATCGGAGTTGGGTGAGTTGGAACATGATTCATTTATTGAATTGCGCCATCCGATGTCTGGATTGGACGCGACTGCCATGCGCTTCTAGAGTCACTGCATTCGTCCAACAGTACCCATGGGAAAGCACATGACCTCTTTTACCGGCCCGGCATTGCGCGCAGCGCTCAATGGCATTTCTGGGATTCTTGTCACGCCCTTCGATGCGCAGGACGCAATCTGCAGCGCACCGCTGCAACCCGTGGTCGACCGCGCCGTCGATGCCGGCGTGCATGTGCTGGTGGCGAATGGCAATACCAGTGAATTCTATGGGCTGCAGGCCCAGGAGGCCGAACGCATGGTGCATGTGGCCGCCGAGTGCGTCGCCGGCCGCGTGCCCTTGCTCGGCGGCGTGGGCCGCAGCGTGCACGAGGCGCGTGCCCTGGCCCGCGCGTCGGTCAAGGCCGGCGCCGATGCCCTGATGGTGCACCAGCCGCCAGACCCGTTTGTCGCGCCGCGCGGCGTGGTCACCTATGTGCAGCAGATCGCCGAGGCGGCCGAGGGCCTGCCGCTGGTGCTGTACCTGCGCAACGAGAACATCGGCCTGCCGACGATAGAAGCGCTGTGCCGCATCCCCGAAGTCGTGGGCGTGAAATGGGCCTCGCCCACGCCGCTGCTGCTGGCCGAAGCGATACGCCGTACCGCGGACCGCAATCTCGCCTGGGTCGGCGGCCTGGCCGAAGTCTGGGCGCCGCCGCTGTACGCGGTGGGTGCGCGCGGCTTCACTTCCGGGCTGATCAATGTGTTTCCCGAACGCTCGGTCGCGATCTACAACGCGCTAGAGCAAGCCGACTACGCGCTGGCGATGCGCCTGATCGGCGAGATGCTGCCGTTCGAGGAGCTGCGCGCCCAGGAGAACAACGGCGCCAACGTCACCGTCGTCAAGGCCGCGCTGCAGTGGATGGGCAATGACTGCGGTGCCACGCGCGCGCCGTCGGCATGGCCGCTGAGCGCCACGCAGCAGCAGCAACTCGACACGCTGCTGAACGGCTGGAAGGCGTAAGCGCATTTCCACCGCAGCGGCGGGATGGCCTGCCGCTGCGCCTCCTTTCCCTGTGAGCGACCCATAACTATTAAGGACAAACCATGCCTGCACGCCGCACTCTCCTCGCCCTTGCACTGCTTTCCTGCTCCGGCGTTTTCGCCCAAAGCTTTCCGTCACGGCCCATCACCATCGTGGTCGGCTCGACCGCGGGCAGCGCCACCGATGGCCTGGCACGCGCCGTGGCCGCCGAAGTGGGCAAGGAAACCGGGCAATCGGTGATCGTCGACAACCGCGCCGGCGCCTTTGGCGGCATTGCGGCCCAGCATGTGGCGCGCTCGCAGCCCGATGGCTACACCGTCTTCATGACGACCAACACCACGCAGTCGGCCAACCCCCACCTGCTCAAGAAGCTGCCCTACGATCCGCTCAAGGATTTCGCGCCGGTGGCGCTGCTGGCCAAGGGCCCGCTGCTGCTGGTGGTCAACCCCAAGCTGGGTGTCAACAGCATTGCCGAACTGGTGGCGCTGGCCAAGCGCCAGCCGGGCAAGCTCAACTACGGCTCGGGCAGCTCGTCGGCACAGGTGGCAACCGAGCTGTTCCAGCAGATGACGGGCACCAAGTTCAACTACGTGCCGTACCGCGCGAATCCGCCGGCGGTCATGGACCTGATCGCGGGCCAGACCGATCTGATGATTGTCGACCTGGCCACGACGGTGCCCCAGGTCAAGGCCGGCAAGCTCAAGGCGCTGGGGATCAGCAGCCCGGGCCGCCTGTCGCTGATGCCCGGCGTGCCGGCGATCAGCGAGTCCTTGCCGGGCTATGAGTTCGGTTACTGGAATGCGCTGTATGCGCCTGCGGGAACGCCCGCGCCCGTCGTGCAAAAGCTCAATGCGCTGATGCGCAACGCCATGCAGACCGCGACGGTGAGCGGTGTCGCGCAGCAGTCGGGCATGGAAACGGCGCTGTCGACGCCCGAGGAAATGGACCGCTTCCAGATCGCCGAGTACGAGCGCTGGGGACGCATCATCAAGGCGGCGGGCATTCAGCCGGAGTGAGTTTTCGGCCCGTCCATCTTTGACGGGCCCAGGATGCTCGAGAAGCAGCAGCGGCTTGTTCATGAGGACAGGCCGTTCATGGTTCGACAGGCTCGCCACGAACGGGTTTTACCCGTCGCCTCGGTTTTTGTTAATTGCCTCCACGGAAAGACTTTGATGCTGCAATCCACCGATGCCCGCAGTGGCGCCTTGCATGGCGCTGCGTGGGATGAATCCTCGCCCGAACAAATCGACGCGGCAGTTGCCGCTGCGGCTTCGGCGGCCGACGCCTTTGCGGCCAAGTCGAACGCGCAGCGCGCTGCGTTCCTGCGTGCCCTGGCCCAGGCCTTGACCGACAACGCGGCCGCCTTGCTGCCGGTTGCCGACCGCGAAACGGCGCTGGGCCTGCCCCGGCTCGAAGGCGAACTGGCGCGCACCGCTTTTCAGCTGCGCGGTTTTGCCGACGCCGTGGAGCAGGGCGCGGCGCAGGCGTTTCTCGACGAGACGGCAATGGCCGGCGCGCCGCCCGCGGGCCGGCCGCGCCTGAGCCGCATCCAGGCGCCACTGGGCCCGGTCGCGGTGTTTGCCGCAAGCAATTTTCCGTTTGCGTTCTCTGTGCTTGGCGGCGACAGCGCGAGCGCCTTTGCCGCGGGCTGCCCCGTGGTGCTCAAGGCCCATCCCGGACACCCGCAGCTCTCGCGTGACGTCGCGGCGATCGCCGCGACGGTGGTCGAACAATGCGGCCTGCCCGCGGGCGTGTTCCAGCTCGTCGAAGGCGCGTCGGTCGCGGTGGGCGTGCAGCTGGTGCAATCGCCCGCGATCGCCGCCGTGGCGTTCACGGGCTCGTTCAAGGGCGGCACGGCGCTCGCGCGCCTGGCGGCCGACCGCCCCCGGCCTGTCCCGTTCTATGGCGAACTGGGCTCGGTCAATCCGCTGGTGGTATTGCCCGCGGCGCTGGCCGGCGGCCCCGATGCACTGGCCCAGACCCTGGCCGATTCGATCTGCCTGGGCGCGGGGCAGTTCTGCACCAGTCCCGGCGTGATCGTGGTCTTCAAGGATGCGCCGGGCGATGCGTTTGTGCAGCAGCTGCGCACGCGCCTGGCCGCTGCTGCGCCGCATGCGATGCTCAATGCCGGCATTCGCGCGGCGTTCGAGCGCGGTGTCGATCAATGGCGCCAGCATGCCAAGCTGCAGGTGCTGGTCGATGGCCGGCAGCCGCAGGGCAATCCCCGGCCTTTTCTGGCGCAGGTCGATGTGGCGGACTTCCTGGCGGATCACCGGCTGCACGAGGAAGTGTTCGGCTGCGCGGCGCTGGTCGTGCGCGTCGATGACAGCGCGCAGGTGGTTGCGCTGTTGAACGCCATCGGGGGCACGCTCACCAGCACGCTGTGGGGCGTTCCTGCGGGCGACGTGCAGCCCGACGAGGCCGTGCTCGCGGTGGTGCGCACGGCGGTGCAGGTGTCTGGCCGCGTGCTGTTTTCCGGCGTGCCCACGGGCGTTGCCGTCACGGCCGCCCAGCACCATGGCGGACCTTTTCCCGCGTCGACGGCGCCATTCACCACCTCGGTAGGCTATGCGGCGGTGCAGCGCTTTGTGCGGCCGCTGGCGCTGCAGGATGCGCCTGGCTGGCTGCTGGCGCGCGAAGGCGCGTTCCTCTGAGCGATTGCCGGGCCGCGCGGGGCGTGGGTTCTCGGTGTGGCTACAATTGAATAGGAATGATTCTTGTTTATTGTGGGGTTTTCGTCCCGCAGGAGAATCGGGACCCGCCTCATGCCTGCCGTTCAGCCATCTGCCCACAGCGAAATCGCCGCGCTCTACACCGACCACCACGGCTGGTTGCAGGGATGGCTGCGCAAGAAAGTCGGCAATGCGTTCGACGCCGCCGACTTGGCGCAAAGCACTTTCCTCAAGCTGCTGTGCAGCCAGGGCGTGGGGCAATTGCAGGAGCCGCGCGCCTACCTTGTGACCGTGGCGCGCAATCTGCTGCTCAACCAGGTGCGCCGGCGCGCGATCGAGCAGGCCTACCTTGATGCATTGGCGGCATTGCCCGAACCCGTTGCGCCACCGCCCGAAGCGCGGCTGATGGTGCTCGAGACACTGGTTGAAATCGATCGCCGCCTCGGGCATCTGCCCGCGCTGGCCAAGCAGGCGTTTTTGCTCGCGCAGATCGAAGGCCTGGGCCACGCCGAAATCGCGGCCGAGCTGGGCATTTCGGTTTCCACGGTCAAGCGCCATCTGGCCAAGGCGGCGCTGCGCTGCTTTTTTCCGGAGTAGGCGCAATGCCGGCATTGCGCGAAACATCGGGCGAGGCCAGCCAGGCCATCTCCACCGAAGTCGCCCAGCAGGCGGTGCAGTGGTGGATGACGCTGCGTGGCGCGCCGGCTTCGGTGTCCGCGCGCCAGCGCGCGGCCTGGCAGCAATGGCGCGCGCAAAGCCCGGTGCATGAAGCCGCGTGGCAGCGCATCGAATCCGTGGGCCAGCAGATGGCCGGCATTTCGCTGCCGCTGGCGCGTGCCACGCTCGCCGGGCCGCATGCGCAGCGTCGGCGGCGCAGCGTGCAGTTGCTCGTGGCCCTGGTGGTGACTGGGGGCAGCTTTTCGTTGCTGCGGCAAACGCCCACGTGGCGCGCCTGGGCCGCCGATGAAGTTGCGGCCCTGGGCGAGCAGCGCCGGCTCGCGCTGCCCGACGGCGGCGCCATCGTGCTCAACACCGGCAGTGCGCTCAATATCCGCTACGGCAGCGCGCAGCGCGTGGTGCAGCTGGTGCGCGGCGAAATACTGGTGCAGACCGTCGCCGATGCGCAGCGCCGGCCGTTCATGGTCGAGACCGCGCTGGGCAGCGTGCGCGCGCTGGGCACGCGTTTCACGGTGCGCGAACGCGATGCCGGCGTCAGCGTCGAAGTGTTGCAGGGCGTGGTCATGTTGACGCCCGCGCAGGCACCGCAGGCCACGCAGCGGTTGCAGGCGGGCGAGCAAGGCATATTCACGTCGCTGCAGGCGCAGAGCAAAGGCGCGCTGGATGAGGCCGCAGGCGCCTGGGCCGACGGCATGCTGGTCGTGTCGCGCATGCGGCTGGACGATTTTCTTGCCGAGCTGGGTCGCTACCGGCGCGGCCGGCTGGGGTGCGAGCCGGTCGTTGCGCACCTCTTGGTGTCGGGCGCCTATCCGCTGGCCGACACCGACCGCGTGCTCGCGGCGCTGACCAGCGCGCTGGCCGTCGAAGTGCATTTCTTCTCGCGCTACTGGGTGATGGTGCGGCCGCAAAAATAAATGAGCTGATTGTGCACAGATGGGTGTCATCAGAGCAAGGAGCGCATCGGTATGCGCTCACGGCTCTTTTCATCCTCTCCTTTCCACAAGGCTTTCCATGCGCCCCCAGACTGTGCAGCAGCTTCCCTTTGCCGATTCCCTTGCCTGCGTGCCTTTGCGTCCCGGCCCGGTCGCGCTGGCGCTGCGCGTGCTGTGCGTGGGCACGCTGGCGAGCCTGGCCGTCGCGACCACGATGGCGCCGAAGTCGGCCCGGGCCCAGGCGGGAACGCAGCAGGGCGCAGCGCAGCGCCAGTACGCGATTCCCGCGGGCCCGCTGGAAACCGTGCTCAATCGCCTGGGGCGCGAGGCGGGCGCGTTGCTGACCTTCGATTCGACGATCACCGACGGCCTGCGCAGCGGCGGCGTCAACGGCCAGTACGCGGTGCAGCAGGCGCTGGAGCAGGCGCTCAAGGGCACCGACCTGATGGTCGTGCGCTCGGCCGGCGGCGGCTATGTGCTGCGCGCCATTCCCACGGCGTCCCAGGGCGCGGGCGGTGCCACGCTCGCGGCCGTGACCGTCACGGCAGCCGCGCGCGGCGATGGCCGCACCGACGGCTCGGGCAGCTACGCCGCCGGGCCGTCGGCCGGGGCCACGGGGCTGAGCCTGACGCTGCGCGAAACACCGCAGTCGGTCACCGTGGTCACGCGCCAGCAGATGGATGACCAGGGCAGCACCAGCGTGTCGGACGTGATGCGCCAGGCCGCGGGCATCACGGTGCAGAGCTACGACAGCGAGCGTTCGAACTTCAACGCGCGCGGCTTCTCGATCACCCAGTTCCAGTACGACGGCGTGGCCAAGGACTATGACGGTGTCTACGATTGGGGCGCGACCAACAGCGACATGACGATCTTCGATCGCGTCGAAATCGTCAAGGGCGCGACCGGGCTGATGGGCGGCACGGGCGATCCGTCGGCGGCCATCAACTTCATCCGCAAGCGCCCCGGCGACCAGTTCGCGGGCGCGGTCACGGCAAGCCTGGGCTCCTGGAACAATGCGCGCACCGAACTCGATCTGTCGAGCCCGCTCAACGCCAGCGCCAGCGTGCGCGGCCGCGTCGTCGCCGCCTTGCAGGACCGCGAGTCGCACCTGGACCACTATCAGCAGAAGAAAAGCGTTTTCTACGGCGTGGTCGAGGCCGATCTCACGCGCGACACGCGCCTCACCGTGGGCGCCGACTACCAGAACACCGATCCGCGCGGCTCGACCTGGACGGGTTTCCCTCTGTTCTTCAGCGACGGCAGCCGCACCGACTGGGAGCGTTCGTTCAACCCCGCGACCACCTGGAGCCAGCGCAAGCTCACGTCGCGCAACCTGTTTGCGACGCTGGAGCAGCGGCTGGCGAACGACTGGAAGTTCAAGCTCACGGCGAACAATGAAAGCAGCAAGCACCGCTCGCTGCTGGGCTCGGCCAGCGGCGGCTATCCCGACCCGGTGACCGGCGAAGGCATGTACTTCTTCATGGGCGACTTCCGCGGCAACCGCACGCAGAACACGCTCAGCGCAAGCCTGTCGGGACCGTACGAGCTGTGGGGCCGCACGCACGAAGCGATGTTTGGCGCGACCTGGTCCGACACCAGCACCGACGGCCCCTGGTCCGATTCGCTGTACCCGGCGCTGCCGGGCAGCATCTTCGGCTGGAGCGGCAACTATGCGCAGCCCGCGTTCCCGCCGATCGCCGCCTATGAAGACAAGCGCCGCCAGTCGTCGTTCCATGGCGCCACGCGGCTGCGGCCCACGGATGCGCTGTCGGTGATCGTCGGCGCGCGCGTGAGCCGGGTCGATGCCAGCGACAGCCGCGTCTACGCCGACGGCGTCACGCCGGCGCTCGAGAGCAGCATGCGCACGCGTGGCCAGGTCACGCCCTATGCGGGCCTGGTCTATGACCTCAACGACCAGTATTCGGTCTATGGCAGCTACACCAGCATCTTCTCGCCGCAGACTTCGCGCGATGCCAACCGCCAGTTCCTGCCCGAAGTCCAGGGCAAGAGCTTCGAAGCCGGCGTCAAGGGCGAGTTCCTCGACGGCCGCGTCAATGCCAGCCTGGCCGCGTTCCGCATACAGCAGGACAACCTCGCCGAGTACGTCGATTTCGTCGACGGCGAGTCGGTCTACCAGGCCATCAAGGGCGTGACCAGCAAGGGCCTCGAAGCCGAAGTCAGCGGCGAGATCGCGCCCGGCTGGAACCTGCAGGCCGGCTATGCCTACGCCCATGTGCGCAATGCCCAGGGTGGGCATGTCTATGGTTCCACGCAGATGCTGAGCCAGCCCGCGCAGACGCTGCGGCTGTCGACCAGCTATCGGCTGCGCGGCGACTGGAACGCGCTCACGGTGGGCGCCGGCGTGACCTGGCAGAGCGCGACCGATGGCCGCGTCTGGCACCCGGTGGCCAGCGACTACGCGGGCATCCGCCAGAAGGGCTATGCGCTCGTGGGCCTGATGGCGCGCTACCAGTTCAGCCCGCAGCTGTCAGCGGCGCTGCACATCAAGAACCTGTTCGACACCCAGTACTACTCGGGCCTGGGCCTGTTCGAGACCGGCTTCTACGGCGAGCCGCGCAGTGCGTCGGTGACGGTGCGCTACCAGTTCTGACTGGCCACGGGCGCGATCCTGTTCATCGTCAAGCGCCGGCCCAGGCATCTGGGCGAGTTCGGCGCCGCGCCTGCGCGCGTCTACCGGCTGATCGAAGCCGCGAACGTCGCGGCCGTTGCCGGCCCGGGCGCGGCCTGCATAGGCTATCGCTGGGCCAACCGCCTGGTGCCGCCAGGCCTGGCGCACCGCGACGATTGGGAGCTCGCGGTCTGTTTCGGCATCTGGGCGCTGGCGCTGGTGCATGCGCTCGCGCGCCCGGCCGCAGTGTTCGGATCGGCTGCGGTGCTGGCGCCGGGCCTGGCATTTGCGCGTTGATGCTGGCGCTTATCCCCACCACAGCGGCATCAGCCGCCGCACTTCATCGCGCGCGAAGCGGTCGTCCATCAGAAACAGTTCGCCGGTATCGTTCTCCGAGCGAATGACGCGGCCCGCGGCCTGCACCACCTTGCGCAGGCCGGGGAACAGATAGGTGTAGTCGTAGCCGGTGCGCGTGCCGAAGCGCTGCTGCATGCAGCGCTTCATGCTTTCGTTGACGGGGTTGAGCTGGGGCAGGCCCAGCGTGGCGATGAACGCGCCGATCAGCCGGTCGCCGGGCAGGTCTATGCCTTCGCCAAACGCGCCGCCGAGCACGGCAAAGCCTATGCCCTGGCCACCTGGCTGGAAGCGGGCGATGAACGCCTGGCGGCTGTCGTCGCCCATGGCGCGCACCTGGCGCCAGACCGGGGGCGCATCCGGGCACGCGCACAGCGCGTCGGCGACGCGCTCCAGATAGTCGAAGCTGCTGAAAAAGCTGAGATAGTTGCCCGGGCGCTTGTGGAACTGGTCGCAGATCAGCGCCACGATGCGGTCCACCGAAGCTTCCCTGTCCTGGTAGCGCGTGGACACGTCGCGCACGATGTGCACGGCGAGCTGCGCGGCCTTGAACGGCGCGGGCACGTCTATCCACGGTGTGTCGGCGGGCAGGCCCAGCGTGTCGCGGTAGAACGCGGCGGGGCTCAGCGTGCCCGAGAACAGCACCGTCGCATGCGCGGCCGCATGGCGCGCGAGCAGGTGCGGCGCGGGAATCACATTGCGCACGCACAGGATGGAAGCGCGCTTGCGCCCGCGCTGCGGCGCGAGCAAGGTGATGTCGAACAGTGCGTTGTCGTCGAGCTTTTCCTCGAGCACGGCGAACTGAAGGGCTTCGAGATAAAAGCCCAGCACCGGGTCGCCGGGCAGCATGGGGTGGTCGGCATTGGCTTCGGCGATCAGCGAGATGGCTTTTTGCAGCGCGGCCATGAAGTCCAGCGGCACCTGGGCATGGCATTCATAGGTCTGCTGCTGGCTCTCATGCAGCGTATTCCACGCGCGCTGCAGCGCGTTCAGCGCGGTGCGAATGCGGCCCTTGGCATTCTTGCGCGCCGCCGCGAGTGCGAGCGGCGACAGCTCGGCGGTATACATGCTGCGCGCGCGGTCGAGCAGGTTGTGGGCCTCGTCGACCAGCACGCCCACCTTCCACTGGTTGGCCTGCGTCAACGCATGCAGCATGGCCGCGCCGTCGTAGAAGTAGTTGTAGTCGCCGATCACGACATCGCTCCAGCGCGCCATTTCCTGCGTGAGGTAATAGGGGCAGACATCGTGCGCGAGCGCCACTTCGCGCAGGTGCGCGCTGTCCCAGACGGCGTTCACTTCAAGCACCGCGGCGCGCGCGTCGGGCAGGCGGTCGTAGAAGCCCTTGGCCAGCGGGCAGGAGTCGCCGTGGCAGGCCTTGTCGGGGTGTTCGCAGCTCTTGTCGCGCGCCTGCAGCGTGAGCGCGCGCAGCGGCGCGGCGCCCGTGGACTGCAGCTGCTGGTTGACCTGGGCCAGTGCCTGCGTCGCCAGCCCATGGCCCGTGCCCTTGGCGGTCAGGAAGAAGATCCTGTCCAGCCCCTGGTCGGGGCAGGCCTTGAGCATGGGAAACAGCGTGCCTATGGTCTTGCCAATGCCCGTTGGGGCCTGGGCCAGCAGGCAGCTGCCGCCTTCGGGTGCGCGCGCGCAGCGGTAGACGGCCACCGACAGCGCGCGCTGGCCCGCGCGAAAGCTGCCCCAGGGGAAGGTCAATGCCGTCAGCGCCTGGTCGCGCGCGCGGCGGTGGGCGTCCTCGCTTTGCGCCCAGCGCAGAAAGCGTGCGCACTGCGCTTCGAAGAACGCCTGCAGATCGGCGGCCTCGAAGACTTCGGTGATGGCATGCTCCTTTTGCGTGCCGATATTGAAGTAGATCAGCGCGACCTTGAGCCGCTGCAGCGAGCGTTCTGTGCACAGCAGGTGGCCGTAGATCTTCGCCTGGGCCCAGTGCAGCGCGCGGTGGTTGGCGCGGATCGCGTCGAGGTTGCCGCGGTAGGTCTTGATTTCCTCGAGCTGCCCGGCCACGGGGTCGTAGCCGTCGGCGCGCCCGCGCACCCGCAGCGTCTCGTAGTCGCCCTGCAGCGCCACTTCGGCCTCGTAGTCGGCGCTGCGCCGCGACTGCACCAGCATATGGCCTTCCATGCCCTGCTGCGCCGTGGGCGCGGGCGTGAAGCGCAGGTCGAGGTCGCCCTGCTTGGCGGTGAACTCGCACAGCGTGCGCACGGAGACGGTGTAGCTCATGCTGCGTCCTCGGCTGTGCGCCATTGCACATGGCAGACGCTGACCGGAATGCCGTGCTCGCTGCAGTACTGCAGCCAGCGTATCTGGTTGTCCTGCAGCTTGTCGCCCGGGCCTTTGACTTCGACGAGCTCATAACGTCTTTCGTCGGGCCAGAAGCGCACCAGGTCGGGAAGGCCGCTGCGATTGGCCTTGACGTCGGCCATCAGCCGCGCAAACAGCAGCTTCAGGTGCGCGGCGCTGATGCAGTCGAGCGCCAGGCGCAGCAGCGGCTCGGACAGCACGCCCCAGTACACGAACGGCGACTGCACGCCCTGCTTGTCGGCGTAGCGCGCGAGAATGGTCTGCGCGTAGCCGGGCGCGTCGAGCTGCGCGAGGCAGCGCGCGAATTCCTCCGCCCGGCGCGCGCTGAAGTCGGGCGCGCTCAGATCGGCGGGGCCGCTCTGGAACGGGTGGAAGAAAGCCCCCTGCACGGGCGCGAAGATCGCGGGCCAGCACAGCAGGCCGAACAGCGAATTGACCAGCGCGTTCTCGACATAGAACACCGGGCTCGCGTCGCTGTGCCAATGCGCGCGCAGCGCGAACTCCACCGACATCGGCACGGCGGGCGGATCGAGCACGAGGTCCGCGCGCATGCGCACCAGCGCCTGGTTGGCCGCCGGACGTTGGCGCGCCTTGGCCTGGCCCGTGTTGCGCAGCAGGCGCGGCAGCATGCGCCCCAGCTTTTGCAGCTCCTCGTCGCTTTCGGGCGCCTGCTGTGCCTGCAATGCGTGCTGCAAGGCTTCGCCATGGCGCCCGAGGCGCTCGAGCACGCGTATGCGCCGCTGGCGCGCGCCGGGGTAGGGGCACTGCGCATAGACGCGCAGCGCATCGTCCCAGAGCCCCGCGCGCTCGCAGGCATTGCCCAGGCGCAGCAGCAGCTTGGCGCGGCGTTTTTCCAGCCAGGGATTGCGGCTCTCGCAGGCGGCGATGGCCTGCAGTAGGGCCGCGGGGTCCGCTCCGTCTTCCATCGCCTGGCGGCAGGCCTGCAGCGCGAGGTAGGCATCGATATCCTCCCTTGTCTGGAAGGCGCGCGAGGCGGCGTCGAAGGCCACGCTTTCGTACTTGAACACGCCCAGGTCGGCGAGCACGAACTCGGTCCAGTTCTGGTGCAGGTTGCCAAAGAACATCAGCCGCAGGCGCTCGCTGCGTTCGCCCAGCATCACGCGCCATACGGGCTCGCTCGCCTGCGGATGCCATTCGGCATAGCGCCGGGGCGCGTCATGCACGCTGGCCAATGCCTGCAGCCAGTCGGACTTGCGCGTGCCGCCGCCGCGCTGCGCGCTCGCAAAGACCTCGGCAAGTTCGCTGCGGGTGTGCAGGTCGAACAGCTCCTCGAGTTGCATGGGGGCCTGGGTGTCGAGCCAGCCCAGGGCGAGCAAGGGTTCGGCGGCTGCCTGGATCTCGGGGATTTCCTCGTAGACCAGCCTGGACGCCCGGAACCACGGACCGCGCCGCATCAGCATGCGCACCAGCAAGGCCCGGGACAGGGGCGAGAGCGCGGCGAACTGCGCGAGGAAGTCGCGTTCGCCAGCGTCGAGCAGGTCGCTGTAGCGCTGCGCTATCCAGCCCAGGGCACGCTCGAAATTGTGCAGATAGTAGAAACGGTGCGGGGGCACCAGGCCGACGCTCGCCATCTCTTACTCCGCGGTCGCGGCCCCCTTGCGCTGCACGGGGACGCGCGTGCGGACAGCGGGGGAAGCAGGGCCATCGACAGGTGTAAACATGCACAGACTGTACATAAATACAGATTTTTTCGCAGCCCATAAACCCATGGTTGGCGCTTTGCTACTTTGTCTGTAGCGAGCTGCGCTGCCAGCGAGCGCGCTGTGGGCCGGGAAGGGGCAAGGCGCCAGGCCGCGAGCGTGTTCTGGCACGCGGCCGGCTTGTTGCCGCGGAGGTCGGCCATCCGCAGGCACAATCGCTGCTTGTCACAAATGGGGGATGCGTGCCGCATCCTTGGGGTTGGTCGCAATTTCAAATCCAAAGGTCACAATGTCTGCTCTTTTCGCTTCCCGGTTACTCAAGGGTGTTGCCACGCTTGCCGTGGGTTCGGTGTCCATGCTGGCCCAGGCGCAGGCGCCCGCGACCATCAAGGTGGGTGTGGCGCTGGATATTTCGGGCCCGTTCGCGGCGCCCGGCGCTGAAATCCGCGACGGCCTGAACCTGGCCATCAAGCTGTTGGGCAGCAAGCTCGGCGGCGTGCCCGCCGAGTTCATCCAGGCCGACATGGCGGGCAACCCCGAGCAGGCGCGCCAGCTGGTCGACCGTTTCATACAGCGCGAGAAGATCGACCTGTTCACCGGTCCCGTGGCCTCCAACGTGGCGCTGGCCGTGGGCCCCACGCTGTTCGCGGCCAAGGTGCCTTACCTGTCGGCCAACGCCGGCCCCAGCCAGCTCGCGGGCGCGCAGTGCAATGCCTACTTCTTCGGCACCAGCTACCAGAACGATTCCATGCACGAGGCCGCGGGCCAGTACGCGGCGAACAAGGGCTACAGCAAGGTCGTGATCATGGCGCCCAACTACCCTGCGGGCAAGGATGCGCTCAACGGTTTCAAGCGCCTCTACAAGAAGCCGCTGGCCGACGAGATCTACACCAAGGTCGGCCAGCTGGACTTCGCCGCCGAGCTGGCCCAGCTGCGCGCGGCCAAGCCCGAAGCGGTCTACATCTTCCAGGCCGGGGGCATGGGCATCAACTTCATCAAGCAGTTCATGGCCGCGGGCCTGAACAAGGACATCACGCTGATCTCCTCGCCGTTCACCGCCGACGAGGACATCATTCCGGCCGTGGGCAGCTCCATGGTCGGCCTGTTCAACGCTTCGTCGTACGCGCATGACCTGCCGGTCGCGGCCAACCAGAAGTTCGTTGCCGAGTTCCGCAAGGCCTACAACGGCCGCTACCCCTCGCTGTACGCGGCGTTCGCGTACGACGTGGTGATGAACATGGATGCGGCCGTCAAGCAGCTCGGCGGCAAGGTCGGCGACAAGCCGGCGCTGGCCAAGGCGCTCAAGACCGCGGCCTTCGACTCGGTGCGCGGCCCGGTCAAGTACGGCAACAACCAGTTCCTGGTCCAGGACTACTACCTGCGCAAGGTGGTGCAGGGCGCCGACGGCCGCGTGACCAACCAGCTGCAGCCGGGCAAGGTGCTGACCGCGCACCAGGATGCGTTTGCGGCGCAATGTCCGCTGAAGTGAGCGGATTCAGGGCGAACGGCTTTCCCCGTTCGCCCTGAGCCTGCCGAAGGGCCTTTTCAAACCAGCGATTGCCACTGAAGGCGCCCTGCATGGCGCGGAATGACGAATGGACCTGACTTTTTTTCTCGAACAGATCTTCAACGGCCTGGGCTATGGCTTCATGCTGTTTCTGCTCGCGGCCGGGCTGACGCTGGTGTTCGGCATCATGGACACGCTGAACCTGGCCCACGGTTCGCTGTTCATGGTCGGCGGCTATGTGTCGGCGACGGTGCATGCGCAGTCGGGCTCCTTCATTGCCGCGGTGCTGGTCGCCGTGGCGGTGACGGTGCTGCTGGCCGTGCTGCTCGAAGCGCTGCTGGTGCGCAAGCTCTACGGGCGCGACCACCTGTCCCAGGTGCTCGCGACGTTCGGCATCGTGCTCGTGGCGGATGACGTGGTCAAGTTTTTCTGGGGCCCGTCGCCCATCATGGCGCCCACGCCCGCGCTGCTTTCGGGCCCGGTCGATCTGCTGGGCCTGCCCTACCCGTCCTACCGCCTGCTGATCCTCACGGCCGGCCTGGCCGTGGCCGCGGGGCTTTATCTGCTGGTCAACCACAGCAAGCTGGGCATGCTGGTGCGCGCGGGCGCGTCGAACCGGGCCATGGCCGAGTTCATGGGCGTGCGCGTCTCCAGGGTCTTCACCATCGTGTTTGCGCTGGGCGCCGCGCTCGCGGCGCTGGCCGGGGCCTTGATGGGGCCGATCAGCGCCGTCGAAATCGGCATGGGCGAAGCCATCCTGATTCCCGCGCTGGTGGTGATCGTGATCGGCGGCATAGGCTCGGTGCGCGGCGCGTTTGTCGCGAGCCTGCTGGTCGGGCTGGTCGACACCGCGGGCCGGGCCTTCCTGCCGTCGCTGCTGCGTGAAGTGCTGTCGCCGGCGCTGGCCGCGGATGTCGGCCCGGCGATCTCGAGCATCGCCATGTACATGTTGATGGCCGGCGTGCTGGTCTTCAAGCCTTCGGGACTGTTCCCGGCCCGTGTATGAGTGAGTCCTCCATGAATTCCAAGGCTTCGCCCTGGGGCGCGCGCGCCGGCATCGCCGCGCTGGTGCTGGCCCTGGCGCTGTTTCCGCTGCTCGCGCCGCTGTTCGATCTCGGCTACTACACGGGCTTTGTGCGCCGCCTGATGATCGTCGCGCTGGCCGCGGCCAGCCTGAACTTCCTGATGGGCCGCGTGGGCCTGGTGGCGCTGGGCCATGCGGGCTTTGTCGGCGTGGGCGCGTACGCGGTCGCGGTGCTGGCCGAAGCGGGCTGGACTTCGGCCTGGGCTGTCTGGGGCCTGGCGAGCGTCGCCGGCGTCGGCGTGGCCGCGCTCATAGGCTCGGTGGCGCTGCGCACCCGGGGCGTGTACTTCATCATGATCACGCTGGCGTTTGCGCAAATGCTGTTCTATCTCGCGGTGTCGCTGCGCAAGTACGGCGGCGACGACGGCTACACGCTGTACGCGCCGCTCCATCTGGTCGGCGGCGAGGATGCGATCGCCGCCAGCGGCGCGCCGCTGTACTGGGTGGTGCTGGCCATCGTGGTGCTGGTGCTGCTGGGGCTGTGGCGTGTCGAAGCTTCGCATTTCGGCCGCGCGCTCGAAGGCATACGCGACAACGAAACGCGCATGCAGGCCATGGGCTATCCCACCTACCTTCTGAAGCTGTGCGCGTTTGCCGCGGCCGGCGGCGTGGCCAGCCTGTCGGGCGCGCTGATCGCGACGCAAAACGGCTTCATCAGCCCTTCGCTGATGCACTGGACCCAATCGGCGCTGTTCATCGTGATGGTGGTCATCGGCGGTGTGGGCCGGCGCTGGGGCGCGCCGCTGGGCGTGGCCGTGTGGCTGGTGTTCGAGGAAGTGCTCAAGCAGTTCACCGAGTACTGGCATGCGCCCATGGGCCTGCTGCTGATCGCCGTGGTGTTTCTCGCGCCAAAGGGCCTGTCGGCGCTTGCCTCACGAAAGGCCGCGCCATGACGCTGCTGGTTGCACATCAACTCGTCAAGCGCTTTGGCGCGCTGCTGGCCACGGACCATGTGAGCTTTGCGGTGAACGCCGGCGAAATCCATGCCTTGATAGGCCCCAACGGCGCGGGCAAGTCGACGCTGGTCAATCTGATTTCCGGGCTGTTGCCCGCCGATGGCGGCACGCTGTCGCTCGATGGCGTCGACCTGACGCACCTCGCGCCGCACCGGCGCGTGGCCGCGGGCCTGTCGCGCTGTTTCCAGGTGACCAGCATCTTCCCGCGCCAGACCGTGGGCGAGAACCTGTTGCTTGCCGTGCAGGCGCATGCGGGTTCGAGCTTTCGCTTCGTGAAGCGCCGCGAGACCGACCACGCGCTGCTTGCGGCCGCGCAGGCGCTGGCGCAGCGCGTGACGCTGGCCGGCGAGTGGGACCGCGTCGCCGGCACCTTGCCGCATGGCGCGCAGCGCAAGCTCGATGTGGCGCTGGCGATCGCGGCGCGTCCCAAGCTGCTGCTGCTCGACGAGCCCATGGCGGGCATGGGGCCCGTGGAGTCGGCCGAAATGGTGGAGCTGATACAGCGCCTGCGCCAGGACATGGCCATCTTGCTGATCGAGCACGACATGGACGCGGTGTTCCAGCTGGCCGACCGCATTTCGGTGCTGGTCTACGGCAAGGTGCTGACCAGCGGCAGCGCGGCCGAGATCCAGGCCGACGCGCAGGTGCAGGCGGTGTATCTGGGCACCGAATCCGATCTTGCCGACGAGGTGCATACATGAAATCCACTCCACTGCTTGCCTGCGAAGGCCTGGAAGCCGGCTATGGCGCGAGCCAGGTGCTGTTCGGCATCGATTTCCACATCATGCCCAGCGAGGTGGTGACCTTGCTGGGGCGCAATGGCATGGGCAAGAGCACCACCATCAAGACCATTATCGGCGCGCTCAAACCGAGCAGGGGCGACGTGCGCATCGCGGGCGAGTCGGTGCGCGCGAAGTCGCCCGATGCGATTGCGCGCCTGGGCGTGGCGATCGTGCCCGAAGGGCGCCACTGCTTTCCCAACCTCACGGTGCGCGAGCACCTGGTCGCTTTCGCCGCGCAGCGCAATGCGCAGCGCGACGCCTGGACCATGGAGCGCATCTACGGCGTCTTTCCCCGGCTCAGGGAGCGTGCGCACCACATGGGCAACCAGCTCTCGGGCGGCGAGCAGCAGATGCTGGCCATTGGCCGCGCGCTGTCGACGAATCCCCGCCTGCTGATTCTCGACGAGGCCACCGAAGGCTTGGCGCCTGTGATCCGCGAGGAAATCTGGCGCTGCCTGGCGACGCTCAAGGCCGCGGGCCAGACGATTCTGGTGGTCGACAAATACGTGCACCGGCTCGTGGGCCTGGCCGACCGCCATGTGATCCTCGAGCGCGGCAATGCGGTCTGGCAGGGCAGCTCCGCCGAGCTCAACGCCAACCGGCAACTGTGGCACGCGCATCTGGGGGTGTGAGCCCCATACCGGCGCCCGGCAACACCGGGTTGAATCCGCGCATTTTCAGGCCTGGCACCGGTGGCTTCAAAGCGACACGGTATGATTCAATTTGTGTGTTTTGTTGTTAATATGCATCTGGCTTTTACATCTTGGCCTGCTATGCATTCAAAAACGATAGGTGGTCGCGCCCATGGCTTCACCGTCATCGAGCTCTTGGTGGTGGTGTCGATGCTGGGAATTCTCATGGCCATCGCGCTGCCCAGCTTCAAGCTGCTGATCGATCGCTGGCGCGTGCAGCAGGCGGTGGACAGTCTGCGCTCGACGATGTTCTATGCCCGGTCCGAAGCCATTCGTCGCGGCGGCGATGTCTTTGTCGAGAAATTCCCCGGCACCACGCCGGGATGCACGCTCGCGGCCAGCGCCACCGACTGGGATTGCGGCTGGGTGGTGTTCATCGATGCCAACAACAACCAGCGCTGGGAAGCGGGCGAAGAGATTCAGCGTTTCGCGCCGTCGCCCAGCCTGACCGTGACCCGATCCACCGCGTCGGCCACCATCGCCATCGACCGCTGGGGCATGATAGACGGCGGCGACTCCGTTGGCTTCACCATTGCACCGCATCCTGCGGGAAGCAACCCGACGGCGTCCAAGAAGGTGTGCATTGCGGCCAGCGGCCGCATGCAGGTCGAGGCGTGCGCCGCATGATGTCCCGCCAGCGCGGAATCACGCTGATCGAGTCGCTGATTGCGATGGTGGTCATGGCCCTGGGCATTCTGGGCATCGTGGGCGTGCAGATGCGCACCCTCACCGATACGCAGGCCGGCGTGCGCCGCGCGCAGGCGATACGGCTGATCGATGATCTGGGCGAGCGCCTGCAGAACAACCCGGACGCCCTGAATAATCTGGAGACCTACACGACCAGCCCGGGCGCGGGCACGGACTGCACGGCCACGGCTTGCACGCCCCCGCAGCTCGCGGCGTTCGATATCCGCCAATGGCGCCTCAACGTCGCCGCCGCATTGCCCGCGGGCAGCGCCACGGTGTTCATCCCGCAGGGCGGGGCGCGGCAATTGGGCGTAATGGTCGGCTGGAATGAAAACCGCTACAACGCCAGCGGTACGACCGAGCAGACCAAGGCCCTCAATGCGCCGCTGACGGTCACCGGCACGAATGCGGCGGGCGTCACCATGAACTGTCCCGGCAGCCAGAACTGCCACATCCAGTACCTGCAGCCGACGCAGCGCTGCGCGCCCTGGACCGTGGGCGGCGCAGGCCTGTACTGCGCCAACTGAAAGCACCATGCCCATTTCGCGTCATATGCGCCTTCCATCGGCACGGCGTTCGCCTGCATATAGCCGAGGCGTCTCATTGATCGATCTGCTGGTCGGCATTGCGCTGGGCCTGGTGGTGGTCGCGGTGGCGATGGCCGCCCTCATGACGTCGCGCGGCATCACGAGTACCGTCACCGAAGCCACGGCGATGCAGCAGCAGGCGGCCTATGCGTTTCGGGTCATCAGCCAGCAACTGCGCCAGGCGGGCAGCCTCGAGTTGAATCTCGCCCCCGCGATCATGCCCAGCGCAGACCCCGACTCGGCCATGTCGCCGGTCGCGTTCGACCCGCCCGATCCCGCGGGCATGCGCGCGCAGTTCGACCGCGGCGCCAGCACCATCGCGGCCACGGGCACGGCCACGCCAAGCTTCACCGTCGGCTATCAGAACTATGTGGAAACGGTCACGCCGGCGGATGCCCCGGTCACGGCGTCCATGCTGCGCGACTGCCTGGGCAGGAACAGCCTCACTTCGGGCGTTCCCGATGCTGCCGTGCTCGTCAGCACGTTCGCGCGCAACGCGGACACCAACGAACTCGTCTGCACGGGCACGGGAAGCAATACCCGGCGGCCCATCATCTCCAATGTGACGGACATGCGGGTGCGCTACGTCGTGCAAATCCCCGGGACCACGAATCTGCAGTATTTTGCCAATCCGGCCGACGTCGGGAGCTGGCGCAATGTGTATGCGCTGGAGGTCTGCCTAGAGCTCAGCGGGACCGAACCGGTTTCCACCCCGGGTGCGACCTACACCAATTGCAGCGGCACCGCGACGTCCTACGGGGACCGCCTGCGCATGGTGTTCCGCAACGTCTACCAGATCCGAAGCCAGGGCCAGCGCTAGCCGCCGGACCTTCCACACCCACGCCATGCTCCGCCCGTTCTCGTCTTACCCCTCCTTGCGCCGCGCCCGCCGCTCCCAGCGCGGCGTGGCACTGTACGTGGTGATCGTCTTCGTCATGCTGTCGATGCTGCTGGCCTCATGGGCAGCACGCGGCAGCCTGTTCAACGAGATCGTGGTGGGCAACGACGCCGACTATCGCCGCGCTTTCGAGGCCGCGCAGGCGATGGTGCAGGATGCGGAATTCGACATCCGCGGCGTCAGGCCCAGCGGCGAAGCCTGCCTGCCCATCCAGACGAGCGGCAACGTCTGCCGCGTGACCACCGCGGTGTATTTCGATATCGAAACCAAGGACCTCGAAAGCGTTCTTGCCGTCGTCAGGGCCAACGGCCAGACGACCGGTTGCTACATGGGAATCTGCGAGAAGCGCACCGGGGTGCAGGATTTCTGGAACAGCAAGCCCTTGATTGATGCGATGACGGCCGAGAACGTCGGTGCGCGCTACGGCCAGTTCACGGGCGCCGATACGGCCGCGACGGCCAACCCGCTGCTGGCCACCGGGGCGGCGGGCCGCGGCGCCTGGTACTGGGTGGAAATGCTGCCCTATATCGACCCCAATGTGTCGCTGCTGTCGAGCATGCCCCCGGACTCCAACGTCGAGCGGTTTGCACCGTCGCGCAAGAAGTTGCTGGTCTACCGCATCACGGCACTCGCGCGCGGCAACAAGCCGAGCACCGAAGTCGTGTTGCAGTCGGTGCTGTCCATACAGGCCGTCGATTAGCGACGGCCTCCTTCATTTTTCCTCTATCTGTCAGCAGCCGCGCCCTGCGCACTGGAAGTCTGATCATGCGCGCTCCTTCCCATCTGCCCCGAATTACCCTTGCCCTTCTGATTGCCGCCATGGGCGCTCCGGCGTCGCTGTGGGCAGGCCAGATGAATCTGGCGCAGTATCCGGCCGGAACCGCCTACAAGGCGCCGATTCCGAATGTGATTCTCTCCGTGGATACTTCGGGCAGCATGGCCTATTGCGATGTCAATGGGGCGCAAAACACCAGCAGCTCGACCTGCAACAAGACCAACGCAGATATTCGGCGCATTACCTTTGTGAAGCAGGGGCTGGAATCCACGCTGCTCAATACCACCAAGTACGACGAACAGTTTCGTCTGTCCTGGCAGTCATTTGCGTGTGACAGCATTCCATCCAGTAACGGGAATTGCGGCGGCAAGAATGCCATGGCCAAGTTCTCAGGAACGCACAAGGCCAGTTTCAAGGACTGGGTTTCCAAACTGACCGCGACTGGCGCCACGCCATCCCATACGCTGGTCTATAACGCCGGTGAATACCTCAAGACCACGGGCAAGGACAGCCCGTGGAATGCCACACCAGGCACGGCAGATAGCAGTCCACTTGCCTGTCGACGTTCATACCATATCTTTCTGACGGACGGAGGCTGGAACTTTAAATATTCTGATATCAGTGGTGCATTCAAGGATGCGATGAAGCTGCCCAGCGCCAGTTCCACCATTCCGGTGCAGAACATCGACAGCAGGGCGACCACTTTTCCGGATGGCAAGAGCTATTCGGATTCCAGCGCGCAGACCCAAATCTATCGCGACAAACATGCCAATCAAACCCGCACCACGGGATCAGGAAACAGCACCGTTAATTACGCCTATCCCACCCTCGCCGAACTGGCGTTCGATTACTGGTCCACGGATTTGCAGCCTGGAATCAATAACGAATTGAAATCCAAGGTTCGCAAGACCGGGCAGGAAACGTTTACCTCCGAGGCGAAGTCGGTCACATTCGAAGAATACTGGAACCCGAGAAACGATCCCGCCAACTGGCAGCATCTGGTGCAATACACCATTGGCTATGGCACTTCCGCGGGCACACTCAAGAAGAATACGACGACTTCGCCTCAATTCACCGGCGGCGTGTTCGGCATGTATGACTCCGGCTTCGCTTCACTCGCGGCGGGTGCGACCACTTGGGACAATGTGATCTCAACCACCTCGGACAGCAGCTATGACGCTTATCGCCCCCAGGAAATGTGGCATATGGCCATCAATAGCCGCGGCAAGTTCTACCCGGTCACGGGCGGCGATCTGTCGGCGGTGTTTGCCGATATCTTCGATGACATCATTGTCGACACCACGGCGCCCGTGAGCGGTGCGACCTCGGTGTCGCGCTCGGTGAGCCGGGTCGGCACCTATTCGTACCAGACCAATTACATCGCCGCCGACGATGCGAATTCGCTGGACAACCGCTGGTATGGATATGTCACGTCCAACGCCATCTCGACAAGCGGAGTGTCCACGCCCAATACGGACTGGGGCGTGGTCGACGGCCGCAGCACCAGCACCGCGGACAAGCTCGATGTCCGTACCGACATCCCGCAGCGCCTGGTCGTTTCCTACGATATCCAGAAGACCGGCAACAAGGCGATTTCCTTCAAGTGGGCCAACCTGAGCACGCCGGCCGCGACGGCGGACACCACGGCGGCGTCGGCGAGAATGTGGCTGCAAAAGGGAACCCTGGGCAGCGCGGCCTCCATCGCCGGCGACGGCCGGGGCGAAGACCGGCTCAATTTCATCCGCGGAGACCGCACCAAGGAGCAGCGCAACGGCGGCACCGGCGCGACCTTTCGCAACCGCAAGAGCCGCCAGGGCGATATTGTCAATTCGGCGATCTGGTATGCGGGCGCGCCGAGCAATGGCCATGCGGCAAGCAGCTACCAGGCGTTTGCGGGCAATTACCGCACGCGGCTTCCCATGCTCTATGTCGGCGGCAACGACGGCATGCTGCATGGCTTCTCGGCAGAGGACGGCAGCGAGAAAATCGCCTACGTTCCGCATGGCGTGCTGCAGAACCTCGCCAAGCTGACGGACCGCGTCGACCCGGTGTATACCCACCAGTACTATGTCGACGGCTCGCCATTCACCGGCGATGTGGATATCGGAACGTCGACGCCCCAGTGGCGCACCTATCTTGCGGGAACGCTGGGCGCGGGCGGGCGCGGCTATTTCGTGCTTGACGTGACCCAGCCCGGGCCGGCCAGGAATACCTCGGCGGTCAGCAACGCCTTCACCGAAGTGAACGCACCCAATCTGGTCGTGCTCGACAAGACCGCGGCCGCGGTGAATGATGCCGTGCCGCCGGCCAGGCCCGCCGACCCGAATGCCGACCCGGATATCGGCCATATCCTGGGCACGCCCGTGGTGTCGGAAAGCAACCAGCAACGCGCCTTGCAGATCACGCGCACCAACGACAATCGCTGGGCCTTGATTCTGGGCAATGGCTACAACAGCCTCAATGAACGGCCGGTGCTGCTGATCCAGTACCTGGACGGCATCAAGGAACTCAAGACCATTCCCGCAGTCGCAACCACTTCGGCCGAGGCCGTGGGCAATGGCTTGTCGACGCCGCAGTTTCTCGATGTCAACAGCGACGGCGCGCCCGACTTCGTGTACGCGGGCGATCTGCGCGGCAATCTCTGGAAGTTCGATATTTCGAGTGCCAATGCGACGAATTGGGGTGTGGCCTTCAGTGGCAATCCGCTGTTCACCGCCAACTATTCGGCCGCTGCGGGCAACTCCAGCCGCCAGCCGATCACGGTGCCGCCGGTGCTGCGCCCGAACCGTACCGTGGGTGGCCTGATGGTCGCGTTCGGCACGGGGCAAAGCCTGACCGAGGAAGACCGCTCCGAAAGATCCGTGCAGTCGGTTTATTCGATTCTCGACAACACCCGCTACGCAATCGTCGCGACGGGCGCGGACAAGGGCAAGGTAAGGATAGACGCCACCAATCCCGTGCCCAGCGCCGTCGGCGGGCGTTCGGCACTGGTTTCCCTGGGCGTGGACACGGCAAGCCAGACCGCAGGCACGGACATCAGCGCCAGCCGCACGTTCTGGAAGCTCGACAGCTCGGAAGTGACCTATGAATGTGCCGCGGGCGCCGCGAACTGCACGGTCAGGAAGGGCTGGTACATGGACCTGCCGGTCTCGGGCGAGCGTGTGACCACCAACCTGGACTTCTACGACGGCAGCAACCTGCTCGAAATCATCAGCGAAGTGCCGGCTTCGGGCAGTGCGACCGCAGCAGGCGAGGAAATCTGCGCACCCACGCCACAGGCCGCGCAGCCTTTTCGCACGCTGATCCACATTGCCTCGGGCAAGGCACCTTCGGTGCCGGTGATGTACCTGGGCACGGGCTACGGCACGCACTATGCGCGCATGACGGCCTCGAGCAAGGAGCTTCGCGTCTCCACCAAGACCGAGCAGATTCGCATGGGCAATGACGGCAGGACCGACAAGCTCGCGCGTCTGCCGGAAGTGCTGATCCGCCCCAACTGGCGACAACTCAAATGAGGGCGAGCCCCGCGATGCAACATGTCTTACGCCAGCCTTCCAGGCGCCGCCAGCCGGGCTTCACGCTGATCGAAATGATGATCGTCGTCGCCTTGATCGGCATTCTCGCGGCAGTGGCCTACCCCAGCTATACCGAGTATGTGCGGCGCGGCCACCGGGCCGAGGCCCGGGCGGGCCTGCTGCAGGCCGCACAATGGATGGAGCGGGCATCAACCGCAACGGGTGCCTATCCGAGCATTGCGGCGTTCAGCGCCACGGCATTGTCCACCGTGCCTTCGGGCACGTATACCATTGCGATCGATGCAGGCCGCACGGATTCCACTTACTCCTTGACGGCGACCGCGCAGAATGCGCAGAGTGGCGACCGGTGCGGTGCGTTTACGCTCGGGCATGACGGGCTGCGCGGAGCGAAAGGCAAGAAGGCCAATGAATCGGGATATGAGGGCAGCTGCTGGACCCAATGAGGGTGATTGACCCAGGCCCTGGCCATTTCAGGAAGTATGTATGGATGAACCTGCAAGCCAGGATGCGGAGGTTTCCCCTCGGCTGACTTTTTCGGCCCCGGTGGTCGTGCCCGCGCTGCTCGTGCTCGGCGCGCTGCTGCTGTTGTGCGGCGTGTTTCCGCAGCATGCGGACCGGATCTTTTCCAGTGCGCAAGCCTGGGTGATCAGCCACTTCGACTGGTTCTACACCATGGTCGTCACGCTGTTCCCGGTGTTTCTGGTGATGCTGGCGTTCAGCCGCTACGGCGATATCCGGCTCGGGCCCGACGACGCCAAGCCCGAGTTCAATTTCGTCTCGTGGAGCGCGATGCTGTTTGCCGCGGGCATGGGCATAGGGCTGATGTACTTCGGCGTGGGCGAGCCGCTGCAGCACTACCTGAGCCCGCCCACCGAGGTCGCGGGCACGCCCGCTGCCGCGCGCGAGGCGCTGACCTCGACGTTCTTTCACTGGGGCATTCACGCCTGGTCGATCTACGGCGTGATGGGCCTGGTGCTTGCCTATTTCGGCTTTCGCTACAACCTGCCGCTGACCATGCGCTCGGGCCTGTATCCGCTGCTGCAGCAGCGCATCAACGGGCCCATCGGCCATGGCGTCGATACGTTTGCGCTCGTGGGCACGATCGCCGGGCTGGCCACGACGCTGGGCTACGGCGCCTTGCAGCTGTCCGCGGGCCTGCATATCGTGACCGGCTGGGACACCAGCACCGCCGCATTCCGCGTGGGCCTGATCGTGCTGGTCGTGGGCATGGCCGGGCTGTCGGCCGCGTCGGGCCTGGACAAGGGCGTGCGCCGGCTCTCGGAAATCAACCTCATCCTGACGTTCATCCTGCTGGGCTTCGTGCTGATCTTCGGGCCCACGGTCTACCTGTTCCAGGCGTTCAGCGAAAACATCGGCAACTATCTGTCCAACCTGGTGAGCATGTCGCTGCGCACCTTTGCCTATGAGCCCGCGCAGGACCCGGCCTGGTTTGGCAGCTGGACGATTCTCTACTGGGCCTGGTGGATCTCCTGGTCGCCTTTCGTGGGCATGTTCATCGCGCGCATCTCGCGCGGGCGCACGGTGCGCGAGTTCATCGTCGGCGTGCTGCTGATTCCTACGGCCTTCAACCTGCTGTGGATGACGGCCTTCGGCAACGGCGCGATCTGGATCGACACCCATGTGGCCCAGGGCGCGCTCGCGCAGACCGCGGGCAATGTCGATGCGCTGCTGTTTCGCTTCTTCGAGTACCTGCCGCTGGCCAAGACCGTGTCCTGGCTGGCGATCGTGCTGATCGCGCTGTTCTTCGTGACTTCGGCGGACTCGGGCGCCTATGTGGTCGATGCGATCGCGTCGCGCGGCCATCCGCGCTCGCCGGTCTGGCAGCGATTGTTCTGGGCGGCCGTGCTGGGCGTGACGGCGATTGCGCTGCTGCTCGCCGGGGGCCTGAAGGCGCTGCAGGCCCTGACCCTGATCGCCGCCTTGCCCGTGGCCGCGATCATGGCGGTGCTGTGCGTGGGCCTGTGGCGCGGCATGAAGGCCGACCTGCGCAATGCCACGCAGGACTGGGCGCCCGCGACCAGTTTCTGGAACGGCCAGCACTGGCGCAAGCGCCTGGAGCTGATCGTGCGCCAGCCCAGCGCCGTCGATGTGCAGAGCTTCCTGCGCAAGACCGTGCTGCCGGCGATGCGCGAAGTGGCGACGGAAATGGAGCGCCAGGGCGTGCACGCCGTGGTGCATGACGACAGCGAGAACACGCAGGGCGGCGATGCCGGATCGGTGCGCCTGGTCATTCCCATCGCCGAGTTGCGCGATTTTGTCTATGGCGTGCGACCGGTCAAGCGCAAGCTGCCCGGCTTCATCCTGACCGAGGTCACCGACGAAGAAGCCAATGTACGCCGCCATGTGGTCGAGCCCATGACCTTCTTTGCCGATGGCCGTGAAGGCTACGACGTCCAGTACCTGCGCCACGAGGAACTGATTGCCGACATCCTGCGCAACTACGAGCGCTACCTGTCGTTGAGCGCCGACCGGCGCAACCTGCTGCTCAACCGGGCGCCAGGGCATACAGGCTCGGCCTGAAGGGGCGGCGCCCCGCGGTTCAGTTCTTGCCGTACAGCGGCGAGCGCGGCCCGTACAGCAGGCCGTGCGAGCCACCAGCGGAAAGCAGCCGGTGCGTGGCGAGGCCCGCGATGTCGTGCGATGCGTCGGTGACCGTGCTCAGGATCTGACTGACCAGGGCGGTGATCAGCATGCCGGCCAGACCGCTGCCGCCGCTGCTGTTGTTTTCCTTGCTGGAGGCGGACGCCTGGCCGGACCACAGCACGGAGCCGGCGCGCAGGTCGACCAATTGCGCCTGGGCACTGACCACGGTCGCACTGTCGATCACCTGGTAGGTGGTGCCGTAGCGGGTGATCTTGATGTAGAGCGCCGCGTCCGCGCCAAAGATTTCCCTGAGCCTGGATGCAGGGAGGTCGTGGACATCGTCGGCGACGTCCATGCCGTTCTGGCGAAAGGTTTCAGCCACCAGCGTCACGGGCATGACGTAGTAGCCGGCTTCGGCCAATGGATAGGTTGCATGGGACAGAACACTTGCCGTGGCCTGCACTTCAGGGGCCTCGTTGACAGGAGGAAGCACCAGGATGGACGCCGGACTTGCCGCGCGAAATGCGCTGTAGTCCCCGGCTTGCGGCGCCGCGCAGCCCGTCAGCCAGGCGCACACAAGCAGCCCTGCGCACCACTGCAATGCCTTTGGAATCGAAGGTGTAGGCATGTCAGTTCCTGTTTTTCTTCATGTTGTCGATGAGGTAGTCGATGAACTGCGCCGACTCCGGAAACGACGCTTTTTCCTGCTGCCAGGCATGGAGCGCATCGTCGGTACGGCCGATGTTCAGGTACAGCAGTCCCAGATGGGCGAGGTAGCCGGGAGGCAGCGCGGCGTTCGTGGCCGCGGTCTGCGCAATGCCTTTTTCGAACCGCTGGATTTGTTCCTCATGGGACGCGTCGTCACTCTTGAGGTAGCTGTACACCTGGGCTGGATAGTCATTCCAGCGGTACAGCGACTGCGGCGCAGCGCAGCCCAGCAGCAGTCCCGCCAGGCTTGTCGCCGCGGCCCGCAGGAGCAGGGTGTGCGGTTTCATGGACAGGCCTTTCAACGGGGGGCCGAGGACAGCGCGGGCAGCAATCCCGCATCGACCACTTCGCCGAGGCGGTCGACGGCTTCGCGAATCGCCAGGTCGAGCACCTTGCCATTGAGGGTGGCGTCGTAGCCGGCGCTGCCGCCAAAGCCGATGATTTCGCGGTTGGAGAGCTGGTATTCGCCGGATCCTCGAACCGAGCGCACGACTTCCGACGTATGGATGTCGACAATGTTCAACGTGATCTGGGCATAGGCGATCTGGGTCTTGCCGCGTCCCAGTACGCCAAACAGCTGCCTGTCGCCGACTTCCTTGCGACCAAACTCGGAGACATCGCCCGTCACCACATAATCGGCGCCCTTGAGCTGCTGCGCGGCGCCTTTGATATGGGCCTCGAATTGCGTTTCCTCCATGTTGTCGCGGTCGAGCACATGAAAGCGCTGGGTCTGCTGGAGATGGCTGATGAGGATGGTCTTGGCCTGGCTGCCCAGCCGATCGACGCCGGCGGAAAAGGCGCCGCGCAGGTAGCTTGAACGGTTGTCGAACTTGCCTATGGCAATCGGGCGGCGAGGCCCCTGGTAGGAGCGGGTGGCGGCCTTGGTCTGTGAGACCGCCAGGGCCTGGGAAGTTTCAGTCGCGCAGCCCGTCAGAGCCAGCGGGGCGGAGAGTGCGGCGAATGCGGCGAGCAGGAAAAGAGGGCGCATGGAAAAGGCATTTTGGTTGAAAAATCTATCTTATTTTTATAATTGATAGTTTTCAACTATTTAAATTCAAAGAGCGTGAAGGCCTACACATACGGTGGTGCGCAATGGACACACCGGGCTGGCGTCATCGCCTGCGACGCCGCCGCCAGGAAGCCGTTCGCAATGGGGCGAACGCCGCGGCGCCCCGCCGGCTCCGCTATGCTTGGCGGTCTTTGCGTTCCTGCCCTCGTGATGCACTACCTCAACCACGCCGCCTGCGGCCCGCTGGCCGACGCCGCACTCCACGCCATGCACCGCTACGCGCAGTGCGAACAGCAGCTCGGCGGCTATGGCGCCGCGCGGGCCGCGCAGGCCGAACTCGCCCAGGTCTACGCAGGCATCGCCGCGGCCATCAATGCGTCACCGCAGGACATCGCGCTGACCCAGGGCAACAGCGACGGCTGGAGCCGCGTGGTCGGCGCGATGGATTGGCGCGGCGGCGGGCGCATTCTCGCGCCGCGCAGCGAATGGGGTGGCAACCTGGGCATGCTGATGGAGTTGTCCGCGCGCTACGGCGTGCAGGTCGAGCAAATTCCCAGCGATGCCCAGGGCGCGGTCGACCTGGACGCGCTCGAAGCGCTGCTGCGCACCCCGGCAAGCCTGGTGGTGCTGACCTGGATGCCGGCGAACGGCCCGCTGGTCCAGCCCGCGCAAGCCGTGGGCAGCCTCTGTGCGCGATTCGGCGTGCCCTTGCTGATCGACGCGGCCCAGGTGGTCGGCCAGTGGCCCGTGGACGTGCGCAGCCTGCAATGCGCGGCGTTGACGGCGCCGGGGCGCAAGTGGCTGCGTGGCCCGCGGGGAACGGGATTTGCCTATGTGCACCCGGATTTCCTGCCGCGTCTGCGCCCGCTGGGCGCCGACCACTTCGCGCGCCCATGGCTGGGCGCCGATACCTGGGCGTACCGCGACGATGCGCACCGGCTCGAACAATCAGAAGCTTCGGTGGCCCTGAGGCTGGGCCTGGGCGCTGCGGTCGCTGCCTGGGCCGCTGTGGACATGGCGCATGTTCAAACGCAAATCCAGCAGCGTGCCGACTGGCTGCGCGAGCGGCTCGATACCCTGCCAGGCGTTCAAACGCTGCGCGCGGGCGCCCATGGTTGCTCGGGCATCGTGACCTTCGCGTGCGCAGGCCATGGCGCAGCGGCCCTGCACCAGGCGCTGCAGCAGCGCGGCGTCGAAGCCGCGATCAGTCCCGCGGCGTTCACGCCCTGGGACATGCAGGCGCGCGGGCGCGATGCGCTGCTGCGGCTTTCGCCGGGCTACGACACGCCCTGGGAAAGCCTGCATTGCGCCTGCGATGCGCTCGAGGAGTTTGTGCGGGCGCGGTGATGGCGTGGCGGCCTGGTCTCAGGGAATCCGCAGGCCTGCAATCGCCGCCAGGCAGAACTGCGTCATGCTGTCGATCTGGTGGTCCAGGGTGCGCGAGCGGCTGGCCTTCACCGGCGCGGGGCGGCGGTGCACGCGCAGGATGGCCAGACCGTGTATCGATGACCAGAGCATCTGCAGCGCGTCCGCATGCGGCATCGCGCATTGCGCGGGCGGCGGCAGCAGGGGCTGGGCGATTTCGCAGAACAGCAGGTACGAGGCCCGGCCCTGCTCGACCAGTTCAGGGTACTGGAGCCGTTTGCTCAGGCCCGCGCCCAGCATCAATTCGAACAGGGATCCATTGGACTGGGCGAATTCCACGTAGCCGCGCACCAGCGCATGCATGCGGCCCTGCAGGTCATCGGCGGGCAGCTTGGCAAGGTAGCTGCGGCGCAGCGCGATCAGCTCCCTGAAGCCTTGCGCCGCCATGGCCGCGAGCAGGCCGTCCTTGTCGCCGAAATGGTGCGATGGCGCGCCCACCGAGACGCCCGCGGACTTGGCGATCTGCCGCAGGCTCAGCTGGTCGAGGTTGACCTCGCGCAGCAGCACCACGCCCCACTGCACCAGGGACTCGCGCAGATTGCCATGGTGCCATTGCCCCTGGGGCTTGACGGCGGGTGTGCTGGATTTATCAAGCTTCATTCCATCCTCTTCACACTCTCGTGTCAGCCGAGTCTAGTCATGTCGGAGACACCGGCCGCCCTGTTCGCAGAAAAACCAAGGGAAGTCCCTAGCATCCGGACCCTGGGCGCAGCGGATTCTATCGGTTAAATTGAACACTGTTTAGTTTGCGTGGCGTGGCAAATTCGGAGAAAAAATGGTCCCTTCCCTGGTCTTTGGAAATCAGCACTGGAGCAAGGCGGCGCTCGCGCTGCTGGCCGAGCGCGTGTCGCGCAGCCTGCATGCGCTGGGCGTGAAGGAGGGCGCCACCGTGGCGGTGATGCTCAGGAACAGCCCCAGCTATGTGGCCACCGTCATTGCCTGCAAGCGTGCGGGCGTCTACCTGGTGTCGCTCAACTGGCACTTCAAGGCGGGCGAGGTGCAGTTCCTGCTCGAGGACAGCGGCGCGCAGGCGCTGGTGGTGCACGAAGACCTGGTCGATGCGATACGCACCGGCGTGCCTGACAGCGTGGCGCTGCTGGTGGCGCCGCTGCATGAGGATGCCGACAACGTGGCCAGCCAGGCCTGGCCGGCGCCGGGCCAGCAAGGCGAGATGCTGGCCGAGAGCCGGCGCTTTCCGTTCAACGCCGTGGTCTACACCTCGGGCACGACGGGCAAGCCCAAGGGCGTGCGGCGCCTGTCGGTCGCGCCCGAAGTGCGTGCCCGGGTCGACGCCGAAGCGGGCCAGGTCGCGCAGGCGGTCTACGGCACGACGCCCGAATCGGTGGCGCTGCTGAGCGCGCCGATGTACCACAGCGCGACCATGTCGTTTGTGTCGCATGCCTGCGCGATGGGCGCGACGCTGGTGCTCGAGCCCGGCTTCAAGCCCGAGCGCACGCTGGAGCTGATCGCCGGGCACCGGGTCACGCATGCCTATCTCGTGCCCACCATGTACCAGCGGTTGCTGGCGCTGCCCGACGAAGTGCGCGCGGCCTACGATCTGTCTTCGCTGCAGCAGGTGTCTTCCACGGGCTCGCCCTGCGCGCGGGAGCTCAAGCTGCGCATGATCGACTGGTTCGGCCCGACCATCACCGAGGCCTATGGCTCCAGCGAAGCCGGCTACACCACGTTCATTACCGCCAAGGAGTGGCTGGCCAAGCCCGGCTCCGCGGGCAGGGCGCTGGGCAGCGCGCAGCTGTCCATCGTCGGCGACGAGGGCCAGGAGCTGCCGCGCGGCGAGATCGGCCTGATCTACGTGCGCCAGCCCGCGATGCCCGACTTCACCTATATCGGCCGCGAGGGCGACCGCCAGAACATCAGCCGCGACGGGCTGGTCACGCTGGGCGACATGGGTTTCATCGATGACGACGGCTACCTGTTCATCTGCGACCGCAAATCGGACATGGTGATCTCGGGCGGCGTGAACATCTACCCGGCCGAAGTCGAGGCCTGCATCCTGAGCATGGCCGAAGTCAGTGACGTCGCGGTGTTCGGCATTCCCGACGCCGAGTTCGGCGAAGCCATGGCCGCTGCCGTGCAGCTCAAGCCCGGCAGCGAGCTTGCGCCGGCGACGATACAGCAGCGCCTGCGCGAAAAAATTGCCAACTACAAGGTCCCGCAGACCATCACCTTCCACGACAGCCTGCCGCGCGAAGACACCGGCAAGATCTTCAAGCGCCTGCTGCGCGAACCCTACTGGGCCGGCGTGGACCGCCGCATCTGAACCCAGCACCCCCAGGACATCACCAGGACCCTCCATGGCATTGCCTTCCACGCTCAAAGACAAGCTGCGCCTTCCCCTGATTGCCGCGCCGCTGTTCATCATCTCCACGCCCGAACTGGTCATTGCACAGTGCAAGGCCGGCATCGTGGGCTCGTTTCCCGCGCTCAATGCCCGGCCCGCGGACCAGCTCGAAGTCTGGCTCGAACGCATCACGTCGGAACTCGCCGAATACGACCGCCAGCACCCCGACCAGCCTTCGGCGCCGTTTGCCGTCAACCAGATCGTGCACAAGAGCAATGACAGGCTGGACCATGACATGGAGGTCTGCGCGCGCTTCAAGGTGCCCATCGTCATTTCGTCGCTGGGCGCGCGCAAGGAAATCAATGACGCCGTGCACGCCTGGGGCGGCATCGTGCTGCATGACGTGATCGACAACCGGTTCGCGAAGAAGGCGATTGAAAAAGGCGCCGACGGCCTGATTGCCGTCGCCGCCGGCGCGGGCGGCCACGCGGGCGCGCAGTCGCCGTTCGCGCTGCTGCAGGAAATCCGCCAGTGGTTCGATGGCCCGCTGGCGCTGTCGGGCGCCATCTCCAGCGGCCGGGCGATTCTCACGGCCCAGGTCATGGGCGCAGACCTGGCTTATATGGGCTCGGCCTTCATCGCCACGCAGGAAGCCAACGCGGCCTCCGGCCACAAGCAGATGATCGTCGACAGCGCGGCCAACGACGTGGTCTACACCAACCTGATCACCGGCGTGCACGGCAACTACCTCAAGCCCTCGATGGCGCGCGCAGGCCTGGACCCCGACAACCTGCCCGCCGGCGATGCAAGCCAGATGAACTGGGCCGCGGGCAAGCCCAAGGCCTGGAAAGACATCTGGGGCTGCGGCCATGGCATTGGCGTGCTCGACGCCATCCAGCCCGCGGGCGATTTCATCGAGGGGTTGGCACAGCAGTACCGCGAGGCCTGCCTGTCCACCCAGCAACTCATTGCCGCGCGCGCCTGAGGCGCCTGAGCTCGGCACCTACCTATTACAAACAGGAGATAAAACATGAATTCCAAACGCAAGGTTCTGAAGATGGCGATGGTCGCCGGTATGGTGGCCGTGTCCGGCCTGTCCCTGGCCCAGTCGGGCAAGTCGGCACGCATGGTGCTGCCGCTCGCGCCTGGCGGCGGCTCCGACACCATAGGCCGCGCCGTGGCCAATGAAATGAGCAAGGCGCTGAACATCACCATCGTTGCCGAGAACAAGCCCGGTGCGTCGGGCACGCTGGCGCTGGGCGACGTCATTCGCGCGCCGGCCAGCAGCCCGACGTTCGGCCTGGTGCTGGGCTCGACGCTGGCCGTGGTGCCGCACCTGATGAAAGTACCCTACGACAGCGTCAACGGCATCAAGCCGGTGGTGCAACTGGGCGTCACGCCTTTCGTGCTGCTGGTCAACAGGAACCATCCGGCCAAGACGCTGGCCGAGTTCGTCGCACTCTCCAAGCGCACCCCGCAAAGCTTTGGCTCGTACGGCGCGGGCACGTCCAGCCATGTCACGGGTGAAGCCTTCAACAACACCGCCGGTCTCAAGCAGGTGCATGTGCCCTACAAGGGCACGGCACCCGCGATCAACGACCTGCTGGGCAGCCAGGTGGATTCGGTGGTCGCCGACTTCGGCGTGGCCGGCCAGCACCTGGGCAAGGACGGCAAGCTGCGCGCGCTGGCCGTGACCGGACCGAACCGCTCCGAAGGCTTCCCCGATGTGCCTACGTTCGGCGAGCAGGGCTTTCCGGCAATGAACGAGCTCGTGGGCTGGATCGCCTTCGTCACGTCGGTCAATACGCCCGACGACCAGGTCGCGACCTGGGCCAAGGCCGCATCGGATGCGTTGCGCGCGCCCGAAGTGCGCCAGCGCCTGATCACGCTGGGCTATGTGCCCGCCGGCACCCACGGCAAGGAGTTCGACAAGATCGTTGCCGACGAGCCCGTGCGCTGGGGTTCGATGATCAAGGCGTTCAAGATCACGCTGGAGAACTGAGCGCTGCGCCCTCAGCGCTGCCAGCCGGTCGCGCGCAGCGCGCGGTTGCGCGCGCCTACGAGCAGCGAGGCCAGGGCGCACAGCGCGCCGCCGCCGACCAGCGCCAGGCCGGCCGAAGCGCGCTGCGCCGCCCCGCCCAGCGCCAGGCCGCCCAGCGCGGGCGCGAGGTGCATTTCAAGCAGCCACAGCGCCGAGATCCGGCCGCGCAAGGCATCGGGCGTGTGCCGCTGCAGCAGCGCGCCGCGCACGATGTCGGCGACGGTGTCGAAGGCGCCGGCAAGCACCAGCAGCGCGAGCGCCAGCCAGGGCTGCGACGCCAGTCCCACGCACAGCAGGGCCAGGCCCCAGCCCACTGCCGCCGCGATCAGCAGCAGGCCCGGTCTATCGAGGCGGCGCGTCCAGCCCGAACCCGCCGCGGCCAGGAAGGCGCCGGCCGCGGGTGCCGCATGCAGCATGCCGACCAGTTGGGCATCGCCCGCGAACGCCTGGACGCCGAGCTGGGGCAGCAGCACCCAGGGCGTGGCGCACAGCGCCATCAACACGTCAAGCACCAGCAGGCCGCCGACCACGGGGTTGCCGCGCGCAAAGCGCGCGCTTTCGCGCCAGGCCTGCCAGGGGCCGACGCGCGCCGTCGCCGCTGCCGCCTGCGGGGGCGGCAATGCGGGCAGGCGCAGCAGCAGCAGCGGGGTCAGCACCGCGCCGGCCAGTGCCAGCGCATAACAGGCGCTGCTGCCGCCGTGCGCGATCAGCAGCCCGGCGAGCAGCGGCCCCGTGAGACGGCCGAGCTGTTCCGCCAGCGCGCCGAGTGCGCCGGCCGCGGGCAACTGGTGCCCCGGCACAAGCGTGGGCAGCGTGGCCATGAGCGCCGGCGCGCTGATGCCCCCGGCCAGGCCGCTGAGCACCGTGGCCGCGTAGATCCAGCCGAGCTGCGGCGTGGGCTGCAGGCTGTTGAGCAGCAGCACGAGCACGACCAGCACATAGGCCGCGCGCCCGGCGACCATCACCGTGCGGCGATTCGCGCGGTCCGCGATCACCCCGCCCCACAGCAGGCCCGCGACCGTTCCCAGCGCCAGGCCCAGGCCCACGCCCGCGACCTTGAAGGACGACTGGGTCAGGCTCCAGACCTGCCAGGCCACGGCGACGCCGAGCACGCCATAGACCAGCACCGATACCAGCCGGGCCGTGTACAGCAGGCGAAAGCCTGGCGACTGCAGCGGCGACAGGTCGAGCGCGTGTCGCGCGAACCAGGCGCGCCAGCCGGCGCGCGCGCCGGCGTCAGAAGGCTTGCGCACGTCAGGCCTTTTTCAACTCGTGTTCGGCCATGCCGTGGCGCCAGTAGGAGACGATCAGCTGCTCGTGCTTTTCCAGCCCGCGGGTCTCGCGCGCCCACTGGCGGATCGCCTGCGCGGCCTCGAACTCCGCGCCGGCCCAGACAAAGCGCGTGCCCCTGGCTTGCGGCCATGGCACGCCGCGCAGCGCATCGAGCAGAAGGCCCGTGGTGCCCGCAGCGGCCTGGCCGCGGTACAGCCAGTGCCATTGCAGGCCTTGGGGCGCGCGCACCGGCTGCTCGTCCTGCGGGCCCTGGATTTCCGCGAACACATGGCCCTGGGTGTGCGGGGGCAGCGACGCGGCGATGCGCAGCATCGCGGGCAGCGCGGTGTCGTCGCCCGCGAGCAGCATCCAGTCGGCCGGCGCGGCCGTGCGCCCGCCCGGGCCGCTCATGCCGATCTGCTGCCCCACGCTGGCCTGCGCGGCCCAGGCCGAGCCCGGGCCGGCGTCGGGGTGCAGCACGAAGTCCACGTCCAGCCAGCCCGCGGCGCCGTCGATCGCGCGCATGGTGTAGGTGCGCACATCAAGGCGCTTGTCGCCTTGCGGGAAGCGCGGCATGCCGCTGGGCGACAGCGTGGGCCATTCGGGCGCGGTGACGCCGGGCTGCGGGAAGATCAGCTTGCAGTGGATGTTCTCGTCCTGGGCATAGCGCGCGAGGTCGTCGCAGCCCAGGCGCACGCGCTGCATATGCGGGGTCAGCGCTTGCACCGACAGCACGCGCAGCAGGCGGAACGCGGGCGGGCGCTGGAGCGCGCCGCCATCGCCGTCCCAGATCAGCGCCGTCTCGTCGCTGCCGGTGGCGTCGAGGATCAGGTGGGCAAGCATCAGCTTGATGTCCTGCAGCGCTTCGATGCCGGACGCGCTGGCCGAAGCGTGGATGGATCCCTCCTGGGCCCAGAGGCTGGCAAGGCCCTGGTCATTGACCATGGTCCAGCGCGCGCCTTCGCGCTGCGGCGCGAGATCGTGTTCGCGCATATGTTCGACGATGGTCTGGACCATGGCCTGCGCCTGGTCGGTGCGCACGCAAGTGCGGGCCTGTAGCAATGTCATCCTGATTTCCTGTTAAGAGCGGCTAACACAACCCTTGATACGTCGTTGCTTCACCTTGCCGTGCTATTCGGTTTGCGCGGGCTGTGGCGCCTGTGGCGCCGGCCCGGCCGGGCCATCGACGAGCACGAACAGCCGGCCCTGCTCGCAGCTGCGCACGCGCGCGTCCACGCCGTAGGCGCTGCGCAGCCGCTCGGGCGTGATGGTCTGTTGCGGCGGGCCGAAAGCGCACAACTGGCCGGCCTGCAGCAGCGCCACGTCGTCGGCCCATTGCGCGGCCAGCGTCAGGTCATGCAGCACCACGATCACGATGCGCCCCGCATGCGCGAGCCGCTGCACGGTCTGCATGACCTGCCATTGGTGGGCCAGGTCCAGCGCGCTGACGGGTTCATCGAGCAGCACGACCGGGCAGTCGCGCACCACGACCTGGGCCAGCGCGGCCATCTGCCGCTGTCCACCCGACAGGTGGGCCAGCGGCTGCATCGCCAGATGCGCGATGCCCAGCTGTTCTAGGGCCTGCATGGCCGTGGCCGGCGCCGCCGGCGCATGCAGGCCGTGCATCGCCACCAGCGTCGCCTCGAGTACCGTGAGCGTGCTGCCCGAGGCGCCCAGCTGCGGCATGAAGCCGACGATGCGCGCGCGCTGCGCGGCCGGCATGGCGAGCAGCTCGCTGGCGCCATAGCGCACCTGGCCGCGCGTGGGCAGCAGGCCGGTGAGCGCGCGCAGCAGCGTGGACTTGCCCGCGCCGTTGGGCCCGACCAGGGCCAGCAGGCGCCCGGGTGCGAGCGGCGGCAGCGTGAGCCCCTGCAGCACGCGGCGCTGGCGGTAGTCGACCTGCAGGCCCTGGATTTCCAGCGGCGCCTGCGCGAGTGTGGGCGCGGCGCTCATGGCGCGCTCCGCGTGCGGCGCAGCACGAGCAGCACGAACACCGGCAGGCCGACCAGCGCGGTGATGATGCCCACGGGCAGCAGCACGCCGGGAACGATGGATTTGCTGACCACCGAGGCCAGCACCATCAGCAGCGCACCGACGAGCGCGCTCGCGGGCAGCAGATGGCGGTGGCCGTCGCCCACGAGCAGCCGGGCCACATGCGGGCCGACCAGTCCGACGAAGCCGATGGTGCCGGCCAGCGCCACGGCCACGGCCGCGAGCAGGCTGATGCGCAGCAGCGCCCAGCGGCGCAGCTGCGCGACATCGATGCCATAGCTGCGCGCGCGTTCGTCGCCCAGGCCCAGCGCGGTCATGGCGCTGGCCGCACGCCAGGAAAACGGCGCAACGCAGGCGATGACCAGCGCGAGCATGCCCACGCCGAGCCAGTCGGCGCGCGCCAGGCTGCCCATGCTCCAGAACACGAGTTGCTGCAGCGCGTCCTCGCTGGCGACGAACTGCACCAGCGACAGCAGCGCCGTGGCCGCAAAACCGATGGCGATGCCGAACAGCACCAGGATCTGCGCATCGGCGCCGGGCCGGCGCGCCAGCAACTGCAGCAGCGCGAGCGCGGCCAGCGCGAAAACAAAGGCATTGCCCGAGACCAGCCAGGCCGCGGGCAGTCCGGGAATGCCCCAGTTGAGCACGATGGCCAGCGAAGCGCCCAGCGCCGCGGCCGAGGACACGCCCAGCGTGAAAGGCTCGGCCAGCGGGTTGCCCAGCACGGTCTGCATCTCGACGCCGGCCGTCGCCAGCGCCATGCCGATCAGCACGGCCAGCAACGTCACGGGCAGGCGCACGTCCCAGAGCACGACCTGCAGGCTGCGCGGCAGCGACCCGGGTTGCCACAGGCCTTGCAGCGCCTGCAGGAAGCGCAGCGACGAGGGCCCGCTGGTGATGTCGAGCAGCATGGCGCCCAGCGTCAATGCCAGCAGCAGCGCGATCAGGCTCCAGCGCTTGCGCTGGCTGGCGCGGTAGTCGCGCAGCGGGCCGGCCAGGGCCGGTGGGGAAAGGGGAGGGTTCACGGTAGGTCGCGCAGTCATTTGCGCAGGGAAGTCCAGAAGCTGCCGCTCCACGGATGGGCGAGAAAGCGCTGGTTCAGCGCATCGAGCGTGGCCTGTGGCCGCACGTCGGCGAACTCGCGCGGGTGCAGCCAGGTGGCGATGCATTCGAGGTTGACGATGCCCAGGCCGCCGTGCCAGATGCCGTGGACTTGGCCGTTGCGCACGGCGCGCGTCTGCGCCAGGCCCGTGCGCTGCACGACGCGGCGCAGGCTGGCCTGGGCCTGCTCGGCCGCCACGCCGGGCCCGAGCAGCAGGCCGTCGCGCGCCTGCAGGTGCAGGCCGCCGGTGCCGATATAGATTTCCGGGTCCTGGGCGATCACGTATTCGGTGCTCAGCGTGCCGGCCATGCCGGCGATCATGTCACCGCCGATCAGCCGGCCGCCGGCCATGCGCACCATGTCGCCGAGGTTCTTGCCCGCGCCCATCGACAGGCAGCACGGCGCCGAGCCCGCATGCGGCTCCATCAGCACCAGCGGCAGCGGCGCATTGCGTGCGCGCAGGCGCTGCAAGCCTTCGCGGATGCGCGCCAGGTGCTGCTCGTGGAAGGCGGCCAGTTCGCGTGCGCGCGCCTCGTGGCCCGTGAGGATGCCGAACTGCACCAGGCCCTGCGTGGGCCGGGCTTCGCGCAGGTCGGGGTTGACTTCGAGCACCGCGACCGCGATGCCGGCTTTTTCGAGCCGGGCCACGGTCTGGCTGGCCTTGGCATAGAACGGGTCGAGCACCACCAGGTCGGGCTCGAGCGCGATCAGCGCTTCGGCATGCAGGTTCTGCGGCCCGTCGATGGCGAGCTGCGCCATGTGCTCGAAAGCGCGCGGGTCGGGGCCGCGCAGCATCTGCAGGCTTTGCGCGTCCAGCCGCCATTTGTTCCACGCGACCACATGCTGCGCGGGCCGGGGCGCGAGCATCGACAGCAGCACGAAGTCGTCGGTCGCGCCCAGCACCATGCGCTGCGCGGGCCGCGCCAGCCGCACGCTGCGCCCGCGCAGATCGGTGATCTGCACCGGCTGGGTGCTGGCGAGAGTCGGGCCCGCGGCGAGCGCGGCCGTGAGCGCCAGCCATTGCCGGCGCGTGCTGCCTGGCGCCATGTCAGAAGTCTGCATTGATGCCCAGCCAGATGCGCCGTCCTTCGTCCATCATCCAGTTGCCGTCCAGGCCCTGGGTGCGCGTGCGCAGGTCCACGGGCACCTTGCGGTCGGTGGCGTTGAGCAGCGAAAAGCGCAGCGCGACGTTCTTGCTCAGGCCGTAGGTGCCGCCCAGGTCCAGCGTGGCCGAACTGCCGCGCTGGCGCGTGACCGCGGCGCCGTTGCGGTAGCCTGCGTAGACCGCATTGCCCATGAAGTTCAGGCGGGCAAAAGTCTTCAGCGTGCCGGTGGCCTGCCAGTCGAGCTGGGCATTGAGCAGGTGGCGCGGCGTCTTCTCCAGCGGCTGGCCGTCGAGCGAGCTGCCGTCGAAGGCGGTTTCGGTGCCGCCCTGGCGACGCGACTGGGTGTAGGTGTAGCTGGTATTGAGCTGCAGATCACGGCGCAGCGGCAGTTGCAGGCCCAGCTCCAGTCCGCGGATGCGCACCTTGTCGACATTGTCGTAGACGTAGAGGTGGTTGGCCGACGCCGGGTTCAGCGGGTCGGGCCGGCCCGAGTCGAAGCTCACCACCTTGTTCTTGAAGTCGGTGTTGAACAGCGTGGCCGTGACGCGGCTTGCGGGCGCCCATTCGTAGGTCAGGCCGAATTCCTGGGTGGTGCTGGTCTCGGGCTGGAGGTCGGGGTTGCCGCACAGCGGGCCGTTAAAGCCTGAATTGCCACCGGTCGTCATGCAATAGCCGGCCGTGCTCTGGCGTATCGTCGGCGCCTTGAAGCCGCTCGTCACGCCGCCGCGCAGCGTCAGCGCGTCACTCGCATGGTAGACGCCATAGACCCGCGGAGACCAATGGCTGCCATAGCGCTCGTGATGGTCCATGCGCAGGCCGCCGGTCAGCGTGAACTGATCGGTCAGCAGCCAGTCGTCCTCGAGGAACAGCGCACGGCTGTCGAGCGAGACCTTGTCGAGGTTCACCGGATAGCCGCCGACCGCGGCTTCGTTGCGTATGCCTTGGAGTGCGCTGTGCTGGAGCTGGCCGCCCAGGCGCAGCACATGCCGGGTCAAGGGCAGCGTCAGGTTGCCTTCGAGCGTGGTGTTCGTGACTTCGCGCGGGCTGTAGTTCGCGGCCTGTGGCCAGTTCTCGTTCTGGCCCACCTCGCGGTACAGCGACAGCTTGGATTGGCCGAAGTCCCAGCGCCCGTTGTGGCTGATGCCATAGTGGTCGCGCGAATGGCGCACCCGGCTCCAGGCATAGGCCGGCAGCGTCGAGCGGCCCGGCGTGGTCTCGGTGGTCGTGCGCTCGGTGCCCAGGTCGAGCACGATTTCCTGGCGCTGGTCGGGCCGGGCCGTGAGCTTGGCGCCCAGGCTCTGGCTCTTGCGGCCATAGGCGCCTTCGGCGCCGGGATAGTAGGTGTCGCCTTCGCTGCGGCTGTCGTTCTTGCCCCAGAGCTGCAGGCCCAGCACGTCACTCTTGATCGGGCCGCCGATCCAGAATTCGCCGCCGCGCGAATTGCCGTAGTCGTTGTCGCCTTGCAGCGTGGTCGAAGCCGCGACACTGCCGCCCCAGCGGCTGGGCACTTTCTTGGTGATGATGTTGATCACGCCGCCCATGGCCTCGGAGCCGTACAGCGAGGACATCGGGCCGCGCACGACTTCGATGCGCTCGATCGCCGACAGCGGGGGCAGCAGGTTGGCCTGCACGCCCGTCGTGCCGCGGTTCATGGTTTCGCGCGTGTTCTGGCGCTGGCCGTCGATCAGGATCAGCGTGTATTCGCCGGGCAGGCCGCGGATCGTGATGTCCGTGGCGTTGGGGTTGTCGCCGACCACCGCCACGCCTTCGACCTGGCGCACGGCGTCGGCGACGGACGTGAAGTTGCCTTTGCGCAGATCTTCCTGCGTCAGCACGCTGATGGACGCGGGCGCATCCTTGATGCGCTGCTGCACGCCGCTGGCCGTCACGACGACGGTTGCGAGTGCTGCATCGACTTGCTGCGCGAGCGCTGGCGCGACGCTCGCGGCCAGGGTGGCGGCAGCGGCCCAGCGGACGGCTGCGCGGGAGACCGGTTGTTGCGTTGTGGTGTTCATGACCCTCTGACCTGTTGGTATGGTGGCGGGCAGCTCCCGGCCCGGCTTGAAGCGCCGGCGGATGCATATCCCTGCTTGGCAGCGGTAGATTTCAGCACCGAAGGCCGTGCAGGTGGTTTGCGCAAACACGGCAGATGTTTGCGTTGCAATTAAAAATGCTTCTCATTTGAATGTTGTGCCGAATTGTGGCGCGCCGCTGCGCTGCGGCCCGTGGCGCCTCAGATCCTGGCCCGCACGAGCTTGGGAGAAATGCCGAAGCGCCGCTTGAAGGCCGTGGCGAAGTTGGCCGCGCTGGTATAGCCCGCGCAATGCGCGACTTCCGCGACGCTGCAGCCCGTCTGCTCGAGCTGCGACCAGGCGCGCTCCAGGCGCCGGTCGCGCCGGTAATCGTCGATGGTCGAGCCATAGAGCTGCTTGAACTGGCGCTGCAGCGCGCTGGGGCTCAGGCCGACGTCGCGCGCGAGCTGGCCCAGGGGCTGCAGCGGCGGGTCGTTGCTGTCGAGCAGCGATTTGAGCCGCGCCATGCGCTGGTGCTCGCGCATGCCCAGCATGGCCGACGCGGCGTTGTCCGGCGCCGCGCCGGCGAGCGATTGCAGCGCTTCGTGCAGCAGCTCCAGCGTGCGGCTCAGCAGCAGCAGGGGCGCGCTGCCTTCGCGCGCGAGCTGGATGATCTGCTCGGTCACGGCGATCGCGCGCGGCGACGGCTGCCAGGCCTGGATGGCGAGTTGCTGCGTCTCCATCCAGTCACGCAGCAGCGCCGGCGTCGACTGGTCGGCAAGGCCCAAGGCCACGAGCTGCTGCGGCGCCACGCTCAGACTCAGCTTGCGCTCGTACTTGCCGCAGCGCCAATGCCGCTCGAACAGGTCTCCGGGCCGCGAATGAATGATTGCGCCGCAGGCCTGCACGCCGGCTTCGGACGGCACCTGCATCTGCAATGCCTGGCCGCCAAACGCCACGTCCACGCTGCCTTCGAGCAGCACCACGACGTGCACGCCGGGCTCGGCCGGCGTGGTCGTATGCAGCGTGCGCAGATCCCTGGCTTCGACCCCGTGCAGCCAGACGTCGGGCTGTATCTGGATCGACTGGACATGCCCGCTGAGCAAGGCATCTTGCTCCTCGACTTCGGCATCGAGGAACTGGTAGTCCGGGCCCTGGAAGTCACGCGCGTGCAAGGTCCCCAGGCCCATCCAGCGGGGCTGCTTGCGAGAAAGGGGGGCAAGGGACGAGGCCATCGGTGCCGACAGTGCAATGGATCTTATTGAGAATTATTCCTATTTTAAGCGGTTTCCGGAAAGGGCCTGCATTGCGGGCCGCGCCACTGGCGGCGCTCGCGCCGCGCATCTGTCAGCACCCTCATGCGTGGCTGCCGGGACATGCGGCGGTGAGGGCGCTGATACACGCAGGAGCATCGGGGCTTGCTGCGGTTTCTTTGCACGTCACGCATGGATGCATGCCCTGGCGAAGGTGCCGGGCAAGCCCTGTCGGAAGGCATGCTCCATTGCAGGCAATGCTATCTGTTCCCCCGGCAGAAGCCAAAGAACAAGATCGAATTTGGTAGCTCCGAATCGACATATGCAGCTGTCGGCAGTGAAAGGGAAACTGCGGCTGTATATCAGTGGACTGCCATGGGGCTTATCGGTATTCAGTCGGTTCGTTCATCGATAAAGATAACCATCTACAGATTTACTTTGCGCGTGATTTTGTGTTTGCAAGGCAGAACCCTGAAGCAGCGCACCTGCGCACCCGCGCCCTTGACCCCGGCCGAGCGCGCACGCGCCAATGACTGGCGCAGCAACACCTTGGCGGTCAAGCCCGGCGACAGCCCGCTGCGGCTCGAGATGCCAGGCCGTTGAATGTGCGCTCAGGCGCGCATCGGTGCCTGCGCGGCGCCGGGCTGGTGCATGCGGACCTTGAGGTTCTCGAACACCTGGCGGGTGATGGGGCTGACGACATGGCTGCGGACGTAGAGGCGATAGACCAGATCGGGCAACTGGGGCATGCCGTCGCCCTTGCCCAGCACGCGCAGGCCCGGGTCCAGCTGCTCGACGCCGCGCGCCGTCACGCCCAGGCCGGCGCGCAGCGATGCGCGTATGCCGACCAGGCTGGTGCACATATGGCGTTTGCTCCAGGCAATGCCTGCGGCATCCAGTGCGTCGCAGCCCACGCGGCTGAAGATGCTGGGGCCGTCGGCCAGCACCAGCGGTATCGGCTTGGCCGGGTCGTGCGCATAGTTGGCGCCGCAGAGCCAGACCGTGGGGCTGGAGCGCAGCACAAAGCCTTCGTAGCCCGGATCTTCCCGGTTCGAAATCGCCAGGTCGAGTTCGCCTTGCTTGAGTGATTCCATCAGAAAGGGGCTGCGCCCCACATGGACGGCGACCTGCATTCCGGGGAAGTTGAGCATGATCTCCTGTAGCACGGGCGGCAGCATGTTGTCGGCCGCGTCGTGTGGCGCGCCTATGCGCACCAGGCCTTGCACCTGGCGCTGCTGCAGGTTGCGCAGGGCTTCGTCATGGATGGCCAGGATATGGCGTGCATAGCCCAGCAGCCGCTGGCCCTTGTCGGTCAGCTGCTTCTGGCGTCCTTGTTTTTCGAACAGCGCATGGCCGATTCTGTCTTCCAGCCGCTGCATCTGCAAGGTGATGGCCGACTGCGTGCGCCCCAGTTGCACAGCCGCGGCGGCAAAGCTTTTCTGCCCGGCAATGGTCACCAGGGTGCGCAGCAGGTCAAGATCAAGTGTCTCCATACTTTAATTTTATTGAAGTGTTCGTTGGGCGGACTTGGATTGTTTCCTTGGCGGTGCTTGACTACAGTGGCCTGTACCGATTTGAAGAGGCATTCTATGAACACGATGACAGAACAACGCCAGCAGGCCGTGACCCAGGCCATTGACGTGATGAAAAACGCGATCGGCGCCGAGCCCGTGAACCGCAAGAGTCTGGAAACGGTGCTGCAGGCGCTCACGGGCCTGGCTGGCCAGACGGCGTTGTGGCAGCAGGCCGACTACCCCGCGCCCGAAGTGGGCGAGCACCAGGCGCGCTACCTCATCGCCGAGGACCCGGACCAGAGCTATGCGCTCTATCTCAATGTGATGCGCCCCGGCAAGCGCATCGTGCCGCACAACCACACCACCTGGGCCTGCATTGCCGCCGCCGAGGGCACGGAGCACAACCGCGTCTACGAGCGCACGGATGACGGCAGCGTTGCGGGCAAGGGCACGCTGCGCGAAACTGATCTGGTGGTGGTCGCTCCCGGCCAGGGCATTGCGCTGATGCCCGAAGATATCCACGCGGTGGAAATCCGTGGCGATCAGGTCATACGCCATCTGCACATGTACGGTCGGGCGCTGGAAACGCTCAATGAGCGCACCAGCTATGACCTCGAAGCCGGTACCTGCCAGACCATGGGAATCGGCGTTCAGACGCGCCGCTGAGAACCCGCTTCCTCCCCCGCATTCCCTGCATTTCCAGCTGTGTGCCTTGAAGGCGCACGGGAGCGGTGTTGTCCAAATTTCCCGAAATCCGCAATGATTGAATACGTCACCGCTCCCCTTCTGAAGTCCTGGCTGCATGATGGCCGGGAGATCGCGCTGCTCGACGTGCGTGAACACGGCCAGTATGGTGAGGCCCATCTTTTCTACGCGACGCCCTTGCCGTTGAGCCGGCTGGAAGTGGATCTGCCGCGCCTGGTGCCGCGCCAGGGCGTGCGCACCGTGGTCTACGACAGCGGCGACGCCGACGGGGTGGCCGAGCGCGCCGCCGCGCGTCTCGCGGCACTGGGCTACAGCCAGGTGGCCGTTCTCGAAGGCGGAACGCATGCCTGGACCGCGGCCGGCTACCGGCTGTTTGCGGGGGTCAATCTGCCGTCGAAGACTTTCGGCGAGCTGGTCGAGCATGCCTATGGCACGCCGCGCATCACGGCGCAGCAGCTCGCGGCCAGACAGGCTGCGGGCGAGCCGCTGGTGGTGCTCGACGGCCGGCCCGTGGCGGAGTTCCACAAGATGAACATTCCCGGCGCGCTGTGCTGCCCGAATGGCGAACTCGCCTACCGCATTCGCAGCCTGGTGCCCGACGAGCGCACGCCCATCGTCATCAACTGCGCAGGCCGCACGCGCTCCATCATGGGGGCGCAGACGCTGATCAACCTGGGCCTTCCCAACCCGGTGTTCGCGCTGGAAAACGGCACGCAAGGCTGGTATCTCGCGGATTACGCGCTCGAACATGGCGGCGCGCGCCGCTATGGCGCGGAGTCCGGCGGCCAGGCGCTGCTGGCCCCGGCGCGGCAGTTGGCTCGGCGCTTCGAAGTGCCCCATGTCGACGCCGCCACGGTGCAGGCCTGGGCCGCCGATGGCGAGCGCAGCCTGTTTCTCTGCGATGTGCGCACGCCCGAGGAATTCGAGGCCGGCTCCCTGCCGGGCGCGCAGCACACGCCCGGCGGCCAGCTGATGCAGGCGGGCGACCAATACGTGGGCGTGCGCGGTGCGCGGCTGGTGCTGTTCGACAGCGACGGCGTGCGCGCTCCCGTGGTGGCCAGCTGGCTGCGGCAGATGGGGCATGACGCCAGTGTTCTGCAGGACGGACTGCACAGCGGGCTGGCGCTGGACCTGCGCGCCGCGGCACGGCCGTCCGCCTTGCCCGAAATCAGCGCGCAGGAACTCGCGCAGCGCCTGCAGCAGGGCGAGGTCGCGCTGGTCGATCTGCGTCCCAGCATGGCCTACCGCGCCGGCCATGTGCCCGGCGCGCAATGGTCCATACGCCCGCATCTGGCGCGCGATCTGTGCGCCGAAACCCGTCCTGTGGTGCTGATCGCCGACGAGCCCTTGCTCGCCCAATGGGCCGCGCTGGAACTGCCACGCACGCCGTCGCTGCTGCAAGGCGGCATGGCGGCCTGGAAGCAGGCCGGACTGCCGGTACACAGTGCGGCCGACCGCCCCATGGATGCCCAGTGCATCGACTATCTGTTCTTCGTGCACGACCGGCACGACGGCAACAAGGAAGCTGCCCGGCAGTACCTGGCCTGGGAAACCGGCCTGCTGCCACAGCTCGACGCGCTCGAGCGCTCCGCCTTCAAGCTGCCTCAGACAGCGGCGGAACACGCCTAACCGATCCATAACCAGGAGACAAGATCATGACCCGAATCGCATCCTTGAAGAAAGTGCTGGCTTCCACCTTGGTGGGGCTGGTTTCGCTGGCCGCGGCCGAGCCGCTGGCCAAGCGCAACGGCTTTCCCGATCAGCCCATACGCTTCATTTCGCCGTTTCCTCCGGGCGGCGGCAATGATGCGAGCACCCGCTGGGTGACCGCGCGCCTGACCGACGCCACGGGCCAGCCTTCGGTGGTCGAGAACCGGGGCGGGGCGGGCGGCAATATCGGCGCGCGCGCGGTGGCCGAAGCCAAGCCCGATGGCTATACCCTGCTCACGGGCCAGGTGTCGCTGCTCGCGGTGAATCCATCGCTGTACAAGTCGCCGGGCTTCGATTCGCTCAAGAGCTTTGTGCCGGTCACGCAGATCAATGCCGCGCCCATCGCCATCGTGGTGGCGGCTTCCTCGCCCATCAAGAGCTTTGCGGACCTGGCCGCACGCACCAAGAGCGATCCGGGCAAGATCACTTTTGCCACGCCCGGCAACGGAACGCTGTCGCATCTGGTGGGCGTGGTGCTCGCCAAGGAAAACGGTGTCTCCATGACCCATGTGCCCTACAAGGGCGCGGGCCCGGCGCTTAATGATTTGCTGGGGCAGCAGGTCGATGTGATGATCACCTCCACTTCCTCGGTCGGCAGCATGATCCAGGCGGGGCAGATCCGCGCGCTGGCCGTGACCAGCCCGCGGCGCATAGGCGTCTTCGCCAAGGTTCCGACGCTGGAGGAAATGGGCTACCGCGACACCCACTTCGAGGACTGGTATGGGTTTTTTGCGCCCGCAGGCACTTCGCCCGAACGCGTGGCCTACTTGAATGAATCCATTGTCCGCACGTTGCGCACGCCCGAAGTCACGCGCATGGTCGTGGAAGGCGGCAGCGAAGTCGTGGCAAGCACGCCCGAAGCGTTCGCGGCGCAGCTGCGCCAGGACGTGGAGCGCTGGAGCAAGCTCGTCAAGCTGTCCGGCGCCAAAGTGGATTGACCTGCAACGCGGACCGCCTGGCCAGCCAGCGCGACGCGCGCGCCGGGCGGAACTGCACTTTTCACGCATACCATGACGACCGACAGCAACTCTTTTCCGGATGCAGGACTGCGCACCCGGCTGCTCAGAGCCGGCAGGAACCCTGCCTACACGGGCGGCACCGCGGTCAATCCGCCGCTGGTCCGTGCGAGCACCGTGACGTTCGACAACACGCAGCACCAGCGCCAGATGCGCGCCGCGCGCGAGCATGACCGGGTCTTCAGCTACGGCGCGCGCGGCACGCCCACCACGTTCGCGCTGGAAGACGCGGTCAGTGAGCTCGAAGGCGCCTACCGCACGCGGCTGCTGCCCACCGGGCTCGCAGCCATTGGCATGACGCTGCTGAGTTACCTCCAGCCCGGCGATCATGTGCTGCTGACCGACAGTGCCTATCAGCCCGTGCGGCATCTGACGCAGCAGTTCCTGCAGCCCTATGGCATCGAGTACAGCTTCTTTGCCGCGGACGGCAGCGATCTGCAGGCCAAACTGCGGCCCAACACCCGCATGGTGTATGCCGAGTGTCCCGGCTCGCTGGTCTATGAAATGTGCGATCTGCCCGCGCTGGCCGCCATCGCCCATGCGCACGGCGCGCTGGTCGTGGCGGACAACACCTGGGGCTCGGGCTGCCAGTACCGGCCGTTGACGCTGGGCGCCGACGTGTCCGTCATGGCTGCGACCAAATACCTGTCGGGCCATTCCGATGTGATGATGGGCACGGTGGCGACGACGCGCGCAGCGTGGGGCGCGCTCGCCGCGCGCTGCGATGCGTTCGGCATGACAGTCAGCCCCGACGACGCCTGGCTGGTGCTGCGCGGCATGCGTTCGCTTGCCGCGCGCCTCAAGATGCATGAGGCGCATGCGCTGCAGGTCGCGCACTGGCTGCAGTCCCATCCCGCGGTCCGCACGGTGTTCTGCCCGGCGCTGCCGTCGCATCCGGGGCATGCGCTGTGGCTGCGCGACTGCCAGGGAACGAATGGCCTGCTCTCGATCGAACTAGCGCCAGGCACCTCGAGTGCAGCGGTGGACCGCTTCATTGATGGCCTGCAACTGTTCGGACTGGGCGCGTCCTGGGGCGGTTATGAAAGCCTGGTGACCGCGGCCCACATGGACCAGGCCCGCAGCGTCACGGACTGGCGCGCGCGCGGCCCGGTGGTTCGCCTGCATATCGGCCTGGAAGACCCGCGCGACCTGATCGCCGACCTTGCCCAGGCGTTCGAAAACATGCAGCCGGTCGAGGGCTGACGGCGGCGCGCGCTGCGCCTTTCAGCCCAGCGTGTGCAGGAACTGCTCCAGCGCCGCAGCCACGGCGAGCAGCTCGCGGTCACCGTGGCGCTTGCCCACCAGCATCCAGCCCACGGGCATTTCGCCGCTCTGGCGCGGCAGCGGCAGCGAGACCGCGGGCAGGTCGTAGAAGTTGAACACCGAAGGGTTGCGCAGCACCAGCATGTTGGTGCGGTGGAACATGTCCTCGTCGTCCAGGCTGGCGATCGACGGTGCGATCACCGGCACCGTGGGCAGCAGCAGAATGTCGAAGTCGGCGATCGCGGCATCGAGCGCGGGCAGCAGTTGCGCACGCGCCTGCTGAACGGCAACGTAGTGCGAGGCCGCAATGGTCTCGCCGCGGCGAACCCGCGACAGCACCAGCGCATCGAGCTCGCTTTCCTTGCCCGCGGCGAGCAGCGCGCCATGGATGTGCGCGGCTTCGGCCGCGATCAGCGTGCCTTTTTCCTGCAGGCGAAAGGGCGCGCCCAGAAGTTCGTCCAGTGCCACGTCGCTGACGCGCGCCTGGGCATTCCTCAGCGCGGCGACGGCCGTCTCGAACGCGCCAAGCACCTGTTCATCGGTCTGGGTGAACAGCAGGCCACGGGGCACGCCCACGCGCAGCCCGGCCACGGCACGCGCGGCCAGCGGCGTCCATGGCTGGCCCGACAGCACGGCGTCGGTCCGGGCGCAGTCGGTCACGTCGCCCGCCAGCGGGCCCACGGTGTCGAGGGAAAACGACAGCGGGAACGCGCCTTCGCGGCTCACGCGCGCCTGGGTCGGCTTGAAGCCGGTCACGCCATTGAATGCCGAAGGAATGCGCACCGAGCCGCCGGTGTCCGAACCAATGGCGATCTCGCACATGCCGCGTGCCACCGCCACACCCGCGCCTGCCGAGGAGCCGCCTGGAATGCGCGTCACGTCACGGGCATTGCCCGGCGTGCCGTAGTGGGGGTTGATGCCTATGCCGGAGAAAGCGAACTCGGTCATGTTGGTCTTGCCGATGAGGATCGCGCCCGCGGCCCGCAGGCGCTGAACGATCACCGCGTCCCGGGCGGCGGGCGGCGCATCGCGCAGCACCTTGGAGCCGGCCGTGGTCGCTTCGCCGGCGACGTCGAACAAGTCCTTGATCGAGACGATGCGGCCATCGAGCGGGCCGAGCGTGATGCCGGCCGCGGCGCGTGCATCCGCGGCGGCCGCGGCCGCCAGCGCCGGCGCGCGGTAGACCTGGGTGAAAATGCGTGCGCCTTCATCGCCGGCATCGGCAATGGCGCGCAGGGCCTGGTGGGTACGTTCTACGGAAGTCATGTGCATGGGCTGCGACTCTATCAGGCGATTTCGGGCAGGACGGCGCGGCGAGCGCCGGGGTGCGGGGCCGATTCACGGGCCCTGGTTCGCAGCAGCGGCGCCTGCGTCTGTGGCCGACCATTCCGCATGGGCCTGGTCGGCGAGCCAGGCCGCAAACTTGTCGCGCGCGGTGAACGCCGGTGTGTCGCGTTTCCAGCAGACGAAGTAGCCGCGGCCGCACGACACATCGATGTCGAACGGCATCACCAGTTCGCCCTGCAGCAACTCGCGCTCGACCAGACAGCCCGGCACTACGGCGACACCCATTCCGGCCTTGGCGGCGACGATCAGGTGCATGGTGAGATCGAAGCCGGGCCCGAGCGTGGGCGTGCAGGGCGCGCCGGCCTTGGCAAACCAGCGCTCCCAGTTGTCGGGGAAGTTGGTGTGGTGCAAAAGGGTGGCGCGACGCAGGTCCTGCGGCGCGCGAAACTCCTTGCTCCAGCGCGGCGTGCACACCGGAATGAGTTCGCGGCCCAGCAGATAACGCGTCTGGACATGGTCGGGCCAGCGCCGGCGCGGGCGCTTGACCTCTATCCACAGATCGACGTCGTCGCGCGTGAAATCCTCGTCGTGCTTGAACTGGCGCAGCTCGACGTTCATATCGGGGTGGCGCTCGTTGAAGGCGGGCAGGCGCGGCATCAGCCACTGGATGGCCAGTGTGGGAATCACGCTGAGCCGTACGCGCTGGGGCTGGGCCTGGCGCCCCATGGTCTCGGCCGCCGACTCGAGCGCCAGCACATGGCGCTCGGTCAGCTTGCGCAGCTGCACGCCGCGCGGCGTGAGCGTCACGCCTGCCGGCGAGCGTTCGAACAGCCGCCCGCCCGCGAGGTGCTCTTCCAGGCGCTGCACGGCGCGGCTCACGGCCGCCTGGGTCACGCACAGTTCCTCGGCCGCACGGCGGAAACTGCCTTCGCGGCAGACCGCCAGAAAGGCATGCAGTTCGACCAGGGACGGCGAGTGGATCTTCATGATGGGTGATTACATTATGTCATCGCCCCTGATGAAATTGTCGTTTGTCGGCGCTGAGCGGCGTTCGTAATATCGCGCCTTCTTCATCGAGGCAAGACATGCACTTCAACAGACGCGAATTCGTAAGCCTGGCTGCTGCCGGAACCCTGGTCCCGCTGGCGGCTGCGAACGCCCAGGCCGCATACCCATCCAAGCCCATCACGCTGGTCGTTCCTTTCACGCCCGGCGGCTCGGTGGACAACTCGGGCCGATTGATGGCGGACCGGTTGAGCCGCGAGCTCGGCGTTCCCGTGCTCGTCGAGAACAAGGGCGGCGCGGGCGGCGCCATGGGTTCGGTCCATGTGGCCAAGGCCAGGCCCGATGGCTACACGCTGATCGTCACGTCGCAGAGCACGCATGTGGTGAACCCTGCCGTGAACCCGAATCTGCCGTACGACGCGGTCAAGGATTTCGCGCCGATCACGCTGATCGACCGCCTGGCCAACGTGCTGCTGGTCAATGCCGATCTGCCGGTGCGCACGTTCGCCGAACTCGTCCAGTACGCCCAGGCCAACCCCGGCAAGCTGAACTACGCGAGCGCCGGCACGGGCTCGGTCTCGCACCTGAGCATGGAGCTGATGAAGAACCAGGCCAGGCTGCCGATGATGCATATCCCCTACCGCGGCTCGGGCGTGGCGCTGAGCGATCTGCTTGCCGGCCAGGTGCAGCTCACCTGGAACAACCTGTCGTCGAACCTGGCCAACATCCGCAATGGCAAGCTGCGCGCGCTGGCCGTGGCCGCGCCGCAGCGCGTGTCCCAGCTGCCCGACGTGCCCACGTTTGCCGAACTCAAGCTGCCCGACCTGAACCTGACGTCGTGGACCGGCCTGGCCGCGCCCGCCAACACGCCCGCGCCCATCGTCGAGCGCCTGTACCAGGCCATGCGCAAGGTGCTGCAGGACCCCGCGACCCGCGCCACCTGGGTGGAAAAGGGAATGATGGTGCCCGAGGACGTGTCGCCCAAGGCCTACCAGGCCGAGATCATCGAGCGCATCAGGTTCTACCAACGCATCGCCAAGGCCAATCACATCGTTCTCGAATGACCGACACCCTCGCACGCGCGGGCGCCTACACCCGCATAGCCCAGTTCCTGCCCTACGAGCAGGAGCTCGTGGCCATACGCCGCCATCTGCACCGCAACCCCGAGCTGGCGTTTGCCGAGCACGGCACGTCGGACTTCATCGCCGGCAAGCTGCAGGAATGGGGCTACGAGGTCACGCGCGGCATAGGCGGCACGGGCCTGGTCGGCACGCTGCGCCTGGGCGACGGCGCGCGGCGACTGGGAATTCGCGCCGACATGGACGCGCTGCCCATCCAGGAAGCGACGGGCGCCGAACACGCGAGCTGCGTTGCGGGCCGCATGCACGCCTGCGGCCATGACGGCCACATGACCATGCTGCTGGGCGCGGCCAGGTACCTGGCGCGCCACCGGCGCTTCAGCGGTACCTTGCACCTGATCTTCCAGCCCGCGGAGGAGCGCGGCTTCGACAGCGGCGGCAAGGCCATGGTCGATGAAGGCCTGTTCGAGCGCTTTGCCTGCGACGCGGTCTATGCGATGCACAACCATCCCGGCATTGCCCAGGGGCGCTTTCTGCTGCGCAGCGGAGCCTTCATGGCCGCGGGCGACCGGGTGTTCGTGAAGATCGTCGGCGTCGGCGGCCATGCGGCAAGGCCCCACCTCGCGGTCGACCCGCTGGTCGCGGCCGCGGCCATCGTCACGGGCCTGCAGACCGTGGTGGCGCGCAATGTCGACCCCGCGGAATCGGCGGTGGTGACCGTGGGGCGGCTGCGTGCGGGCGATGCGCTCAACGTCATTCCGGACCATGCCGAGATCGGCATCAGCGTGCGCTCGTTCTCGCCCGAAATGCGCGCGCTGCTCAAGGAGCGCATCTGCGCGCTGATCACGGGCGTCGCCGAAGGGCATGGCTGCCGCGCGGAAATCGACTATGTAGAAGGCTACCCCGTAGTCGTCAACGATGCCGACGCAGTGGAACTCGCGGCCCAGGTCGCGACCGATCTGGTGGGCGCGGACGCCGTGGAGCGCGAGTTTCCGCGCCTCATGGGCAGCGAAGACTTCGCCTACATGCTGCAGCGCTGCCCGGGCGCGCTGGTGCGCATAGGCAACGGCCCGGCCGAAGGCGGGCGCGGCCTGCACAACCCGAAGTACGACTTCAACGACGTCAACCTGCCCTATGGCGCGGCGTTCTGGAGCCAGCTTGCGGAGCGCTTTTTGCGCTGAGGCGCTGCCGGAGCGATCCACCGCCGCAGTTGTGGGCGCGCCAGGCGGGCGATGGTCTGGAGCGCGCGGTGCCGGGCCCGGCAAAGCCGCCGGCGGTCTCGCCGGGAGCCGGGTCCAGATGCTGCAGCGTGGTTTCCTTGGGCTGGCCCTGTTGACATCCTCCCCCACCGTGGCCTTCGGCCACCGCTTGCGCGCAAAGAAGGGGGGATTCCTGCTGCGCTACGCATAAGCTGTCTTCTGCATGGTCGCCTCGGCGGGTTCCTGCTTCATTGAGGCGGGTTGCGGATTCTTGCGGCGGGTCTTATCGGTACTTCTGCTCCAGCCCATCCCAGAAGTCCTTGTTCACCAGACGCTGGCGCTCGAGAAACGGGGCGACGATGGCCGGGTCTTCGTCCACCTTGTGTTCGTCGCGCAGCAGCGTCAGGCACTTTTGCATGCCGGCCACGGCACCTTGCAGCGTCGCGTTGGCATACAGCACAAAGCCAAATCCCAGCTGGCCCAGCGCGTCGGCGTCAAAGATGGGCGTTTTGCCGCCAATCACCATGTTCATGAGCTGCGGGCGGTCCAGCAACCGGGGCAGGGCGCGCACTTCGTCTTCCTTTGTGACGGCTTCGACAAACAGGATGTCGGCGCCCGCTTCGGCAAAGGCCCGGGCGCGGTCGACGGCGGCGTTGAAGCCGTGCACGGCGGCGGCGTCGGTACGGGCCATGATCAGGGTGCCGCTATCGCGGCGTGCGTCCACGGCGGCGCGGATCTTGCCGAGCATCTCGCCGGTTTCAATCACGCTCTTGCCGTTGAAGTGGCCGCAGCGCTTGGGGGACACCTGGTCTTCGAGCTGGATGCAGTCGGCACCCGCGCGCTCCAGCGTGCGCACGGCGTGGTAGGTGTTGACGGCGTTGCCAAAGCCCGTGTCGGCATCCACCAACAGCGGCACATCGACGGCATCGCGAATGCGGGCCGTGTGGTCGGCGATATCGGTCAGGCCTATGAAGCCCTGGTCGGGCATGCCGAGCCACATATTGGTCACGCCGGCGCCAGTCACGTAAATGGCTTCGAAGCCGAGGTCGGCCACCAGCCGGGCCGACATGGCGTTGAATGCGCCGGGCACGATGACGCCGCGGCGGGCATCGGCCAGGGCTCTGAGTTTTTGCTTGGGGTTCATGGAGTCTTTTCGGGCAAAGCGGTGCGGCGGCGATGGCAAGCAAAGGCTGCTGGACGGTGGGGGGCCACCCCACCGAGGGCATCAATCCAGCGGCTTACTGCTCCTGCATGCGGGCTGCCTTAACGATTTCTCCCAGGCGCTTGCGTTCCGCATCGACGAATTTCACGAACTCGGGGCGCGTGCCGCCTATGGGCTCTATGCCCAGTCCCTTGAGCTTGTCCGCTGTGGCCGGGTCCTTCATGGCCTTGTCCACGGCGGCGGCCAGCTTTTCCAGAATGGCGGCCGGCGTGCCCCTGGGAGCGTGAATACCGGCCCAGTGCGCGATCTGCAGATCGGCAAAACCCTGTTCCACGGCCGTGGAGAGCTGGGGGTAGGCCGAGATGCGCTGCGTCCAGGTGGTGGCCAAGGGCTTGAACTTGCCTTCGTGCAGGATGTGGGGCAAGGCGATGATGCTGGCTTCGGAAGTGCCTTCCACCTGGCCGCCGAGCACGGCGGTCGTGCTTTCGGAGCCACTCTTGTAGGGCACGGGCTGCAGTTGGGCGCCGTACTTCACATTCAGCATTTCGGCGACGAAGTGGGGCGTGCTGCCCGTGCCGGCCGTGGCAAAGTTGAAGCCCTGGCCTTTCTTGGACGCTTCCACGAAGTCGCGCAGGTTGTTGTAGGGCGCATTCTTGGGCACCACGATCACCGACGGGGCGAGGCCTATCATCACCACGGGCTGCAGCGCTTCATCCTTGAAGGGCATGCTCTTCTTGATCATGCTGTTGGAGATCACGCCGGCGGCGCTCACCAGCAGCGTATAGCCGTCCGGAGCTGCCTTGGCCACGATGTCGGCGCCCACGGTGCCGCCCGCGCCGGCGCGGTTGTCTATCACCACGGGCTGGCCCAGGATCTTGGAAGCGCCTTCGGCGGCCGAACGGGCCATGAGGTCATTGGCGCCACCGGGGGCAAACGGCACGACCAGGCGGATGGGGCGGGCAGGCCATTGATCCGCCGCGTTGGCGGCATGGGCCGTGCCGCAAAGGCCGGCCAGAGGGGCCATCACGGACAGTGCGACAGCATGGGCAACAAGATGGCGGCGGTGCAGAAACATCGGATCTCCTGGGTTGGTGTAGGTATGGTGCTTCACAGCGCAAGCCGCGTGCCAAGCGTGTTAGTGGTAAACCCTGAATGCTTAAGTCATTGAATTGTTTGGGTTTTCTGTCCATTGCACGGCCTGCGGCGGGTGGTTTCTCTTCAGGAATATTGCATCGATGAAATAATCGATTTCATGAGTGAAACTTTTGGGTTTGATCCACCGCCAGAGCGCGCTGCCCTGGCCGCCGACAGCCGCCACCTGCCGCACATCGTGACCGTGGGGCGCCATCGCATTGGCCGGGTGCTGCAGCGCCTGTCGCAGCTGCGGTCGGAACATGCGCGCTTCACGCATATCGCCGCCTCGTTCGAGGACGCCGTGGCGCAGGTGCATGCGCTGCATCGCCGCGAGCCCATCGATGCGCTGGTTGGCGCGGGGGCCAGCGGCGCCTGGATTCGAGAGCGGGTGGATATTCCCGTGGGCATGGTGGAAGTGCGTGGGCTGGATCTGCTGCAGGCCTTGCGCCAGGCCAAGTTGCAAGTGACCGAAGACGCACCCAATGTGGGCCTGGTGACTTTCGAGGCACCTTCGCCTGTCGTGGCGCAGTTCGACGCCTTGTTCGGCCTGGGCCTGGTGCAGGTCGGCTATCTGGGGCCGCAAGACGCTGCCGACTGTGTGCTCCAGCTCAAGGCGGCGCGCGTGGGCGCCGTGGTGGCGCCGGGCCTGGTGGCGGATCTGGCCGAGCAGTCCGGCATGGCCAGCGTGCTGCTGTATTCGGACAGCTCCGTGCGCCAGGCGCTCAGCGATGCCATGCTGCTGGCCCGCCACCGGCTGGCCGAGCGCGACCGCCACCAGCGGCTGGAAACCGTGCTGGGCCAGTTGCAGGACGGCGTGGTCGCGGTCGACGAGCAAGGCCGCATCCGCGCCCTGAATCCGCGCATGGCCGCGCTGCTGGGCGCGTCGGTGCCGGCGCTGCACGGCCGCCTGCTGGACGAAGTGGCCCCGTCCCTGGGCGCGGCGCAGGCGCTGGCCGGGGGGGAGGGCGGCGAAGAGGTGGTGCAACTGGCCATGCGCACTCTGGTCGTGCGGCGTGCACCGATTGTGGAAAACGGCCTGCTGACGGGCGCGCTGCTGGTCTGCCGCGACCCGGCCGTGATCCAGCGGGCTGACCGCCATCTGCGTGCCGATCAGCGCCAGCGTGGTGCCGGAGTGCGCTGGCGCATCGAGGACTACCTGGGCAGCAGCCCCGCCGCCCAGCGCGTGCGCGCGCTGGCCTACCAGTTCTCGGCCAGCGAGGCCACGGTGCTCATCCTGGGGGAAAGCGGTACCGGCAAAGAGCTCGTGGCCCAGGGCATACACCGCGCCGGCCGCCGTGCTTCCCAGCCGTTTCTGGCGGTGAACTGCGCCGCGCTCAGCGAAAGCCTGCTGGAAAGCGAGCTCTTTGGCTACGAAGACGGCGCCTTCACCGGCGCGCGCCGGGGCGGCAAGACCGGTTTGATCGAGGCGGCCCATACCGGCACGCTGTTTCTGGACGAGATCGGCGATATGCCGCTGGCCCTGCAGTCGCGCCTGCTGCGCGTGCTGCAGGAGCGCGAAGTGCTGCGCGTGGGCTCCACCACGCCGATTCCCGTGGATGTGCGCGTCATCGCAGCCACCCATGCGGACCTGGCGGCCCAGGTGGAGCGCCAGCAGTTTCGCCGGGACCTGTACTACCGCCTGGCGGTGTTGCGCCTGGCAACGCCCACGCTGCAGGCGCGTGGCCCCGCGGATGTGGCCGAACTCGCACTGGCCATGCTGGCCCGGCGCCTGGGCTTGCCGGGCGCCAAGGCCTTGGCCGCATCGCCCCAGGCGCCGCTGGCCGGCTTGCTGGATGCCGTCCTGGTGCATGCGGGTGAGCACCGCTGGCCCGGCAATGTGCGCGAGCTGGACAACTGGGTGGAGCGCCTGGTGGCATGTCAGGACTACCTGTGCGTGGCTGGCGACGGACCGGCAGGCCGGAGCCCGGCGCTGGATGCTGCGCGCCTGCTGGAAATTTTCCCCGAGTGCTCCGCAGGGATAGCGCTGGCCGCCCCGGTGGCCGCGCGCAAGTCCCGGCTCAGGGACGCGGGCCGGCAGGCCGAGCGCGAACGTGTGCGCGAGGTACTGGAGCGCGTCAATGGCGACCAGGGCCTGGCGTGCGAGCTCCTGGGGATCAGCCGCGCAACGCTGTGGCGGCGGATGAAGAAGGCTTGAGTCCGGCCGGCAGCACGTCTCCCGGGACGCGGTTGAAGCCTTCCATGGGAATGCGCGCGCTGCGGCGCATGAGGGTCTTGGTGGAGCACCCATTCGCCATCGACCTGAGGGGCCTGCGCGCCCCACACGCAGCGTTGCGCCGGGGTGCGGGCTGTATCGATCAGCCCCATGTGGATGGTGGCGATGCTGATTTGCGGGCCGTGCCGCCGTGTCTCGGTCATCTCGATGCGTCTCATTGGGCAGGCGGCAGCGGCGGCCTTCGGTGCGGCTGAGCTGGCCAGCGCCTGGCCGCCCACGGCGAAGGCTGCGCGCTCTGCCGGTCTATGCCGAACCGCTATAGCTCTCCAAGAAAGATGTGAATTGTCTCGCTGAAGCGGGAAATCTACTATTCCTGCACCGATTCGTGTAGCTCCAGATCGGCGTGCGGAATCAGTGGGGCTGGGTATTTCAGGCCCACGGATCACGGCAGCTCCTGCCTTTTTTGGAAAGCAGCAATTGAATACCTTGGCCAGCAGTGGAATAAGCGTTGATGCGGATGCGGCGCCCTTGGGCCATTTCGGGCTCGATGTGCCATTCATGCACCACATTGGCCTCGAAAGCATCAGCCTCCAGGGCGACGGCTGCCATACCCGTCTGAAATTGAAACGCGATCTGGTGAACAGCCGCGGAGATATCCACGGCGGCGCCCTCATGAGCGCGCTGGACTTCACGTTGAGCGTCGTTGCGCGTGCGCATGACCCTCTCAACGTGGGCGCAGCGACCATCGACATGAGCACGCATTTCTATGCGCCTGCGGCAGCCGATATCGACGTGTTTGCGGTTTGCAAACGCCGCGGCAAGCGCATCGCCTTTTGCGAAGGCGAGGTCAAGGACGCAGAGGGAAATGTGCTGGCCGTCGCAAGGGCCGTATTCAAGCTGGTCCCGCGCGCGCCATAGCTTTCGTCCAAGGCAATCCACCCCCTTTGCGCTGTAGTCCGCAGCGACATCCTTGAGAAAAAGACCAGGAAAATGATGAAAAGAATTTTGGTTGCAAACCGCGGTGAGATCGCCATCCGGGTCTTGCGCGCAGCCCGCGACATGGGCATTCAAGGCGTTGCCGTCTATTCCCGCGACGATGCGAATTCCCAGCATCGCATCCTCGCGGATGCGGCCGTGGCGTTGAATGGCACGGGGCCCGCCGCCTATATCGATATCGACGCCATCATCGCCGCAGCCCAAAGCCAGGGTTGCGACGCCATTCATCCAGGCTACGGTTTTCTGAGCGAACGGTCGGATTTTGCCCAGGCCTGCGCTGAAGCTGGGATTACCTTCATCGGCCCGGCGATTGAACACCTCGCCCTGTTCGGCGACAAGGGCACGGCGCTGGCACTTGCGAAGGAATGCGAAGTTCCCGTAATGCCCGCGACGCACGGCGGCGCGACGCTGGAAGAAATTGACCACTTCTTCGACGCACAAGGCGGTGTGGGAATCGTCATCAAGGCGGTGGGCGGCGGTGGCGGACGCGGGATGCGGGTCGTCAAGACGAAGGCCGAGATCCCGGCGCTCTACGCGCGCTGCCGTTCCGAGGCGATGTCGGCCTTTGGCGTCGATGCGCTGTATGCGGAGCGGCTGGTCAATCGTGCGCGCCATATCGAGGTGCAGATCGCCGGAGACGGCGTCCACGTTGTCGCCCTCGGCGACCGGGACTGCACTTTGCAGCGCCGCTTTCAGAAAGTGGTCGAGATTGCGCCAAGCCCCGTGCTCACGGCGGACCTGCGCGCGCGCATTCTTGCGGCGGCGAAGAAACTGGCTTCCAGGGTGAAGTACCAAAGCCTTGGGACTTTCGAGTTCCTGGTCGAGGAAGACGAGAGCGGTACGCAGACCGACTTTGTCTTCATCGAGGCCAACCCGCGCCTGCAGGTCGAGCACACGATTACCGAGCAGGTCACGGGCATCGACCTGGTTGCCTTGCAAATCGGACTGGCCCAGGGGCGCAGCCTTGAAAGCCTGGGCATAGACCCGGCCAACCCGCCGCAGCTCAAGGGCTACGCCATCCAGGTGCGCGTCACGGCCGAATCCACGGACGCGGCCGGGATGGCGCGTCCAGCCCATGGGCGCCTGGAGCGTTTCGACCCGCCGGCCGGCCCGGATGTGCGGGTGGATACGCACGCCTACAGCGGATATTCTCCCGCGCCGGCCTTCGATACCTTGCTGGCCAAGCTGATTGTCTCCAGCCCCAGCGCGGACTTCACGAGCGTGGTCCGGCGCCTGCGCCGCAGCCTGGCCGAATTCAGAATCACCGGAGTGCCGACCAATATTCACTTGTTGAGTGCACTCGTTGGGCGTGAAGACTTCGAAAAGCAGCAAAACCATACCCGTTACCTGGAATCGATTCTTCCCGAACTGGTGTGCGCCGCCGCACTGCTCAAGAGCCAGCAGGAGGCAAAGGACGCGCTGATCGGTGAAATGGGCCGCCAGGCAAGCGCGCCATCGGTGGCGCTGCAAGCCGTGCGCGAGCAACTGCAGGAGGGGCAGGTCGCGACCTATGCGCCGCTGAGCGGGCGCATCGTCGAAGTGTCCGTGGGCGTGAATGAATCGGTGCGGCAAGGGCAGCCCATCGCGGTCATCGAGGCGATGAAGATGGAGCACTCCATCGTCGCGGAATTTAACGGGCGCGTGATGGAAGTCCGGGTCACCAAGGGGGAGCAGGCGGCGGAAGGCGACGTCCTGGTCGTGCTGGAGCCCGAGAGCGGCAGCGCCAGCACGGCAAGCGAAAGCCAGGCCATCGATCTGGAGGCCGTTCGGCCCGACCTCCAGGCGGTTCTGGACCGCCATGCCGTGCTGTATGACGCGGCGCGGCCTGACGCCGTGGCGAAGCGGCGCTCGCGGGGGCAACGCACCGCCCGGGAAAACCTTGCCGACCTCTGCGACGACGACACCTTCGTCGAGTACGGTGCCTTGGTCGTGGCGGCGCAGGCGAGCCGCCGCACCAAGGAGGACCTGATCGCGAATACGCCGGCGGACGGCATCGTGACCGGCATAGGCAACATCAATGGCGCTGAATTCGGCTACGAACGCTCGCTCAGCGCGGTCATGGCCTACGACGCCACCGTGCTGGCGGGTACCCAGGGAAAACGCAACCACATCAAGACGGACAGGCTGGTGGAGCGCGCGCGCCGGGATGAACTGCCGTTCGTGCTTTTTGCCGAGGGCGGCGGCGGCCGGCCGGGCGATGTGGACTTTCCCTTCGTGTCCGGTCTTTACCAGCCCTCGTTCGCCGCGCTGGCCGAGCTCAGCGGCGAGGTTCCTCTGCTGGGCATTGTCTCGGGGCGCTGCTTTGCCGGAAATGCGGCCTTCCTGGGTGTCTGCGATGTCATCATTGCCGACAAGAGCTCCAACATCGGCATGGCCGGCCCGGCGATGATCGAAGGCGGGGGCCTGGGCATCTTCAAGCCCGAAGAAGTCGGGCCGGCATCGGTGCAATTCGCGAACGGTGTCATCGACATTCTTGTCGAGAACGAGGCGCAGGCCGTTGCGGCCGCAAAGCACTATCTCTCCATGTTCCAGGGCCGGGTGAAGGACTGGTCTGCGCCGAACCCGCTGGCGCTGCGCCATGTCGTTCCGGAAAACCGCCTGCGTGTCTACGACAGCCGCAAGGCCATCGAAGGGATTGCGGACGTGGGCAGCGTGCTGATGCTGCGCTCAGGCTTTGGCCACGGCATGCACACGGCGCTGGCGCGCGTCGAAGGGCAGCCGGTGGGCATCATCGCCAACAACCCGCAGCATCTGGGGGGCGCCATCGATGCCGACGCCGCGGACAAGGCGGCGCGCTTCATGAATCTTTGCGATGTCCACGGCCTGCCCATCATTTCCCTGATCGATACCCCGGGCTTCATGGTCGGCCCCGACGAGGAGGCCAAGGCCCAGGTGCGTCACGTCTCGAGAATGTTCGTGACCGCGGCGAAACTCAGGGTCGCGATACTGGCGATTGCCCTGCGCAAGGGCTATGGCCTGGGCGCCATGGCCATGGCGGGAGGGGGGTTCCGTTCTTCGAGCTGCTCCGTGTCCTGGCCCACAGGCGAGTTCGGCCCCATGGGCCTGGAGGGCTCGATCCAGCTGGGATTCAAGAAGGAGCTCGAGAGCGTTCCCGATGGTCCGCAGCGGCGCGCCCTCTACGACCAGCTGGTGGCAAGGGCCTACGAGCGCGGCCATGCCATCAATGTGGCATCCACCACCGAAATCGACGCCGTCATCGACCCGGCACAGACCCGGACCTGGATACGGCAAGGCATTGCATCCGCGCCACTGCGCGCCGGCCGTGCCCGCCGCTCCTTCGTCGATACCTGGTGAGCCCTCCACACAACAAGCGGGATACTGACTGTGACCAAGGTTGAACCATCGGGCCAGCTCGCCCTGGCTGGAATACGGGTGCTTGAAATAGGCACGGGCTCGGCCCTGGCCTATGCGGGCAAGCTCTTTGCCGACTTTGGTGCCGAAGTCATCAAGGTGGAAGACGCCGACGGTGACGAACTGCGCAACTTCCCGCCCTTGCTGAAGAATGCCGGCCAGGCGCCGCAGAGTGCGCTCAATGCCTGGCTCAACACCAACAAGCGCAGTGTCACGCTGCGCGGCCAGGGCATCGAGGAGCATGCCTGGCTGTCGCGCCTGGCCATGACATGCGACGTGGTGCTCGACGCCCGGGCGCTGCGCCAGGGCGTTGAAATACTGGGCCGTCCGGTGTGCCGCCGAAGCGGTGATATCGAAGGCGCGAAAGTACCCATCGAGGTGTATCTCACCTGGTTCGGCGAAAGCGGACCCTACAGCACGTTCATGGGCTCGGATGCGGTGTGCCGGGCGCTGGCCGGAGCGGTCCACGGCAGCGGCGCGGTGCAGGGGCCGCCGCATCTGCCGCACGACATTCAAACGGGAATCGTCGCCGGTCTGGGGGCGTTTTCCAGTGCCATTGCCGCCTTGCTGGGCGCGTCCGACGGCAGCCGGCGTTATGTGCTGAGCATCCATGAGACGGCTTTCACGCTCGTCGAGATGGAAGCCGGCATGGTCCAGGACGGCCGCCATCCGCTGTCACGGCTGGGCGTCAATCGCTTCTGCACCACCCATCCGGGAGGCATCTACCAGACCAAGAAAGGGTGGATCGGTCTTTTTGCGCACACCTTGCCCCAGTGGTCTGCACTGTGCGTGGCCCTTGGCCGTGCGGAATTCGCCGATGACCCTCGCTTTGTCAGCGGCCCGACCCGGATCACGTACGCCGATGAGATAGACGAGTTCCTGCAACCGGCGCTGCTGACCAGAACGGCCAGCGAATGGTTCGAGCTGCTGGGAAGCGTCAAATTTCCGGCCGTTCTCGTTCCCACGATGGACGAGTTGCTGGCGCAAAAAGTGCACCGCGAACGCCATGCATTTGTTCCCATCGAAGCCGGTGCCACCCGTTTCGAAGGCGTCGGCGTTCCTTTTCCCCTGGGCGACGCGGGGCCGCTTCGGGGCGGAGCCGCTGCACAAAAAGCTGCGGACAACGATTACTACCGCACAGATGCCGCGTTGGCTTCGGAGCGAGGTCGGACAAGGGCGGCCGAGGGCTTGCCGCCGCTGCGCAAGACAAGAGTCATTGACCTCACGATGGGATGGGCCGGGCCTTTGGCCGCGCGGACGCTGGCGGACTTTGGCGCCGAGGTCATCAAGGTGGAGGGGACGCAATATCCCGATTGGTGGCGAGGCACCCATTTCACCGAGGAGTTCTACCAGGACCGGCTCTACGAGAAGAACTCCAACTTCGCCTTGATGAACCGCAACAAGCTGGGCATCACGCTGGACCTGACGCATCCGCAGGGCCGGGAGGTCCTGCTCCAGCTGGTGAAAACCGCCGACATGGTCATCGAGAACTATTCGACCGAGGTGCTGCCAAAGCTGGGCCTCGATTACCAATCCCTTTGCAAGGTGAACGACCGGCTGGTGATGGTCTCCATGCCGGCATTCGGCATAGGCAACGAATGGAGCCGCGTACGCGCCTATGGCGGCACGCTGGAGCAGGCGAGTGGCTTGCCGCACCACACCGGCTTTGCGCACAATCCGCCGTCTCTCACATCGTATGCCTATGGTGACCCGATAGGGGGGTGGAGCGCAGGAGCCGCTGCGCTGCTGGCATTGCTGGTGCAGGCGCGCACGGGCAAGGGCCGGCATGTCAATCTTTCGCAAGTGGAATGCATGCTTCCCTTGGCCGCGCCTTTTCTTGTCCAGCAATCCCTGTGCGGGAATACCAGCCCACGCCAGGGAAATGCCCACCCCGTTTTCGCGCCGCACGACATATACCGCTGTGCCGGCGAGGACGCGTGGCTTGTGGTCAGCGTTGCCAACGACGCCCAGTGGAAATCCCTGGCGCAAGTCTTGCAGGCGCCTCAACTCAGTCTTGACCCTGCGTTGTCGGGTGTGGCGGGGCGGCGCGCCCTGCGGGAAAAGATAGATGCCGCGATTTGTGCCTGGACGCGCGGGCGGCCGGCAGACGAGGCCATGCGTTTGCTGCAGTGCGCCGGTGTCAGTGCGGGCGTTGTGAAACCGGTATGTGACGTTCTGCAAGACCCCCATTTGAGAAGCCGCGGCTTCTTCAGGAAGGTGCATCGCGAGCACCTGGGCGAGTACCTGGCGACCACGCCGTGGTTTCGCGAAATGGAACAGCCGCTGGACATTTCCCGGGTGGCGCCGACGCTTGGCGAGCATAGCCGCGCGGTGTTTTCGCGGGTGATCGGGTTGACGGGAGAGCAAGTGGATGCGCTGGAGAAAAGCGGGATAACGGGGACGGTGGCCACGAAGAAGCGCGCCTAGCCGCCCCATGGTTTTCGAGGCAGTTTCAAGTCAATAAACTTTAAGGAGACAAAACATGCACAAGTTCAGTTCGCGCCGTGAATTCCTGGTCGCTTCCGCAGGTGTTGCCGGGGCAGCGATGCTGCCCCTGGCGTCGTCCACGGCCCTTGCCCAGGATGCAAAGTGGCCGGCAAAAGTCATTCGCATCGTCGTTCCGTTTCCGGCCGGCTCCATCACCGATACGATGGCCCGAATGCTTGCCAACGGGATGGCAAAGTCCCTGGGCCAGCCGGTGATCATCGACAACAAGGGCGGCGCCAACGGCTCCATTGGCGTTGCCGAGGTCGCGCGGGCTGCACCCGATGGCTATACGCTGCTTGCCACGAACAGCAGCAGCATTACCGTGAATCCATTGATTTACAAGAACTCTGCGTACAAGGCCAGCAGCCTTGCACCCATCACGGTGGTCCTGGATGCGCCGTTCATCCTCAACGTGAACGCCGAGTGGGCGAAGAATAACGCCATCAACTCCGTGCAGGATCTGATGGCCTACGCCAAACGCAAGCCCTCAGAGCTGACCTACGGTTCGGGCGGATCGGGCAATCTTGCCCATCTGGGCTATGCGATGTTGAGCAACAGCGCGAAGATTCAAACCACGCATGTTCCCTACAAGGCGGCATCCCAGGCGAGCATGGCCGTCATGGCAGGTGAGGTGAACAGTTCATTCGACACCCTGGCAAGCATTCCGCATATTCTCTCGGGAAAACTGAAAGCCTTGGCGGTCACCTCGTCCGAGCGCCTGGCGCAAATGCCCGACGTGCCCACGATGGCCCAGGCGGGATTTCCGGATATCGACGTGAGATTCTGGTTGGGCCTGCTCGCTCCCGCTGGCACACCGCCTGCCATCATTGAAGAGATCTACGCCCATGCCAAACTGGCCATGGCGGCACCCGCTGCCAACGCGGCACTGGGTGCGCAGGGCGCGGTGGTCATGCAAAGTCCGCAAGATTTTGCAGATCGCATTGCAACAGAGACAAAGCAGTTGGTAGAAGTGATCAAGCGAGAAAGCATCTCGCTCGATTGATCGGGCGGAGTTGCGGACGGCCTGTGCCGTAAAAGTGGAAGGAAAAGTATGAGTCATTTCAAGAATGTCGCCATAGCGGGTGGCGGAAGCATTGGCGTTGCTTTTGCTCTGCAATTTGCCCGCGCCGGGAAAGCCGTCCGGATTTTCGAGCAGTCGCCTGAGCGCTGCGCCTTGATTCCCGGCGAAATCGGCGCAAGGCTGGAGATGCTCGGCGCTGCAGGCTTGCTCGAAGGCGAGGCCGGGGTGGTTGCCGCACGCATTCAGGTCACGCCCGAACTGCACAGCGCAGTGGCGGATTGCCATCTCGTGGTGGAATGCGTGCCGGAAATCGTCGATATCAAGCGCGAACTCTTTGCGCAGCTCGAGCGCCATGTGGGGCCCGATGTCCCGTTGTGCAGTGCATCGTCCGCGCTGCCGGTATCGCGCTTTTGTTCGGAACTCGCCACGCGCCAACGCTGCCTGATTGCGCACCCGGGCAATCCGCCCTACCTGATTCCAGTGGTGGAACTGGTTCCCGCGCCGTTCACGGATGCGGCCGTGGTGGCGCGGTGCACCTCCTATTTCCAGGAGGTAGGCATGAGCCCTGTCCTGGTGAAGCATGAAGTGGAAGGCTTTGTTTTCAACCGCTTGCAGGGCGCGTTGCTGCGGGAGGCCTATTGCCTGGTACGCGATGGCGTGGCGTCGGTGGAAGATGTCGACAAGGTCGTTCGCGATGGATTGGGCCTGCGCTGGTCCGTGATCGGCCCGTTTGAAACCGTGGACCTCAACACGCGCGGCGGCATCGCTGCCCATGCGCAAAAGATGGGCCCTGCCTATCAGCGCATGGGCCAGGAGCGTGGTCAGAACGACCCTTGGACCGATGCGCTGGTGCAAGACGTGGCGGCGCAACGCCGGGCGGTTCTGCCGCTGGACCAGTGGGAGGCACGCGTTGAATGGCGCGACCGGCAACTGATGCAGCTCGCAAAAATGCGCAAGGCGCGCGCGGCCAACGACGACGCAGGCACGTCCGGCTAGCTGGCGCATGCAGGCCGGCGGTCAGGCGTCCTGGGCAAGCCATTCGACCCCGGCATCCGCGAACCCCAGCACGATGGGCTTGAGCAGGCCGACCAGCTCGGCGTGCAGGGCCTTCACCGTATGGGGGTTGCGATTGATCACGGGGCTGCCGACGATGATCGTACGGCGCAGATGCGGCGTGATGATGGGCGCTCCCACCAGGCGCCTGGCCTTGAGCATGGGTGTGATCGGCATGACGGGCAGGATGGTGAACCCGACGCCGCGCTCCACCAGTTCCAGGAGAACGGCCGTGCTGTCCGACTCCGCAACGAGATTCAATTCGGCGCCGATGATGGTGCAGGCCCGGTCAATCACATTGCGCAGGCTTTCGGCTTCGGGCACCACCAAGGGCATCCTGGCCACGTCCGCCAAGTCCACGGGGGTGCAGGGAGATAAGCCCGAGCTTGGCAAGCCCACGACGTACAGGGGCTCGCGGAATACGGGGGAGGTATGCAGCAGCTCCGATTGCAGGTAGTCGCCCATGAGGCAGATATCGAGCTTGCCGTGCTCTAGACCGTCCTGCAGGAAATCCGTGAAGCCCGTGGCGATGCGTACCTTCAAATCCGGGTATTGGCGTCTGAGCGATATCACCAAGGGCCCGGCCAGCGTGGTGGCCAGGCCGGGCAGCATGCCAATCGACACCGACCCCATCAGATTCGCCGCTGCCGCGCCTATGTCCGCCTTGGCCTGGTACAGGCCCTGCAGTGAAACCCTCACTTGATCGACAAAGCGACGGCCAGGCACGGTCAGCACCATTCCCAGTCGATTGCGCTCGAACAAGGGCGTGCCCAATTCCTCTTCAAGTTGCCGAAGCTGTCTCGATAGCGCCGGCTGAACCACATGCAAAAGCTCCGCCGCCCGCGTCAGGCTGCCGGTTTCGGCGATGGCCAGGATGGTCCGCAACTGTCTTATATCCACTGTCACCCCGCTTCGGTCTGCTGTCACTGTCCAGGCAAGAGGTGAATTGTGTCGCAGAAGCGGGGAATCCACCATGCCGCAGGCGGCATCGCAGATGAGCCTGTCAGAAATTTTGTGTGTAAGGCATAACATGTCATCCAGGAGCATGAATGCCACGCAAGACAAAAACCACCGCTGCGGCGGACAAGGCGGCGCAGCCGCAATTCTCAGCCGAGCTGCTCGAGCAGCTCATCCCCGGGCCGGTTACGCCGGCCGAGCTCGAAGGTATCTTTCAGCAGTTCAAGAAGTCTGTTCTTGAGCGCGCCCTGGGGGCCGAGATGAGCCATCATCTGGGCTACGCGCCCGCACAGCCCAAGCCCGAAGGGGCCAGCGCCAACCACCGCAACGGCAAGAGCACCAAGACGTTATTGACCGACGCCGGCACCCTGCGCATTGATGTTCCCCGTGACCGCGAGGGCACGTCCCAGCTCATTGGCAAGCACGAGCGCCGCTTCACCGGCTTTGACGACAAAATCATCGCTATGTACGCACGCGGCATGACGGTGCGCGAGATTCAGGGCTTTCTGGCCGAGATGTACTCGGTGGACGTTTCCCCCGATCTCATCAGCAGCGTCACCGACGCCGTGATTCCAGTCTTGGGAGCATCTGCGAAATGCCAGCGGTGCTCGCATCCACTGGATGTTCTCTACGGACAAGGCCAGGCAAAAGCTGGGCAAGGCCTATCCTGTACCAACTTGCGGCAAACCGTCATAACCTCTGTGCAGAACTACTAGTGAGGGCCTTTCCCCCTGCACTCCATTCCCTTGCCCTTTCGGCCATTTGGCCTTCAACCATTTGGGTATAGGGCGTGGGGCATTGACCGTCCACGGCCAATGCGGGGTTCAGCGGGCCGGATTGATGCGTGAAGGCGCGCTGTTCCCGTCCTGCGATGGGCCGACTCTTGGACTCAGGAGGGAGCCATGAGAACTCATATTGATCAGGTAAGGAATATTCCTTACGATGGGCATCGCTATGAGGAGAACGGCCATGCCTGCCATTCATGAAGTTGCCACCCTGACCTCCAAAGGCCAGATCACGCTGCCCAAGCCCATCCGGCAGGCGCTCGGTGTCGATGCCGGCGGCAAGATTGCGTTCGACCTGCGTGGTGCAGAAGTCGTCGTTACCCGCGTCGATGTCGAAAACGAAGACCCCGCTATTGGCGCATTCCTGAACTTACTGGCCCGCGATATCGAAGCTGGCCGGAGCGTCCATGGCCTGCCCGAGGATCTGGCCCGCGCCATGCTGGAGCAGGCGGGTCACGGCGTGAATCTGGACGAGGAGATCGACGGGGACGTGGCGCTCTGATGCAACGGCACGGCTGGACGCTGCTATTCCACGACTGCGTCATCGAGCAGTTGCAGAGGCTGCAAGCAGCCACAAGACGCGCGCAGGAGAACGATCCGAAGGGCTTCGAGTCCAATGCCAGCGTCAAGCTCTTCCGGGCCTTGAGCCAGTTGATGCTGGATGTGGTGCCGAGTGATCCGGCGCGCGACGAATACCGCCAGGGCAATACCCTGGGGCCGGCCCACCGCCATTGGCGACGGGCCAAGTTCGCAAGGCGGTTCCGGCTGTTCTTCCGGTACGACTCAAAGGCGAAAGTCATCGTGTACGCCTGGGTCAACGACGAGCAGACCTTGCGCTCGTCGGGTAGCCAGTCAGACCCCTGCGCCGTTTTTGAGAAGATGTTGGGGCGGGGCAATCCACCAGACGACTGGAACGCATTGGTACTGGCAAGCAAGCAGGATTGGAGCAAGCCGGGATAGCTCTCCCTGTGCAGCAGGAGACGAGCATGAGCACGACAACCCGCATCAGCACCGCATAACGGCCTGGCCGTGGATGGCGCGTCTATGCGCGCGGAGAACGGCGAGTATCGAACTGGTTGGCATCCAAGGGTGTGCCTTTGGCTGGCGCTACCGTGCTGCTGTGGTTGGTCAAGTTGGCCGTGCTCGGTGTGCTTCTGTACACCACCTTCTGGCTGGCTCTGCTGCTGGTGTTCGCAATGGCTGCCGCTTGGATGGTCCGCAACGCTGATCTGGATGACGAGTTACCCGAGCCAGAATGGCGAAACGGACCTGCGGGATTTGGCCTGTACACCTATGGCGGTTTTCGCATCGATCCGCATGTCGAGCATGACTAGCAGCGCTCACTTCTTCGACACGGCGTTGCACCTCTTTTACCCCCTGCAGCCTTGGCATCTCCTGTGGCCCCAGCGAGGCCTTGAAAAGCCCCAGCCTGCGGGCATGTTCTTCTGTCCCCTGCGCGTCCACACAGGCCCGCACCGTCTCCAGCGTAGCGCCGCCCTCGCTCCCCACAAAGTAGGCCCGGTGCCAAAACAAGGGCTTGCTATGGAAAGGCGCCAAATGCGCGGCAAAGCGATTTCTGGTGCGCCGGGCACTGGCTGTCTTGAGGTTGTTGATCAGCACCGAAATATCCAACTCAAGCACTTGGGGCGAGAGCGTCTTGTGCCGGTATTTCGTCACAAAAACGATTTGTAGCTCGATGTTAAAAACAGCGGGAGAGCTAAGAACGTGTTCAAAGTCTTTTGAGCAAGAGCGCCAAGAATGCCAGATGCAGGAACTGCAAGCTGGTGTTGATCCAGCGCTCGCAGTTCTTCCACAATCGCCGATTCTTTTCCAGCCACGCAAAGCTGCGCTCAACAACCCAGCGCTTGGGCATCACCTTGAAGCTATGCAACTCACTGCGCTTTGCTATCTGCACAGTGACATGCTCGCCCAGAATCTCGCGCACGCCCTGCGCGAAAGGCTGACCCACATAGCCGTTGTCGCACAGCACACTTTGCACACGAGCGAGCCCAGACTTGCAACGACCAAGCGCCTGCAGTGCTCCCTTGCGATCCGTCACTTCAGCCGTAGTCACCGCCACTGCATGCGGCAATCCTTGGGTGTCCACTGCAATATGGCGCTTGATGCCAGACACCTTCTTGCCCGCGTCATAGCCCTTCAGGCCTGCCGTATCCGTGTTCTTCACGCTCTGCGCGTCCACGATCAAGAGCGTGCTGCAGGCGTTGCGCCCCAGTTTCTCGCGGGCCGCGCCAACCTGATTTTTTTAAAGCCTGCTCCAGCAGGCTGCCACCCTCGCGCGGCTCGCTCCAGATCGCAAAGTACGAGTGCACCGTGCGCCATTTGGGAAACTCCTCGGGCAGCATGCGCCATTGGCAGCCACTGCGCAGCAGGTACAGCACCGCGCAGAACACCTCGTACAGGTCCACTCGCCTGGGGCTGGTCTTCTTTCGCGCGCTTTCCAGCAGCGGCTTGATGATCTCGAATTGTTCGCGACTGATGTCACTTGGATAGCTTTTTCTCACCCCCTGAGCTTCTCATACCTCGGAGACTTTGAACACGTTCTAAGGGTTGTTACTTTTCGTGCTGGCGCCTTACTGATTTCTCCACGAGCATGGCGACATGCAGATCGGCCATCGTTTTCGCTGCTATCCCACGCCTGCGCAGGCACAGACCCTGCTGCAATGGATAGGCTGCCAGCGTTTCATCTACAACGCCAAGGTGGGCGAAGACCGGTATTTCAGGCGTTTTGCACGCAAGTCCCTGGCACACACGGGTCAGTTCGCGCCCGTCGATCAGCAGTACAGCCATTTCAAGACCGAGCTCACACCTTGGCTGTCCGAAGTGCCCAGCCAGATTCTGCGCAATGGCGCGGTGCTGTGGAAGCAGGCCTACAGCCGTTATTTCCGCAAACTCGGCGGCCGGCCCACGATGCACAAAAAACACGGCAGACAGGCTGTCTGGCTGACGTCCGAGCTGTTCGAGTTCAAGCCTGTCGTGGACAGGGCCACGGGAGAAATCACTGGCCACCAGCTGTGCATCGGCACCAGAAAACATCCCGTGGGTGTGCTGGCATTCAAGGCGCACCGGGCCTGCCAGCCGCCCGCTTCATTGCACATCAGCATCCATGCCGGCCAATGGCATGTCTCGTTCAATGGCGACGATGGCCTGATGGAGCCCAGCGACAAGGAAACCACGGCCTGGCTCATGCAGTTCGATGCGCCAGAGCTGCTCGCAATGACCCTGGGGCTCGATCGTGGCGTGGCCCTGCCACTGGCGGGCAGCGACGGGCAGCAATTCGATTTTTTACCGATTCAGGTCAAGCGCCTGGCCGCGCAGGAAAAACACAGAAAGCGCTGGCAAAAGCGCCAGGCCCGCAGAACCAGGGGCTCCAGCAACTGGGTCAAGGCCAGGCGCAAGGTGGCACGCTACCAGCGCTATGGCGCTGATGCGCGCCGGGAGTTGGCGCACCAGACCAGCCATGTCCTGGCGACAGACACGCGCTACAAGCTGTTTGTCTTTGAGGCGCTGAAGATCAAGAACATGACCCAAAAGGCCAAGCCCCAACAGGACGCGCAAGGCCGTTGGCTGCGCAATGGGGCTGCGGCCAAGTCCGGGCTAAACAAAGCGATTCTGGCCTCTGCCTGGGGCCGGACCCAAGTGTTTTTGCAATACAAGGCGCGCCGCCAGGGCAAGCTGGTGATAGAAGTGCCGGCGTTTTATTCTTCGCAGGAATGCGGCGCTTGCGGCCACATTCACCAGGGCAACCGGGTTTCCCAATCCGGTTTTGTCTGTCAAAGCTGTGGACACACTGCACATGCCGACCACAACGCGGCAAGCGTCATTGCCGGGCGCGGGGTCAGGCAATTGCTGGCGGGCAAGAGTGTCGAAAAGGAGAAGAAGACCTGCCGGATCGCAAGACAGAAGGTAGGGGTGGAAGGCTCCGAACCGGGTGTAGAAATGCGCCCTACGCTTGGTGAGACTGGGGTAAGTCGCTGGGGTGGCAACACGCCGGCGCACTGGTCTTTGACCCAAGAAACCCCCGCTATAACGCCTGTTTAGCGGGGGGAGTCTTCATTGGACTTGGCCAGGGGCTGATTGCACAGTCGCAACCGTTGATACGACCTCGGCACCTTGCCGGCTGATGCCGGTGCTGGTCGGTCGGCAGTGCTTTTTTCAACATGCCCACTACCAAGAAAGTTCGGTTGATGAACTACAAGAAACCACTGACATTTGCGCTCGGTTTGTTGGCTGGCGCCAGCTTTGCCCAATCTTCCCTGACCGTGTTCGGCGTCGTCGATAACGCCATACGCAATTCTCACAGCACTGGCGCAGGCAGCGTGACCACCTTGGCCAGTGGCGCGTATTCGAGCAGCCGCTACGGTATTCGCGGGCGCGAGGATCTGGGCGGCGGCCTGGCCGCCTCGTTCTGGCTGGAGTCCTTTCTCAGTGCCGATTCCGGCACCGTCTCACCCGCAGGTTTCCAGCGTCGATCGACGGTCAGCCTTTCCGATCGCAGCTACGGCGAATTGCGCATGGGGCGCGACTACACGCCCTCCCATTCCAACTGGGCGCGCTTCGACCCCTTCGGCTATGTCGGCCTGGGGTCGGTCCAGCTGTTCTCGCTGGCAGCCCGCGGCAATACACCCGTGACAGCGGCGTTTGGCACTGCCCCGAATACAGTGCAGCGCATCAAAAATTCCGTACAGTACCTCCTGCCATCGAACAGCTGGGGTCTGGAAGGCGGCTTGATGTACGCCTTCGGCGAACGAGGTGCCGCGGCCGACAACCTGCACAAGGGCATGGGGGGACGGCTTGGCGTCAAGTTCGACAATGTCTTCATCTCGGCGGCACACATGCGCACGCGCAACGCGTTGACGCAGCTGGGCGCTTTCAAGGACTCGGCGCTGGCGGCATCATGGGACGCCTCGTTCGCGCGATTCACGGCCGGCATCCGGCGCCTGCAGTACGCAGATGCGCAGCAGAACAACTACCTCCTGTCGGCGCGCGTGCCTTTCGGCGCGCAGGAAGTCAAATTCTCCTGGAACCGCGCCGATGCGCGTGGCCGTGCAGGCGGGGTCGCCATCTCGGCCAACGATGCCGACCAGTTCGCTCTGGGATACGTTTACCACCTGTCCAAGCGTACCCGTGCCTACACCACGGTCGCCATGCTCCGCAACAAGGGCGCGGCCGCTTATGCGGTGCCCGGCGCACCGGTAGTCCAGCCTGGCGGCAGATCGCGTGGCATCGAGCTGGGCCTGAACCACGAGTTCTGAACGAGGCCCGCAGCGCGACCGATGGCGCAGCCGGCTCCACGCCTTTGAGGTAGTGCAGCACCGCCGAATAGGTGCCGGCCTGGACCATCGTCGGCATCTTCTTTTTCTGGGCCAGAAAGCGCTGGGACCAGGCGCGCGATTCGGCATTGCGGTCCCAGTAGAAACCATCGGTCAGATACATGCCCTTGGTGGATTTGAGGCCCAGGCCGTGGATGTCGGTGATGTGGATCAGCGATGCGGCAATGATCTGCTTGGGGGTGACGCCGAAGCTGGTCACCTGTTTGACAAAGTTGGCGGAGTCGCCAGCAGCATTGGCCATGCCGATCACATCGGCCTTGGAGGTTTGTGCCTGCACGATCTGGGATGCAAATTCAATCGCCCCCAACGGGTGCTTGGCCGAGCCAACCACCTTGCCGCCGGCCGCCTTCACCGCGTCTTCGAAGCCCGCGCGCAGCGCCTTGCCGCCCGCGTAATCGGCCTCGATGAAAAACCAGTTCTTGTGACCTGCCTCGGTGATGGCGCGTGCTGTGCCTTGCCCTTGGGAGTATTCGTCGTAGGCCCAATGCAGGGCAGTGGCCATGCAGTCTTCATTGGTGATGCGCAGCGATGCCTGGCCGGTGGGAATCACCACCTTGTTCTTCTCGGCCGCCAGATTCATGGCGCCATCCCTCACCGTGCCGCGCAAGCGGCAGGAAATCCCTTCCCGTGAAACGCAACAGGGGGTCGCGACAGGCCGCGCAGGTTTCCCGGCAAGTCCATGGTGGCGCAGGCACGGCCAGGAGAACATCGTCTGAAGCGATGATTTTTGGGGCTAGGCTGCTTGAGCGCAGGCGCTGCGGACGCGGGCGTGCCGCTGCGTGCCGGCCCCCGGCAGCAGCAACTACATCCGTGCGGGTTCAGGCGCGGCCGGCTTAGGCGCGGCCGGCTCAGGCGCGGCCGGCGTCTGCCTGCGCCTGCTTGCGCGTGATCTCGTCACGCACATTGCGCACATGGGCCATGCCCGCCGCGTCCGCCCCCGCCTCATCGCCGCCGATCACGGCCTTGCTGATCGCGCGGTAGTCGGCCAGGCGGATTTTCTGCAGTGCCGGCAGCCGGTGCTGGGCGTACACGATAGGCATCTGGATGGACGGAAAGAGCCTGCGCAGTTCGCGGCTGCCCGCGGCATCGAGCAGGGCGCGGTAGAAGTTGCGGCGCGCACGCGCGAAGGCGTCCGCATCCTGCTCCTTTTCCGCGGCGATCAGCCGCTGCAGTCCTGCCTGGATGGGTTGGGGTGAATGCCCGGCGCGCACGCCCTGCGCGGCCGTGCGCGCCAGCAAGCCGGTCATGCGCTCCGCCACGTCGAGCACATGCATGGTCTCCTGGATCGTCAGGGACTTGATGGTCGCGCCCTTGTGCCGCAGCACATCGACGATGCCATTGGCCGCCAGGCGTTGCATGGCCTCGCGCACCGAATTCCTGCCCACGCCGAACTGGATGGCCAGATCCGCTTCCACCAGGCGCTGGCCGGGGACAAAGCGCTGGACCTCCAGGCCGTTGAAGATGCCGAAAAAGACTTCATCAGCCGCACTCGCCACGGTCTGTGGGCGAACGTCCTGCGCGTCTTCGGGGGCATGGTGGATGGTTTCAGTGGTCACGTGTCTGCATTCCTGTGGGGGCGCGGAAAGTGTACACAGGCGGCCAGGCATCGGAACCTGCTTCATGCAATTTGTTGGTGTATTTTTGTTTTCAATATTGTCCTACAATGTTGAAAGCATTCAGCCATGGCTTGCGTAGTTATAGGAGACACATCGATGAACTTCGAATTGAGCGCCGACCTCTGTGCGCTGCGGGACAGAACGCGGCAATTCATCGCCGAGCAGGTGATTCCCCTGGAAAACGACGAGCGCCAGTCGCACCACGGCCCCAGCGAGGCGCTGCGCCGCGAACTGGTGTCGCGCGCCAAGGCCGCCGGCCTGCTCACGCCGCACGCCTCCACCGAAATGGGCGGCATGGGCCTGAGCCATGTGGCCAAGTCGGTGATGTTCGAGGAGGCCGGCTATTCGTGGCTGGGCCCTACGGCGCTCAACATCCACGCGCCTGACGAAGGCAACATCCATCTCATGGAAGAGGTGGCCACGGCCGCGCAGAAGGCGCGCTGGCTGCGCCCGCAGGTGGCCGGCCTCACGCGTTCGTGCTTTGCCATGACCGAGCCCTCGCCCGGCGCGGGCGCCGACCCGTCGATGCTGGCCACGACGGCCGTGCGTGATGGCGATGACTATCTGATCAACGGCGTAAAGTGGTTCATCACGGGCGCGGAAGGCGCGAACTACGTCATCATCATGGCGCGCATGGAAGACGGCTCGGCGACCATGTTCCTCAGCGACATGGATCGCCCGGAAATCACGCTGGAGCGCAGCATGGACGCCATGGATGCATGCTTCACCGGCGGCCATGGCGTGCTGCGCTTCGACAACCTGCGCATTCCCGCCGCCGACGTGCTGGGCGAGGTCGGCAAGGGCTTTCGCTATGCCCAGGTGCGCCTGGCACCGGCGCGGCTGACGCACTGCATGCGCTGGCTCGGGCAGGCGCGGCGCGCGCACGACGCAGCGCTGGAGTACACGCGCCGCCGCCAGGCCTTCGGCAAGCCGCTGGCCGAACACGAGGGCGTGGGCTTCATGCTGGCCGACAACGATATGGATCTGCACACGGCGCGGCTGCACATCTGGCACACGGCCTGGCTGCTGGACCAGGGCGAGAAATGCAATTTCGAATCGAGCCGTGCCAAGGTCGTGTGCTCGGAGGCGCAGTGGCGCGTGGTCGACCGCAGCGTGCAGATGCTCGGTGGCCAGGGCGTGACGGGCGAGTCGCCCGTGATGCGCATCTTCACCGACATGCGCGCCTTTCGCATCTATGACGGCCCGAGCGAAGTGCACCGCTGGAGCATGGCACGCAAGCTGGTCCACATGGCCGAAAAGGCGGCGGCGGAGGGCCGGGCATGAGCGGCGCCATCGATCGTTTCCGCCTTGACGGGCGCATCGCGCTGGTCACCGGCGCCTCCAGCGGCCTGGGAATGCACTTTGCCGCGCTGCTGGCCGGCGCCGGTGCGCGCGTGGCGCTGGCCGCGCGCCGCGCCGACAAGCTGCAGTCCGTGGTCGACGCGATCACGCAGGCGGGAGGCGAGGCGCGTGCGCTGTCGCTGGACGTGACGGACAGCGCCAGCGTGCGCCAGTGCTTTGATGCACTCTCCAGCTGGGGCGCCCCCGATGTGCTGGTGAACAACGCCGGCGTGACCGTGACGCGGTCGCTGCTGGAGCAGACCGAGGCCGACTTCGACAGCGTGCTGGACACCAACCTCAAAGGTGGCTGGCTCATGGCCACCGAGGCCGCGCGGCGCATGGTGGCGGCCGGTCGGGGCGGCAGCATCGTCAATGTCGCGTCCATCCTGGGCGAGCGCGTGGCCGGCGGCGTGGCGCCGTATGCGATCTCCAAGGCCGGCGTGATCCAGGCCACCAAGTCCATGGCGCTGGAGCTGGCGCGCCACCGCATCCGCGTGAACGCCTTGCTGCCCGGCTATGTGGTGACCGACCTGAACCGGGAATTCCTTCACAGCGAAGCCGGCGACAAGCTGCGCGCCAGGATTCCCAGCCGCCGCTTCGGCGAGATGAGCGATCTGGACGGCCCTCTCTTGCTGCTGGCCTCCGACGCGGGAGCGGCCATGTCGGGCGCCACCGTGGCGGTGGACGGCGCACACCTGGTGAGTTCCCTATGAGCGACGTTTCCACCGCACTGCCTCTGGAGGCCCTGGCCCGGTACCTGCATGACCAGGGCCTGGGCAGCGGCGAGCCGCTGGCGATCACGCCCTTGACCGGCGGGCAATCCAACCCGACCTACAAAGTCAGCGCCGGGCAGCGCAGCTATGTGCTGCGCACCAAGCCCCGGGGTCTGCTGGTGGCCTCGGCGCATGCCATTGACCGCGAGCACCGCGTCATGAGCGCCTTGCAGGGCAGCAGCGTGCCGGTGCCGCGCATGTTTGCTTATTGCGAAGACGAGAGCCTCATCGGCACGCCGTTCTACCTGATGGAGTTTCTGGACGGCCGTGTGCTGATGGACCAGTCCCTGCCGGGCATGGACCCCGCCGAGCGGCGCGCCATCTACCGCGAGATGAACCGGGTGATCGCCGCGCTGCACGGCGTGGACTACAGTGCCGTCGGACTGGATGGCTATGGGAAGCCGGGGAACTACTTTGCGCGCCAGATCAACCGCTGGTCACGCCAGTGCCGCGAATCCACGCTGCCCGTCAACGACGCCATGCGCTGGCTGATGGACTGGCTGCCCGAGCATGTTCCGCAAAACGACGAGACGACGCTGGTGCATGGCGACTTCCGGCTGGACAACCTGGTGTTCCACGCGACCGAGCCGCGCGTCATCGGCATACTGGATTGGGAGCTGTCGACCCTGGGCCATCCGCTGGCGGATTTCTCCTACCAGTGCATGTCCTGGCGCATACCGCCGGCGCTGTGGCGCGGCATCGCCGGGCTGGACCTGGCGGCGCTGGGCATTCCGGGCGAAGCCGAATACGTCGCCTGGTATGCAGAAGCGACCGGGCGCGATCCGCGCGAGCACTGGGAGTTCTACATGGCCTACAACCTGTTTCGCATGGCGGCCATCCTGCACAGCATTGCGCAGCGCGCATCGGACGGCAATGCGGCCTCCGACGATGCGGTGGAAACCGGGAAAAAGGCGGGTCCGCTGGCCGACCTGGCATGGCAATGCGCGCAGCAATACGCGGTGTCCCGCGGCATGGCCTGAGGCGTCGATCCATGGGGGCATGCCGGAACATGTTCGACAGGGGTGACTAGCTTCTGCCATGGACAGAATTCAGCCCTTTTCTTCCCGGCAAATTGAAGCCGTTAATCCGCAACTGCCCGGTCTGGACCACATCGTGCGCTTGCAGGGGCGGAGCCAACACCTCGGTGGCATAGGCACGGAACACCGGTGCATCGGCCGCATCCTCGCTGCTCATCAGCGCGTCAAGCCCCTGACACGACAGCGCGCCCAGCACGGTCACATTGCGGCCCCAATTTTCCGGCACCGCATCATGCACGCGCTGGCCACTACAGGCGCGCCCGTAGTGGCGCGTCATCGCGATGTTTACGTGTCGGAAACTGCGAAAGTGGGCAGCTGATGACTGGCAGGGATCGATGGCGGGCTCGCGGATTCCTGCCGGCGCGGCGCTCGCCGCGCCTGCTTGTCCGCATACATGCGCTGGTCGGCAGTCTTGAGAACCGTTTGCGGTGAACTGGCGCAGGGATCCACGCTGACAATGCCAAAGCTGGCACCGGGATAGTCGAAACTGCACTCGGCAAAGGCATAGGTGCCGGCCAGCAGCGGCGCCAGTCTGCTGCGCATGGCTTCTACGGCATCGTCCCGACCCTCAGCCCCTGGCGGAGTGGCCAAGCCGATCACGACGAATTCATCACCCCCAAGCCGTCCGAGCATATCGCTGCTGCGCAGGCCTGCGGACATGCGCCGGCCCACCTCGACCAGGAACTGGTCGCCGACCTCGTGCCCGTAGTTGTCGTTGATTGCCTTGAACCCGTCGAGATCGATGAAGGCCACCAGAACCCACTGCTGCGTCCGCTTCGCCAGAGCGAACAATCGCTCCAGTTGGGCCAGCACATGGCGGCGGTTCGGCAGGTCGGTCAGTGCGTCGTAATTTGCCGCATACCGCTCATCCTGACGGCGTATCAACATCTGTGCGACCACGTGACTGGACAGCAGAATGAAAAGCAGGCCCACCGTCGCGACCAGCCCTGCGACCCACAGGTGCTGCGTTCGCATCGGCGCCAGATGATCCAGGGGCGCGAGCGTCAGCAACTGATATTGGGTATTGGAAAGGGGCTCGCTGCGCAGCAGATAGGGCCTGCCGTCAATCAACCATTGGCCGGTTTGATCTGTGCCGGCAATCGCATGCACGTCCAGAGGCCTGCCTGGATCTTCATCATTGTCCGGCGATGGGGCCGCGCCAGCAGACAGTGCCATATCTGGCGGTAGAAGTGCGGCCGCATTGCGCAGCATGAATGGCGCCGACGATGCCGTGGTCACCCGCCCCTGGCGATCCACGATCAGTGCGATGTGGCGTCCTGTGAGATAGAGCGCCACTTCCGAGGCGTCGAACTTCACCGTGACGGAACCTTGCGGCACACTGTCTTCATTCTCGATGCGGCTGGCGACAAAATAGGAGGGTGTCTTGTTCAGTTTGGCGATTCCGAACGAATGACCATTGCCGTCACGCAGGGCATCAACGAGATAGGGGCGACCCGCGTAAATCATGCCCACGATGCTGCCGGATTCGGCCCAGTTGCTCGCCGTCACCGTGTCGTCCGACATATTGTTCATGTAGATGCGGGCGTAGCGCAGATCGCTGGAGAGCGCATTCATGAAGTCGCCGACTTTGCGCACCAACGGGTCCTGTGTAAATTGCTCCGCGCGCTGTTGACGCGTCAGCTCGGCGGCACCGGGTGCATCGGTGCGATAGCGAGCGGCCAGCTGGATCACCGATCCCTGGCGCGCCACCATATTGGTCACGCTCACCATTTCGGTGAACAGCCGGTCCATGATGCGCGCGGTCGTCTTGGCTTCGTATTCGGCGCTGGCCGCCAGGTTGTCCAGCTCCGTTGCCACGATGCGTTTCGACATCCACCACCCCAGGCTGGCCACCAAGGCCAACCAGGCAAGGGCCAGCCCCAGTGTCACCATGTGCACGACAGACCGCAGGGGGCGTCTGCGCTGAGCTTGCTGCGGTAATGTGTTGTTCACGTACCCTTTCCAAACGCTGTTGGAGAAATGGTAACAAGTGCGCCTGAAGCCAAAAAGTCAGGAAATGTCATTGATGCGGCAGATGTTTTAACTTCTGAATGCTTGCGGACCATGCACTCAGGGTCCGCACGACGATTGGCTATGAAGAGTTTCTAAGGATCGCTTTCTGAAGCCGACTTTGAGGAACCCAGTCTGCTTTGCAGCATGAGTCAGGGTGTCGCTCGCGTCACATACCTGAGGCAGGAGCCGTATGCGGTAATTCTGCACGCACGGATCTGTGCGGGGGGCGGGTGGGGGCAACCTCCGTCCCTGCCGCAACCCGAGCCTTCTGGCAGCATCGATTTTAAGTTGATTGCGATACGTAGTTGTCGCAATGCTTGTATTGCGTCATAATTTGCGTCATGAATAACGTCAAACCTCAGCAAGAACTCGACCTGTTGGTCAGTGTCATTGACCGTCACCCAGAAGGGGTGAGCGCAGAAGAACTGCTGCAGGAGTCTGGGTTGACGTTGCAGCCCCGCAGCCTTCAGCGCCGACTTGCTGTCTTGGCCGAGCAGGGGCGCATTCGTCTGCAAGGCAAAACGCGGGCAATGCGCTACTTTCCGGTTTTGCAGGTTGAAGGCCCCATTGGCAAGGCCGCCGAAGTTATTGCTCCAAGTGGAGGTGCTGAGATCGAGCCCTATGTTCCTTTCAGCGCTGAAGGTGAAGCCATCAAGGCGTATGCCCGCCGGCCCCGGCATCTGCGCAAGCCTGTGGTCTATCGCACTGAGTTTTTGGAGCAGTACCACCCCAACCACACGGCGTACCTGCCCTTGAAGCTGCGTGAGCAGCTACATGCTTTGGGGCGCTCACCTGCCGAGCAAACACCGGCAGGAACCTTTGCCAGGGACATTCTCAACCGCCTGCTGATCGACCTTTCCTGGGCTTCTTCACAACTGGAAGGCAACACGTACAGTCGCTTGGATACAGCACGGCTGATTGAGTTTGGCCAGGCGGCTGAGGGCAAGGACGCCTTTGAGACGCAGATGATCTTGAACCACAAGCAGGCCATCGAATTTTTGGTGCACTCGCCCGAGCAAGCCGTTGTCTCACAAGACACCATTGTGGCCTTGCACGCTTTGCTCTCCGATGGCTTGATGCCTGACCCCGCCATGTGTGGCCGCATTCGCCGCCGTGCCGTGGAAGTTGGCGGCAGCGTGTACTTGCCGGTGGCTTTGCCTCAACGCTTGGAAGCGCTTTTCGGCATCGTGGTGGGCATGGCCGCAGAGATTGAAGATCCTTTCGAGCAGGCGTTCTTCCTGATGGTGCACTTGCCTTACTTGCAGCCTTTCGAGGATGTGAACAAGCGTGTGTCGCGCCTGGCTGCCAACATTCCGTTCATTCGCCATAACCTGTGCCCGCTGTCATTCATTGACGTGCCGCAGCAAGCCTATGTAGATGCCATGATTGGTGTGTACGAGCTCAACCAGGTTGACCTGCTGCAGGATGTCTTTGTGTGGGCCTATGAACGCTCATGTCAGCAGTACGTGGCTGTGCAGCAAAGCTTGGTGCCGCCAGACATCTTGCGTCTGCGTTATCGGCAAGTGCTCGGCGAGGTGATCGCCGCCATTGTGCGAAGTGGCCAGCCCGTGAATGAGGCGAGTGTCAAAACCATGCTGCCTGGCAGTGTGCAGCCTGAAGACCGCGAGCATTTCACACAGCTGGTGCTCACGGAGCTGGCGGGCTTGCATGCAGGGAATGCAGTGCGTTTCGGGTTACGTCCCCTAGACTTATTGGGCTGGAAAAAATAGTCCAACTGCATATCGTCAAAGCTATCCGCAGAACGCCTGGAGCGGCTTTGTTTCATGCGGAATCCAGCGCTGAAGGCGCGGCACCAGCCCAGGCCCCGGAGTCATCGGCCGGATCTTCTGTGTTGAGCGCTGCCGATCGGATGGACCAGCTCGAGGCCTCGGCTGCAGATGCCGAGGCACGCGCTGCCGACTGGACGCGCCGGGAGTACTGGCCCAACAACACACCGCTGCCCCAGTACGAAGCTGCGGGCGGCCCCGTCGATGTGCAGGAGGCCAGGTGATAGAGGGTCTCGATCAGAACGATCAGACCCAGGCCGAGGCAGGCGCGATGCTGCAGGCCGTCATTGATGCCTTCCCCAATGAGGGGTGGCGGAGGCTGTGGGATTCGAACCCACGGACAGTTACCCGTCGGCAGTTTTCAAGACTGCTGGTTTAAACCACTCACCCAAACCTCCGAATCCCGCGATTCTACACACAGATTGCCGGGCTCAGGCCTTGAGCAGGCCCTGGGTTTCGATGAAGGCGATCACCTGGGCCAGGCCTTCCTGGGTCTTGAGGTTGGTCATGGCGAAAGGCTTGGGGCCCTTGGGCGTGGAGCGCATGCGTACGGTGTCGGCATGCATCACTTCCAGGTTGGCGCCTACATGCGGGGCCAGGTCGGTCTTGTTGATGATGAACAGGTCGCTCTTGGTGATGCCGGGGCCGCCCTTGCGCGGAATCTTTTCGCCCGCCGCGACGTCGATCACGTAGATCGTCAGGTCCGACAGCTCGGGGCTGAAGGTGGCCGCGAGGTTGTCGCCGCCCGACTCGATGAAGACGATGTCGGCATCGGGGAACTGGGCCAGCATGCGGTCTATGGCTTCGAGGTTGATCGATGCGTCTTCACGGATCGCTGTATGCGGGCAGCCGCCGGTTTCCACGCCCATGATGCGCTCGGCGGGCAGGGCGCCGCTCACCGTCAGCAGGCGCTGGTCTTCCTTGGTGTAGATGTCGTTGGTGATCGCGACCAGGTCGTACTGCGCGCGCATGGCCTTGCAGAGCATTTCGAGCAAGGTGGTCTTGCCCGAGCCCACGGGGCCGCCTATGCCCACGCGCAGCGGGGGCAGCTTCTTGCTGCGGTTTGGGATGTGGTGGAGTGGCGAAGTCATGAGCGGAACAGTCGTGAGTATTGGTTTTCATGCTGGGCCGAGAGAATGGCCAGCATGGGCGAAAAGGCCTGGCGCTGCGCGTCGGGCAGGGCCAGCGCCTGGTCTACGGCGGCGGGAATCTGGGCCGCGAGTTGCGCCAGGATGCGCTGGCCCGCGCTCTGCCCCAAGGGCACGGCCTTGATCGCGGCCTGGACCATGTTCTCGGCCCAGCCGAACGCATAGGCGAGCAGAGCGGGGTGCGCCGACGCGCCGCTGAAATGCGCGGCCAGCGCAAACGCCAGCGGGTAGCTTGCGTCCTGCGCGCCCAGCCATTCGATGGCGTCCAGGCGCGCGGTGTCGCCGGCATGCTGGTTGCGCAGCCAGGCAATCAGCGAGCGCCCCATCTGTTCGGTCTGCAGGCGCAGCTCGCTGCTTTCGCGCGTCTCGCGCACCCAGGCGTTGAGCGCGGCCAGTCGTGTGCGGTCATTGGCGTGCCAGGCGGGCAATGCCTGGGCAATGGCCGCCATGTCGCCGCGCGCCTGGGTGAGCTGCAGCTGCTGCACCAGCCATTGCGCGGCATCGGCTTCGCCCTCGACCCAGCCGCTGCTGATCGCGGCTTCTAGCCCCTCCGAATAGGAGAAGCCTCCGATGGGCAGCGCGGGCGAGGCCAGCCATATCAGCTGCAGCAGGCTGTGCGGCGCGATGGCGGGCGCGGCCTGCGCAGCAGCGGCCGCGGCCTGGCGGCGGCGCCAGGCCGTCGTTGTATTCGGATGGGGACGAGAGGCCATGGGAGGTCAGTGCGCGTGATTGCAGCCCGGCCCATGGACATGGCCGTGATCGTGGTTATGCGCGTGGTCATGGTCATGGGCCTTGCCATGCGCATGGTGGCTGTGGCCGTCGTTGGTCACATGGCCGCCGTAGGCGCCGCCTTCGGGCTCGAACGCCATGTCGACCGCGACCACGGTCAGGTGCATGCTGCGCAGCATGTCGGCAAGCACATGGTCGGGTTCTATCTTGAGGTGGTCGGGCTGCAGCTCTATGGGCACATGGCGGTTGCCCAGGTGGTAGGCGGCGCGCATCAGGTCGAACGCCGAGCCATGCTCGGCGCAGGTGGTGATGTAAAGCACTTTCTGCGGCGCGGCAATCACGCGCACCATGGAGCCGTCTTCGGCGATCAGCACATCGCCGCCGCGCACGGCCTGGCCGCGCGGCAGGAAGATGGCCAGCTCCCGGCCTTGCGAGTCGGTGGCCGCGAAGCGGCTTTTCTGGCGCACATCCCAATCAAGTTCGATGGTCGTTGCACGTTGCAGCAGGACACGGGCCAGGCCTTTGCCTTGGGGGATGAGTTTTTGGATGGAGAGCATGGGGATCAAAAAATGGGTCGGAGGCGGTCGAGCGCCGGCTGGTGAAAACGCTTTAGCATGCAGACATGATGCCGTTGAACGATGCTACTCCCCATCACCCCTGCGGCTGCCCCCAGGTCGCGGTCTACGGCACCTTGCGCCGTGGCGGAATCAACGATATCCGGCGCTTTCAGGCCGATGTGCGCTGGCTCGGGCATTGCCGGCTGCCGGGCCAGCTCTATGACCTGGGCGCCTATCCGGGGCTGGTACTCGATGGCGCGCACGCGGTGCTGGCCGAAGTCTATGCACTTACGCCCGCGCTCGAGCGCGATCTGGACCGGCTGGAAGAAGTCTGGCCCGTGGACATAGGCGAATACGCCAAGCGCATCATCGACGTGCAGATGACGCCGCTGGGCGGCGGGCCGCCGCAGACGCTGCCGGTGCTGGTCTATGAAGCCTTGCCCGCGGGCGTGCGCGGCCGGGCGCGCATAGCCGCGGACGACTGGCTGGGCTGGTGGACGCAGCGGCAAGGCTGAGCCCTCAGAACAGGAAATAGCGCTGCGCCATGGGCAGCGACACCGCGGGCTCGCAGGTCAGCAACTGGCCGTCGGCGCGCACGCTGTAGGTCTGCGCGTCGACTTCCATTGCCGGCGTGTAGTCATTGAGCAGCATGTGGCGCTTGCCTATGCCGCGGATGTTCTTCACGGCCGACAGCGTCTTGGCCAGGGCAAAGCGCTCGCCTATGCCGTTTGCCAGACCCGCCTGCGAAACGAACGTCAGCGACGACTTGGCCAGCGCGCCGCCAAAGGAGGCAAACATGGGCCGGTAATGCACGGGCTGGGGCGTGGGAATCGAGGCATTGGGGTCGCCCATGGCCGCCATCGCAATGCTGCCGCCCTTGAGAATCAGCGCCGGCTTGACGCCGAAGAACGCCGGTTTCCAGACCACGATATCGGCCCATTTGCCGATTTCGAGGCTGCCGACTTCATGGCTGATGCCGTGGGCGATCGCCGGGTTGATGGTGTACTTGGCGATGTAGCGCTTGATGCGGAAGTTGTCGTGGCGCGCGCTGTCGCCGGGCAGGGCGCCGCGCTGCAGCTTCATCTTGTGCGCGGTCTGCCAGGTGCGCAGTATCACTTCGCCGACGCGGCCCATGGCCTGGCTGTCGGAGCTGAACATGCTGATCGCGCCCAGGTCGTGCAGTATGTCCTCGGCGGCAATGGTTTCCTTGCGGATGCGGCTTTCGGCAAAGGCCAGGTCTTCGGCGATAGCCGGGTCGAGGTGGTGGCAGACCATGAGCATGTCGACATGTTCGTCCAGCGTGTTGATGGTGTAGGGCCGGGTCGGGTTGGTCGAGCTGGGCAGCACGTTTTCCAGGCCCACGACTTTCAGGATGTCGGGCGCATGGCCGCCGCCCGCGCCTTCGGTGTGGAAGGTGTGGATGGTCCGGCCCTTGAAGGCCGCGATGGTGTCCTCGACAAAGCCGCTTTCATTGAGCGTGTCGGTGTGGATCGCGACCTGGGTGTCGGTGGCTTCGGCGACGCTCAAGCAATTGTCGATGGCTGCGGGCGTGCTGCCCCAGTCTTCGTGGAGTTTCAGGCCAATCGCGCCGGCGTCTATCTGTTCGTGCAGGCCCGCGGGCAGGCTGGTATTGCCCTTGCCCAGAAACCCGAGGTTCATAGGGAAGGCATCGGCGGCCTGCAGCATGCGCTCCATGTGCCAGGGGCCGGGCGTGCAGGTGGTGGCGAACGTGCCCGTGGCCGGGCCCGTGCCGCCGCCTATCATGGTGGTGATGCCGCTGGTCAGCGCTTCCTCGATCTGCTGCGGCGCGATGAAGTGGATATGCGTGTCGACGCCGCCGGCCGTCACGATATTGCCTTCGCAGCTGATGATCTCCGTGCCCGGGCCGATGATGATGTCCACGCCGGGCTGGGTGTCTGGGTTGCCGGCCTTGCCTATGGCGACGATGCGGCCGCCCTTGAGGCCTATGTCGGCCTTGACGATGCCCCAGTGGTCGACGATCAGCGCATTGGTCAGCACCGTGTCCATCGCGCCTTCAGCGCGGCTTCTCTGGCTTTGCGCCATGCCGTCGCGAATCGTCTTGCCGCCGCCGAATTTGACTTCCTCGCCATAGCTGCCCGCGGCCAGCGTGTAGTCGCGCTCGACTTCGAGCAGCAGGTCGGTATCGGCCAGGCGCACGCGGTCGCCCGTCGTGGGCCCAAAGGTTTCCGCATAGGCGCGGCGTTCCATGGTGGCCATGTCAGTGGTCTCCGGGCAGGTTGTCGAGCGCGCCCTGGACCAGGCCGCGAAAGCCGTAGACCAGGCGCTCGCCCGCGAAATCGACGAGTTCCACCGTGCGCTGCTGGCCTGGCTCGAAGCGCACGGCCATGCCGCTGGCGATGTTCAGCCGCATGCCATGGGCCGCGGCGCGGTCGAAGGCCAGGCCCGCATTGGTTTCGGCGAAGTGGTAGTGCGAGCCGACCTGTATGGGCCGGTCGCTGGCGTTGCGCACCAGCAGCGTGGTGCAGCGGCGGCCTGTGTTGAGGGCGTGTTCGCCCGCGTCGAGTATCAGTTCACCGGGCACCATGGCTTTTCTCCTCAGGCCAGACGGGTCAGCATGAACACGCCCAGCGCGGCCGTGGCCGCGCCGCCGAGCGCCGTGAACAGGCGGTGGCGCTGCAGCACCACGCGGCCCAGCAGCATGCCGGCCAGGTGCAGCGTGGCCGAGCCCAGCGCGATGCCGGCGAGCGCGGCGACGGCCGAAAGGCCGGTGTCGCCCGCGAGTTCATAGCCATGGGCCGCACCGTGGAAGAACGCGAACACCCCGGCCAGCGTGGCCGCCGCGCCCCAGGGCATTTTCTTCTGCAGCGCGAGCAGCAGGCCCAGCACCAGCACCGAGGCCGCGATCATGGGCTCCACGCCAGGCAACTGCAGGCCCGCGAAACCCGCGAGCGCGCCGGCCACCAGCAGCGCGACAAAGGCCGCGGGCGCGCGCCAGGCGGGGTTCACGGTGAGCGCGCTCCAGGCGCCCACGGCGACCATGGCCGCGAGGTGATCGGCGCCGGTGAAGGGGTGGGCAAAGGCGTGCAGGGCGGTGTCGAGCACGCCGTGACTGTGCGCGCCGCCTGCGGCCGGGTGGGCAAGGGCGGCAAGAGGCAGCGCAGCGAGGGCGGCGCCGGCGGCGGCGATCAGAGGTTTGACTTGCATGGCGAAAGCTTGAAAAGGGGTTTAGACAATCGGGTCGTGCACCGTGACCAGCTTGGTGCCATCGGGAAACGTGGCTTCGACCTGGATGTCGGGAATCATTTCGGCAATGCCGTCCATGACATCGGCGCGCGTGAGCACCGTGCGGCCTTCGCTCATCAGCTGCGCCACGGTCTTGCCGTCGCGCGCGCCTTCCATCACGGCCGCGCTGATCAGCGCCATGGCTTCGGGGTAGTTGAGCTTCAGGCCCCGGGCCTTGCGGCGTTCGGCGACCAGGGCGGCGGTGAACAGGAGCAGCTTGTCTTTTTCGCGAGGAGTGAGTTCCATGGCGTCGTGGCGGGCGCGCAGCCCGCAGGGCGATGCAGATGGGTGGTTTGCAGCAAGGTGCGTGCCATGTGGGCTCCCGCGCCTCCCGGGCTGCGGTGACATGGCACAGAAGCTGCAGGCAGCTTTGACGCCATGGACCACACGACGCACGCCGCGCCCCGCCCCGAAACCGACAGCGCGCCCGCGCCCGCGCAGCAGCGCGTGGTCAAGGTGCGGCGCGACTACAACCGCTGGGTCGCGACCGAGACGCTCGAGGACTATGCGCTGCGCTACACGCCGCAGCGCGCGCGCCGCTGGTCGGAGTGGGGTGTGGCGCATACCGCGTTTGGCGCGGCCTCGTTCCTGGTGCTCGAAGCCGTGGGCGCGACGCTGCTGGTGCAGTACGGCTTCATCAATGCGTTCTGGGCCATCGTCTGCACCGGGCTGATCATCTTCGCGGCGGGCCTGCCGATCAGCGTCTATGCGGCGCGCCACGGCGTCGACATGGACCTGCTCACGCGCGGCGCGGGCTTCGGCTATATCGGTTCGAGCATCACGTCGCTGATCTACGCGAGTTTCACCTTCATCTTCTTCGCGCTCGAGGCGGCCGTGATGGCCTATGCGCTGGAGCTCGCGCTCGATATTCCGCCGCGCTGGGGCTATCTGATCTGTGCGCTGGTGGTGATTCCGCTGGTCACGCATGGCGTGTCGGCGATCAGCCGGCTGCAGGTCTGGACGCAGCCGCTGTGGCTGCTGATGCTGATCGTGCCCTTCGTGTTTGTGTTGCTGCACCAGCCTGGGGTGTTCTCCGAAGTGCTGCACTATCCGGGTGCAAGCCAGCTGCGCGAAGGCCAGATGGCAGGCTTCAGTCTGCCTCTTTTTGGTGCCGGGCTGACGGTGGGCATTGCGCTGATCACGCAGATGGGCGAGCAGGCCGACTATCTGCGCTTCATGCCGGTGCGCACGCAGGCCAACCGCTGGCGCTGGTGGGGCGCGGTGATGCTGGGCGGGCCGGGCTGGGTGCTGCTGGGCGTGGCGAAAATGCTGGGCGGCGCCTTGCTGGCCTATCTGGCCATTTCGCAGGCCGTGCCGCCCGACCATGCGGTGGACCCGAACCAGATGTATCTGGCGGCCTACAACTATGTGTTCCCGGATTACGGCTGGGCCGTGGCGGCGACGGCGCTGTTCGTCGTGCTGTCGCAGCTCAAGATCAATGTGACCAATGCCTATGCGGGCTCGCTGGCCTGGAGCAACTTCTTCTCGCGCGTCACGCACAGCCACCCGGGGCGCGTGGTGTGGGTGGTGTTCAACACGCTGATCGCCTTGATGCTGATGGAGATGAACGTGTTCCGCGCGCTGGGCGAAGTGCTGGGCCTGTATTCAAATCTCGCCATCGCCTGGATCATGGCCGTGGTCGCCGATCTGGTGATCAACAAGCCGCTGGGCTGGTCGCCGCGCGGCATAGAGTTCAAGCGCGCGCGGCTGTACGACATCAACCCCGTGGGCGTGGGCGCGATGGCCTTGTCGTCGCTGCTGTCGGTGGCCGCCCACCTGGGCGCGTTCGGGCCGCTGGCGCAGGCGTTCTCGGCGCTGATCGCCATGCTGGTGGCGCTGGTGGCCTCGCCGCTGATCGCCTGGTGGACGCGCGGGCGCTACTACCTGGTGCCGGCTTCGACGTCCGCGCAGGCCATGGAGGCGACCGGCTGTGCGGCGCAGCGGTCCGCGGGCCCGCCGCGCCTGCAGCGCTGCGTGGTCTGCGAGCGCGAATACGAAGCACCCGACATGGTGCACTGCCCCGCCTACCAGGGCGGCATCTGCTCGCTGTGCTGCACGCTCGATGCGCGCTGCGGCGACCTGTGCCGGCCCCAGGCGCATCTGGCGGTGCAGTGGCGCGCGGCGGCGCGGCGCCTGTTGCCGGCGCGCATGTGGCGCCTGCTCGACAAGGGACTGCTGCACTTCATGCTGCTGATGCTGCTGATCGTGCCCACGCTCGCGGCCGTGATCGGCCTGCTGTATCTGCTGGAGCTGCAGACGCTCACGCGCAGCCTGCCGGGGGAAGGGCAGGCCGCGGCGCTGGCCGGGGCCCAAAGCCTGGTGCAGACGGTGCTGCTCAAGGTGGGCGTGGGCCTGCTGCTGATCTCGGGCGTGGTCGCCTGGTGGCTGGTGCTGGCCCAGCACAGCCGCAAGGTCGCGCAGCAGGAGTCGAACCGCCAGACCGGGCTGCTGGTGCGCGAAATCGCACTGCACCGCGCGACCGATGGTCAGTTGCAGCAGGCGCGGCGCGCGGCCGAGGACGCACGCACCGTGGCCGAAGATGCGCGCCGCGCGGCCGATCTTGCCAACCAGGCCAAGAGCCGCTATATCAGCGCCATCAGCCACGAGCTGCGCACGCCGCTCAACAGCATCCTGGGCTATGCCCAGCTCATGGGCGAAGACGCCGAAGTGCCGCCCCACCGGCGTCAGGCCGTGGCCGTGATACGCCGTGGCGGCGAGCACCTGTTGTCGCTGATCGAAGGCACGCTGGACATCGCGCGCATCGAATCGGGCAAGCTCGCGCTGCAGGTCCAGCCCATGCAGTTCGCCGCGGGCCTGCAGGAGATGGCCGGCATGTTCGAACTCCAGGCCGCAGCCAAGGGCCTGAGCTTCCACTACGAGCCCGAAGGCCTGCTTCCCGAATGGGTGCGCACCGATGAGAAGCGCCTGCGGCAGATCCTGTTCAATCTGCTGGGCAACGCCATCAAGTTCACGGTGCGCGGCTCGGTCACCCTGCGCGTGCGCCACAGCCGGCAGATGGCCTATGTGTCGGTGATCGATACCGGCCCGGGCCTGAGCGAAGCCGAGCAGGCCCAGGTCTTCGAGCCGTTCGCGCGCGGCTCGGGCGCGCAGGCGAGCGCGGGCGCGGGTCTGGGGCTGACCATGGCCAAGATGCTGACCGAACTCATGGGCGGGGCGCTGAGCGTGAGCAGCCAGACAGGGCAGGGCGCGGCCTTCCATATCCGCCTGTTCCTGCCGTCGCTAGAACGCGGGCCCGCTGCGCGGCCCGCCGCGCCACGGCCCGTGGGCTATCTGGGCGCGACGCGCCGGCTGCTGGTCGTCGACAACGAGGAGGCCGACCGCGAGCTGCTCGCGCAACTGCTGGTGCCGCTGGGCTTTGCGGTGCAGCACGCGGCCAACGGACAGGAAGCGCTGGCGCTGCTGGCCGCGGGCTACCGCCCGCAGGCGATCTTCATGGACCTGGCGATGCCGGGAATGGACGGCTGGGAATGCCTGCGCCAGTTGCGGCAGATGCCGCTGGGCGAAGTCGCCTGCGCCATCGTTTCGGCCAACGCATTCGACCGTGAAATGCCCAACGACGTAGGCATCACGCCGCAGGATTTTCTGGTCAAGCCGGTGCGCCACAGCGAGCTGCTGCAGTGGCTGGAAGACCGGCTCGAACTCGTGTGGCGCAGCGCGCCGCCGCCGCCGCGGGTCACGCACGCCGAAGACACCGATACCGGCCTGGACGGCGTGCCGCCGGCCGCGCTCACGGCCTTGCGCCAGGCCATCGAATGGGGCTATGTGCGCGGCGTGGTCCAGGCGCTGGCCCAGCTCGCGCAGGACTACCCGCAGGCCGCACCCGCCTGGCGCAGGCTGCAGGCGCAGGCCCAGCAGTTCCAGTTCGAGGCCATGGCCGCGCAACTTCACCAACCCGGCTCCGCACAACAGGCTTGATGATGGATTTTTCCCCCACCCCCACCCGCGACGCCAACCTGGTGCTGATCGTCGACGATGTGCCCGACAACCTCGCGATGCTGCATGACGCGCTCGATGCCGCGGGCTATATCGTGCTGGTCGCGACCAGCGGCGAAGCCGCGCTGGCACGCGCCGCCCAGGCCCTGCCCGACATCGTGCTGCTCGACGCCATGATGCCCGGCATGGACGGCTTCGAAGTCGCGCGGCGCCTCAAGGCCGATGCGCACACGGCCGCAATTCCCATTGTCTTCATGACCGGCCTGACCGAGACCGAGCACCTGATCGCCGCGCTTGCGGCCGGCGGCGTCGACTATGTGACCAAGCCGATCAAGCCCGCCGAAGTGCTGGCGCGCATGGGCGTGCACCTGGGCACGGCGCGGCGCGCGCGCGCCCAGCAGCAGCAGGCCGTGCAGGCGCGCAGCGCGCTCGACGCGTTCGGCTATGCCAGCCTCACGGTGCGCGCCGCCGATGGCCGCGTGCTGTGGCAGACGCCGCTGGCGCGCGAACTGCTGCGCCGCCACCTCGGGCTCGAAGGCCTGCGCGCCGTGCTGCCCGACGACATCACGGCCTGGATTCAACGCCAGCAGCCCACGCTGGCGCTGCAGCTGGAGCCGCCGCGCTGGACCTTCGATCACGGCCATGGTCCCGTGGTGCTGCGCCTGCATCCGCCTTCGCCCGAAGCCGATGAGTCCGGACCAGGCGAGCTGCTGCTGGTGATGCGCGAGGAATCGGATCTCGCCGCGCGCGAAACGCTGCGCCAGGGCTTTGGCATCACCGCCAAGGAAGCCGAAGTGCTCTACTGGCTCGCCCAGGGCAAGATCAACCGCGACATCGCCGACATCGTCGGCTGCAGCCCGGCGACGGTGAAAAAGCATCTCGAGCGCATCTTCGCCAAGCTGGGCGTGGAAACGCGCACCGCCGCCGCGGCCATGGCCATGGCGCGGCTGCCGGCGTGATGAGGATTGGCAATCTTCGCCATCCAGATTTCCAACCCCGGCGCGGTGCCGGCCTGTCTACACTGGTCGCCATGACGCAAGAAACCTCCACTTCCCCCGCGCCCGAAGGCCTTGACGATGCAACGCTGGCCTTTGCCGACAAGGTGTTCGACGCCGCGCGCAGCGGCGATGCCGACAGCCTCGCGCAATGGCTGGCCGCGGGCCTGGCGCCCGATCTGCGCAACGCCAAGGGCGACAGCCTGCTGATGCTCGCGAGCTACCACGGCCATGCTGCCGCGGCGGCCTTGCTGCTGCAGCATGGTGCCGACGCCGCGCTGCCCAATCTGCGCGGCCAGACGCCGCTGGCCGGCGTGGCCTTCAAGGGCGACCTGGCCATGGCCGAGCTGCTGCTCGACCATGGCGCGGGCGTAGACAGCCCGTCGCTCGACGGCCGCACGCCGCTGATGTTCGCGGCCATGTTCAATCGCCTGGACATCATGCAATTGCTGATAGCGCGCGGCGCGCGGGTGGACGCCACTGATGCGCAAGGCACGACGCCCCTGGGCTGCGCGCTGGCCATGGGGGCGCAGGAGGCGGTGGCGGTGTTGCGCGGGCAGGGGGCTCAGCCCTGAGGGTTTTTGCCCGGCCCTTCTACAGGGTGCCCTGCGCCAAGCTCAGGGCCAACGGTGGCTCAGGGCATGCCGAAAAAATCCGTTCGGGCTGAGCCTCGCTCGGCGCGCCCGTCGAAGCCCCGGTATTCAAACAACTTTCAGGACTTCGTTCGTCCTGGTCCGGTCGCGGCGGCCATGTCGAAAGACCAAGGCTGAGCGTTCGAATGAACTCCCGGCCGCAGATGCCGCACCTCGATGACAACCATTCGCTTGGCGGCTTGCTCCAGCAGCAGATCAATCTTCCCGCAATTGTCCTCATCCAGATTGGCATCCCACTCATCCAGCATCAACACCGGTGGATCCATTGAAAGCGCATTCTCGATTTCCTTGAGCCGCCTCTGGCCTGTCGAAAGATCGCTGCGGGATTCGAGAAAATGGGTCTCCGGCGTGACCAATATCGCGTCGGCAGCCCTGTCCTTGATGATCTTCAGCAAGGTCGATTTTCCCGAGCCGTTCTCTCCTGTCACCAGGTAGCGCCCACTTCCTTTGCTTTGCAGTTTCTTGAGCAAGTCTGCGGGCTGAATCTCCTTTTGCGCAAAGCTGTCCCAGACGGAAACGGATTGCAATGGCGCTTCATGCATAGGCACGTATCTATCGAGGCCGGCGCAGAATCCATCGAGATTGCGCAACTTGGCCCTGATCAGAAAGAATTGGCTCAGATAGATGCTCAGCGCATGCACATTGCCAAACACCTGCAGGCTGCGCGGAAGCAGCGCGACCAGCGCGCCGGCAATGGAAGCCGTCAACAGATCCGTGAACTGAAGGAGCCCAATCAGCGCCATGGTTGAAATGATGATGGGGCCGCAAGCAACGAACTGCTCCAGCAGCACATACCTGTTGATCTCGCGGAAATAGCGCTGCGTTTTCTTATCGAGGGAGCGAAGGCCTGCATCCCGCATCTTTCGGTTGCCGAACAAAGAGGCTGTCCAGGTGGGCTCGATGGACAGCAGCGCGTCCTGCCGGCGTTGTTGCATTGCTCCGGCGGAAATCTCGATGGTGTGGCGCAGCATCACCACCAGCGCAAAGGAAACCAGCAGTGAAGCCGCGATGGCCGAAGCGATCTTCCAGCCCACGGTCACGTAGAAAACCGCGAGCGTCAAAACAATGTTGAGGGCCACAGAAGCCATGCCGAGATAGAAATCACAGGCATGCGCAATGGTCGGCAAGGCTTCTGCGCCAAGCCATTGGGCAATGGACTTGCTGTTTTTGACCGAGGCGTATTGCAGGCTTTGGGTCGATTCACGCAGTGTGGTGCTGGCGTACTTTTTCCAGATTCGATTGGCTGCTCGGGTGGAGAAAAGCGTCGCAATCGAGCTGGCGATATAGGCCAGCAGCGCGAAAGTGAAAAAGAGAGAAATGAGCGACAGCACGCGATCGGTGTTTCCCAACGCCAGGCAGGCACCCGCCAACGCGATGTAGTAAGTGGAAAGCGCCAGCATCACTTGCTGAGACAGCGTGCAACCCAGCGCCAGAAGAAAGCGTTTGTCGCGAAAAACCATGGTGTGAATGATTCCGCGTAAGCCTGTGTGAGACTGATACTGAACCGTTGCTGGGGCCATTGCATGCCGGAATATGTCGCTTTTTCTCGCATGTAGAACTGGCTACCACCATCCGCTTCGACCAGGACGTGCTGGCCGCGCTCAAGGCCACAGGCAAGGGCTGGCAGACGCGGGCGAACGATCTGCTGCGGGCCGACATAGAGGCGGGGCGGTTGTAGTCCATACGGACCTTGCAGCCGGGCATTCAGTCAGAACGCGTTCCCGGCGCTCGCCCCATACGCCATCCGGCGTATATCCCGAAAGCGGCTCCCTCCCTAGCATTGGTTCCATGGTGCGCAACAAAGCCGAGGGTTTTCGCGGCACCTGTTCAACCACCTCAGGAGCCGCTGACCATGCATCGTCGTTTCACCCTTCAATCCCTTGCTGCCGCGGCAGCCGTCGCCGGCCTGGGTTTCGGTGCCATGCCGGCATGGGCCGCGGACACCATCAAGGTCGGCGTGCTGCACAGCCTGTCGGGCACGATGGCGATTTCTGAGACCGTGCTCAAGGACACGGTGCTGATGGCCATCGATGAGATCAATGCCGCGGGCGGCGTGCTGGGCAAGAAGCTCGAGCCCGTGGTGGTCGACCCCGCATCGAACTGGCCGCTGTTTGCCGAGAAGACCAAGCAGCTGCTGGGCCAGGACAAGGTCGCGGTGATCTTTGGCGGCTGGACCAGCGTGAGCCGCAAGTCGGTGCTGCCCGTGGTCGAGGAAATGAACGGCCTGCTGTTCTACCCCGTGCAGTACGAAGGCGAAGAGCTGTCGAAGAACGTGTTCTACACGGGCGCGGCGCCCAACCAGCAGGCGATTCCGGCCGTCGATTACCTGATGAGCAAGGACGGCGGCGCAGCCAAGCGCTGGGTGCTGCTGGGCACCGATTACGTCTACCCGCGCACCACCAACAAGATCCTGCGCGCCTATCTCAAGACCAAGGGCGTGAAGGACAGCGACATCGACGAGAAGTACACGCCGTTCGGCCACAGCGATTACCAGACCATCGTTGCCGACATCAAGAAGTTCAGCCAGGGCGGCAAGACGGCTGTCGTGTCGACCATCAACGGCGACTCCAACGTGCCGTTCTACAAGGAACTGGGCAACGCCGGCCTCAAGGCCACCGATGTGCCCGTGGTGGCCTTCTCGGTGGGTGAGGAAGAGTTGCGCGGCGTGGACACCAAGCCGCTGGTCGGCCACCTTGCGGCCTGGAACTACTTCATGTCGATCAAGAACCCCGAGAACACGGCGTTCATCAAGAAGTGGAGCGATTACGCCAAGGCCAAGAACATCGCCGGCCACAAGGACAAGCCGCTGACCAACGACCCGATGGAAGCCACCTACATCGGCATCCACATGTGGAAGCAGGCCGTCGAAAAGGCCAAGACCACGAACGTGGACAAGGTCATCGCCGCGATGGCCGGCCAGACCTTCAAGGCGCCCAGCGGCATCGTCAGCAAGATGGACGAGAAGAATCACCATCTGCACAAGAACGTGTTCATCGGCGAGATCAAGGCCGACGGCCAGTTCAACGTGGTCTGGAAGACGCCCGCACCCGTCAAGGCCAAGCCCTGGAGCCCGTACATCCCCGGCAACGACAAGAAGAAGGACGAGCCAGAGAAAAAGTGATCTGACCGCGGCAGCAGCGCGCCGCGCTGCTGCGCCTCGCTTGGCGCGGTCTGCAGAGCAGGCCGCGCGTCTTTATTGGAATCGGCACCACCATGCTTGGACATTTACTGACCACGGGCTTGCGCCCGGCCCTGGCAGCCCTGCTGCGCCGGGCGGCGCTGGCTTGTGCGCTGCTCGGCGCCACGGCGGCCCAGGCGCTTACGCCCGCGCAGGCGCTGGCGATGGCGCAGGGCGACTCGGATGCGCGCATTGCCGCCATCCAGTCGGCGCTGCAGCAACCCGATGCGTCCCTGGCGCCCTATCTGCGCGCGCTCGCCGATGACGCCGTGGTGCTGGCCGACGGCCGCGCGCTCGTGGTGCGCGGCGGCCAGGCCAGCGACCCCGTCACGGGCGCGGCGGCGGCGCTTCCCGACAACGCCGAGGAAGTCATGAACAACAACCGGCTGCGCGGCGAGATAGCTGCCGCGCTGGCCGCACTGAATCTTTTTGCGCCCGACACCGCGCTGCGCCGCGCAGCCGCGCAGGCGATGCTCAAGCAGGCCTCGCCCGCGGCCATTCCGCTGCTCGAGCGCGCGCTGTCCGAGGAAAAGGACACGGCCGTGCGCCAGTCGCTGGAACTCGCGCGCTCGGCCGCGCTGCTGGGCAGCGACGACGCGGACCAGCGCCGCGAAGCCGCCTGGTCGCTGGGCGAAAGCGGCTCGCCGCAGGCGCGGCTGATGCTGCAGACGCGGCTGGCCGAAGAGAGCGACGAGAAGGTGCAGGCCCAGTTGCGGCGCTCGCTGGCCCAGGTCGACGACCGCCTGGCCTGGGGCGAGCGCCTGGGCGTGGTATTCACGGGCATCAGCCTGGGCTCCATCCTGCTGCTGGTCGCGCTGGGCCTGGCGATCACTTACGGCCTGATGGGCGTGATCAACATGGCGCATGGCGAGCTGATGATGATAGGCGCCTATGCGACCTATATGGTGCAGAACCTGTTCCAGGCCTACTTGCCCGGTGCATTTGACTGGTATCTGCTCGCGGCCGTGCCGCTGTCTTTCCTGGCCGCGGCCGCGGTGGGTGCGCTGATGGAGCGCTCGGTGCTGCGCTTTCTCTACGGCCGCCCGCTGGAAACCTTGCTCGCCACCTGGGGCATCAGCCTGGTGCTGATGCAGACCGTGCGCACCTTGTTCGGCGCGCAGAACGTGGGCGTCGAAAACCCGGTCTGGATGAGCGGCGGCTGGCATCTGCTGCCCAATCTGACGCTGCCGCTCAACCGCCTGGTGATCATCGTCTTCGCGGCCGCGGTGCTGCTGGCCATGGCCTGGACCATCAGCCGCACGCGCCTCGGACTGTTCGTGCGCGGCGTGACGCAAAACCGCGCCATGGCCGCCTGCATGGGCGTCAACACCGCGCGGGTCGACACCATGGCGTTTGCGCTGGGCTCGGGCGTGGCGGGTCTCGCGGGCTGCGCGCTGAGCCAGGTGGGCAACGTGGGCCCTGACCTGGGCCAGAGCTACATCGTCGATGCCTTCATGGTCGTGGTGCTCGGCGGCGTGGGCCAGTTGCTGGGCACGGTCTATGCGGCGCTGGGCCTGGGCATCCTGGGCAAATTTCTCGAGGGCTGGACCGGAGCGGTACTGGCCAAGATCGCGGTGCTGGTCTTCATCATCATCTTCATTCAAAAACGTCCCCAGGGCATTTTTGCAATGAAGGGCCGCAGCGCGGAGGCATAACATGCAGTTGAATTCTTCTGTTCCCTCTGTCGTGCTGCCCGGCCCCAAGCCACTGCTCACGCGCACCGGCTGGTCGGTGTTTCTCGCCGCGCTGGTGGTCATCTGCGCCGTCGCGCCGCTGCTCAATCTCTGGGTGCCGGCGGGCAGCGCCTTCCATATGTCCGACTACGCGGTCTCGCTGGTCGGCAAGATCATGTGCTATGCGATCTGCGCGCTGGCCATGGACCTGATCTGGGGCTATGCGGGCATTCTGAGCCTGGGCCACGGCCTGTTCTTTGCGCTTGGCGGCTATGTGATGGGCATGTACCTGATGCGCCAGATCGGCGCCGACGGCAACTCGGGCAGCACGCTGCCCGACTTCATGGTGTTCCTCGACTGGAAGGAGCTGCCCTGGCACTGGCAGCTCAGCGACAGCTTTGTCGCCACGCTGTTCCTGGTGCTGGCCGTGCCCGGTTTCGTGGCCTTCGTGTTCGGCTACTTCGCGTTCCGTTCGCGCATCAAGGGCGTGTACTTCTCCATCATCACCCAGGCACTGACCTATGCGGCCATGCTGCTGTTCTTTCGCAACGAGACGGGTCTGGGCGGCAACAACGGCTTCACCGACTTCAAGCGCATCCTGGGCGTGGCGATCGCGACGCCGCAGATGCGCATGTTCCTGTTCGTGCTCACGGGCTGCATGCTGCTGGGCTGCTACCTGTTCGCGCGCTGGTTGGTGCAAAGCAAGTTCGGCCGCGTGCTGCAGGCGATTCGCGATGCCGAGACGCGCGTGATGTTCTCGGGCTATTCGCCGCTGCCCTACAAGCTCACGATCTGGTGCATCAGCGCCATGATGTGCGGCATCGCGGGTGCGCTCTATGTGCCGCAGGTGGGCATCATCAACCCCGGTGAAATGAGCACGGCCAACTCCATCGAGATGGCGGTCTGGGCGGCTGTCGGCGGGCGCGCAAGCCTGATCGGGCCCATCGTCGGCGCGTTCATCGTCAACGGCGCCAAGAGCTGGCTCACCGTCAGCGCGCCCGAGTTCTGGCTGTATTTCCTGGGCGCGCTGTTCATTGCCGTGACCTTGTTCCTGCCCCAGGGCGTGGTGGGCTGGGTGCGGCAGATGCGCTGGGGCCGCCGCAGCAAGCCCGAAGAAGGAGGTGGGCAATGACCCCCGACCAAATGGAAGCTGGCGCCGAGCGCCTGGAAGCACTGGCCCGGCGCCGCGCAGCGCAGCAGCAGGGCGACTCGGGCGGGCGCACCGCGAGCTACGCGCGCGCGGCCGTGCCCGGCGAAGTCGACGTGACGCACGGGCGCATTCTGTACCTCGAGGACGTGCATGTGAGCTTCGACGGTTTCAAGGCCATCAACGGCCTGAGCCTGGACATCGCGCCCGGCGAGCTGCGCTGCATCATCGGCCCGAACGGCGCGGGCAAGACGACGATGATGGACATCATCACCGGCAAGACGCGGCCCGACCGCGGCACGGTGTTCTTCGGCTCGACCATCGACCTGCTGCGCCACAACGAGCCCGAAATCGCCCAGCTGGGCATAGGCCGCAAGTTCCAGAAGCCCACGGTGTTCGAAAACCTCACGGTGTTCGAGAACCTCGAGCTCGCACTCAAGACCCACAAGGGCGTGCGCCACTCCATGTTCTTTCGCCTCGACAGCGCGCAAAAGGACAGGCTTGCCGAAGTGCTGCACACCATCCACCTCGCCGATGCGCTGCGGCGCATGGCCGGCGTGCTCAGCCATGGGCAAAAGCAGTGGCTGGAAATCGGCATGCTGCTGATGCAGGAGCCCAAGCTGCTGCTGCTCGACGAGCCCGTCGCCGGCATGACCGACGAGGAAACCGTGCGCACCGCCGAACTGTTCCTGCGCCTCAAGGGGCAGCACTCGCTGATGGTGGTCGAGCACGACATGTCTTTCATTGCAGCGATTTCCGAGAAGGTCACGGTGCTGTGCGACGGCGCGGTGCTGGCCGAGGGCCCGCTGGCCCAGGTCCAGGCCGATGAGCGCGTCGTCGAGGTCTATCTGGGGCGCTGAACATCATGCTAAAAGTACAGAACCTTCACCAGTACTACGGCGGCTCGCACATCCTGCGCGATGTGAGCCTTTGCGCCGAGCCCGGCCAGGTCACCGTGCTGCTCGGGCGCAACGGCGTGGGCAAGACCACGCTGCTCAAGAGCCTGATGGGCCGCGTGGCTATCCGCAGCGGCTCCATTGAATGGCAGGGCCGTCAGATTGCGGGTCTCACGCCCTACGAGCGCGCGCGCGCCGGCATAGGCTTCGTTCCCCAGGGGCGCGAGATCTTCCCGCGGCTCACGGTGCAGGACAACCTGCGCATGGGCCTGGCCTACTGCAGCGGCTCGACGCCCATCCCGCCCGATCTGTTCGAGTTGTTCCCCGTGCTCGCGCAGATGCTGCAGCGCCGCGGCGGCGATCTTTCGGGCGGCCAGCAGCAGCAGCTCGCGATTGCGCGCGCGCTTGCGCCCGGGCCGAAATTGCTGATTCTCGACGAGCCCACCGAAGGCATTCAGCCCAGCATCATCAAGGACATAGGCCGCGTGATCCGCATGCTCGCGCGCGAGCGCGGCATGGCCGTGCTGCTGTGTGAGCAGTACTACGACTTCGCCGAAGAGCTTGCCGACCAGTACCTGGTGATGCAGCGCGGCGCGGTCATTGCCCAGGGGCCGGGCAGCGAGATGCAGGAAAAAGGCATACGCCAGCTGGTGGCAATATAGAAAAACACCCCCTGAGCGCCTTCGTGGCACGGGCCACCCGCGCTTCCCCCTCTCAACCTTCGGTGGAGGGGGGCGGCCGGCTAGGTACGGCAGCCTCGGTGCGGGGCGGCCCTTCCTCGCTGCCCCCATGCTGGGCCATGCCAGTTGCAGACGCAGTGGGCTTGACCATGGATTGTAGAAACGTCAGCCGGCCGCCTCGCCCAGAGAAATCCCGATATCCCGCGCCATCACCAGCAGGCTGTGGTCCAGCGCAATGGTGCGCTGAACGTTCGCGACCTTGGATATCTCGACGCTGCCGATTTCGCCGCCCTGCAGCGTGACCATGCGCCCGAACGCACCGCGGATCACGAGCTGCGCCGCATGGTGGCCGAAGCGCGTGGCAAGCACGCGGTCGAACGGCGTGGGGTCGCCGCCGCGCTGCACATGGCCCAGCACCGTGGTGCGGACTTCGCTCTTGAGATGCGGCTGCAGCCTCTCGCGCAGCACATGGCCCACGCCGCCCAGGCGCACCGGGTCGGGGCTGTGCGCGACCTGCTCGCGCACGGTCTGGCTGCTGCCGTTCTCCTTCGCGCCTTCGCCTATGCAGATGATGGTGTAGCGCTGGCGCGCCTCGCGCGCGCGGCACACATCGATCACGGCCTGCAGGTCATAGTCGATTTCGGGCAGCAGGATGATGTCGGCCGCGCCCGCGATGCCCGACTCGAGCGCCAGCCAGCCCGCATGCCGGCCCATGGTCTCGACGATCATCACGCGGTGGTGGCTCATGGCCGTGCTCTCGATGCGCCGCAGCCCTTCGGTCACGGTCGCCACGGCGGTGTCGAAGCCGAAGCTGCGCTCGCAGTTCGCGATGTCGTTGTCTATGGTCTTGGGCACGCCCACGCAGCGCAGGCCGACTTTCTCCAGCCCATGGGCCAGGCTCATCGTGCCGTCGCCGCCAATGGCCACGACCACGTCCAGGCCCAGTGCGCGGATGTTCTCGCCGGTCTGCGCGAGCGTCGCCGCGTCGCGCAGCGGGTTGGCGCTGTTGCTGGTGCCGAGAATGGTGCCGCCCTGGTGCAGGATGCCCGAGACCTCGTCCCAGGCCAGCGGCTTGACGCGCGGGTTCTCGCCCATCAGGCCTTCGAAGCCGTCGGCAATGCCCAGCACTTCGGCATTGCCATGATGGATCAGTGATTTGGTGACCGCACGGATGACGGCATTCAGGCCGGGGCAGTCGCCGCCCCCGGTGAGTATGGCTACGCGCATGGCAAAAGAGGTTCTTTGTTCATTGGGGGCAGGCCGGTTGGGGGCGCAGGTGAGCACTGCATTTTGCCCCAGACCGGTCAGCGCCGGGCGCGTACCTGGAATGCGCATGGGAACTTACGCCAGCGTTGTGTGACTCAGGAACATGGCACCCATTCGCCATGCCGCGATTCCCGCGCGAACGATCTTGAGGAAATACCATGCACGACCCTATCAACCGCTTGTTGGCCGATTTTGGCAATGCGCTGGGGCTGGACGGCCTGTCGCTCGATGAGAGCGGCTACTGCTGCCTGAGCTTTGACCAGGTGGTCGTGAACATCGAATCCGTGGGCGAGAGCTCCCTGGTGCTGCTCTACAGCAGCCTGGGCGCACTGCCCGCGGATGCGGGCCCTGAAGTCTGTCGTCGTCTGCTCGAAGCCAATTACTTTTTCCAGGGTACGGCGGGTGCAACGATAGGCCTGGATACGGCTAGCGGCGCCGTGGCCATTACCCGGGTGGTGGACGCCGCAGGCATGGACACGCTGGACTGGGAGGCCGCCATCAAGGCCTTTGTCGATGCGGCAGAAAGCTGCGCGGGGCTGTTGAGTGCCGAGCCGCTTTCTACAGAGCGTATTGCGGCGCCACCCCAGGTCGATGCACATATTCTTCGTGCTTGAAGGAGCTGACAATGACCAATGTTCAATCTTCGGGCCCAAGCCTCAACAGCTTTCTGGCATTGGCGCAGACCAACGAAGCGCTTGTATTGAAAGGGGGGGAGCTCAAACCCACTTCAGAGATTCCAGCCAAGCTGGGTTTCTTTGGCCGTGCCGTGCAGTGGTTGAAGACGAGCATTGGAATGGGGCCCGACAAAGCCAATGAGGCAACCAGGGCGGCCTTCACCGCCGCCCTTGCGAAGCAGTACGGCGAAATAATCGCTGACGCCACCCTGCACCAGGTGAAAACTTACCAGAGCAACGACAAGCCGTTGAGCAGTCGAGACATCCAAGCGGTGGCCAGCAGAGCCGATCAGCTGATATTGCTGAGGAATCATGCGGCGCTATGCAAGCTAAAGCTGGCGGAGGCTGAAGGTCGCAGAGATCTGAAGCTGTTTGGCCTGGAGTTGAAGGCGGCCGAAAAGGGAGGGAAGGTGCCGATTGTTGTGAAAATGGCGGCTGGTTCCGAGTTTTTTCTGGCGAAGCAGCAAGCGGATGAGGCAGAGCAAGCATTCAAGGCAGAATTGTTTAAAAAGGTTTAGGCCTACATAGCCCAGATCCGCGGCGCCACGGCAGGCATGTCCCAGAAATGGCCGCGCCATAGCCGCCAGACCTGTTGCCACAGCTGCATCACGGGCTCGACCATGGGCGCAAGCGCGCGCAGCACGATCACCCGGTCATGCGGGCTGGTGACGCCGCAGCGCGGCGCCAGCACGTGGGGCTCGATCAGCGCACGCGTCATTTCTAATGCCGCTTCGCGGCGCTCGCGCGCGATCGCGCTGCCGGTGACAAAGAACAGCGAGGCCAGGCAGCGCTGGCCGGCCAGGCCCAGTGCGCCGTCCATCAGCAGCGTGTCGTGCGCCTCCAGCGTGCCGCGCTCCAGCCACTGGCCGGGCAATTCCAGATGCTGCGTGTAGCGGCCGGCGACAAACGGCGCCTCGGCATGCGGCAGGCCCAGCGCCGTGATGTCCCAGCCGATCAGCTCGGCGCCGGGTGCGAGCTGCAACTGCAGCCGGTTGTGGGCGTCGCAGCCGCTATAGGCAATGGTTTCCAGCGGCAGCCATTCCATGCGCGCGCCTTCGGCCAGCGTCAGGCAAGTGTCCTGCAGCGCGGGCGCGCCGTTGGCGCGGTAAAAGCGCGTGGCGCCCGGCGTGGTGACCAGTGCATGGGCGCCGGCTTCGACGCGCGCGCGGATGTCCAGCGTGTCGCCGCCGACCAGGCCGCCGGGCGGATGCACCAGCACGTTGTGGCAGACCGCATCGCCTTCGGGGTAGAGACTGCGCAGCACGCGCAGCGGGCCATCGTGGCGGTGGTGCACCACGCTGCGGCCGTGCGAGACGGCATAGTCGAGTTCAAGTTGCGCAAGCCAGGGCATGGGGAAAATCCAAACAGATCCAGATGCGCAAGATAAGCAAGAAGCGCGCCGTCTGCACTGTTGTGGTGCCAGGCACCCGTTCAATTGCCCCAATAACCGGCGTGGGGTTCCAGTGCTTCCTCGGTCAGCAGCGGCCCTATGCAGGCAATCGGCTGGGGCGCGAGCGCCAGCAGTTCGGCCGCGGCCATGCTGCTGCGAAAGCTGTCGATGCGCTGGCCGCAGAGCTGGCGCAGATGGTCGTTGGCCAGGCCGTAGACCACGCGGCGTATGCCGCTGCACAGGATCGCGCCGGCGCACATCATGCAGGGTTCGGCCGATGCATAGAGCGTCGCCTGGGCCAGGCTTTCGAGCTGGGCCGGGGTGCGCAGCTGGCGCAGCGCATTGATTTCGGCGTGGCCCGTGCAGTCACCGCTTTCGCTGATGTTGCAGAAGGCTTCGGCCAGCAGTTGCCCTTCGGCCGAGACGATGACCGCGCCAAACGGCCGGTTGCCGCGCGCGCGCGCGGTTGCCGCCCATTGGAACGCCAGCCGCAGCGAGGCCTTGTCCCTGGCCTGCTGTGCGCTGTGCAGCGAAAGTTGCGGCTCGTGGGGTGCAGGCAGGGTCAAGGCATGTCTCCGGGGTGGGCGAGCGGCGTGGCGTGCGTTCAGTGGTTGTTCGAGCCGCGGTGGGCCCAGCCGGTGGTGCGCTTTTCGACCCAGCTGAACAGCTCGTACATCGCCATGGCCATCGCGCCGACCACCAGCAGGCCGGCGAATGCCAGGCCCATCTGCATCGACGAGCCGGCCGAGATCAGCAGATAGCCTATGCCTTCATTGGCGGCCGTCATTTCCGAGACCGTCGTGCCGACAAAGGCCAGCGTGATCGCCACCTTGAGCGAGCCATAGAAGTAGGGCATGGAGCGCGGCAGGCCGACCTTGGTCAGCACGTCCCAGCGTTTGGCGCCAAGCACGCGCAGCACGTCCTCGAGCTCGGGCTCGAGCGTGGCCAGCCCGGTGGCGATGTTGACCATGATGGGAAAGAAGCTGATCAGGAACGCCGTCAGGATCGCCGGGCCCGCGCCTATGCCGAACCAGACCACGAGAATCGGCACGAACGCGGCCTTGGGCAGCGCGTTGAAGGCCGTCATCAGCGGGTACAGCGCGGCATAGGCCAGGCGCGAGCTGCCGATCAGAAAGCCCAGCAGCACGCCGACGACGATGGCCAGGCCGAACCCGGCCATGGTCACCCAGTAGGTGCGCCAGGCATGGGCGGCGATCACGCCGCTGAATTCAACGAACTGGGTGAAGATCAGCCAGGGGCTGGGGAAGATGAATTCGGAAACCTGGAAGGCCGAGCAGATGACCTGCCACAGGATGATGATGGCCAGCATCAGCAGCCAGGGGGACCAGCGTTCGACGCGCGGGGAGATTTTCATAAATCGGCTTTCTTGCGGCGTCTCAGACGCTGGCTGTTGTGCTGGGAGCGCTGTGGCGCATGGCGCCGATATGTCCGCGCAGCTCGTGCACGATGTCGCTGAACTCCTTGGTATAGGTCACTTCGAGCTCGCGCGGGCGCGGCAGTTCGATCTCGCGCTTGACGACAAAGCGCCCCGGGCTCTTGCTCATCACATAGACCGTGTCGGCGAGGAATACCGATTCGCGCAGGTCGTGCGTGACCAGGATCACGTTGAATTTCTGTTCGGTCCAGAGGTCGCGCAGAATGCACCAGAGTTCCTCGCGCGTGAACGCGTCGAGCGCGCCGAACGGCTCGTCGAGCAGCAGCAGCTTGGGTTCGTGGATCAGCGCGCGGCAGATGCTCGCGCGCTGCTGCATGCCGCCCGACAGCTGCCAGGGGAACTTGTCCTCGTAGCCGGCCAGGCCCACTTTCTGCAGCAGGCGGCGCGCGCGATCTTCATATTCGGCACGCCGCGCCTTGAACTGGCTGCGGTGGGGCTCGACGATTTCCAGCGGCAGCAGCACGTTCTCGACCGTGGTGCGCCAGGGCAGCAGCGACGGCGCCTGGAAGGCCATGCCCGAGATCTTCAGCGGCCCGGTGACGGGCTGGCCATCGATCAGGATGCGGCCGATGGACGGCATGCGCAGGCCCGTGGCGAGCTTCATGAAAGTCGACTTGCCGCAGCCCGAAGGCCCGACGATGGCAATGAATTCGCCTTGCTGCAGTTGTAGGTCGATGGCTTCGACGGCGAAGTGGTTCTGCGCGCGCAGTTCTTCGTTGTAGGCGAGCCAGACGTTGCGGAAGTCGACGAAGGGAGGAGCGGAGTCCGTCATGCGGTTCATTTCTTTGGAGGGATGTCGGCCGGCGGGCGTCATTTCCTGGGCAGCACGTCCAGGGCGGTGGCTGCGGGCAGGAAGCTGCCGTTCCAGACGGCGTTGGCCGGCACGGGGTTCCTGGTGCCATAGGCCTTGGCGACCTGTTCGGCCATCAGTTGCAGCCGCGGCAGGCGCAGCTGGCCAAAGCCTTCCTCGCGCGCGCCGGGGCTGTCGATGGCGGTGTCTATGGTCAGTTGCAGGCGCTTGATTTCGACGTCGGTGTTGACCAGACCGTCCTTGGCCTTGAGCGAAGCAATCGCGGCCGCGGGCTGGGCGATGACTTCCTTGGCGCCCTTGGCAAAGGCCTGCAGGAAGGCCTTGAGCGCTTCGGGCTTCTCGGCGATCAGCTTGGGGCTGGCGATGATCACGTTGCCGTAGAGCTGCACGCCGTGGCTGGCATAGGGCAGCACGACGATGTCCTCGCGCTTGACGCCGCGCGCCTCGAGGTTGAGCAGGCTGGTGAAGGTGTAGCCCGTGACGGCATCGACGTCTCCGCGCACCAGCATGGTTTCGCGCAGCGGCGGGTCCATCGTGGTCCACTGCACTTCGCCGACATTGTTGGCCTGCGCGAACAGCGGGAAGGTGCGCCGGCCCGCGTCGAAGATGGGCGCGCCCAGCTTCTTGCCGGTCAGGTCGGCAGCCGTCTTGATGCCGCTTTTCTTCAGCGCCATCACCGAGGCCGGCGTGGTGTTGTAGATCACCATCACGGCCACGGGCTTGATGGGCGCGTCGGGGTTGTTGGCGTGGAATTCCATCAGTGCCGACAGGTCGGCAAAGCCCAGGTCATGCGTGCCCGACGCCACGCGCTGGATCGCGCCCGCGCCGCTGGCCGCTTCCACCGTCACGTCCAGGCCGCTTTCCTTGTAGTAGCCCTTGGCGCCGGGATGCACGAAGAAGGCCGCCGGCCCTTCGAAGCGCCAGTCGAGCTGGAACTTGAGGGGCGTGATCGCGGGCGCCGCGGCAATGCTCCAGGCGGAGGCGGTCAACGATGCGATGGCAACGGCGGTCTGGAGGAAGGAGCGTTTGTTCACGGGAGGTTCCTGGTGGGGTGGGGCGGCGTGGCGCACAGGTCTTATTTGCGCGGCAGGATGTCGAGCGCGGCGGCGGTGGGCAGGAAGCTGCCGTTCCAGACCGTGGCCGTGGGCACGCGCTGCTTGGTGGCGTAGACGTCCGAGACCTGGGAGGCCATCAGCGCCATGCGCGCGGCGTTGATCTGGCCGAAGCCTTCGGCGCGTGCGTCGGGGCTGTTGACGACGGTGTCGATGGCCAGTTGCAGGCGGCGTGTTTCCAGCGGCACATTGACGATGCCGTCACGCGCCTTGACGGCAGCGATCGCATCGGCGGGCTTGGCGATGACTTCCTTCGCGCCCTTGGTGAAGCCGCGCAGGAACTTGCGCACCGCTTCGGGGTTCTCCTGGATCAGCTTGCTGCTGGCGATGATCACGTTGCCGTACATCTTCACGCCGTAGTCGGCGTACTGCAGCACCACCACGTCCTGGGCCTTGACGCCGCGCGCCTCGAGGTTGAGCAGCGAGGTGAAGGTGAAGCCGGTGATCGCGTCGATGTCCCCGCGCACCAGCATGGTTTCGCGCAGCGGCGGGTCCATCGTCGTCCAGGCCACGTTGCCGACCTTGTTGGCGGCGGCGAAGATCGGGAAGGCCTTGCGCCCGGCGTCGAACACCGGCGCGCCCAGCTTCTTGCCCGACAGGTCGGCCGCCGTCTGGATGCCGCTTTTCTTCAGCGCCATCACCGACGACGGCGTGTTGTTGTAGACCACCATCACGGCCACGGGCTTGTTGGGCGCATCGGGGTTGTTCGCATGGAACTCCATCACCGCGGCCAGGTCGGCAAAGCCCATGTCATAGGTGCCCGAGGCCACGCGCTGCACCGCACCGCCCGAGCCGCTGCCCGCATCGACCTGCACGTCCAGGCCTTCGGCCTTGAAGTGTCCCTTGGCCACCGGCTGCAGGAAGAACGCCGCCGGGCCCTCGAAGCGCCAGTCGAGCTGGAACTTGATCGGCGTGTCGGCCGCATGGACGGCAGCGCACGACAGGGCGAGGGCGGCCGCGCTGGCCTTCAGGAAGAAACGCTTTTGCATGGTGGTCCTTGAAAGGAATGGGCAGGTAATACCCATGACAGCGCAAAAACAATGCCAGCTTGCGCAGACCGGTGTGTGGCACTCCATGGGGCTGTCTGCACCGATGCAGTGCGACAAAAGTTGCATACAGTCATTGCCGTATTGGTGTGTACCGAATTGGTGCGCTGCCGTGTGCTGTCCACGGCATGCTTATTGCGAAAATCGGATCAGCCGCTGCGCTTGCATCCAGGCGCGTGCCCACGACATTCACGCAAGGCCCTTCATGACCGAGATCGATTTCACCCAGATAGACAGCTATGCCCGCTACAAGCTGATGGCCAGCCTGATCGTGCCGCGCCCGATCGCGCTGATCACCACGCTGGCCGAGGACGGCACCGTCAACGCCGCGCCCTTCAGCATGTTCAACATGGTCGGCGAGGACCCGCCCATCGTGATGGTGAGCATCAACAAGCTCAGCGACGGCCACCTCAAGGACACGGCCGCCCACATCCTGCGCACGCGCGAATTCGTGGTGCATATCGCCGACGAAGCGATTGCCGAAGCCATGCACCGCTGTGGTGACCGACTGCCGGTCACGCACAGCGAATTGGTGCATGTGGGGCTGAGCGCCGTGCCTTCGCACAGCGTGCAGCCGCCGCGCATTGCCCAAGCTCCCGTGGCCTTCGAGTGCCGGCTGCACGAAGTCATGGAAACCGAAAGCCGCTATGTGTTCATCGGCCGTGTGGTCTGGCTCGCGGTGCGCGACGGACTGGTCGACACCGAGAAGTGGCGCGTGTCGCTGCAGGACTATTTCCCCGTGGGGCGCTTTGGCGCGAGCTTCTATGTGACTTGTCGTGACCGCTTCGCGATCACGGCCGATCAGACGCAGGCGGCGCAGGCGAGTACGGCAATCGACGAGATCTAGGGCCGTTTCCCGTTCGCCCTGGGTCCTGGGCTTGTCGAAGGGCCCCCCCGTTCGCCCTGAGCTTGTCGAAGGGTGAGCGGCCTGCGCTCCAGGCATGGGTACAGGCCGTTCATGGTCGGATGGACGCGTCTAAGCTCACCATGCGTCATGGATGCAAAAAAAAGCACGCCCGAAAGCGTGCTGTTCACCGCAGGCCCTGCCAGGCAGGGCGCGTGATCAGGCGTGCAGCGTCTGCGCCTGGGCCGCGGCCAGTGCGGTCATGTTGACCACGCGGCGCACCGTGCTCGAAGGCGTGAGCACATGGGCGGCGGCGGCGCTGCCCAGCAGGACGGGGCCTATGGTCGTGCCGTGAGAGGCCGTGGTCTTGAGCACGTTGAACAGGATGTTCGCGGCGTCGAGATTGGGGCAGATCAGCACGTTGGCTTCGCCTTGCAGCGAGCCGTCAAGCAGCGCGCGCTCGCGCACATCCGGCGACAGGGCTGCATCGCCGTGCATTTCGCCGTCGCACTCGATGTGCGGCACATTCCTGGCGAATAGATCGCGCGCGGCGCGCATCTTCAGCGCCGAGGCGCGGGTCGACGAGCCGTAGTTCGAGTGCGACAGGAACGCGACCTTGGGCGGCAGGCCAAAGCGCTGCACTTCCTCGGCCGCCATCTGCGCGATGCTGGCCAGCAGGTCGGTGTCGGGGTTCTCGTTGATGTAGGTGTCGGCGATGAACAGCGTGCGGCTTTCGAGCATCAGCGCATTCACGGTCGCGAAACCGGGTGCGCCGTCCTTGAGGCCCAGCACCTTTTCGATGTGTTCGAGGTGGCTGTCGAAGCGACCCACGAGACCGCAGAGCATGGCGTCGGCATCACCCAGGTGCACCATCAGCGCGGCGATCAAGGTGTTGGAGCGGCGCACCGCGGCCTTGGCGTTCTCGGGCGTGACGCCGCTGCGGCCCATCAGCTTGTGATAGGTCTCCCAGTACTGGCGGAAACGCGGGTCGTCTTCGGGGTTGCAGACTTCGACGTCCTTGCCCGGCTGCAGGCGCAGGCCGGCCTTGGCGATGCGCGCGGCGATGACCGCGGGGCGGCCGATCAGGATGGGCTTTGCCAGGCCGTCGTCGACGGCGACCTGCACGGCGCGCAGCACGCGCTCGTCTTCGCCTTCGGCGTAGGCCACGCGCTGCAGGTTCTGCTTGGCCGCGGCGAACACCGGGCGCATGAACATGCTGGTCTGGTAGACGAAGCGTGTGAGGCTTTCACGGTAGGCCTCGTAGTCGGCGATAGGGCGCGTGGCGACGCCCGAAGCTTCGGCGGCGCGCGCCACGGCGGGCGCGATGCGCAGGATCAGGCGCACGTCGAACGGCGTGGGAATGATGTAGTCGGGGCCGAACGACAGTTCCTTGCCCTGGTAGGCCGCGGCGACTTCGTCGCTCATCTCGGCCTTGGCCAGGTTGGCGATTTCGCGCACGCAGGCGAGCTTCATTTCCTCGGTGATCTTGGTCGCGCCGCAGTCGAGCGCGCCGCGGAAGATGTAGGGGAAGCACAGCACGTTGTTCACCTGGTTCGGGTAGTCCGAACGGCCGGTGGCGATGATGCAGTCGGGGCGGATGGCCTTGGCCAGCTCGGGGCGGATTTCCGGCTCGGGGTTAGCCAGCGCCAGGATGATGGGCTTGTCGGCCATGGTCTTGACCATTTCGGCCGTGAGCACGCCCGGGGCCGAGCAGCCGAGGAACACGTCGGCGGCATTGACGGCGTCGGCCAGCGTGCGGCCTTCGGTCTTCTGCGCGTACTGGGCCTTGGACGCGTCGAGACCACCGGGGCGGCCTTCGTAGATCAGGCCCTTGGAGTCGCACATGAACACGTTCTCACGCTTGACGCCCAGGCCGACCATCACGCCCACGCAGGCAATGGCGGCAGCGCCCGCGCCCGACACGGCGATCTTGACCTTGTCGATGTCCTTGCCGACGAGCTCCAGACCGTTGAGCAGCGCGGCGCTGGAGATGATGGCCGTGCCGTGCTGGTCGTCATGGAACACCGGAATGTTCATGCGCTTGGACAGTTCTTGTTCGATATAGAAGCACTCGGGGGCCTTGATGTCCTCGAGGTTGATGCCGCCGAGCGTGGGCTCGAGCGCGGCAATGATGTCGATCAGCTTGTCCGGATCGCGTTCGGCGAGTTCGATGTCGAACACGTCGACGCCGGCGAACTTCTTGAACAGGCAGCCCTTGCCTTCCATGACCGGCTTGCTCGCCAGCGGGCCGATGTCGCCCAGGCCCAGCACGGCCGTGCCGTTGGTGATCACGCCGACCAGGTTGCCGCGCGCGGTGTACTCGGCGGCCAGCGACGGATCGGCCTCGATGTCCAGGCAGGGATAGGCGACGCCGGGCGAGTAGGCCAGCGACAGATCGCGCTGGTTGGACAGCGGCTTGGTCGGGGTGACCGAGATCTTGCCCTTGTTGGGGCTGCGGTGGTATTCGCGCGCAGCTTCGCGCAGGGCTTGCTCGGCGTTTGACAGGTTCTGGGTCATACGAAAATTCTCGACAAATGGCTCGGGGTGAGCTTACCTGATGGCGGTGCGCGGCACGGCCCAAAGAGCCATGCCACGGGGGCTGGAAAAGCAATTCTCCCAGGCCTTGCGGCCGGGGCACGGGTCCGGAGATAGCCAGAGGCGGCTGCGGGCCTGAGCGGCGCTCATTGGGCGCCGGCCTGGCGCGCAGCGCGCACAACGCCGGCAATGTCGCCGGGCGCTCCGTGGAAACAGGCATTGCCACAGTGGCAAGCGAGGCCAGCAGGATACCGGATTCGGTGGCGCGATGGCGGGACTGCGGCATCGCTGCGCAAATTAGCTGTCACAGGGCCGGCATGTAGTGCTGTGTCCCACAAAGATTGATAGATTTATACTATTGAATAGTGGTATTTGTTAGTCATAATTTTATTCATCCGAATGCTCCCATGCAGATGTCGGCCGGGACCAGCCACTGCGGTCCGGCGCTGCATTCCTTTTCACCCACAAAGCTTTTCCATCACATGCCCCGCAACACAAACCCCCATGCGAAGAACCCCTCGAACCCTTATGCGAGCTTGGTCAATAAACTGGACAAGCTGGAACTGATAGAAATCCTGCATGGCTTGTTGTCGCCTGCGGCGTTGATGGGTGGGGTGGACGGTGCTTTCCATCAGGCGTCCCAAACCCTGGCGGTGTCGCAGTACATTCTTTTCGAAGGGGAAGAGCGCGCCCATCCAGACGATCTGCAAGAACTCAACAGATTTCATTATCTGCACGATCACGAGAATTTCTATTTCGCAGGTGCCGAATACAGCGATGTGATCGCGCTGTTCGACTTCGAAGGCTTTGAGGACGCACTGGAAGTGTTATGCCTCATTGCACTGGAGAACATCGAGGAGGAGCAGGATCGGATGCCCGGCGATGGCCTGGACGACGCGCAGCGCCTGCTGCAGGCGAACACGCAGCACAACGCGCGCGTTGCCGTGGACGCCGACGGCCGCAGAGTGTTCCCGGCCCCGGAGCCGCTGGATGCACCTCCCGCCGCTGACCAGCACAGCGGCCCAGCGCCGCACGAGGACAGCAGCCTGCGCTTCAACCCGTTCACCACGGTGAGGCTGTATGTGCCCGGCGATGCGCTGGATTTTCCGGGGCACGCCGCGCAAGTAGCGTATGACTATCCAAAATGGCGCGCAGATTTGCCGGACGCCGATATCGATCGGAGCGCACAGGCGATTTTGCGTGGCGATGGCATTTTCGTGCGCTACGACGCTGCGGACTATGGCTGGTCGCTGTCCGGCGACGGGTTCTGGGACGCTGTCGAGCAAGGCTTGGCGGCTGGCGGGGCATACGAAGAACCGCTGCCGCTGCCGTCCATGCAGATGCCGTCTTTTCAGGACGTAGAGCCACTGATCACGTCGCCCGAGGTCGCTGCCTGCCTGGTGGCGCTGAAGGATATCCACGCTCAAGGGTACTCGGAACCGGGCGATACACACGGCCAGGGCCACTGAGATCGTGAACACGTTCTGAGGGCGCGCAGCGGCGCCTTCCCGCGCGGGCCTTCAGCCCAGCAGGTCGTGCAGGCTGCGCGCGATGACTTTCGTTGCACGGCGCAGGTCTTCAAGCTGCAGGCGCTCGTCGGCGCGCTTGGCGTGCGATTCGAGCACCGTGCGCGGCCCGGCGCCATAGATCACGCCGGGAATGCCGTGTTCGCCATAGAGGCGCACATCGGTATAGAGCGGCGTGCCCACGGCCGGCGGCTTCTGGCCGAACACGGCTTCGCCATGCTGCTGCAGCGCGTCGACCAGCGGCTGGTTGCCGGCCAGGGGCGTCATGGCGCGCGCCAGCAGCAGGCGCTTGATGGCGATGTGCACCGCGTCCTCGCCTTCGAGGCCATGCAGGCGATTGAAGTCGGCCGCGGCCTGGGCGATCAGCGCGCGGATGCCGGCTTCGACGGCGCTCGGATCTTCCTCGGGAATCATGCGCCGGTCGAGCTTGAGCACCACTTTTCCAGGCACCACGTTGGTATTGGTTCCCCCCTGAATGGTGCCGATGTTCAGGTAGGGGTGGGTGATGCCCGGTACTGCGGACGTGATCTGCCGGTACCTGGCGTTCTCGGCGTAGAGTGCGTTCATCAGCGCCGTTGCGGCCTGCAGCGCGTCCACGCCGGTTTGCGGCACGGCCGCGTGCGCCATCTTGCCGTGCACCGTGACTTCCATCTGCAGACAGCCGTTGTGGGCCGTGACCACTTCGTAGCTGAAGCCCGCGGCAATCATCAGGTCGGGCTTTGTGAGCTGATGGCGCAGCAGCCAGCCCGGGCCGAGTTCGCCGCCGAATTCCTCGTCATAGGTGAAGTGCAGCTCGATGGCGCCCTGGGTGGGCCGGGCCACGGCTTCGAGCGCACGGACGGCGAACGTGAAGCTCGCGAAATCGCTCTTGCTCACGGCCGCGGCGCGGCCGTAGAGCTTGCCGTCCTCGATCTCGGCGCCGTAGGGGTCGCGGCTCCAGCCTTCGCCCGGCGGCACGACATCGCCATGCGCGTTGAGCGCAATCGTGCGCCCCGAGCCCACGGGGCCGTAGGGGCGGCGCACGATCAGATTGGTGATCGATTCCATGCCGTAGGCCTGGACCTCGGGCGTGGGCACGGCGTGCTTTTCGGCCTGCATGCCGAAGTCCTGCAGCAGCGCGGCGGTGCGCTCTGCATGCGGCGCGTTGTTGCCCGGCGGGGTGTCGGTGGGCACCTGCACCAGCGCCTGCAGGAATTGCACTTCGGCGTCGAAATGCGCGTCGATCCAGGCGTCGAGTGCAGAGTAAGTGGCGCAGGCGGTGTCTGCGTGGTCGTGGGCTTGGCTCATTGCGCTTCGTCGCTCAATTGGTTCAGGACATGGGTGAAGGCCTCGACCGCGAGCTGCATGTCGTCGGCCGTCGTGCTTTCCAGCGGGTTGTGGCTGATGCCGGCGTTGAGGCCGCGCACGAACAGCATGGCCTGGGGCATGACTTCGTGCAGCTTCATCGCGTCGTGGCCCGCGCCGCTGGGCAGGCGAAATACCGGCAGGCCCAGCGCCGCTACGGCTTTCTCCCAGCGCTGCTGCCAGGCCGGATCGCTGGGCGCGGCGGCCGCGCGCATGGCGAGCTCGCTGCTGCAGCGCAGGCCGCGGCGCGCGGTGATCGCCTCCAGTTCGGCGAGGATGTCGGCCGCCAGCGCGTCGCGCTGCGCATCGGTGGGCGCGCGCATGTCGAGGCTGAACAGGCAGCGCCCGGGCACGACGTTGATCGAGCCGTTGGGCACCTGCCATTGGCCTATGGTGGCCACCGAGTCGCCGTCGCGCGCCGCGCGCTGCTCGACGAACAGCGCGAGTTCGGCGACGGCCGTGGCCGCGTCGCGCCGGCGGTCCATGGGCGTGGTGCCCGCATGGCTGGCCATGCCGGTCATTTCGCACAGATAGCGCACGCTGCCGTTGATCGAGGTCACGACGCCCAGCGGAATGTCGAGTTCGTTGAGTACCGGGCCCTGCTCGATATGCACTTCGACAAAGCCCAGATAGTCGGCCGGGTCGCGCTTGAGCGCAGGAATGCCGTCGGGCTCCAGGCCCGCGTGCTGCATGGCCGCGCGCATGGTGACGCCATCGGCATCCTGCTGCTCCAGCCATTCGGGGCGGAAGTCGCCGATCAACGCGCCCGAACCCAGGAAGGTGGCCTTGTAGCGCTGGCCTTCCTCTTCGGCGAAGGCCACGACCTCGATGCCGAAGGGCAGTCGCCGGCCCGCGCGGTGCAGCTCGCGCACGCAGGCCATGGGCACGAAGATGCCCAGGCGGCCGTCGTACTTGCCGCCGTTGCGCACGGTGTCGTAATGGCTGCCCGTGAGCAGATAGCGCCCGGCCGCGTCGCTCGGATGGTAGCGGGCTACGACATTGCCCACGGCGTCGATGGCGACTTCATCAAATCCGCAGTCGCGCATCCCGTCGCTGATGCGCTGCGCGCAGGCGCGGTGGGCGTCGGTGAGATACGTCACGGTGAGCTGGCCGTGTTCGGCAAAGCCCGGGTCGGAGTATTCGGCCAGCGCTTCCTGCCAGTCCCAGACATCGTTGCCCAGCGCGGGCACATGGCCGAACTTGTCGTTGAGGCGGATCTCGGCGATGCGGTGGATGTTGCGAATCGCCTCGGCGCATTCGAAGTCGGGGTGGTTGTGCAGGCGGCGCGCAAACGTCGCGATGATTTCCTGCTTGGCCAGGCCCAGCCCGCGCGGGCCGCGCACCGCGAGGATGAACGGAAAACCGAAGCGCGCGTTGTAGTCGGCGTTGAGCTGCTGGATGCGCGCGAACTCCCCGGGCGTGCATTGCGTGAGCCCGGCGCGGTTCTGTTCGTTGGTCGACTCGGCCGTGAGGCTGCGCGCCACCATGGCCTTGCCCGCGAGTTCGGGGTGGGCGCGGATCAGGTCGAGCCGGGCCTGCGCCGGCGCGGCCGCGAGCACCTGCACCATCGTGTGCTTGAGGTGATCGAGCGAACGGAACGGTCGTTGTGCCAGCGCCGCCGCGGCAATCCACGGGGAGTGTTCGTAGAGGCCGTCGAGCAGGGCGAGGGCCTGGGCCGGGTCGGCCTGATTCAGCTGTTCCAGCGTCAAGGGCATGGCGTTCAATCCTGGCAGGGGTGGGTCTGTGCCCAGTGGCGTGCGATGTCGATGCGCCGGCACACCCAGACCGCCTCGTGCTGCTGGATGTGGTCGAGAAAGCGCTGCAGCGCCGTGATCCGGCCGGGCTTGCCCAGCAGCCGGCAGTGCATGCCTATGCTCATCATCTTGGGCGCGTTGTCGCCCGCGGGGTCGCCTTCGGCGTAGAGCACGTCGAACGTGTCCTTGAGGTACTGGAAGAAGGGATCGGCGTGCGAGAAACCCTGGGGCAGGGCGAAGCGCATGTCATTGCAGTCGAGCGTATAGGGCACGATCAACTGGCGCGCGCTGGTGCCGTCGCTTTTCGCGACCTTCATCCAGAACGGCAGGTCGTCGCCGTAGTAGTCACTGTCGTAGGCAAAGCCGCCGAAATCGGCGACCAGGCGGTGGGTGTTGGGGCTGTCGCGCCCGGTGTACCAGCCCAGGCCATGCGTTGCGCGCTCGCCGAACAGCTGCTGGAAAATCGCCATCGCCTGCTGCATGTGGGCGCGTTCGACTTCCTCGGCCACGCCCTGGTAGTGGATCCACTTGAGGCCGTGGCAGGCGACTTCATGGCCCAGCTCGACAAACGCCTGGGTCACGTCGGGGTGGCGCTGCAGGGCGCTGGCGACGCCGAACACCGTGAGCGGCAGGCCGCGTTTGTCGAATTCGCGCAGCAGGCGCCAGACGCCCGCGCGCGAACCGTATTCGTAGATGCCTTCCATGCTCATGTGGCGCTCGGGATAGGCCGCGGGATTGAACATTTCGGACAGGAACTGCTCGCTCGCCGGGTCGCCGTGCAGCACGGCGTTCTCGCCGCCTTCCTCGTAGTTGAGCACGAACTGCACTGCGATCCGCGCCTGCCCCGGCCATTGGGCGTGGGGCGGCTTGCGGCCGTAGCCCACCAGGTCTCGGGGATAGGGGGCGGTGGCGTCGTACAGCATGCGGGAAAACTTCAGAGTGAGGACAGGGCCTGGGACAGGTCGTTGGCGGGCAGTTCACGGTCGAACGTCAGCCCGGCCTCGACATGCAATAAATGTTCCTGCATCAGGCGCACGGCCCGATCGGCGTCCCGGGCCGCGAGTGCCGAGACGATCTCGGCATGCTCCTCGTGCGAGTGTTCGGCGGCCGAGGCCGACTGGTACATCAGCATGATCAGCGCGCAGCGCGACGTCAGGTCGCCGATCAGCTGGGCCAGCACCTCGTTGCCCATCAGTTCGGCCATGCGCACATGGAAGTCTCCGAGCAGTTCGGTGCGCTGGCTGACATCGGAACGGTCCAGCGCGGCCTGCTCCGCGGCCACATGGGCGCGCAGGGCCTGGATCTTGGCCGGCGTGACGCCGGCAACAAAGGCGCGCGTCATCTCGGTCTCCAGCATGCGGCGCACGGCGAACACCTGGCGCGCTTCCTGCACCGACGGTGTAGAGACATAGGCGCCGCGCGCGGGCTCGAGCGTGACCAGCCGGTTCTGCGTCAACTGGAACAGCGCCTGGCGCACCAGCGTGCGTGACACGCCGAAGTGATCCGCCAGCTTTTGCTCCCCAAGCTTGGTGCCGGGGCGCAGCTTGTGCTCCACGATGGCGCGGGTCAGCGCCTCGGCGATGGTGCGGGTGGTCGTGGGTTCCATGGCGCAATTTTAGTGTTGCTGGACAAAATTTGTATACAATTTTGTTACGCAAACTGCCATCCGGCAAGGCTTTTGCACACAGGAGATTCCCTATGGGCCTGAGCACCCACGTTCTCGACACGATGCACGGCTGCCCTGCGGCCGGCATGGCCGTATCCTTCTACCGCACCGAGGGTGAGCAGGCGACGCTGTTGCGCCAACTGGTGCTCAATGCCGATGGCCGCACGGATGCGCCGCTGTTCGACAACGCGAGCCTGCAGACCGGCACCTACCGGCTGACCTTCGACGTGGGCGCGTATTTCAAGGCGCGCGGCGTGGCGCTGCCCGAGCCGAACTTCCTGGACCGCGTGAGCCTGGATTTCGGCGTCGCCCATGCCGACCAGCACTACCACGTGCCGTTGCTGGTCAGTCCCTGGAGCTATTCGACTTATAGGGGGTCGTGATAGCCGGCCCTTCGGTCCTTCGACTGGCTCAGGACGCAGGGCGAACGGTGGCTCGGGGCGCGCTCAAAAAAACCGTTCGGGCTGAGCCTGTCGAAGCCCCGGTATTTCCTGGCATCCTGTGACAAGACTTGTCTCGCCCAGGGCGCGCTGAAAAATGTTCGCCCTGCGCCTGCCTGGCCGGCCGCGGACGAACGGGATTTCGAGGCCATGCCTCAAGAAGGACGCGATCAGCGCTGTCCCTCCGTCAACGTATCGAGCTGGAACTGCCCGGATTTGTCCCACAGCCAGGTATCGGTATAGGTCACCTTGCCCATGCGTGCCGGCACGGGATAGGGCGCGGCGCTGCGCACGGTGCGCTCGATTTCGGCGATGACTTCGGGCGCATGTCTGGGCGCGCGCATCCAGCTCAGGCGCTGGACGCGGCCATTGCGGTCGATATCGACTTCGAGCACGCCGATCGCATACAGCATCGGCGGCAGCGGGCCTGCGTAGATGCGCTGGGCATTGCGCGCATACAGGTGCTTGGCCGCATCCTGGCGGTAGGCGCGCGGCGTGGCCGCGCCCGAAGACGCGGGCGCGCCGGCGGCCTGGTCCTGCAGCGTCGCGTCAGGGCCGCGCTGGGGGGGAACGGGAGGCGACTTGCAGGCGGCGACCAGGGAGGCGACGCCGGCCATCAGGCTGGCCCAGAGCCAGGAACGCGGGCGGCCTGCGTCGGAGGGCGTGGAAGGAGAGGGGGAACGCTTATCGGGCATGGTGCGAGGTTATCCTGAAAGCCTGCCGGGCCAGGGATGGCAACGTCCAAAACCATGCACTGCGCTGGCAAAGCGAAGAAGGATTTTCGTTTGAATACATTAAAAACGGCCTGTGACAGGCTTGGTGCGGCGCCCGCCTGTTGGGTCGAAGTAGTGCGCTGCCAGGGGTCGGTGCCGCGCGAGGCCGGTACCTGGATGCTGGTGCTGGCCGACGAACTGGTCGGCACGATTGGCGGCGGCCACCTCGAATTCGAGGCCATGGCGCAGGCGCGTGCACTGATGACAGAAGGCGGGGCAGGCCTGGAGCGGCGCTATGCGCTGGGCCCCAGCCTGGGCCAGTGCTGCGGCGGCGTGGTCTGGCTGCGCTACGAGCCGCTGGCCCGGGGCGATCTGGCCGGGCTGCGGCGGCTTGCCGCGCGCAGCGCCCGGCGCCTGGCGCCCGCGCTGCGGGTGGCCTTGTTCGGCGCGGGCCATGTGGGCCACGCGCTGGTGCGGCTGCTCACGACGCTGCCCTGCGAGTTGCACTGGATAGACAGCCGCGACGCGGTGTTCGCGCTGCAGTGGCTGGACGACGCCACAGGCGCCGTGGTCTGCGAGCATTCCGCGCCTGTCGAAGCCGCGGTCTCCGATCTCGCTGCGCATTCGCAGGTGCTGATCATGAGCTTCAGCCATGCGGAAGACCTCGAGGTGGTTGCCGCCTGCCTGCAGCGCCAGCGCGCGCGCGCCGACCTGGATTTCATAGGCCTGATAGGCAGCGCGACCAAATGGGCGGTGTTTCGCCGCCGGCTCGCGCAGCGCGGCTTCAGCGCGCAGGAGCTCGACCAGGTCACCTGCCCCATAGGCCTGCCCGGAATCCACGGCAAGGAGCCCGAAGTGATTGCCGTCGCGGTGGCCGCGCAATTGCTGCAGCGGCGGGGCTGAGCCTGCGTTTTAACACTGGCGTGCACCAGCGGGGGGCACCGAGCAAGGGCCGCCCCGCAGCGATGGTGTCGCCCCCCTCCCGCGAAGCGAGAGAGGGGGAAGCGCCGAAGGCGCTCAGGGGGTGCGTTAGTTTATTGGGGCTGAATGTTGGCCGCCTTGATGGTCTGCGCCCATTGCGCGCGGTCCTTGGCCAGGTACTTCACGAAGTCGGCCGACGACACGCCGGGCACGGGCTCGGAGCCCAGCAGTGCCATCTTTTCATGCGTAGCGGGGTCCTTGAGCACTTCCTGCACGGCCTGGAAATAGGTCTTCATCACGTCGGCGGGCAGGCCCGCGGGTGCGAACAGGCCTTGCCAGGTGGGCATGTCGAAGTTCTTGATGCCCTGCTCCTGCAAGGTCGGCACATCGGGCAACTGGGGCGCGCGCTTGGCGGTGGTCACGCCCAGGGCCTTGACCTTGTTTTCCTTGACCAGCGCCGCGGCGGTGGTGATGTTGTCGACGGTCATCGCGATGTGGCCGCCCAGCAGGTCGGTGATCACGGGCGCGGCGCCCTTGTAGGCCACGGCTTCCATCTTCACGCCCAGGCGGCTGAGCATGGACTCGGCGATCAGGTGGTTGGAAATGCCTATGCCGGCGATGCCGTAGCTGGCCTGCGGCGTCTTCTGGATATAGCTCTTGAGGTCGTTGATGTTGGCCGCGGGCACGTTGTTGTTGACGATCACCACGTTGGGCTGGGTCGCCAGCAGCGTCACGGGCGCAAAGCTTTCGGGCTTGTACTTGGTGGCCGCGGGGTTCAGGTGGAAGGTCACCGACATCGAACCTGCGGCGCCCATGCCCAGCGTGTAGCCGTCGGCGGGGGCCGTGGACAGGCGCTGGGCCATGATGTTGCCGCCCGCGCCGGGGATGTTCTCGACCACCACCGGCTGGCCCAGCTTGCGGCCCAGCGGCTCGGCGATCAGGCGCGCCAGCGTGTCGGCCGAGCCGCCGGGCGCAAAGCCCACGAGCAGCTTGACGGGGCGCTCGGGCTTCCATTCGGCGAGGGCCGCAGTGGAGCCGAGGGCGGTGGCGGCCAGGGTCAGGGCGCAGACACCGGCGCGTATCATTGGACGAATCGACATGGAAGACTTCCTCAAACTCGGAGTGGAAAAACGGGTGGACAGGACACTCAGGCCAGCAACTGGGCCAGCGCGTCGGCGACGATGCGGTTGGACAGCAGCGTGGGGCGGCCGCTGGCCTGGGCGACGCGCGCGCGCATCGCCTGGCCGTAGCCCATGCAGTGCATGACGATCAGGTCGCACTCTGCGAGTGCGCGGCCCGCGGCGTCGAACGCCGCGTCCGCGGCTGCGGGGGCGGTCTCGTAGGGCGAGGCATGCACGGTCTTGACGGCGCAGGCCACGGGCTGGGCCAGATGGAAGGTCGCGACCTGGGCCGCGAGCGGAACGATCAGGCCCAGCGCCCGGCAGTGCGCCGACAACGCCGCGACATGGTGGTCTACCACCTGCTGCGGCTCGACCACAAGGCTGTGCATGCGCGGGATCAGCGTGCCGGTGCACAGCGGCACGAGCGCGTCATAGCCCTTGTCATCGGCCTGCTGCATCAGCGCCGCCAGGCGCGCCTCGGTCGCGTGGTGGTCCAGCTCGACCGGCGTGCCGTCGCGCAGGCGCGAAGCGAAGCGGTGGCTGCCCAGCCGGGGCGAGAGCGCTGCGCGCTGCGCGGCGTCGAGCCCGTCGAGCACGCCGAATTCGTCTATCCGTACATGCTCGCCCAGGCAGCGTGCCATTTCAGGCACGACGTCGGAGCGCGGCGATTCGCCAATGGTGAAGAAGGCAATGCGGCGTGCCATGGCGGCTGCCCTTATGCGTTCGCGGGCGCGTTGCCCGTGGTCTGCAGGTGGGCCAGCGAGCCGTAGCGCGCCTGCAGCTGGGCCCAGTGCTCGGCATGCACGAAAGCGAGCTTGCCCGCGCCGAACATCTTTGCCACTTCGACGCAAAAGCGCATGGCGACGTCGGTGTCCCAGGCATTGGTCACGCCGGTGGCGCAGCCCGGCACCGTGGTCTGGGCGGTCAGCGCCACGCCGACCACGGGCGCGTCGGTGGCGATGGTCGGCTGCATGATGGAGTTCACATGCGGCAGGCCGTTCTCGTAGGGCGTGATGTCCTGCGTTGTGAGCGGCAGCGTCAGCGGCAACTGGCCGCTGACCCAGCCCATGAGGTCGAGCATCAGGTCGGGAATCGGCAGCAGGTAGCCCTGCTTGGCCACGGGCGTGAGCGCCACGCCGCGCTGGTTCACGAGGCGGTTGCCGCGCGTGGTGTCCACGGCCAGGATCGCGTCCATGCGCTGGCTGACTTCGTGGCGCATCATTTCGCGCATCGCGAACGGCGACTTCATCATCGGCACCGGGTGCTGCGGGCGGGTGCCGGCGCGCGGGCAGATATGCGTGTGGATGATCACGCTGCCTTCGAGTACGTCGCCGCGGTTGTGCATTTCCATCAGATGGGCCGCGGCTGCGAGCGCCACCACGGCGCCGTCGCTGTCGGAGACCAGGCCGGTCACGCTGGGGCGTGCGCCCACGCCGCCCAGGCGCCCGACGATGCCCAGGCGCGGCGCGTCGGGCTTGCTGCCGGGGATTTCAATGGCGATGAAGTCGGTCGACAGGCCGTCCTGGCTCACGGGCGTGACGGTGATGCTGCCGACGCCGAAGCCGCGCAGGTACTCTGCGATGCCCGCGCCACTCACATGGGCGCTGGACAGAAGGTCAATGAGGTGGGAGACGTGTTTCATCGGGTCAGAATTTCAGAACTTCAGAGTTTCCAGGGGCCCATGGGCAGGATTGCCGGGGCCTCGGTATCGGTGAACCAGCGGGCCGGTGTTTGCGGGTCACCCTGCAGGGTGTATTGGTTGCCATCGACGCGCAGGCCCGTGCCTTCGGGCAGGCCCAGCACAGCCACGCCGGGGTTGAGCAGCGCGAACTCGCGCAGCCGCTGCTGGCGCGTTTCGCCGCGGTGGCCTTCGGGGTGGGCTTCGGTGTAATGCGGGTTGATCTGGAACGGCACCAGGCCCAGCGTGTCGAAGCCCAGCGGATCGACGATGGGCATGTCGTTGCTGGTGCTCAGGCGCGGGCAGGCGAGGTTGGCGCCCGCGCTCCAGCCCAGATAGCGCGCGCCGCCCGAGCGCACGCGCTCGGCGATGGCCGCGAGCTGGCCGGTCTGGCGCAACTGGCGCACCAGTGCGAAGGTGTTGCCGCCGCCCACCACGATATGCGTGGCGCGCGCGATGGCTTCGAGCGGCGTGGCCTCGCGGTGCAGTGAATGCAGCTGCAGGCCCGCGGGGCGCAGCGCATCGGCGACCAATGCTTCGTAGGCATCCCAGGTGCGGGTGACGCCGGCGTAGGGCACGAACAGCACGTGGGCAGGTTCTGTTCCCAGCTGCGCCCATTCGGTTATCGCGGGCAGCGCATGGGTCAGAAAGCCCTGGGGGCTGGTGGAGTTGCTCAGGAGAAGAAGTTGCATGGCGGAAAACCTCACAGGGTGGGTGACCACTGCGCGCTGGGCAGTGCGGGTTCGGTCCAGAAGCGGTCGCTGACGCGCCGGCCCAGTGCGCCGACTTCGTCGAGCATCAACTGGCGGTAGCGGTTGATCGACGGTGCATCCATGGGCGCGTGCACGCCGGCCACGAACGACACGCAAAAGCCGCGCAGCTCGCCGCTCACCGGGTGGCGTACCGCGGCCGCGATCGCGCCCACGCCGGGCAGCGCGGCGTCTATCAGCACCGCGTGCCGCTGGCGCGTGGCCACAGCCACTTCCTCGGCCAGCGCGCCCACATCGGCCAGCCGTGCCTGGCTCGGTGGCTCGAGCGCGCGCAGCGCATCGTTGCCGTACAGCGTCTGGAATTCGGCGGGGCTCAGGCGCGAGAGCATGGCCCGGCCCATGGCCGTGTCGCAGGCGGCGCGCAGCGCACCCGGCGGCGACACCACCTGCACCGGAGAGCGGCCGTCGAGGCGCTGGATGACCATGGTCTGCGCGCCGTTGAGCGTCGACAGGTAGGCGGTGAGGCCGGTGCGCTCGGACAGCTGTTCGAGCACCTGCCAGCACAGCGCATCCCAGGAGGCGTTCTGGCTCTGGGGGTGCGACGCCTGGGCGAGCAAGGCGCTGGTGCGGTAGCGGCGCGTGCGCGGGTTCTGTTCGAGCAGGCCGAAGCGGTGCATCTGGTGCAGCAGATGCGAGGCCGAGCTTTTGGGCAGATCCAATTGCTCGGCCACCTCGCTGAAGCTCAGGTCGCTCACGCCCTGTGCGTACACCGTCAGCAGGCGCTGCACGTTTTCCAGAATACTCATGCGAATTTCTCTGTTCGGTTTTTTGGAACTTGGTTCGATATTTAAGTTCATCATACGGGATGGGCATGGGCGCCTGCGATGGCATGCATGGCAATTGAATCAATCGCAACTGCCTTTGCCGGTAGTCTGTGGCTATTCGCTGATGCGTCGGCTCCAGTGAAGTGAGCCATTGCTATCGTCGTTTGCCTTGATGGAAAACCCTGTAAAAAAGGTGCACCAATGCAGTGAGTGCGCTTGCATCCGTGCGGTGCGCAATGCGTGCGCGTGGTGCGGCCGCGTTTTCTCGCAGGTTTCGTGACTTTTTGTATACACTCGCGCCAGTACAGACTGGTCGCAGCGGTGCCCGTGACGGTGGTTCAGCCACCACAGGTGCGCGATCTTCTCCTGCCCAGAGCGCCCGCAGTGGTGGGCAGGTGGATTTTCACGGCAGCCCCACGCTGCCAGGGTTGAGAGCTATGGAAAGCTACATTCTCGATTGGGCCAATCTGCTGCTGCGGTGGTTGCACGTCATCACGGCAATCGCCTGGGTCGGGTCCTCGTTCTACTTCGTGTTTCTCGACAGCAGCCTCACGCCGCCGCAGGACGAAGACTTGAAAAAGCAGGGCGTGAGCGGCGAGCTCTGGGCCGTGCACGGCGGCGGCTTCTACCACCCTGTCAAGTTCGCGGTCTCGCCCCCCAGGCTGCCCGAGCATCTGCACTGGTTCTACTGGGAAAGCTATACGACCTGGCTCAGCGGTTTCGCGCTGCTCACGGTGTCGTACCTGTGGAACGCGAACATCTACCTGGTCGACCCGTCCAACCCCCACGCGCTGCACCCGCATGCGGCGATTGCCGCGGCGCTGGCGTTCCTGGTGGTGTTCTGGCTGCTCTACGACGGCATCTGCCGCATCTTCGGCCAGCGCGAGCGCGGCGACGCCATCGTCGGCGCGCTGGTGCTGGTGCTGGTCTGCTTCGCGGCCTGGCTCGCCTGCCAGATCTTCCCGGGCCAGGCCGCTTTCCTGCTGGTGGGCGCGATGCTCGCGACGTCGATGAGCGCCAACGTGTTCTTCTGGATCATTCCCGGCCAGCGCACCGTGGTCAAGGACCTGCAGCAGGGCCGGCCGGTCGACCCCATCCACGGCAAGCGCGGCAAGCAGCGCAGCGTCCACAACACCTACTTCACGCTGCCCGTGCTGTTCGCGATGCTGTCCAACCACTATGGCTGGCTGCACAGCCATGCGCAGAACTGGCTGGTGCTGATCCTGATGATGTTCGCGGGCGCGGCCATACGCCAGTTCTTCGTGATGCGCCATGGCTTCAAGCTCGGCCGCAATCCCCATCCCTGGCCCTATGCGCTGGCCGGCGTGCTGGTGCTGGTGGCGACGGCCGTCTGGCTCAAGCCCGTGCCCAAGGCGGCCGCGGCAGCGCCCGTGGCATCGGCCGCTCCCGGCGCGGCGCCCGTGGCCGCGGCGGCCGGCGTTCCCGGCTATGAGGCGCTGGGCCCGTTGCTCACGCAGCATTGCGTGGTCTGCCACAGCGCGGCGACGCTGGCGCAGAAGAACGTCAAGCTCGACGCGCCCGACGAAATCAAGCAGCACGCGACCCAGATCTACCAGCAGGTCGTGGTGCTGCGCAAGATGCCGTTCGGCAATCCGGGCGCACTCAGCGACGCGGAGCGCGACCTGGTCAAGCGCTGGTACGAAGGCGGTGCTCCGATAAACTGAGCACCCCCTGAGCCGCTTTGCGGCATGGGCCGCCGAGGTGCGGCCCTTGCTCGGTGTCCCCTTGGTCCGTGCACAATGGCGAGCCATGACTACTACTACCCTTAGCGAGACAAGCGCGCTGCCCGATCCACACCGGCAGCCGCGCGAATTCCTGAACGCCCTTTTTGCGACGGCGGTGCGCAGCGCGCTGCCGCTGCATGCGATTGCCGAGCACCTGCCCGCGCCGCCGCGCGGGCGCACGGTGGTGATAGGCGCAGGCAAGGCCGGCGCGTCCATGGCCCAGGCGGTCGAGGCGCTGTGGCCCGCCGACGCCGCGCTGACCGGCCTGGTCGTGACGCGCTACGACCATGTGCCCGCGCGCCCCGCGGGACTGGCCGAGCGCATCGAAGTCGTCGAAGCTTCGCACCCCGTGCCCGACGCGGCCGGCATGCGCGCTGCCGAGCGCATCCTGGCGCTGGTTCAGGGCCTCACGGCCGACGATCTGGTGCTGTGCCTGATCTCGGGCGGCGGCTCGTCGCTGCTGACGCTGCCCGCCGATGGCCTGACGCTTGAAGACAAGCAGCGCATCAACCGCCAACTGCTTGAAAGCGGCGCCGACATCGCCGAAATGAACTGCGTGCGCAAGCACCTGTCGCGCATCAAGGGCGGGCGCCTGGCCGCGGCCTGCGCGCCGGCGCGCGTGGTCACGCTGACCATCAGCGACGTGCCCGGCGACGATCCTGCAACCATCGCCAGCGGGCCTACCGTGGCCGACGCGGGCAACTGCGCCCAGGCGCTGGCCATCATTGACCGGCTGGGCATTGCGCTGCCGGACAGCGTGCGTGCGGCGCTGCAAAGCGGTGCGCTCGAAACCCCCAAGCCCGGTGACACGTGCTTCGACGGCCATACGCTGGCCGTGATTTCCGCGCCCCAGCAGGCGCTCGAAGCGGCCGCGGCCCAGGCCCGTGCGGCCGGCATCGACGCCTGGGTGCTCAGCGATGAAATCGAAGGCGAGTCGCGCGAAGTCGGCTGCGTGCATGCGGCGCTGGCGCGCGCCGTGGCGCGCCGCGGCCAGCCGTTCAAGACGCCCTGCGTGCTGCTCAGCGGCGGCGAGACCACGGTCACGGTACGCCCGCGGCTGCCGGGCGCGGCCAGGGGCCGGGGCGGGCGCGCGGGCGAGTTCTGTCTGGGCCTGGCCCAGGCGCTGCAAGGCCAGGCCGGGGTCTGGGCGCTCGCGGCCGACACCGATGGCATAGACGGCGTGGAGAACAACGCCGGCGCGCTCGTGGCGCCCGATACGCTGGCGCGCGCGCGCGGCCTTGCGCTGTCGGTGCAGGACCACCTCGACCGCAACGATGCCTGGAGCTACTTCGACGGCCTGGGCGATCTGGTGGTCACCGGCCCGACATTCACCAATGTCAACGATTTCCGCGCGCTGCTGATTCTCGGCTCTGACGCATAGCCCGGCGCAACGGCTTCTTGACATGGCGCAAGATGCCGGCCGGCGCGCTGCGGCACAGTGGCGCAATGTTGCCTTTGTCCCGCATCGATGCTTTCTCTCCGGTTGAACGGCGCAGCGCCGGCGCGCTGCTGCGCGCGCGCGCCACGCGCTGCGAGGATGTGCTGTACCTCGACAGCGGCCGGGTGGCGCTGGGCATACGCGAAGCGCAGGGCGGACTGCGCCACCGGTTGGGCATGGTGCAGGGCCCGGCCTGGCTGGACGCGGCCTTTGTACTGCGTGGGCGCCACTGCAGCCTGGACATGGTCGCCGAGGGCGCGGTCCAGCTGCGCCGCGTGGCACTGGGTACGTTCGAGGCCGGGCTGCAGGGCCTGCCGCCGCTGCTGCGCGGGCTGGTCGACGACATGGCCCGGGCCTATTGCGAGCAGACCGATCTGGCCATCAGCCGCCTGCTGCAGGACGCCGAAGGCCGCTGCGCGCAATGGCTGCTGCAGCATGCCCAGGTCGCGCCTGGGGGGGGCCTGCAGGTGCTGCTGGGCGAGCGCAAGCGCCTGATCGCCGCGCAACTGGGTATCGCCCCCGAAACCTTTTCGCGCGCGCTGCGCCGGCTGCGCGACCAGGGCCTGATCGCGGGCAAGGGCAATCAGCTGAAGTTGCCGCAGCCTGAAGGACTGCGCGAGCTGGCAGGGCACTTTCCCTGAGCCCTGAGCCTGCCTAAGGAGCGAAGGGTCGAAGGGTTACAAATGGTTTCTCCGTGCTATGAGGGTTCCACCCCTGGAGGCGGCGACAGGGGCTGTTTATATTGGCTGAACATTGGTTTCGCCCTACGCCCATGGCCCTTGATGCCGACCTCTCCCGTGCTGCAGGCCTGTCTGACGAAGGCCGTTTGCTGCCGCGTGCACGCCTTGGCCCGCTGCTGCGTTGCCTGCTGCTGCTGATGGTCGTGGCCGTGCTGCTGGCCAGCGCGGGCAGTGCCTGGTATGTGCACCGCGGCGTGGCGCAGGAGTCGCTGGCGCGCGCCAGCGACCAGCAGACCGACGAAGTCGAACTCGTCGCGCGCCTGCTGGCCGCGCGCGTCGAGCAGCAGCAAAAAGTGCTGCTCACGCTCGCCGATGCGATACCGCTCACGCGCCTGCAGGACAGCCAGGCGCTGGCCGTCGCGCTGCACGAAGAGCTGCCGCTGGTCGACTGGTTCGATTCGGTGAGCGTGGCGCTGGCCGACGGCCGTCTCATGGCCTATATGCGAGCTGGCAAGGACAGACCGCTCGATTCGCTCGATGCCAACGAGCGCGAGCTGCTGCGGCGCACGCTGGCCGGCGGCAAGCCCATGGTCGGCACCGTGCTTCAGGCCGAGAACGATGACTTGCGGCTGTTGTTCACCGCGCCGCTGCGCACCGGCGCGGGCGAGGTGGTCGGCGTGATGGCCGGCGGCATGCGGCTGTCGTCCCAGGCGCTGCTGCCGCCCGCGGCCTCCGACGGCTGGACTGCGAGCCGGCTGATGCTGGTCGCGCCCGATGGCGGCATCGTCGCCCACTCCAACCCGGCGCGCTGGCTCGGCCATGTGCGCGACGAGGCCGGCCTGGGCCTGCCTTTCGTGCGCGCGCTGCAGCAGCAGTTGCCGGTCCAGATACGCAGCGCCAGCCAGACCCAGGGCGACTATCTCTACACGCTGGCCGGCATGCCGCTGCCGCAATGGTTTCTGGTGCGTGTCACGCGGCTCGACATGGCGCCGCTGTGGGGGCTTGCGGGCTGGGGCAGCGCGGCGCTGTCAGGGGCCGCGCTGCTGGCGCTGCTCGCCGCCGCGGCCATGGTGCTGCTGACCCAGCCCTGGATGGAGCTCACGGCGCGCGCGGCGCAGATGCTGCAGCGCCATGTGCCTGGCGGCATGCCGCGGCTCGCCTGCCTGCCGGCCCTGTCCCATGCCTGGGGCGAAGTGGCGGTGCTGTGGCGCGCACTGCACGCGCTGTCGCGCCAGCGCGATACGCTGGCCCGGCGCGCGGCGCGCTTTCAGGCGCAGACCGTGACCATTCTGGAGGCGGCGCCGGTGGCGATCGTGGTCACGCGCCACGACCGCGTCGAGCTCCTCGGCACCCAGGCCGCGCGCATGCTGGGCTACGAGCCGCAGGAGCTCCAGGGCTACCCGATACGCCAGCTCTGCGCGAGCGACGCCGAGCACCGCCGGCTGATGGAGCGCGTCCATTGGGAGATGCGCGCCTATGGTCAGTTCGATGGCGAGGTCTGCCTGATGCGCAGGAACGGCAGCCCGGTGTGGCTGCGCATGCAGGGCCGGCGCGTCACGTCGACGCTGCGGCGCGAGGCGGGCGCAGGCGCGGCCATGGTCTGGATGGTCAGGGACGTGACCGATCAGCGCGAAGCGCGTACCCGCCCGCAATGGCTGGCCCAGCACGACGCACTGACGCAGTTGCCCAACCGCGACGCCTTGACGATGCGGCTGCAGTACTGGCTCGACGAACGCCGTAAACCACTGCGTGCCGTGGGCGAGGCCGAGCCTGCGCCCGGCGAAGGCGGGGTGCTGCTGTTTCTCGATCTCGACCATTTCGCCAGCGTCAACGACCTCGCCGGGCACGATGCGGGCGATACCCTGCTGCGCCACTTCGCGCGCCTGCTCGAAACGCTGGTGCGCCACCCCGGCTCGGTGGCGCGCCTGGGCGGCGACGAATTCGCGGTGCTGCTGCCCGATGCGAGCGCGCGCGAAGGCCGCGTGCAGGCCGACCAGCTGTGCCAGGCCATCAGCGCCTGGGAGGCGTCGTACCAGGGCCAGCGCTTCTGGCTGGGCGTGAGCATAGGCATGGTGGTGCTCGATGCGCAGCGCAATATCGCGGCCATGCTGCATGCGGCCGACATGGCCTGCTACGAAGCCAAGCGCCAGGGGCGCGGGCGCGTGCATGAGCACAGCGAGGCATTGGCCGAGAACGTTGCGCCGGATTGAATTCCCGTTCGTCATGCGCCCTGCGCCTGCTGACGGATAGAAGGGCTGACGAGCGCTTGAGGGCGGGCCGTTCATGGTTCGACGGGCGCGCCTAGCGAAGCTCACCACGAACGGTTTTTATCAATCTCGCCGCTGTTTTCCTAAATCGGTCACTTTCTAAGTCATTGATTTAGTTGGAAAAAAAGCTGTTTCTTGAGAGCTTGTCGAAGGGCGCTTCAGGGCGCAGCGTATGTTCGGTCAGCACCTGGCGCCAGGCATGCAGGAGGCTGCTGCCTTCAATCGCGGCTCAGGGCAAATGGTCTGGCTCGCCCCTAAACCCGCCCCAACGCCCGCAACAGATTTTCCGCGGTCGCGGGCGCGGTCAGCGTCAGCGGCTGCCGGGCCGACGCGCCACTGCGCGTCGCGGCGAGCGCATTGCGCAAGGCCTCGTAGACGCTGATCGCCAGCATGAACGGCGGCTCGCCCACGGCCTTGCTGCCGCCGACATTGTCTTCGCGGTTGGCCTCGGGCCAGAGGTCGACGCGCAAATGCGCGGGAATGTCGCCCGCCGTGGGGATCTTGTAGGTGCTGGGCGCATGCGTGGTCAGCAGGCCCTTGTCGTTCCAGACCAGCTGCTCGGTCGTGAGCCAGCCCATGCCCTGCACGAAACCGCCTTCGATCTGGCCGATGTCGATGGCCGGGTTGATGCTGTGGCCGACGTCATGCAGGATGTCCACGCGCAGCACCCGGCTCTCGCCGGTCAGCGTATCGACGGCGACTTCGGTGCAGGCCGCGCCATACGAGAAGTAGTAGAACGGCCGGCCCGTGAGCGTGTGCTTGTCGTAGTGGATCTTGGGCGTGCGGTAGAAGCCGTCGCTCCACAGCTGGATGCGGTTGGCAAAGGCCTCTCCGACCACATCCTCCCAGCGGCGTTCGCTTTTGGGCGTGCGCACCAGGCCGCCGACGAAATCGACGGCGCCCGCGCCGCAGTTGTCGAGGCCGGCGACAAAGGCCGCGAGGTTGTTGCGCACGGTGCGCGCCGCGTATTGCGCCGCGCGGCCGTTGAGGTCGGTGCCGCTCGATGCCGCCGTGGCGCTGGCGTTGGGGATCTTGCTGGTGTCGCTGGCCGTGACCAGCACGCGCGCCAGCGGCACGCCCAGTTCGTCGGCGACGATCTGCGCGACCTTGGTGTTCAGGCCCTGGCCCATTTCCGTGCCACCATGGTTCACCTGCACGCTGCCGTCGGTGTAGACATGGACCAGTGCGCCGGCCTGGTTGAACAGCGTGGCCGTGAAGCTGATGCCGAACTTCACGGGCGTGATCGCCAGCCCGCGCTTGATGATGGGCTGGCCCGCGTTCCAGGCCGTGATCTCGGCCTGGCGCGCGCGGTAGTCGGCGGACTCGGCCAGCGTGGGCAGCAGGTCGTGCAGGATGTTGTCCTCGACGCGCATCTGGTAGTGCGTGAGGCTGCGCGGGCCCTGCGGGTCGGCGTCGTAGAGGTTGTGCAGGCGCACATCGAATGCATCCAGGCCGAGCTGGCGCGCGATGTCGCCCAGGATGGCCTCGATCACGATCACGCCCTGCGGGCCGCCAAAGCCGCGAAACGCAGTGTGGCTCTGGGTGTTGGTCTTGCAGCGGTAGGAGGCGATCTCCACGTCGCTGAGGAAATAGGCGTTGTCGGCGTGGAAGATCGCGCGGTCGGCGACCGGGCCCGACAGGTCGGCCGAGAAACCGCAGTTGACCAGCATCTCGAGCTGCAGCCCGGTGATGCGGCCGCTGTCGTCGAAGCCCACATCGTATTCATAGGCAAACGGGTGGCGCTTGCCGGTGATCATGAAGTCGTCGTCGCGGTCCAGCCGCAGCTTGACCGGGCAGCCGAACTTGTGCGCGGCCACGCTGGCCCAGACCGCCAGATGCCCGGCCTGGGTTTCCTTGCCGCCAAAGCCTCCGCCCATGCGCCGGCACTCGACCTTGACCGCATGGTTCTCCAGGCCCAGCGCATGCGCGACCCAATGCTGGACTTCGCCCGGGTGCTGGGTGCTCGAGAAGATCTGCCACTGGCTTTGCTCGAGCGGCAGCGCATAGGCGATCTGGCCTTCGAGGTAGAAATGCTCCTGGCCGCCGACTTCGAGCCGGCCGCCGAGCCGGTGCTCGCTGCGCATCAGCGCGTCCTGGGCATCGCCGCGGCGCACGAACACCGGTGGCAGCACATAGCTTTGCTGCGCATGGGCGGTGTGCACGTCGAGCACCGCGGGCAGGGCTTCGATATCGCATTCCACCAGGCGCGCGGCGCGCCGCGCCTGGCGCATGCTGCCCGCCACCACCAGGCCAATGACCTGGCCCACATGCTGCACGCTGTCGATGGCAAACACCGGCTCGTCATGGCCGAACGCGGCCAGCAGCTTGTCACCGGGCACATCGGCCGCTAGCACCACGCCGCGCACGCCGCGCAGCGCCTGCGCCGCCTGGCTGTCGACGCCGCGCAGGCGGCCGTGGGCGACTTTCGACAGGATAGGCGCGGCGTAGAGCGTGCCTTTGACTTCAGGCAGGTCGTCGATGTAATGCGCCGTGCCCAGCACCTGGGCCTGGGCGCTTTCGTGGAAATGCGACTGGCCCATGGCCGGCAGGGTGCGCGCCGGCGCCAGCGCCGCGGCGACTTCGGGGGAGAGCGGGTGAAGGACTTTCATGCCTTGGCTTTCTGGACAGCGGCCGCTTGTGCCAGCGGAATCAGGGTGGCGAGCACGGTGTCTGAACCCGTGCTTTCAAGCCAGTAGCGTTCGAGCAAAGAGGCGAGCAGCGCGCGGCGGTACGCGCCGCTGGCGCGCATGTCGGACAGCGGCTGGAACTCGTGGCGCAATGTATCGGCGGCGCGCGCGAGCGTGGCTTCGTTCCAGGGCGCGCCGGTCAGCACGGCTTCGGTGGCGCGCGCGCGCACCGGTGTGGCCGCGACACCGCCCACGCCTATGGCCGCCGCCTGCACCTGGCCGCCCTGCAGCGTGAGCTGTATGGCCAGGCAGACCGCGGAAATATCATCGTCGGTGCGCTTGGAGACCTTGTAGGCGCGCAGCATCTCGCCCGCGCGCGGCTTGGGCACTTCGATGCGCACCAGCACTTCGTCGGCCGCGAGCTGGTTACTGCGGTAGCCGGTGTAGAAGTCTTCGAGCGGCAGGCGGCGCTCACCCTGCAGGCTGGCCAGCACCACCTGGGCGCGCAGCGCGATCAGCAGCGGCATCGAGTCGCCGATAGGCGAGCCGTTGGCGACATTGCCGCCCAGCGTGCCCGCGTTGCGCACCGGCAGGCCCGCAAAGCGCGCGGCGAATTCATCGAGCTGCGGCCACAGCGCCTGCAGGGCCGCGAACGCCTGGGTCAGCGTTGCGGCCGCGCCTATTCCCAGATGCTCGCCGCTGGCGTCTATCTCGCGCAGCTCGGCCACGCGCGTCACATCGAGCACCTGGCCGAATTCGCGCAACTGCTTGGTGACCCAGAGGCCGACATCGGTGCCGCCGGCAACGATCTGCGCCTGGGGGTGGGCGGCACGCGCCTGCAGCAGCTCGGCCAGGCTGCGCGGCGCGAGGTAATGGGCGCCTTCGAGTGTGGGCGCCTGCAGCTGTTGCAACTGCGCGAGCAGCGCGGGCTCGTCGACCTGGGCGCGCGGCAGATCCGCCATCTGCTGGGCGGCGTCGAGAATGGGGCGGTAGCCGGTGCAGCGGCACAGATTGCCCGAGAGGTCATGCTGGGCGAGTTCGCGCGTGATGGTCTGGCCCTGGCAGACGCGGTTCTGGTACATGCCGAACAGGCTCATCACGAAGCCCGGCGTGCAAAAGCCGCATTGCGAGGCGTGGCAGCTGACCATTGCTTCCTGGGCCGGGTGGATGCGGGCCGGGTCGGCGCGTTCTATCAACGGGTCGCGCACCAGGTCTTCGACGGTCCACAACGCGAGCCCCTGTACCGAGTGGGCCAGGCGTATGCAGCTGTTGATCGCCGAATAACGCAATTGCCCGCCTGCGGGCGTGGCCACGGCCTCGCCGATGACCACCGTGCAGGCGCCGCAATCGCCTTCGGCACAGCCTTCCTTGGTGCCGCTGCAGCCCAGGTCTTCGCGCAGGACTTCGAGAAGCGTGCGCTCGGGCGGCACATCGTGCAGTGTCACGGTTTGGCCGCGGCGTATGAATTGCAAGGCAGAGAGGGTCATGGATAGACGTGGAGAAGGCAGCGGGAAAAATGCAGCGGGTCTGGGGCCATGGTGTCATGGCCCTGTGACACAAGCAATTTTCATGCGCTGCGCGGCTGGCGTCCATCGGTGCCGCACCCGAGGCGCATGCGATTGATGCGGTAAAGCACCAATGCGCACGGGTTTTGCTTGCAGCAGACTGGTCGATTGCGCGTTCACGCACGGGGTGCAGGCGCAGTTGTTGCGCATGCATAGTGCCTTCCGGCCGCTGGGCGAGCTGTTCCGAGGCGGGTGAAGGAATGCGCCGTGCAATGCAAATCGTGACTTTGTTGCTATATTTTTAATAGCTTGTTGGCTAAGCCAGGCAAGCACTTGCAGGATATCTTATGGAATGTGTTTGTAAAATTGAGAGACAATCGCGCCCATGAATCCCCCTGAAACAAATTCCGCGCCCGGTATGACACCGCCGCGCTTGCAATTGACGGGCATTACCAAACGTTACCCGGCCGTCGTGGCCAACAGTGGCGTCTCGCTGACGGTGCAGCCTGGCGAAGTGCACGCCGTGCTGGGCGAAAACGGTGCAGGCAAGTCGACCCTGATGAAGATCATCTACGGTTCGGTCAAGCCCGACGAAGGCCTGCTGCAGGTCGACGGCAAGGTGGTGCAGATCCGCAATCCCCAGGAAGCGCGCCAGCTGGGCATCGCCATGGTGTTCCAGCACTTCAGCCTGTTCGACACGCTCACGGTGGCGGAAAACGTCTGGCTGGGCCTGGACAAGCAGATCGCGCTCGCCGAAGTCGTGCGCCGCATCGAGGAAACCGCCAGCCTCTACGGCATGGTCATCGATCCCCAGCGGCCGGTGCACACCTTGTCGGTCGGTGAAATGCAGCGCGTCGAGATCATCCGCGCGCTGCTCACGCGCCCGCGCGTGCTGATTCTCGACGAGCCCACCTCGGTGCTCACGCCCCAGGCCGTCGAGAAGCTGTTCGTCGTGCTGCGCAAGCTCGCGGCCGAAGGCTGCAGCATTCTCTACATCAGCCACAAGCTGCATGAAATCCGCGCGCTGTGCGACAGCTGCACGGTGCTGCGCGGTGGCAAGGTCACGGGCGTGTGCCGTCCCGGTGAAGAGTCCAATGCCTCGCTGTCGCGGCTGATGATAGGCGCCGAGCCGCCCGCGCTGACCCACCGCGAAGTCGCCACGGGCGCCACGGTGCTGCGCGTGCAGGGCCTGACGCTGGCGCGCACCGACCATTTCGGTGTCGATCTCTCGGGCATCGATTTCGAGGTGCGCGCGGGCGAAGTCGTGGGCATTGCCGGCGTTTCCGGCAATGGCCAGAAAGAGCTGCTCTACAGCCTGTCGGGTGAAGACCGGCGCGCCGCGCCCGCGATGGTGCAGGTGGCGGGTCTCGAAGCCGGGCGCATGTCGCCGCGCCAGCGCCGCGCGCTGGGCCTGCATTTCGTGCCCGAGGAGCGGCTGGGCCGCGGCGCCGTGCCGTCGATGAGCCTGGCGCACAACCTGCTGCTCACGCGCGACGATGCCGTGGGGCGCGGCGGCTGGCTGCACATGGATGTGCTGCACAGCCAGGCGCGCGCGATCATCGAGCGCTTCAAGGTCAAGGCCGGCGGGCCGAACGCGGCCGCCAAGTCGCTGTCGGGCGGCAACCTGCAGAAATTCATCGTCGGTCGCGAAATCGATGCCAGGCCCAAGCTGCTGATCATCTCGCAGCCGACCTGGGGCGTGGACGTGGGCGCGGCCGCGCAGATCCGCGGCGAAATCCTGGCGCTGCGCGATGCGGGCTGCGCTGTCTTGGTGCTCAGTGAGGAGTTGGACGAATTGTTTGAAATCTGTGACCGGCTGCATGTCGTGGCCAAGGGCCAGTTGTCGCCTTCCGTGCCCCGGGCCCAGGCCACGGTGCAGCGCATAGGCGAATGGATGAGTGGGCTGTGGCATGCCGAGGCCCCCGCGGCCCCGCCCGACGCGACGGCGCAGGGAGGTCAGCATGCTTAAGCTCGAACCCCGCCCCCAGGTCTCCAAGGTCTGGACCTATGCGTCGCCGGTGCTGGCGCTGGCGATCACCGTGCTGGTTGGCATCGCGCTGTTCATGCTGCTGGGCAAGGACCCGGTGCGCGGCCTGCAGGCCTTTTTCTGGGAGCCGATCAAGTCGGGCTACGCGTTGGGCGAACTGGTCATGAAGGCCACGCCGCTGCTGCTCGTGGCGCTGGGCCTGGCGGTGTGCTTTCGCTCGAATATCTGGAACATCGGCGCCGAAGGCCAGTTCGTCATGGGCGCCGTGGCCGCGGGCGGCCTGGCGCTGCTCGCCGACAAGGACACCGGGCCCTGGATCGTGCCCGCGATCCTCGTGGCCGGCGTGCTCGGCGGCATGGTCTGGGCCGGCATCGTCGCTTTCCTGCGCGACCGCTTCAATGCGAATGAAACCCTGGTCAGCCTGATGCTGGTCTATGTGGCCATCCTGGTGCTGGGCTATCTGGTCTACGGCCCGTGGAAGGACCCGCAGGGCTACAACTTCCCGCAGAGCAAGACGTTCGAGCGCGTGACGCAGATCCCCAAGCTGATCGACGGCATGCGCATGAACATCGGCGTGATCCTCGCGCTGCTGGGCGCGGGCCTGCTGTGGGCGTTTCTGGCGCGCACGCGCGCCGGCTTCGCGCTGCAGGTCAGCGGCCTGGCGCCGGCCGCCGCGCGCTACGCCGGCTTTTCCTCGCGTCGCGCGCTCTGGACGGCGCTGCTGATCTCGGGTGGCGCGGCCGGTCTGGCCGGCGCGCTCGAAGTCGCGGGCCCTATGGGCCAGCTCACGCCCTATGTTCCCGCCGGCTACGGTTTTGCCGCCATCATCGTGGCCTTCGTCGGGCGTCTGCACCCCGTGGGCATGATCTTTTCCGCCATTCTCATGAGCATGTTCTATATCGGTGGTGAACTCGCGCAGTCGCGCCTGGGCCTGCCCAAGTCCCTGACGGGTGTCTTCCAGGGCCTGCTGCTGTTCGCGCTGCTGGCCTGCGACACGCTCGTGACCTACCGGCTGCGCTGGCGCCGTGCGCCGCGACCTGTGGCTGCAAGCCCTGTCGCCGGCACCTCGGCCGCAGCAAAGGGAGGTCTGTAATGGAGTCGTATGCATTGCTGTTCGGCTCCACGCTGAGCGCCGGCACCGTGCTGGCCCTGGCAGCCCTGGGCCTGCTGATCAACGAGAAGGCCGGCATCATCAACCTCGGCGCCGAAGGCATGATGCTGTGCGCGGCGATCGCCGGTTTCGCGGCCGTCGTGCACTCGGGCAATACCTGGGTGGGCTTTGGCGCCGGCATGGCCGCCGGTGCGCTGCTCGCGGGCCTGTTCGGTCTGCTGGTCATCTGGCTCAACACCAACCAGCAGGCGACGGGCCTGGCGCTGACGCTGTTCGGTGCGGGTTTCTCGGCGTTCGCCGGCCTCAACTATGTGCAGGCCAAGCTGCCCGAACTGCCCAAGTATGCGATTCCCGGCCTGGCCGACATCCCGCTGCTGGGCCCCGCGCTGTTTCGCCACCATCCGCTGGTCTATATCGTGGTGCTGCTGGCCATCGCCATGATCTGGTTCCTCTACCGCTCGCGCGCCGGCCTGGTGCTGCGCGCGGTCGGCGAGGCGCCCGAGTCGGCGCATGCGCTGGGCTACAACGTGCGCGGCATACGCCTGGCGGCCGTGATGTTCGGCGGCGCGATGTGCGGCCTGGCCGGCGCCTTCATCTCGGTGGTCTACACGCCGCTGTGGGTCGAGGGCATGGTCGCGGGGCGCGGCTGGATCGCGCTGGCGCTGACCACCTTCGCCACCTGGCGGCCGGCGCGCGTGCTGCTCGGCGCCTACCTTTTCGGCGGCGTGACCATGCTGCAGTTCCACCTTCAGGCGTCGGGCGTGCAATTGGCGAGCCAGTTGCTGAGCATGTTGCCCTACCTTGCGACCATCGTCGTGCTGGTGTTGATTTCGCGCAATCCGGCCTGGATTCGTGCGAACATGCCGGCCTCGCTGGGCAAGCCGTTCTACCCCGGCTCCTGAAGCGTCCCTTTCCATAACAAGCTCCGAGGAACAAGAATGACGAACCTGCAAAAACGCTCCCTTCTCAAAGCTGCCGCGCTGTCGGCTGTCAGCCTGGCCGTGCTGGCTGGCTGTGGCAAGAAAGAAGAGGCCGTTGCGCCCGCCGCCGAGCCCGTGGCAGCCGCAGCCGCCGAGCCCCTGAAGATCGGCTTCATGTATGTGAGCCCGGTGGGTGACGGCGGCTGGACTTTCCAGCATGAGAAGGCGCGCCAGGCGCTGCAGGCCGAATTCGGTGACCAGATCCAGACCTCGCTGGTCGAAAGCGTGCCCGAAGGCCCGGACGCCGAGCGCGTGCTGCGCGACATGGTCGGCCAGGGCAACAAGCTGGTGTTCGCCACCAGCTTCGGCTACATGGAGCCGGTGCAGAAAGTCGCGGCCGACAGCAAGGACGTGAAGTTCGAGCACGCGACCGGCTACAAGACCGCCGACAACGTGCGCACCTATGACGCGCGCACCTACGAAGGCGCGTACCTGGCCGGCATCATCGCCGGCGGCATGACCAAGACCAACCAGATCGGCGTGGTTGCCTCGGTGCCGATTCCCGAAGTGCTGCGCAACATCAACAGCTATGTGCTGGGCGCGCAAAGCGTGAACCCGAGCATCACGGCGCGCGTGGTCTGGGTCAACGAATGGTTCAGCCCGCCCAAGGAATCCGAGGCCGCGACGACGCTGATCAACGGCGGCGTCGACGTGCTCTACCAGAACACCAACTCGCCCGCGGTGCTCAAGACCGCCCAGGAACGCGGCGTGCGCGCTTTCGGCAAGGATTCGGACATGAGCGCCTATGCGCCCAAGGCCCACCTGGCTTCGGCGGAAATCAACTGGCTGCCTTACTACAAGAAGATCACGCAGGACACGCTCAGCGGCACCTGGAGCACGGGCCAGGACTGGTGGGGCGTGAAGGAAGGCGCGATGGACCTGGTGAGCATCGCCGAGGACGTGCCCCAGGACCTCAAGGACAAGGTCGCCACGGCCAAGGCCGGTCTCAAGGACGGTACGTTCCACATCTGGAAGGGCCCGCTCAAGGACAACACCGGCAAGGAACTGCTGGCCGATGGAGCCAACGGCGACCATGCCTTCCTGAGCGGCATCAACTTCTACGTCGCCGGCATCGACGGCAACGTGCCCGGCGCAGCCAAGTAATCGCGGGCCAGGCGCGTTACTTGCTAACACCTCTTGTTGATACCTCTTGCTGATACCTGTTGATACATGCTGTCAGGCAAGGACGTGCCTCCCCGGGCCGGCCACGGCCATGTTTCCCGTTGTTTTGACCCTGCTTTTTTCCAAGGAAGAAATATGACTGATCTGCACAAGCGCTCGATGTTCAAGCTCGCGGCGCTCACGGCCGTGGCCGCGGCGGCCCTGGCCGGCTGCGGCAAGAAGGAAGAGCCCGCGCCCGCACCGGTTGCGGCACCCGAAGCCGCTGCGCCGGCCAAGCCCGAGCCCTTGAAGATCGCGTTTGCGTATGTCGGTCCCGTCGGCGATGGCGGCTGGTCGTATGCCCATGACCAGGCGCGCAAGAAGCTCGAGCAGGAGTTCGGCGACAAGATCCAGACCAGCTATGTCGAAAGCGTGCCCGAAGGCCCGGACGCCGAGCGCGTGCTGCGCGACCTGGCCGGCCAGGGCAACAAGATGATCTTCGGTACGACCTTCGGCTACATGGAAGCGCTGCAGAAGATCGCTCCCGATTTCTCGGACGTGAAGTTCGAGCACGCCACGGGCTACAAGACCGCCGCCAACGTGCGCACCTATGACAGCCGCACCTACGAAGGCGCGTACCTGGCCGGCATCATCGCCGGTGCGATGACCACCAGCAACACGCTGGGCGTGGTCGGCTCGGTGCCGATTCCCGAAGTGATCCGCAACATCAACAGCTTCACGCTGGGTGCGCAGTCGGTCAACCCCCAGGTCAGGACCAAGGTGGTCTGGGTCAACGAATGGTTCAGCCCGCCCAAGGAAACCGAAGCCGCCACCTCGCTGATCAACGGCGGCGCCGACGTGCTGTTCCAGAACACCGACTCGCCGGCCGTGCTCAAGACCGCACAGGAAAAGGGCAAGCGCGCGTTCGGCTGGGATTCGGACATGACGGCCTACGGCCCCAAGGCCCACCTGGGCTCGGCCATCATCAACTGGGCGCCTTACTACACCAAGGCCACCCAGGAAGCGCTGGACGGCAACTGGGCCACGGGCGCGAGCTGGTGGGGCGTGAAGGAAGGCGCGATCGACCTGGTGTCCATCGCCGAAGACGTGCCTGCCGAAATCAAGGCCAAGGTCGAGGAAGTCAAGGCCGGCCTCAAGGACGGCAGCTTCACGATCTGGAAGGGCCCGATCCTGGGCCAGGACGGCAAGCCCGTCGTGGCCGACGACACCGTCGCCGATGACCAGTTCCTGTCGGGCGTGAACTTCTACGTCAAGGGCGTGGAAGGCAACGTGCCCGGCGGCGATAAAAAGTAAGCTTTTACTTAAATACTGGGTCATAAGGGCTGCCATAGGCGGCCCTTATGCCTTGTGAATACACTCGGCGCGATGGAAAAAACACTCTGGCACCCGGTGGCCCTGGCCGAGGCCGTCGTGCATGCGCCGCTGGCCGTGCAATTATTGGAACAGGATCTGGTGCTGTGGCGCGATCTGGCGGGGCAGGCGCATGCGTTTGTCGACCGCTGCCCCCACCGCGGCGCGCGGCTGTCGCTGGGCCGTGTGCACGCCGACCGGCTCGAATGCCCGTACCACGGCTGGCAGTTCGAAGCCGACGGCCATTGCGCGCAGGTGCCGGCCGTGCCCGACTTCGTGCCCCCGCCCGCGCACTGCGTGCGCGCGTTCGCCGTGCAGGAGCGCCATGGCCTGGTCTGGGTGCAGCTCGAAGCCTCGGACATGCCGCTGCCGCAGTTTCCCGCGGAAGACGACGAGCGCCTGCGCAAGCTCAACTGCGGTCCCTACGATGTGGCCGCGAGCGCGCCGCGCATCATCGAGAATTTCCTCGACATGTCGCACTTCGGCTTTGTGCACGAAGGCTGGCTGGGCTCGCGCGACGCCACGGCCATGGAGCGCTACGCTGTCGAGACCACGCCCACCGGCGTCAAGGCAACGAACTGCAAGGCGCGCCAGCCGCAGTCGAACCTGCATTCCACGGCCGCGGCCGACGTGCACTACACCTACGAAGTCACCGACCCATATACCGCCTTGCTCAACAAGCTGCCCGAGGCGGGCACGAGCCGCGACGGCTGGTATGAATCTATAGGCCTGTTCGTCTGCCCGGTCACGCCCGAGCGCAGCCGCGTCTGGTTCCGCCTCGCGGTCGCCGACTTCGAGACGGCCGATGCGCAGCTGCAGGCGTTCCAGCACACCATCTTCACCCAGGACCAGCCCGTGCTCGAGTCGCAACAACCCAAACGCCTGCCGCTCGATCCGCGTGCAGAATTGAATTCCGCAGCCGACCGCATGTCGGTCGCCTACCGCCGCTACCTGAAGTCGCGCGGCATTTCCTTTGGAGTCTGCTGATGTCCCACGCCCTGACCAATGCCTCTTTAGCGGCCTTGCTGCGCGACATGCCCAAGGCCGAGCTGCATATCCACATCGAAGGCTCGCTCGAGCCCGAGCTGATCTTCGCGCTGGCCCGGCGCAACCAGGTCGAGCTGCCCTATGCCGACGTCGAGGCCCTGCGCCGCGCCTATGCGTTCACCGACCTGCAGAGCTTTCTCGACATCTACTACGCGGGCGCGAGCGTGCTGCTGCACGAGCAGGACTTCTACGACATGGCGCGTGCGTATCTCGCGCGCGCGGTCAGCGACCATGTGGTGCACGCCGAAATCTTCTTCGATCCGCAGACCCATACGGCACGCGGCGTGCCCATGGCGTCGGTGATCAACGGCCTGTACCGCGCCTGCCGCGACGCCGAGCGCGACTGGGGCATTTCCTGCGCGCTGATCCTGAGCTTCTTGCGCCATCTGAGCGAGGAAGATGCATGCATGACGCTGGCCCAGGCCATGCCGCTGCGCGACCGCTTCATCGGCGTGGGCCTCGACAGCAGCGAGCTGGGCCATCCGCCCGAGAAATTCGCGCGCGTGTTCGCGCAGTGCCGCGCGCTTGGCCTGCACCTGGTCGCGCATGCGGGCGAGGAGGGCCCGCCGGCCTATATCTGGGGCGCGCTCGACAGCTTGCAGGTCGAGCGCATAGACCATGGCGTGCAGGCCCAGCACGACAGCGCGCTGATGCAGCGGCTGGCGCGCGAGCGCATCGCGCTCACCGTGTGCCCGCTGTCCAACCAGAAGCTGCAGGTCTTTCCCGATCTCGCCAAGCACAACCTGCCGCAGATGCTCGAGGCGGGCCTGGCTGTGACGGTGAACTCCGACGACCCGGCCTATTTCGGCGGCTATATCAACGAGAACTTCGAGCAGCTGTTTGCCGCGACCGGCATGGGCGCCGCCCAGGCCTACCAGCTCGCGCGCAACAGCCTGCAGGCGAGCTTTGTCGGCGAGGCCAGCAAGCGCGCGTGGATCGAACAGCTTGACGAGTGCTTTGTGCGCCATGGCGCCGAGGATGCGATTCCCGCGGGGTGAGGCGGCCTGCGCCTGCCGAAGCGCTGCTCAACCCAGCGCCGCGCGTAGCTGCGCCGCATAGCCCGCAATCACCTCGCCGCCCGGCTCCTTGCGCGGCCAGGCAAAGCTCACGCCATCGCCCGCCTTGCGCGCCACCACGTGCACATGGAAGTGGGCCACGGTCTGCCCGCCGGCCGCGCCATTGGCCTGCAGCAAGGTGATGCCTTCGGGCGCGAACGCTGCCTGCTGCGCCCGCGCCATGCGCTGCGCGGTCTGCATCACGGCCGCGGCCTCGGCTTCGGTCAGGTCCAGCAGCGTGGCCGCATGGCGCTTTGTGGCGACCAGCACATGGCCGGGCGTGACCTGGCCGATATCCATGAAGGCCAGGGTCAGGTCGTCTTCATAAACCCGCGCCGCGGGCAGCTCGTTGCGCACGATGCGGCAGAAAATGCACTCGCCCGGGGGCGAACGGTCGACAAACTCAGGCATTGCAAGGGTCTCCTCGGTGAATGGGTTTGATGCCCATTGTGGCAGCGCGGCCACTTGAAGCCGCTGTCCGCGCTAGAATCCGCCCCGCCTGTCGCAGTGCCCGCTGCGGCAGGCGTTGTTTTTTCGGGCCATGTAGAGGACCACCATGTACAAAAACCTCGCAGCCGCGCTCGCGGTCGCCTGTTTTTTCGCTCCCGTTTTTTCCCAGACGCCCGCCAAGGCCGACGCCGACCAGCCGTTGTCGGCGGCATTCGTCTATGTCACGCCGGTATTTGACGCCGGCTGGACGCACCAGCACGACGCCGGCCGCAAGGCCGCCGAAGCGGCGCTGGGCAAGCAGCTCAGGACCACCGTGGTCGCCGATGTCGCCGAAGGGCCTGACGCCGAGCGCGTGCTGCGCGATCTCGCGCGCAACGGCCACCAGCTGATCTTCACCACCAGCTTTGGCTATATGGAGCCGGCGCTGCGCGTGGCGCGCGACTTTCCCGACGTCAAGTTCGAATCGATCACCGGCTACAAGCGCGCGGCCAATGTCGCCACAGCCAATGCGCGCTACTACGAGGGTCGCTACCTGTCGGGCATTGCCGCGGCGCGCATGAGCAAGAGTGGTGTCGCGGGCTATGTCGCGGGCTTTCCGATTCCCGAAGTGCTGCAGGGCATCAACGCGTTCACGCTGGGCATGCGTTCGGTCAACCCCGGCGCCCGGGTCAAGGTGGTCTGGCTCGACACCTGGTTCGACCCGGCCAGGGAGCGCGACGCGGCAATGACGCTGATGAACCAGGGCGCCGACGTGCTGGCGTTTCATTCGGCCTCGAACGCGGTCATGGTCGCGGCGCAGGAGCGCGGCAGGTTCGCCATTGCCTACCACTCGGACATGCGCCAGGTCGCGCCCGACGCGCAGATCCTGGCCGTGACCCACCAGTGGGGCGACTACTACACGCGGCGCGCGCGCGCCGTGCAGGACGGCACCTGGGCCAGCGGCGATGTCTGGGGTGGCGTGCGCGAAGGCATGATCCGCCTCGAAGCCTTTGGCCGCAAGGTGCCGCAGACGGTGCAAAAGGAAGTGCTTGACCAGCAGCGGCTCATGGCCCAGGGCCGGATCCAGCCGTTCGCCGCCGCCAGGGCCGATGTGCGCGACAACGCCGGCCATGTGGTGATCGCCAAGGGCTCGGCGCTGACCGACGCACAGATACTCGACATGAAATGGCTGGTAGAAGGCGTGCAAGGCTCGCCGGGCCATTGAATACAACACGGTTTTCTACCGCCTGCCGTTAAGCTTCTCCCATGCACATCTACCGCAGCGCCCTGTTGCGCTTCACCCCAGAGGGCCAGCCCCTGTACGAAGAAGACGGCCTGCTGGCCGTGGCGCGCACGCCCGACGGCCGTGCGCGCGTGCAGGCCGCGGGCAGCTGGGCCACGCTGTCGCCGGGCTATGCAGGCCTGCCCGTGCAGCACTTTCCCGGGCGGCTGATCGCGCCGGGTTTTGTCGACCTGCATATCCACTACCCGCAGACCGACGTCATCGGCGCGCCCGCCGATGGTTTGCTGCCCTGGCTCGAGAACTACACCTTCCCGCACGAGCAGCGGTTTGTCGATGCGGCATACAGCGCCGAAGTCGCCGATTTCTTCATTGCCGAGCTGCTGCGCAACGGCGTGACCACGGCGCTGGCGTTCGCGACCAGCCATCCGGCGTCGGTCGACGCCTTGATGGGCGCGGCGCAAAAGGCGCAGATGCGCCTGGTCACGGGCAAGGTGCTGCAGGACCGGCATTCGCCCGATGGCGTGCGCGACGCGACCGAGCAAAGCCTGCTCGACACCGAGGCGCTGATCCAGCGCTGGCACGGCGTAGCCCGGCTGGGCTATGCGATCACGCCGCGCTTTGCGCCCACGAGCTCCGAAGCGCAACTGCGCGGCGCGGGCGAACTCGCCGCGCGCTACCCCGATGTCTGGATACAGTCCCATGTCGCCGAGAACCTCGACGAAGTGCGCTGGGTGCGCGCGCTGTTTCCGCAGGCGCGCAGCTACCTGTCGGTCTACGACGATTTCGGCCTGCTGCGCGAGCGCGCGGTCTATGCGCACTGCATTCACCTCGATGCCGCGGACCGCGCGCTGATGCGCGCGCGCGGCGCGGCTGCGGCCGTGAGCCCGACGAGCAACCTGTTCCTGGGCAGCGGTTTCTTTGACTATGCAAGCGCACAGGAGGCGGGCTTTGCCTATGGCCTGGCCAGCGACGTCGGCGCGGGCACGAGCTTTTCGCCGTTTCAGACCATGCTCGCGGCGTACGCCGTGGGGCGCGAGGGCCAGACCAAGCGCGGGCTGAGTCTCGCGCCCGCCGATCTGTGGTGGCAGCACACGGGCGGCGCGGCCGCGGCCATGGGATTGGGGGGCGTGGTCGGCAACCTGCTGCCCGGCTGCGAAGCCGACTTTCTGGTGCTAGACCCCGCAGCCACGCCGCTGCTGGCGCGCAAGACGCAGGCGGCGCGCAATCTCGATGAATTGCTGTTCGCGATGATCGTGCTGGGCGATGACCGGTTGGTGGAGCAAACCATTATTTCTCAAGCAAAATAGCCTGTTACGCTTGGTTTTCAAGCGTCCGAAGCAGTACTGGCAGGAAATCCCATGAGTATCAAGAGCGACAAATGGATCCGTCGCATGGCGGAAAGCACCGGCATGATCGAGCCCTTCGAGCCCGGTCAGGTGCGCGAGGCCGACGGCCGCAAGATCATCAGCTACGGCACCAGCAGCTATGGCTATGACATCCGCTGCGCGCCCGAATTCAAGGTGTTCACCAACATCCACAGCACCGTGGTCGACCCGAAGAACTTCGACGAGAAAAGCTTTGTCGACTTCGAAGGCGACAGCTGCATCATTCCGCCCAACAGCTTTGCGCTCGCGCGCACCGTCGAATATTTCCGCATTCCGCGCAACGTGCTGACGATCTGCCTGGGCAAGAGCACCTACGCGCGCTGCGGCATCATCGTCAACGTGACGCCGTTCGAGCCCGAGTGGGAAGGCTATGTGACGCTGGAGTTTTCCAACACCACGCCGCTGCCCGCGCGCATCTATGCGGGCGAAGGCTGCGCACAGGTGCTGTTCTTCGAAAGCGACGAAGTCTGCGAAGTCAGCTACAAGGACCGTGGCGGCAAATACCAGGGTCAAAGCGGCGTCACGCTGCCGCGCGCATAAGCTTTGGACAGGCGGGCTTGCCCGTCTATCGGTAATTTCCGACATCCGTCAGCGCGTTTTTCCCTACGCTCCTGTCACATTCCACTCTTACCATGCACTGTCGAGGTGGCATGCATGGGGCGTGCCGCAGTGATCAGGAGGTCTTCTTATGCTGGCGATGTTGAGGTTTGCGTGGCGTGCCCCGCGTGACCGCGCAGCGCATGCGTGCGGGCTGGCCGGCGGATCGGACTGCGCTGTGTCGGGCGAGCGCGACAGCGCCTGGCGCGCAGGCAATTGCCACAGTGCCTATTGGCCTCAGCATGAGCTCGATGCCTTCATCCTGCAGATGGCCGGCCATGGCCGTGCCGTGCATGCGGCGATGATGCTCGGTGATTTCGACTATGCGCGCCAGCAGCTGGCTGCGGCCCAATCCATAGGCTGCCCGCAGCTGCACCGCCTGAGCGCGCGCCTGTGCGCCTATTTCGACCAGCCGGCCTGCGCCAGCACCGTCGATACCCATTGAGGGGCGTTGCGCGGCCTGCTCAGACCTGGGCCACGGCGCGGTTGCGCCCCGCGGTCTTGGCGGCGTAGAGCGCAGCGTCGCTGCGGCGCAACATCGCGCTGCCATTCTCGTCGTCGGGTCGCAATGCCGACACACCGGCGCTGATGGTGATGTTGCCCACCACGTCGCGGGCATGGCTTGCGACCGATACCAGCAGTTCCTCGGCCATTTCGAGCGCGGTATGGGGCGGGGTATCGGGCAGCAAGATAATGAATTCCTCACCTCCCAGGCGGGCGACTGCATCCGATGCGCGCAGCCGTGCCTTGAACTGCTGGGCCAGCGTGCGCAGCACGTTGTCGCCGACTCCGTGGCCATAGGTGTCGTTGACGCGCTTGAAATGGTCTACGTCGATGGTGATCACGCTGAGCGCGCGGCCGCTGCGCTGCGCGAGCGCGACCGCGGTCACAAGGCGTGCATCGAAGCCGCGGCGGTTGAGCAGCCCGGTGAGCGGGTCGCTGCTCGCCTGGCGCTCGAGTTCCTGGTTCGCATGCTGCAACTCCAGCGTGCGCTGGCGCACGACTTCCTCCATGGCCTCGTTCATGTGCAGCAGGCGGCGCGTCATGTTGTCGAGCGTGCGCGACAGGCGTTGCACTTCGCGCGTGCTGTGCGTCTGCGGCACGACGGCGCCGGGCGTGCCGGCCTCGATGTGCAGCGCTGCGCGCGACAGGCTGTTGAGGTCTTCGCTGAGCCGGCGCGCGGCCAGCGACGCGATCACCGCGGCCAGCAGGGCGGCGCCGACGCCGCCGGCCAGCGCCTGGGCGACGGCGGTGTCGGCGCCGACGAAAGCCGTTGCCGTGGGCTGGCGCACGACCACGTACCAGCCCAGGTCACTCGCGAGATTGCGCGCCGGCAGCCGCGTCACGGCGGTGAGGAACGGTGGCTTGGCGTCCTTCCATTGCGCCAGGCCCGCGAGCCCCGGGGTGGTCATGCTGTCGCGTCCGCTGGCCGACGGCTGTTCGGTCTGCGGCAGCTTCTGTCCCAGCGCGGCATAGGGCGCGATGCGGCCATCGGGGGCATAGATGATCTCGCCCGTGTGGTCGAACACGAACAGCTCGATCTGCGCGTGGTCGGCATAGGTAGGGCGCAAGGCTTCGAGCGTGTCGCGGGCCCAGTCCCAGCTCAGATGCAGGCCGAGCACGCCCAGGGTCTCGCCATTGCGGTAGATGGGCGCGGAAAAATCGAGAAAGCGCTGGGGCTCGCCGCTGCTGCTCGGCGCGAGCCTGTCGGCCAATGCCATGAACGTATGGACGTCGCCGACGTACACGTCCTTGAGCCCGGCCTGGAACCAGGGCAGGTCGGAGACGTTCTTGCCCTGCAGGATGTTGTTGGTGTCGGTCGCGACGTTGCCGTGGACGTCGGCCACGCCTATCCAGCGGCTGTAGGGCCGGCTCGAATGCATGCGCTGCAGCAGCGGCAGGACTTCGGGCGCGTCCATGCCTTTTTCCCAGAGGTCCTGGGACGCGCCCAGCACCTGGACCAGCCGGCTGGGCTCGAACAATCCTTCGGCCAGCACCTTGGCCGCATTGTGGGCCACCATGTGCAGCGATGCCGCGGCCTCCTTCTGTATGCGCCATTTGAGCAGTTCGCCAAAGGCCAGCGACAGCAGCACGGCGACCAGCGTGACCAGGCTGCCGAAGACCACGGCAATCTGCGAGCGCAGGCTCCAGGGCCGGCGCTCGGGCGTCTCGGCAGGGCTGGGGTGCCGCGGCGGCTGCGTCATGCGCGCACCTTGATCACCGGCGCCAGGCCCGCCCGGGCGACGGCCGCAAGGCGTCCATGCAAGGGCATCCGGAGCAGCGCTGCGCGCCAGGCAGTGAGGAAGTGCATGGTCTCGAATGTACACAGGTCAAGTCCGGCCTGCTTGTAGGAGTCCAGTCCTGCTTGCCTGACATTTCGGTCGGCGCGCGCCGCGCCAGGGGCTGCAGCGACGTAATATGCCCTTGCACGCGCCGCGCATGCCGGCGCCAAGGAGTTCTTATGCGCTGGGACGGCAACCGGGAATCGGAAAATATCGAGGACAGACGCGGCCAGGGGGGCGGCTCGCCGGTCTTTGGCGGGCGCAGCATCGGCATCGGTACGATCGTGGTGGCGCTGGTCGGCGGCTGGGTGCTGGGCATCAACCCGCTGACGCTGCTGGGCATGCTCAGCGGCGGGGGCAGCCCCGTGGCGGTGCAGCAGCCCGCCGTGGTCGGCAAGCCCCCGGCCGACGACACGCTGGCGCGTTTTGTGTCCACGGTGCTGGCCGACACCGAAGATGTCTGGGGCGACCTGTTTCGCAAGAACGGCGGCAGCTACCAGCAGCCCCGGCTGGTGCTGTTTCGCGGTGCGACTTCGACCGCCTGTGGCACGGGCCAGGCGGCGATGGGGCCGTTTTATTGCCCCGCTGATCAAAAGGTCTATATCGACCTGGGCTTCTACCAGACGCTCAAGAACCAGCTCGGTGCGCCCGGCGATTTCGCCCAGGCCTATGTGATCGCGCATGAAGTCGGCCACCATGTGCAGCACCTGCTGGGCATCAACGAACAGGTCGACCGCATGCGCGGGCGGGTCGGCAAGGCCGAGTACAACCAGCTGTCGGTGCGGCTCGAGCTGCAGGCCGACTGTCTTGCGGGCGTCTGGGCCCACCATGCGCAGAATGCGCGCCAGATCCTCGAGCAGGGCGATGTGGAAGAAGCGATGAACGCCGCGGCCAGGATAGGCGACGACGCATTGCAGCGCGCCGCAGGCGGCGCGGTGGTGCCTGACAGCTTCACCCACGGCACCAGTGCCCAGCGTCAGCGCTGGTTCCAGCGCGGCCTGCAGCGCGGCGAACTCAAGGGCTGCGACACGTTCAGCGCCAGGCAACTGTGAGCTGCGGCAGGCCTGCGCGCAGCCATTTGTCGCACATAAGCACCGCATGAAGCCCTTGAATCGGCGGGGCAAATACGTGTGTTCGCCGCTAGGTGCGACAATAGTAGGCTAAATGACAAGTTCTTTTTCCAATTTATCCCTGTCGGAACCCCTGGCCCGTGCTGTTGCCGAGATGGGCTATGAGTCGATGACGCCCATTCAGGCGCAGGCCATTCCCGTTGTCTTGACCGGCAAGGACGTGATGGGCGCCGCCCAAACGGGTACCGGCAAGACGGCGGCTTTCTCGCTGCCGCTGCTGCAGCGTCTGCTCAAGCACGAAAACAGTTCGACCTCGCCCGCGCGCCATCCGGTGCGTGCGCTGGTGCTGTTGCCCACCCGTGAGCTCGCTGACCAGGTCGCCCAGCAAATCGCGCTGTACGCCAAATACACCAAGCTGCGCAGCATGGTGGTGTTCGGCGGCATGGACATGAAGCCCCAGACGGCCGAGCTCAAGAAGGGCGTCGAAGTGCTGGTGGCCACGCCCGGCCGGCTGCTGGACCATATCGAGGCCAAGACCGCCATCCTCAACCAGGTCGAATACGTGGTGCTCGACGAGGCCGATCGCATGCTCGACATCGGCTTCCTGCCCGATCTGCAGCGCATCCTGTCCTACCTGCCCAAGACCCGTACCACCTTGCTGTTCAGCGCGACCTTCTCGCCTGAAATCAAGCGCCTTGCGGGCAGCTACCTGCAGGACCCGGTGACCATCGAGGTGGCACGGCCCAACGAAACCGCGTCGACCGTGGAGCAGCGCTTCTTCAGCGCCGCCGACGAAGACGAAAAGCGCCTGGCCATCCACAAGATCCTCAAGGAACGCGGCATCCGCCAGGCCTTCATTTTCTCCAACAGCAAGCTCGGCTGCGCACGCCTGACGCGCACGCTAGAGCGTGACGGCCTGCGCGCCACGGCGCTGCACGGCGACAAGAGCCAGGACGAGCGCCTCAAGGCGCTTGAAGCCTTCAAGGCCGGCAATGTCGACCTGCTGGTCTGCACCGACGTCGCTGCGCGCGGCCTGGACATCAAGGACGTTCCCGCGGTGTTCAACTACGACGTGCCGTTCAACGCCGAAGACTATGTGCACCGCATCGGCCGCACCGGCCGTGCCGGCGCTTCGGGCCTGGCGGTGACGCTGGTGTCCTCGCGCGACGCGCGCCAGGTCGGTGAGATCGAGAAGCTGATCAAGAAGAAGATCGACGTCGAGGCGCTGCAGCTCGAGCAGCCCCGGCCGCAAGGACGCATGAACGACGGCCGCCGCGCCTGGCGCGGTGAAGGCGAAGACGCGGCGCGTGGCGTCGTCGGTCGCCCGGCTCCGGCCCCGCGTTCCTCCCGCCCGGCCTCGCGCCCTGCGGCCGATCCGTTCTTTGACCGCCCTTACGTCGCTTCGGCCGCGGCCCCAGCGGCGACCTGGGACGATACGCGCCAGCCCGCGGCCCGCCCGTCCATCAAGTCCAAGCGCAAGGTAGCCGCGTTGTTCCGTGCTCCTGAACTTGCCCAGTCCTGAGCGGCTGTAAATACAAAAAAAGCGCCTTGAGGCGCTTTTTTTGCTTGTGGCAGCGGTTGGCTTGACACTCAGCCGTCTACTTTGACATTCGCTTCCTTGATCACCGTCGCCCATTTGGTGACTTCGGCCTTCTGGAATGCGGCGACCTGCGTAGGCGACAGCGTCGAGGGCTCCATGCCCATGGTCTTCAGGCGGCCCTGCATGTCGGGCGTGGCCAGGATCTTGGCGATTTCCTGGTGCAGGCGCTGGACGATGGCATCGGGCGTATTGGTCGGCGCGAAAATCGCCTGCCACGACGTGACTTCGAAGTCGCCCAGGCCCTTGAGGCCGGACTCGGCGACAGTGGGCACGTCCTTGAGCGAGTCGAGCCGCTGCCTGGAAGTCACGGCCAGCGCGCGCAGCTTGCCGCTTTGAATGTGCGGCGCCGCGACCACGGTGGTGTCGAACATCATGTCGACCTGACCGCCCATCACGTCCTGGATGGCCGGGCCGCTGCCCTTGTACGGCACATGGGTGAACTTGACGCCCGACTTCCAGGCCAGCATTTCCAGCGCCAGATGCTGGGAGGTGCCCGCGCCCGCCGATGCCGAGGACAGGCCGCCGGACTTCGTCTGCGAGGCTTCGAGCACGTCCTTGAGGCTCTTGTACGGGCTGTTGGCCGGCACGACCAGCACCAGTGGGTTGGTGCCGATCAGCGTGATCGGGGTGAAGGACTTGATCGGGTCATAGCCCAGCTTGGGGTACAGGCTCACATTGATGGCGTGCGAGCTGATCGTGCCGCCCAGGATGGTGAAGCCATCGGGCTGGGTGCGGGACGCGAGTTCGGAGCCCACGCTGCCGCCGGCGCCAGCCTTGTTGTCGACGACCACCGTGGTGCCCAGCACGGGGCCCAGTTGCTGGGCAATCAGCCGGCCCAGCTGGTCCGTGGTGCCGCCTGCGGCGAAAGGCACCATGTAGGTGATGACCTTGGCCTTGGGCCAGTTGCTCTGTGCCATGACAGCTGCAGGCATGCAGGCCAGGGCCAGTGGAGCGGCCGCGGCCTTGAGTAGTTGTCGACGTTGCATGAGATTTGTCTCCTGGTTGAAAAATGCCGCCTGTGGGTTCAGGCGTGCAGGGGTTGTCGTTATCAGGTCACTGGTGCAGGGTTGAAGAGCACGAGAGCGTTGTGCAGCTTCCAGTGCTCGGCCCAGGTCTTCTTGCGGCCGCTGGCGATTTCAATCATCAGGTGGAACAGCTCCCAGCCCGTGTCTTCTATCGTCGCGTCGCCGTCGGCAATGCGCCCGGCGTTCACGTCCATCAGGTCGTGCCAGCGGCGCGCCAGGTCGGTGCGCGTGGCGACCTTGATCACCGGGCAGGCGGCCAGGCCATAGGGCGTGCCGCGTCCGGTGGTGAAGATGTGCAGGTTCATTCCGGCCGCGAGCTGCAGCGTGCCGCAGATGAAGTCGGAGGCCGGCGTGGCGGCGTAGATCAGGCCTTTTTCGCGCAGCTTCTCGCCCGGGGCGAGCACGCCCGTGATCGGCGTCGAGCCCGACTTGACGATGGAGCCCATGGCTTTCTCGACGATGTTGGAGAGCCCGCCTTTCTTGTTGCCCGGCGTGGTGTTGGCGCTGCGGTCGGCGCGGCCGCGCGCGAGGTAGGCGTCGTACCAGGCCATCTGGTCTATCATCGCCTGGGCGACTTCGGGCGTGCTGGCGCGTGAAGTCAGCTGGTCTATGCCGTCGCGCACTTCAGTGACTTCCGAGAACATCACGCTGGCGCCGGCGCGCACCAGCAGGTCGGTGGCGAAACCCACGGCCGGGTTGGCCGTGACGCCGCTGAACGCGTCGCTGCCGCCGCACTGCACGCCGACCACGAGTTCGCTCACCGGCACGGTCTCGCGCCGGCGCTGGTTCAGGCGCTGCAGATGCACATCGGCCTGGCGCACGATGGAGTCGATCATGCTCATGAAGCCCACATGCTCCTCGGCCTGCAGGCACACCACGTCGAGTGCGGCATCGGCTACGGGCAGGGCAGGGGCCGTGCCCAGGCGCTGCATGGGCACCAGCGGCGCCTCCGCTGGCAGCAGGCGTTCGGGCTGCAGTTTTTCGCAGCCCAGGCTCACGACCATCACTTCACCGCCGAAATTGGGGTTGCGGCTGATGTTGCGCAGCGTGCGGATGGGAATGATGGCGTCGGGCGCGTCGATGGCCACGCCGCAGCCGTAGCTGTGCTCCAGGCCCACGACGTCGTCGACCTGGGGGTAGCGCGGCAGCAGCTCGCGCTTGATGCGTTGCACCGCGGTGTCCACCACGCCGGCGACGCATTGCACGGTGGTGGTGATAGCGAGGATATTGCGCGTGCCCACCGAGCCGTCGGCATTGCGGTAGCCTTCGAAGGTATAGCCCGTGAGCGGCGCGAGCGCGGGCGGCTTCACGGTGGCCATGGGCAGGCCCTGCAATTCCGGGGCCGCGGGCATGCGCAGCGTGCGCTCGTTGATCCAGCTGCCGCGCGCCAGCGCGTGAAGTGCATAGCCTATGACCACGTTGTAGCGCCGCACCACAGCCCCTTCGGCCAGATCCTCTAGCGCGACCTTGTGGCCTTGCGGGATGTGTTCGACCAGGCGCAACCCATCGGGAAACACCGTGCCCGCAGGAAGGCCGCCGTCGTTGGCCACGATGGCCACGTTGTCGGCGGCATGCATGCGGATATAAAGGGGACTGCTCATCAGCTACTTTCGATTCTTGAATTCATCACGGCATCCCAGGCATGGGTCGCCATTCCAAAGCGCATCACTGACAGCCTTGCAGTCCGCCGGGGCAGGGCGGCTATCAAGGTGGTTGCTCGCTGCGGGAATCCTCCTGAACGGGCGCCACCTTGTCGCATTGGTACAGCAGAAAACGGATGTCAGTGATATGTTGTCGTACAACTAAAACCCATTATCATCAGAGCCATGAGCACCCCGACATCGGAATTACCCCAATCTGCTGGATTTTTATCGCCTGGAGACGGGACCGCGCTGCGTGGCAAGACCGGCCGCGGCAGCCGCAGCCTGGCCAACCTCCTGTCGGAGGAGTTCGGCCACAAGATCCGCCAGGGCCTGCTGCACGAGGGCGACAAGCTGCCCACCGAGTCCGAGCTGGTGCGCAGTTACGACGTCAGCCGTACGGTGGTGCGCGAAGCGCTGTCCAAGCTGCAGGCCGCCGGACTGGTCGAAACCCGCCATGGCATAGGCACTTTCGTGCTGCCCACGCGGCAAAACCCGGGCATGCAGCTCAATGCGCACGAACTCAGTGAATCCGTGGATGTGCTGGCCGTACTGGAGCTGCGCATCAGCCTGGAAACCGAGGCGGCCGGCCTGGCCGCACAGCGCCGCGAGGCGGCGCACCTGAGGGTCATGCGCGAAGCATTGCAGGCGTTCGAGCACAATTTCGCGCTCGGCCACGAGACCGTGAGCCATGACCTGGCGTTTCACCTGAGCATCGCCCAGGCCACAGGCAACCGTTACTTTCAGGACATCCTGCAGCATTTCGGCAGCATGCTGATTCCGCGCAACCGCATCGCGTCCATCCACACTCCGGCGCGCGACCCCGACTACCTGCGCCGCGTCAACCGCGAGCATGAAGAGATCTATGCCGCGATCGAGCGCCAGGACGCGGACTCCGCGCGCGCGGCAATGCGCATTCACCTCACCAATTCGCGCGAACGCCTGCGCCTGGCCCAGCGCCTGAGCCAGCTGCCCGCGCCGGTTGCGCCGGCATAGCGCGGGCCGCCCCCCCTGCCGGGGGCGTGTGTTGGCTGTCGATGGCGCCTGGTGTTTACCCCTAGAAATTTTTGCGTGAGTTTTTAGAAATCCAGTTGTATGATGACTGACCACTATACGGAGACACTTCACCATGCTTTCCCGCTCACGCTTTCTGTGTTCAGCCCTGGCCCTTGCTGGTGCCGGTCTGGTTTGTGCTCCCGCATTCGCGACGCAGGCCTGGCCCAGCAAGACCATCCGTCTGGTGGTCCCCTATCCTCCGGGCGGCAGCTCCGACATCATTGCCCGCTCCATCGGGCAGGTGATTTCCCAGGAACTGAAACAGACCGTCGTGATCGAGAACAAGGCCGGTGCCAACGGCAATCTGGGCGCGGAGTTCGTGTCCCGTGCAGCCCCTGACGGCTACACCTGGCTGCTGGCCGACCTGGGGGCGCTGGCGATTTCGCCTTCGGTCTACACCAAGCTCAGCTTCGACCCCTCGAAGGACCTGCGCGGCGCGGCCATGCTGGCCTACTCGCCCCACATGCTGGTGGTCCACCCTTCGGTGCAGGCCAGCAATCTGAAGGAGCTGGTGGAGCTGTCGAACAAGCAGGATCTGAATTTCGCCGTCACGGCCACGGGCAGCGCGCCCCATCTGGCCGGCGTGGAGCTGTCCCGCCTCACCGGCGCGAAATGGGTCTACGTGCCTTACAAGGGCGGTGTGCAAGCGGTGCAGGACACGGTTGCCGGCCAGACACAGGTGCTGATGAACGGCATGCTGGCCACCTACCCCCATGTGCAAAGCGGCAAGCTCAAGCTGCTGGGCATCTCCAAGACCACGCGCATGCCGCTGATCTCCGACGTGCCCACGCTGGCCGAACAGGGGGCGAAAGATTTCGCCTCGGGTACCTGGCAAGGCGTGGTGCTGCCGGCCAAGACGCCCGAAGCCATCGTCCAGCGCGTGAACCAGGTCCTGCTCACCGCCATCCGTTCGCCTGATGTGCGTGCGCGCCTCACAGGCCAGGGCGCCGAAGTGGTCACGATGACACCCGTCGAGACCGACAAGTTCTTCCGCGCCGAGCGTGACCGCTGGCGCACGGTGGTGCAGACCTCCAATTTGCAGCTGGACTGAAGTCCAGGCCTTTTTTTCATTCTGTTTTTCCCAAGGATTGCCATGAGCCCCCAAGAAGTCAAAAGCGTGATGAGTTCCGGTCTGTTGTCGTTCCCCGTGACCGACTTCGACAGCCAGGGCAACTTCAATGCCAAGAGCTATGCCGAGCGCCTCGAATGGCTGGCCCCGTTCGGCGCCACCGCGCTGTTCGCCGCCGGCGGAACGGGCGAGTTCTTCTCGCTGACGGCCGAAGAGTACCCGGCGATCATCCAGACCGCGGTGAATACCTGCAAGGGCAAGGTGCCCATCATTGCCGGCGCCGGCGGCCCGACGCGTTTCGCCATCCAGTGCGCCCAGGAAGCGGAGCGTGCCGGCGCCCACGGCATCCTGCTGATGCCCCACTACATGACCGAAGCCAGCCAGGAAGGCCTGGCCGCGCACGTCGAAGCCGTCTGCAAGAGCGTGAAGTTCGGCGTGATCATCTACAACCGTGGCGTGAGCCGCTTCACGCCCGAAACCGTTGCCAAGCTGTGCGAGCGCAATCCCAACCTGGTCGGCTTCAAGGACGGCGTGGGTGATATCGAGGCCATGTCCGCGATGTTCCTGACCATGGGCGATCGCCTGGCCTATCTGGGCGGCCTGCCCACGGCCGAAGTCTATGCCGCTGCCTACAAGGCGCTGGGCACGCCGGTCTACTCGTCGGCCGTCTTCAACTTCATTCCCAAGACCGCCATCCGTTTCTACGAAGCGGTGAAGAACGACGACCACGCGACGCAGCACCACCTGCTCAAGACCTTCTTCATGCCCTACCTCGAGATCCGCAACCGCAGCGCCGGTTACGCCGTGTCCATCGTCAAGGCCGGCGCCAAGATCGTGGGCCACGATGCAGGCCCGGTGCGCGCACCGCTGGCCGACCTCAAGCCGGGCGAAGTCGAAGAGCTCGCTGCGCTGATCAAGCTGGTCGAGCAGTAAGCCCGTGCCGCAGGGGCCAGCAGCGCCCCTGGATGTGCCGCCCGCCGCCTCGCCGCACTGGTGGGGGCGCTGGCGGCACGCTGTTTTCTCCTTTCTCACCGAATGACCCAAGGACTTCCCGGCATGGCGCTCTCCCGACCCCGCGTTCTCCAATACGGCAAGATGCCGCTGCCCCAGCTCGATGCCGACCTGGCGCAAGCCTACGATGTGCACCTCCTCTCCCAGGAAAGCGATCCCGAACGCTTCCTGGCGGAGCAGGGCGCGCAGTTCCCGTATCTGGTCACGTCGGCGGCCATGGGCCTGCCCGCGCGCGTCGTGGACGCACTGCCCGAACTGAAGTTCGTCAGCAGCTTTGGCGTGGGCTTTGATGCGCTGGACAAGGAGGCGCTGCTGCGCCGCGGCGCGCGCGTGGGCTATACGCCGGGCGTGCTTGACGATTGCGTGGCCGACATGGCCTGGGCGCTGCTGCTGGACGCGGCGCGGTCCTTGAGCGCCGCCGACCGCTTCGTGCGCCGCGGCGACTGGAGCCGCCAGCGCTTTGGCATCACCACGCGGGTGTCGGGCAAGCGCCTGGGAATCTTCGGCATGGGCCGCATCGGCAGCACTGTGGCGCGCCGCGCCGCGGGCTTCGACATGGAAGTGGCCTATCACAACCGCCGGCCCATCGACGGCTGCCCCCATCTGTACCGCACGTCGCTGCTCGAGCTGGCGCGCTGGTCCGACTTTCTGATCATCACCGCCGCGGGCGGCGACAACACCCGCCACCTTGTGAGCACCGAAGTGCTGGCCGCCCTGGGGCCCCAGGGCTTCCTGGTCAACGTGGCGCGTGGCAGCGTGGTCGATGAGGCGGCGCTGGTCGCCGCGCTGCGCGGCGGGCGCATCGCTGGCGCAGGCCTCGATGTGTTCGAGGACGAGCCCCGCCCCCATCCCGACCTGCTCACGCTAGAGAACGTCGTGCTGGCACCGCATATCGCCAGCGGCACGCACGATACCCGCCGCGCCATGGCCGATCTGGTGCTGCAGAACCTGCAGCAGTTCATTGCCACCGGCCAACCCGTTGCCGAAGTGCCCTGGTCTGCGGCACGCTGACCCGAACCCGCTGCCCCGATTTTCCCGCTTTCCTTCAGGACCTCACCCCATGACCCCATTCGACAACCTCATCAACGGCCAGTGGACTGCCGGCAAGGGCTACAGCCCCAATGCCAACCCCAGCGACCTTGCCGATGTGATCGGCCAGTACGCCCAGGGCGATGCCGCCGATGTCAACGCCGCTGTCGCGGCCGCCGCGGCAGCCTTTCCCGCGTGGAGCACCTCGGGCATCCAGGTGCGCCACGACGCGCTCGACAAGATAGGCACGGAAATCCTCGCGCGCAAGGAAGAACTCGGCGACCTGCTCGCGCGCGAGGAAGGCAAGACCCGCCCCGAGGCAATAGGCGAAGTCGCCCGCGCGGGCCAGATCTTCAAGTTCTTTGCGGGTGAATGCCTGCGCCTGGCCGGCGAGACCCTGCCGTCGGTGCGCCCGGGCATAGGCGTGGAGATCACGCGCGAGCCCGTGGGTGTGGTCGGCCTGATCACGCCCTGGAATTTCCCCATCGCGA
>NZ_CACSJA010000001.1 GCF_902706035.1 Pantoea sp. 18069 | reverse complement strand
ACGGCAGGTGGTCCGAGTGCTTGGCCACCAGCACATGGGCCAGCAGGCCCGCCGTAGGAATTCCCTTGTCGATGATCTCGGCGGGAACCGCAGCCTGTGTCAGCGTACGGCAGTCGCGGCACGCCCACTTGCCGCGCACATGGTTTTGCACAGTGAACACGCCAGGCGTGTAGTCCAGCTTCTGGCTGATGTCCTCGCCCACGCGTTGCAGCGCGCAGCCGCAGGCACAGGTCGTAGAGTCGGGCTCGTGGCGGATCTCGATGTGCGCCAGCTCCTGCGGCAGCGCCGCGCGCTTGGGTTGGGCTTTTTTCTTGTCGCCGGCAGACGGCGGCGCTTTCTGAACTTCATGCGCCGCAGGTGCGCGATCTCATAGGCCAGCTTCTCGAGCTTGGCATCGCGCCAATCGATCTCATGGTTGTGACGCTCGATGCGAGCGAGCAGCCTGGTGGCCAGCTCGCGCAGCTCGCTCTCACCCAGGGTGGCGAGTTGTTCAGGAGCGATCTGCGCAGCGTCGAGCATGGGGGGCAGTGTCGCGCGCCGTGCTCGCCTGCGCCATCGGCGGATTCACTGATTGCCGCACCTCTGTAGGGTTGCTCCGGTTTCACACGACGCTGATGACCCCGGCCTCCCCCATGCGCTGCCACGGCAGGCCGAGCACCAGCGCATCGAGCTGCTCACGCGTGAGCGACTGCGGCGCCCCGCAGCCACCGCCAGGCCAGATGAAGCGGCCTTCATGCAACCGCCGTGCCGCCAGCCAGATGCCAATGCCGTCATGGATGAGGACCTTCAGACGGGTCGAGCGCCGGTTGGCAAAGATATACGCATGGTGAGGTCGTGCGGCGCCGAAGACCTTCACGACCCGAGCCAGGGTGGTGTCGGTGCCGGCACGCATGTCCATTGGCTCGGTGCACAGCCATACCGCCTCTACGCGGATCATCGCAGCCAGTCCCGCAGCCAGGCCGCGCAATCCCGAGCCGCACTCACCGGCCAGACCAGAGTGAGCGTCGTATCACCACGCTGCAGTTCAATACGGATGTCACCCTCAACAGCCGGTGCCGGCAGTGCCAACGGCACGAACGTCGGCCCCGGCATGGGGATGTCTTGTACCGACTGCGCCGGCATGACCTTGGGCTTGGGAGGCAATGCGCTCTCGGCGTCAATCACCCATTTGCGCAGCATATTGGCGTTCAGGCTGTGCGCCAGTGCTACCGCTGCGATGGACACACCAGGGTGCATGCACTCCTGGATTACCGCTGCCTTGAATTCCGAGCTATGCCGCCGCCGGCGTCGCCGGCCCATCAAATCTATCCCGTAAGTGTTCATGTGTCCGCCTAAGTTGGTGGACACGAGCCTCCTACAGCGTCGGGTCGATATCAACGTGTGTTTGCTGGCGCCTTACCAAAGACTCTCAACCTCCTCGCTACTCGGTGCCACGCACGCGCCGCACCTATACCCCGCAGTTCAAGAGCGAACTGCTGACAGCCTGCAAGCAGCCCGGCGCCTCGATTGCCGCTTCGGTCAGCCACCAGCGCGCCTTCGCGCTCGAGCCGACGCCAAGTGAACAGCAGGCTGGCCGCGAGGTCCTTCTGGCGGGCCACGAGCGACACGCTCATGCCTGGTTCATACGTCCTGCGAACCAAGGCCGCCTTCTCGGCGGGCGACCAGCGCCGCCTGCGCTTGTCTCGAGTAATGATCTCTATCGTCTCTGTATGTCTAGTCATACGCACAGTCCTATGCCTATCTGGAAGATAAGCGATAGACCGTGTCCGGAGATTCAGGGGGCTATCTCACACGGAGGTCTACAAGTTGCTCGGCCTGAAGAGTTGGAAGAGCGTCAACGACCTCATCAAGCGGATTGAGGACTAGAAGGGCGTGAACATCAAGGGCTTCGACAACAAGTACTACGTGAAGGTGAAGTTCGGCATTGCCGAGACCAGCAAGTCGCACAAGTACTCCGACGCCTTCGTGGATCTCTTGAAGAGGGTTATCGCTGGCGAGGACTACAAGGTCGACACCGAGGAAATCAAGGTCGCGCCAGCCGCGAAATAGGCGTCCTACGCCGTGTAAAGATTTGTTTCTACGAAGGGGTGGCAGCCTTTCTAATTCCCGATAGCTCAGATACGTAACGATACGCAAGATAGTAGCGATACGCGCGATATGGGTGGAAAATCGCAAGTCATTGATTTTACTAGTGAAATAGCGATTTCATGCTGGCAAAGTGATTGACTCACATCTGAGTTATACTTTTTTTGCGACATCTGACTCCTGTGAGTTTGCTGGTTTTCACGACTGCTGAGTGACTGGGAGATTCTAAGTGGTTGATTCGTAAGGGTGGAGCTTGGAAAATTGACTCCTGTTTCAAACTACTTTCGATCAGCCATGACAACAACTATCCCGCTCCCTACTGGCATGTCGGTGCCGCCCGCACCGACGCCTGTGGCACCGCCTGTTCCTGCGTCAGTTGGCTCGCCACTGGCTGCTGCCTCCACGCCTGTCGTGTCGACGACCATGCTGCAGTTCCCGTTCGACCCGGTGGCACTAGCCGCGGCCGCGCTTGAACAGAAAAATAAGAAGCAGGCCGCCAAGGTCAACTCGAAGGCGAAGCAGGCGTCCATCGACATTCGCAAGCTTCACTGGCCCGAGGTCAAAGACGAAGACCTCTGGCTGCTAGACGCTGCGACCAAGAAGCGTGGCGGCTTCTCCCAGGTGCCGCGCACGCTGGGCTTGATGATCAACATCATCAACAACATCGCGAAGCGCATGTACGGCAAGTCGGTGCCTGCGGGCAAGACGTACCTCGTGTTGTGGATGCATCACTTCAGCGAAGGTCTCGTGAAGATCCACAGCGAAGCAGATGCCGCGTACGAAGCGGGTTACGACGGCCAGCGGAACATCACCACGTTCCGCGCCCACATGAAGATCCTGCAGGAAGTCGGCTTCATCGACTTCCGCAAAGGTCCGAAGGGGCCGATGCAATACGTGCTGATGCGAAGCCCGTACAAGGTCTTGAAGAAGCTTCATGCCGAGAAGGACAAGCACGGCATGCAGTTGGTGTCGAATCAAGAGTACGCCGCCGTCATCGAGCGGGTGAACGACATCGGTTCTCGGGACGAGCTGGAGGACTGACATGCAACGCAACCAAGTCGAAGAGTTCTACCGCGAGTTGGATGCCACCCGCGAAGATTTCGTCCGTCAGAAGTTCACCACGAACGGCTACGCTGGATGGAAGGTCAAGCATGTGAAGCAGTGGCTGGATCGCAAGTCGGAGGCCGCGAAGACCAAACGTGAAGAGTCGGTTCGCTTGTGGACGATGGTGGTCGGCGTCACGGGCGTGATCGCACTCTTTGTGACAAGCGTCGGAGCGTTCCTCAAGGGCTAGCCATTCACCAGATGAAAACGCAACGCCGCCGTACTAATAGTGTTGTTCTGGTGCGGCGATGACCAGTGGGGCACCCACAGTTTCCGATTTGGGTCGAGACTGCCTTCCACTACTCTTCCGATCGAGAGACAGGGTTTCGGTATCCAATTCGGCTTGACGAAGGTCCGGAACGGTTCGATACCTTCAGTTCGACACCTCGAGCAGCAGACACTGAGCGCTGGTTGAGAGACGAGTTGCAGTTAGGCCGCCTAGATGACTGTTTCGCCCTCGGCTGCGGTCATCGCTGCAGCCGCGTCGCAAGGTACAAGATGACGGCTTCGGGTCCCCGACCGTGCACCAGGCTACTTGCTGCGGAAGACAGCACCCGCTGCGAGGCCGACGCCCAGCTGACATGTTCGAGAGGTCGCAAAAGGTTGGGTGCAGCCTGTCGTGAGAGACCGCTGCCGCCCCACTCCAGTCCTTCGTCTAGGCTGACGGAATGACGGCAGTGCAGCGGGTGCGGCAATCGGAGGCAGACAGTCGGGTGCACGGTCAGTCCAGCAAAGCCGTCATCGGCTCTTCGGCGCCTTCAGACTCTGTCCCAGAGGGGATACCTGAGCGTGCGTGTCCATTGTGGTGCCTGCCGTCGCCGAGGCCGCCTGCGCCTTACGCCTCCTGAACTGCTCCAGCGCCGCGGCGACCATCTTCTCCGGCACCTGCGGAATGATGTTCACAGGGATGACGATCTCGCACGGTACCGGGTCAACGCCTTTAATGCACAGCTCTACCTGGCTGTTTGCCACTACGCTGTGGAAGTAGCGTGTGGAGTGTTCGACCTCGGCCTCGGTAACCTCGCTGAACTGGTCGGTCACCCCCCCTTCTTCGAGCAGGGTGTGAATACGCCCGTTCGCGAAATCCACAGCGAAGCGTAAGAACACAGTCGTCCGGCGGCTAACGGCCAAGAACGACACCACCCCAGGACCGTAACCCTCCGCAGCCAGCTGCATGTCGTACATGCACTCCGGTGCTTCACGCCCCCACAGGCGCACGGACACCTTGTTATCCCGGAGCTGCCCCAACGTCGACAGGTCCTTGATCTCTTCGCCAGCCTGAAGCTTGAGAAGAGTTTCCGCTGGCAACAGCCCATGCCACGGCGCCGTGCGGTCCCGTGATTCATAGAGTTCGGAATCGTCCGGAACACCCGCCTCTACCTTGATGTACCGGGCGGCCAATCCGGCGATGACACCCAGGTCCTCGGCGATGCGCCGACGGTCGGCCGGAATATCCGGGTCGACAATGGCGCCACCCAGACTTGCATGCGCGACAGCGCAGCGGCCGGACTCGAACAGGTGCTTGCCGACGTCGAACCCCTGCTTCTTCAGCTCCGCCACCCGCTTTGCGGGGTCACCGTCCAGCAGGTCGAGGTTGGTGCCAATCCAGGCCACACGGTCCTTGGAGGTGAACTGCGACTCCACGACCTTGAAGAAACTCAGGAACGAATAAGGCTCGTGGACGTGTCGCAGGCGTTTGCCTTCTCGCATAAATGCCAACGCCTTACGGGTCTGCTCGTCCACGATGACAGGCATGTAGTTGCAGTTAAAGAACTTCGTTCCATCAAACGTGGTCGTGAAGGCATCGCGAGAGCCATAGAGCACCGGTCCTGAGCCCCAGACGGCTCCAATCACGTCGACATATCCGCCCTTAAACCATCCAAGCACTGAGGCGAACAGGTAGCAGCGCGTTTGCGCCGCGTCGATGTCACCCCGGGGGCAAGGCGTTGAGATGCACGGTGCTTGCCTTTCCTCGCCAGCCTTCTTACCTCGCAGCACGTACTCGTTGTCGTCGTACAGCACCCAGACATCTTCCTGAGGCCAGGGAATCGAAGACGCCACGCCGACTGTCAACCAGCCCTGCCTCGACGTGAGCTTCGCTTGAGCTGCTTCGCCGTAGAGATGGGGAACGTACGGTGTCTTCATCATGCAAGCCTATCTCGTGGTGTTTGTCCGTTATGTGCGGCGGGCATCTTAGCGGTCGGCAGCCGGTCACGACCGGGGGCATTCAACGACTAGTGTCCATGGTTAGCCATCCGCAGTGGTCGAGCGACAGCGTACCCAATGTGCTTGCAGCGCTAACTAGCAAGCTTTGTAGTTCCGCTGTCGTCAGTCCCAGCCTTCATTTCCTGCATGAGCTTGTCAAACGCAGTTGGATAGCCATCTGGAATGACCTTTATGTTCGACTTGGCGAGCAGCCAGTACAGTGGAATTTCGCTGGCCAGGCCACATGGCCGGCAGTACGCTTGTTCTATCAAATACATCGACATCACGTTCTCACGGTCGAATCGAAACGGCTTGTCGCAGTGAAGGCAGGTCAGCATCGGGCGCATCGCCTTCAAGACCTGCTTCGACAGTGGCCCCTGCTTTGCCCCCGTGAGGCATTCATACGTACCCAGAGAAATCAGCACAAGATGGTTGGTGGTCGCAATGTTGCCGTAAGCAATTTCCGAGAAGGTACGTAAAGCCAGCTGCACGAGAAAGAGCATCAAGTACGGCAGCTTGTCGTAGACCGCGTAGTACAGGTGGTCCGAGCCGGCGTTGTTGAAGATGAAGTTGATGTTCAGGTCTTCCGTTTTGAGGTTCGCCCCCTGGCTCGTAATAAGGTGGGTTGCCTTCTGCCATAGCGGTTCGAAGCCATTGCCGGCCTCCTTGGAAAACACCATCTGGTCGATGAGTTCCGCGTCGAACGCATCCTTGGTGGCCAGCTTCTGTGCTGCAAGGTTCAGAAGCTCGCGACGACGTTCAGGCTTCACGCCGTTCAACGACGTGTAGTTGTCCTTCTCGAACCTCGCGAGGAAGTCTTCGGGGTCTCCCAATAGCCAAGCCAGGAACAGCATATTTTCCTTGAACGGCTTGCGCAGCAGCGAGAACGCAATGGCGAACTTCCTTTTCTCAAGGCCGCGAAGTCCTTCGTACACGAAATGCAGCAAGTCAGATGTAAGCGCCAGGATGAGGTGACTGATAAGCAAGTGCTTGCCAGCCTCTGTCAGTCCGGCCTTCTTGAGCATGTCCAGAACATCTAGCGGCCCCTCGTGGCCCTCGAGCTGAGCTGCTTTGGCAAGTCCGTCTCCGACCCAACGATGAACACCTGAGTCCTCGTACTCCTGCAGCAGCGCGACCATTCGGTCATGAAGAAAGAAGCAGAACTCGTGGTCAGGGCGGACGGCCGCTGGAATGTTCGCCAGGCAGTCCAACGGGCGCATTCCAAAAGTTTTCGTTTTCATTGCTCTCCCTGGTTGCTCGATATCTAGCGGCGACCTTATAGATGATTGGCTGCGCCATCTTTAAGGCGAACATGATAGCTGTACCAGCCTAGACATGTATGGTGAGTCGCTGATGCGCACTGACCGGGACGTTAGTGCCTAGCATGCTGAGAGTATCCGGTTTTGGGCGCATTGCCGCCCTCTGAGATTTTCCACTCGACGTCGGCATCCAGCCTTTTGCGACCTCTCGCTCATGTCAGCTCGGCGTCGGCTTCGCAGTGTGGATTCAACCGGTCGATGCTACACATGCGTCGAACATTCCAGACGACCGCTCCTGGCCGACTGTAGCCGGTGGCGACGCTTGCTTACCCTCACTCGACAGGGTAACGGGCCGGCCTTGATCGACCTATTACTTGTCGCAGATCCAGAGATGAATAGAGTTGAGACCGAAAAAAGGCTCGATCAGCCCTCTCTCAGGCCGATCAGCCACTTCGTCAATCTCGCCGCAGAACCACAGTCAACCCGCTAGCAGGATCAGTGAAGTCTTGCGCCGTCAGTGTCGACTTCAGAGGCGAGCACGCGTCACGGTAGAAGTCGGGTGGGTTTTTGAAACGTTCGTAGCCACTGCCCAGCACCAAGAGGAGGTCAATAACCCCCCATTTTTTTTGATCTACCGGCCTCAAACTTATCGCAGGACGGGTCACTGCTAGATCTAGACCTTAGCCATAGGTGTTCCGCATTCGCTGCAGAACTTCGCATTGGGAATGTTTTCAGTCGAGCAACTGGGGCACTTGTTCGAGTGCAGAGCGGCTAGATACTTTTGGCGCATGTATGCCACTTGCACCACGCAAGGGAGCGTGACTCGGTATGCAGGGCTAGAGAGGTCCGCCAAGGTCCACAGTGTGGCCACGGCGATGCCAATGGGGCCCGCTAGGGCGGCAGCGCTTCGCGAGCCGGCAAAAGCGGCCCCCCCCACAAAGGCACGGCCTAGCATCTGTGACGAAACTGCGGAAGCGACCATTGTGGCGATGTTTAAGCTGGCCATGGACAACGCGGTGCTGACGGTAGCACCAGCAACTGAGCCCCTGCCGATGCTGCGCAATGTAGCAATACTGGTGATGCCCAGATCATCCAGTACTCGTTTGCGCTCGGCTTCTGACATCTTCTCAAAAGCCTGCTTGAAGATGCGAATCAGTATGGCTTGCTCAATATCTTGTAAGGGGTCGCTTTCTGAGAACTGGGCACTTGCCTTTTTGGCTACATCCTGAACCAGCTCGGAATAGCTGATGGTGTCGCTGCTGCTAAAAAGGCTTCGATAGATGTTTGCGATAGTGTTGCCGCCGAACAGAAGAATTTCCTTGGCAATCAGATTTCTGTCGGCTTGGGCGAAGACCTTATGCTTGCTGCAGCCGGCGAGTTTCTTATTGGCATCGCTGTCAAGGGAAAGCCGCCCTTCGCCGTTGTCTGTTATGTAGTCGGCTAGTACGCAGAGGTCTTCTGCGTCGGCGACATTCAGAACAGTTGTAAGGTCGGAGGGCTTGGCAAGCAGGGGAGTGTATTTGGACATGAGAAGTATTAGGTGAGTTCAGCGAGGGGCTGGTGCTGCTGGGCAGACAACGCAAAGATTGCGCATATCACCATCAGTAGCGGTCGATGTTCGGGGTTAAGGTCTCGAATGGGTAAAGTCTGGCTGGTCGCGGCAATGGTTGTTTTTGCTGCCTCTGTCGCACGAAGGCCGAAGCCGCACATCTTTGCGATTTCTTGGGCATCCTTTGCGACATTTGAGGCAATGCCGGTGTAGTCATTGTTGAGTCTGGTCTGAGTCACGAAGTCCCTGAACTTTTCCGACGGCGCCAACACCGTCATATAGGTGACCATGGCAGAGGCCAGCTTTTTCCAGTCGTCCTCGGTCATCAGGAGCAAGGCAGGAGACACGTTCAGGGCTTCTCCCAGCTTACAAATGACTTCCAGTGTGGGGTTGGGCGGTTCTGCCCGCGCCTTATCATCGCTCACCAACAACTTGTTGATTGTCGAGGCCGCGATGTCGGCGCTTGCGCTCAAAGCTTGGCGTGTAACGGGGCGAGCTTCTCCGTCAGCGGCCACGCCAGACTGGTTGATGACTCGGCGTAAAGCTCTGCGAAATTGGTCTGAGCTTTTGAGGAACAGCTCGCTTTTGAGGGGGACGCCTGGTTGTTCGCTCATAAAAAATTGGGTTCTGAGAGGAGACGGCCACTAAGCAGCTGTATTTCGGGAATGTCGTGGTAGGACCTCTAGTCCTTGAGCGATTGAGGTCTGTTTCTAACGACTTTGGTGTAAGCAGCCAGAGCCAGGACACTAAGCGCGCCAGCAGTAAAGCAAATGGAAAAAGCTGCCAATTGCTCTAGAGGAGACGTATTGTTCATACCAGCTGCTCCTTACAAGAACTTGCCCAGAATCGTGCCCGCTAGCCCGGTGTTCTGTTTGGCGAACACAGCCGCTAATTCGATTGCCGACGATGTGTCAATTGGGGAAAGTGGTCCCGAGGAGAGAACGAAGTTGGGAGCATACGCCGCGGGATCGTAAGGAGCGGCATCATCAAGAGGTTCACCCGCTTCTGCCCTCTCGAGCATCTGTCCGATAAAGGCAAGCACCTTTTCGTCAGTCACCATCACGATGGGCTGGCGGTTCTTGGTGAGCTCGTACGCGTACTCCTCAAAGTGTTGGCGGATGTAGGCAGGGCGGTCCTTCGCGGCATAAAGGTCCCCCAAGAAGCTATTGGGGATGATGTCACCCACCAATTCCAGGTACTTGTCGAATTCCTGCTGCGTGAACAGATAGTCATTGGCGATGAGCTGCAGTTCCTTGTTAAGGATGGCCTGCATTTCAACCGCGTCGTCCTCTATGAGGTAGTCCATTGCTTTTTTGGCGCCGAAGCCCCCAGCTACGCCTCCGCCCAGCATGCCGAGAACACCGCCGACAGTTCCGCCGATCACGGTTCCGACGACGGGAAATGCGCTGCCGAGAGCAGCCCCAGCTGCGGTGCCGCCTATCCAGCCTCCGGTGCCAGCCGCGACACTCGTGGTGTTCACCACAAGGTTCTTGCCCAGTTGTGCCCATGAGGCGCTGCCTGAAATACTTGCTTTGTAGAGGTCGGGCAAGGTCAGCACGGTGACGGTGACGGCACCCGTGATTGCGTTGCTGCGCAGCAGCTTTGACACATGGTTGACGGCTGCCGCGCCGGTAACGGACTTACCCAGCGAGACTTCTGCGATTCTGTGGATGGCGGACTTGCCCAGATTGGTTTTGCTGACGTTTTTAAGACCGCTTCGGATAAAAATGGTCCCCATTCGGGCTGCTTGCGTACGGAGCAGCTGCGCGCTACCGACGCTAGTGAAGAAGGCAATGCCGGCGGTCTGTATTCCTTTAAGAGCCGCGTTTTTCATGGCGCCAACAGGGTTTTCACCGCGCCAAATGCCAGAGCTAAATTCCACGACGAAGCTAAAACCGAATGCAGCAGAGCAAATTACTGCACTGTTTCTGGCGTCATATGTCAGGCTATCGATATTTCCAGCCCGCGCAATATTTCGAGCCTGTTGATACGTGACATTGCCTTGACGAACCATCTTCGGCGCGTCTGCTGGGTTAGTGACCCCGGGAACTTTGCCTTCGGAAATCCGTTTCTCCATCAGCTTCACAGCCGCCTCGTACTGGTCTTTGGGGACCTCAAGCTGCATCGTGTCGTAGCGATAGAGGCCCGTTTCACTGTCAAAGGCGGAGTTCACGGAGCGACTAGCGGAGTCGAAGTACTTGGTTTGAATGGACACTCCATCGACAATGCGGTCAGCGCCGTTCTTTGCATTGTCTAGGCCCGTGCGCTCCACAGTACGGCCCATGCGTTCGTCAAAGAGTGCGTTGGCGTCTTCAGCGGCGAACCCTGTACCGCCTTTCGTAGAGAACTTGCCCAGTTGCGTCGCCTCCATGCCAAGTGCGACGTTTGGGGTAATGCTGGACTCCGCAGCGCTGGGGCGGCCCGGCTGGCCGGGGACCTCAACCTCGCCTTCCAATTTGGAATTTGGAATTTCTTTGGGGTCAAATTTTTCATCGCTCATATTTCAGGCCTCCTTGGAATGAGCGAATTTTATGCAGCATTGATGTCAAAAAATAAGGGAAACTAGAGCTTTGCTCCATTAAAACGGAGTACTTGGATTCGGTTAATTTTGCTCTGCAAATGAGGGCTTACATTTTTTTGATCCGCGCTGGGATTAGCGGAGTCTGATTGGTTTAAGTCAAGCCATCGCCGTGGCCGTCCAATCGGCCTCCACGAAGCCCGGGGCGGTTCACCATGCTTTAAAGCACCACAGCAGAATTTGGGCGAATCTCCTAAATTCACGGCCTGTGTTGCGACCTCGTCCGGTCTGGTTGGGACAAAGGAAGAAGACGAATGAGTAAGAAGAAGCGCAAGCAGCCGTCTCGAGTGTCAGCAGGGAAGCTGCAGCTGGCGCCCGAAATTCAGCGGTCGATTGACGAGCAGCGGAAGATGTTTGAGCAGGCCTTCGAGGCATCTTGCGGGCGGGTGCGCGCGGTCCTTACGCGATTCCATCCTGGAGACGTACTCACAGCGGTCAACATCTCGGACCTGTGGCAGCCGAATCGCGCGAGCCAGATCAAGCACCAGTTGGCCTTCAGCCTGCTGGTGTCCATTCCGGTGGACACCTTCACACCCGACAGCATGGTCACCTACGAAGACTTCGCGGGATTCTGTAGCGCATTGATCGAAGCCTTGCCAGACTTCCCCATGCTGGAGGACTATGTGCCTGAGGCGGATTGGGGCGAGGTGAAGGTCTTCCTTGGGCAGGAGCAGATCGCCATCCTGTACGGTGGCCTCGTCCAACGCGTTGTCGATCACATGGATGCGTTCCGCATCTGCCACGGGAATGGCACCCAGGCCGTAGCCGATCTAGAGTGCGCGATCCGTTTGCAGGGGCAACTCTTACGTCAGGTGCCACGGAATAGCGACGATCGAGAGGATCAATGGAGTCCAGGGCACATTGAGGTGCCGCCCGCATCTTTTTGGGAAGCCGCCAGGGCGGCATTGCTGCAGCTGCCTGCGACCGAGCAGCTTCGGGCCGACTACGTCGTGGAGTTGGGGAAACCCACCTCCTGGAAGGGTGCGAGCGGTTTCGGCGACGCGGTGATGAACGGAGTGGCGCTGCCCTGGCTGGCGGTCCAAATAGACGGGACACTGCGTGCCATGTCCCTTCGTAACGCGACGACGGTCGTGATCGACGTCTGGGCTAGGGCTGCGCTGGGTGCTCCGGCCCTGGTTGCGGCGCGTTTGGGTGCCTATGTCGCGAAACGGATCGGGGGCCGCTCATGTCTGACCGGACCGCTGCAGCTTCGGTCGCGCCTTGAGCGCGTGCCGCTGGCAGTCGCGGCAGTGCTTGTCGACGGGCCGCACTACTTTCTGGTAGTGCCCGTGCCGCCCGGCCAACTGGCCCAGGCTGGCAAGGCCGTGACTGCGATGCGCCGTGTCATGCGGAACTCGGACTGGGGCTTGCAGGTCGTCGGAACCTTCGACGGCTTCCAGCTTCGTGATGCACTCGGGGCGGTTCCAGGGCCGTCGGCCGTAAAAATCATCCTGGTGAACACGCCGGTGTCCACTGGGCTCTCGATGATCAAGCCGCCAAGTACCGATGCGCGCCTGATGAGTTTGGTGGATGCGTGCACGATTTTTGATTCGATCGAATCGGTGGATGAACTGGCGCGGTTTTGGAACTACGTGGATGGTTTGCGCGAATTCGGTGGCAGTCTGTTCAGCGATCTGGGTGACCTTTTCGGGTCGTTCCGTGATGCCCATGCCCAGATTGTTGAAGGCGCTGTGATCCCGAGTTTTCTGGGTCTGGATCCCCATTGGGGGGCGTCTTGGCGCTACGGGCAGCTCAAGGCGTTCTGGCAGCGAGCACCGCTCATCTTCCCGGACGAAGAAAGTGCTTGGGAGACACATGAGCGCAACGGCGTGAGTTCGTTGACTCGGGTCACCGCTAAGACAGCGCCCAAATTGGCATGGTCGTCAGTGATCGGGACATGCACCCTGCATTTCATCCTTGATGTCGACGCGGTCGGTTTAGAGCCGCGGGATGGTTCGTTGCTTGAACACTTTGTGCATTGCGCCGCCGACAGCATCGCCGAACGGGGGGAGATCATCTCGCCGTTCTTGCGGCTTCCCTTTCGGCGGGTAAATCTGCATTGCTTCAGCGCTCCCCATCTGTTGGCATCCGCTGCGGACGAGCAGATTGAGCAGGCGGTGGCTATGCCCCTGATCACGGCATGGGACGAGAGGCCGCGTGGTGACTCGCACAGCTATCAGGCGCGACTCACGGTCAATCTGGCGAAGCTGTTAGAAGACCTAGACGGTGCCAAAGATGCGCGTTTCGAGGTCGCGTGTGCAGTAGCTGTCGTAGAGCGCTTGTTCACGGCGCTGGGTGCCCCGATGCCGCCCGAGTTGGGGGAAGCTCTTGCGGGAACGGCTGGCCGACCGCCGCGCTTTAACCTAGGCCGCATGCAGCGTATGGTGGATGTGCCCGACTTCACTCAGCCGCAAGTGCCAAGGCCGGAAGACTACAAGGTGGCCCGGCGTGACTTGGCCATCCTACTGAAGGCGCAAGGAGTGATCCCGGGAACGTACACGCTTGCGGCAGCCAAGGCGTTGATCGACCCGGCCCGTATGGCTTACCGGGACGCGGTGCATGAGCGCATTCGCGCGCTGGATCGTGAAAGCCTGCTGCGGTATTGCATCGAGCAATACGATGCGTTGATCGCTACCTATGATCGGGATGAGTTGCGGATCAAGCAGAGCCTTCGCCACGAGGTGGATTTCGACCGAGAGCAATCCCTGGCTGAAGCCCACGAAAAGTTTGTTCGCGAGAGCAGGAACTACCGGTACCTGTTGGAAAGCGGGCTGGTTCTGACTTCGCCACAGGCTTCGCCAGTGCGTGCCGAGACGGTTCTCTCCGTTCAGGCCATGGTTGACTGGCTTTTTGTTCTGTATGGCGCCAGTGACGTGCTACACAACGGCATTGACGTGGGTGGTCTGCGGGTGGATCACCAGTACGTCCCGGAAGTCTTCTACTCAGAGAAGCGTGATGCGCAGGAAGAGATATTTGGGAGGGAGATGGCAGCCCTGCGGTTGGGTGTCAACGTTGCGGAGAAAGACAAGATCACCACGGCGCTGTCGATGCAGGAATACATAGCGGTGCTGGACGCAGCCTTCGCGAAAGACCTGCGATTCACCTATTCGCACATGCTGCAAGTACTCTCCACGCTCATATTGTGGGTATCGGCTGGGGGCGCTCAGGCACTGGCATGCGGCTACGTTAGCGACCGGAAAATCATCGCGGAGCGGGCAGTGGACGCCCACCCCGACATGCCGCTGGACGCCGCATTGGCGGTGATCGAGTTCCTCCTACTCGCTCCCGGCCAGGCCTGGCAACTGATCGGCAAGGATGTCGTGGAAGACGATGTCCCCGTCTGGGAGCATTCCAAGCCACACCATTCGACCACTAATCGCGCTGCCGGATGGCCGCGTGCTGTGGGGAGCAGCTGCGGTGGGGCGGGCAAAGCGCATTTGGACGGGGTCTATCGCGGCAGGCTATCTGCCGGCCGATTACCCCTGGCCGGCGATGCGAGCGGCGGTAGGTAAACTCAAGAAAGAGCTGGAAGATGGCTTGGAGGATCGTGCGCACGAAGTCTGTGCCCGCGTCATGCCTCACGCCATCAAGGGCATCGACTTCAAGTATCGATTTCCGAAGCTGCAGTTTCCTGACGTCGGGGATTTCGACGTACTGGCGTACCGGCCGGAGGAGAACCAGTGGCTGACGGCTGAGTGTAAGTACAACCAACCGGCGTTCTGCCTGAAGGACACACGTCGGCTGCGGGATCGGATTTTCGGGGGCGGCAACGAGCTTGGCCAACTGCGGAAGATCGAGCGGCGGCGCGACTTCCTCGCCGAGAACGCGGACACGCTGCGGACCCTGCTCGGCTGGCCCGCACCTGCAGACAAACCGTTCTCGGTGACGGAACTCTACGTGTCCAAGGACATGCATTTTTGGCTGCGGTTTCCTCCATATGAAGTACCCACGCGCTTTGTGCAGATTGACACTTTGGACGCCTGGCTGCGATTTGCCGCCGCACCGCTTGGCATCGTCGATGCCGATCTGGTCGATCTCGGTGCCAGCCCAACCTGTCCGGCCACGATGCTAGGTGAATGTGACTAGCCGCAGCACCTTCATCGCAATCTTGTACTCCAGGGCAGCTGTCATCCGTTCGGGGTAGTGACCTGCTCGGTTTAATCGAGACACTTTTTAACTAGAAGACGGCTGACAGTCAGTTTGACTGGGGTGCTAGGCTTCGTCGCCGCACGAACTGAGGAAGTAGGTGAGATGAACCGCGACAACGTTTTTTTGGAGGTATTCAGCCATGTTAAGTTTCCCAAGTTGGCGGTCGATTTAGAGCGCTTGGAGCAAGCGGCAGACAAGGGGTCGCGCACCGGAAGCCATCTTAGTTTCCCACTTTCGGCTCCCTCCGCAAAGCGAAGCGCGCTGCTTGCAGCTTGGCGCGGGCTGCTCCGGCAAGTCGACGTCACGTCCGCCGAAATTGCCATGGTGGGGAGCATGCTGTCGTCCAACCGGGCCCGAAAGCAGATCCTCTCTCTCGTTGGGACGAAAGGGAAGTTCGCAATCGCCGAGCAAGGCGACTTGCTTTACTGGGGCGAAGATACTCCTTGGCCAGCGGCGTACTCAAGCCTTGTCTCGCAACTGGTGGCCATCGTGGGAGTGCATGGCAACTCCATCTCCCAACTGGTGCCGGGCAGAGAAGAGGCTGTGAACCGTGCAGGCTTTGATGCGAGTTTCATGAGGATTGTTTCAGAGTATCCGCGACAGATGCCGACCGAGATCCAATACGCGATGGCCTCGTTGGGAGCTTGGCTGGGAGGTGCGGCCAATATCCAATACCTCTCCTACTACGCCACGATCCGGCAGATCACCCACAAGAGCCTGAATGTGACCTACGCGAAGAGGATGAACTACTCGCAACAGGACGCCGATGTTTTGCACGGCGGCGGCCTCGCCCTCGTACCCATGAACCTGTATGCCGACGTCGCGTTGGCCCAAGGAGACCCGACTGTCTTCGGGTCCATCCCTATCGACGAACTCAATGGGGCGAATCTTCCAAGCGAAGATGTCATGCGCGAGCTTCCGATTACCGACCCCATTTCGAAGTTTCCTGGTCTCATGCTTGATAAGCACTATCGAGCCGCGTTTTGGGCACGAAAGCTAGGTAAGCAGGCGCTCTTCGGCGCACGCAACGTGCTGAGGGATCACTACACGGACTTCTACAACAGCCTGCCCATTGAGTCGCTCGTGCGCTGCAAGCACTATTGCGCCCCTGTCGTGCGTGTGCATGGCATGGATGAACTACGCTCCCTGTCTGCCAATATCCCGATCAGGAGTGAAGGTGGGGTCTTCTTTCGCGGGCAAGGAAAACTACACCTCCTAGCCCGGGGAGCAGACGTCCAGCGCATGCTGTTCGGTGACTCTTGCGCGCGGGAACCCTCTTTGGTGACTGCTGCATCGCGTGATACCGACTACGCCTATGACGACGTTCACTTCGCGCTACGCTTGTTTCTAGAGCAGAAGGTCGCGTTGCAAGATCGAATCATGGGCAAGAGCCGCCTCAATGATTGGCAGGAGATGGTGCGTTCACCACAGTGCCGTCTAGATCGCGCAATCATGGCCCTTGCGCAACACTATGGCCTTCCCACGCACGGCTTGGACATCACCCGAAACCCCGACGTCGCAGCCTGGTTTGCGACGAATCGGTACTCGAAATCGAACGTTATGGCTCGCTACGAAGTAATGGCGCCTGACACCTGGCCAAGTTCGGAGGAGGACTGGCCCGTGGTAGTTGCTTGTCAGGCAGTGACGCATTCGACACAGGGCTCGCTGCACGACTGCGAAGATCTCGATCAGTTCGGATTTGGCTCCATGCGGCCAGCCGCCCAGTCGGCACTGTTCTTTCAGGGAGGGCACAGTGACCATGTCAACCGCTTGGCTGAGACAGTGGTGTGCATCTTTCGGCTGGCCCCGGCGGTTTATGAAACCGGCCTGACGTTCAAAGCGCTGTTCCCTGCTCCAGAGGAGGACGCGGCCTACCGCGTCATGCTCGAGTTCGCCAGTTCAGCGCAGTTCGGCTCGCTATGGGGTCGTTATGTGAATCGCTTCCACGAGATAGCCCCCTGAATCTCCTGACACGGTCTATCGCATATCTTCCAGATAGGCATAGGACTGCTCGTATGACTACGATAGAGATCATCACTCGAAACCAGCGCAGGCGGCGCTGGTCGGCCGCCGAGAAGGCGGCCTTGAATCGCACCGGGTTCTGTGGAGGTGGATCCAGGGAGCAGTAGTTCGTAGGAGGTGAGCCCAGAGCGGCAGGTCAAGACGTGCGGAAAGTAGTTTACGACTTTAGAAAAGTAGTTCTAGGGCGTGATAGCCTTGAAAGGCGCATGAATGCTAGCCTTGTGTTTACGACTTTAATTACCTAGAACAGCGCGTCCCAACCTTTAGGGACAGTGCCTTGGGGGGGGGGCGGTTTGCGTCGTTGCAGATTCTCGTAATAGCAGGGTGCTATTGGCAAGAAAAGCAACGCAGTGGACCGCCCGAGCCGAACTGACAACGACCGCAGGGATTTGCGCAGAGGATCCCTGGAGTGGGGTCACCGCGAACGCAACTCGCCCCATGCATTTATCTGTCCAAGCGATGCGTGCATTTGCGCGGTGAGTTCCGCCATTTGTGCGGCTACCGTGGTCGGTTTTCTGATGGCGAACACGCTTTGCCCGGCTGCTTCGTAAATGAGGTATGGGTCATCATTTTCGTGCATGGAGGCAAAGACGTCGCCGGTGAGTGCCTGCTGCATGGGCATGGGCAGCGGTTCCGGGGCGCCAGCAGCGGTCCAGGCGTCAATCCAGTCGCTGCGCACCACGCGGCAAGGCTTGCCGCTGTGGGCTCGGGTGATGACCGTGTCCTCGCTGCCGCTGTCCATCAGGCGCTGTAGCAGCGCCGGTGGTGTGTGGTTTTCTGCGGCTGCCATCCACAAGGTGCCGAGCCATCCGCCTTGCGCTCCCATGGCCATCGACGCCACGATCTGGCCGCCGGTGCCGATGCCGCCTGCGGCGAGGACCGGTGTATTGCCGGCCACGGCTACGATTTGCGGCACCAGCGAGAAGGTTCCGATGCTGCCGGTGTGGCCACCCGCGTCGTAGCCTTGGGCTACGAGTACATCGACCCCCAGGGCCAGCGCCTTTTGCGCATGGCGCGTTGAGCCGATGAGCGAAAAGGTGAGCTTGCCACGCGCCTTGGCACGGGCAATCAGGTCCGCTCGCAGTCCGATGGCCGTGGCAATGCCAATGGCATTGGAGGCCAGGACCTGTTCTATCTGGGATTCAAACAGCTCTTCAGAGCGCACCTGCGTAGTGAAGAAGCTGGGCTTGGTGGGCGCGGGCACGGCGAAGCGCTCGCGCAGGCGCTGGACAAAGTCCACATGCGCACCGGGCAGCGCGGCGCGAACTTCCTGGATATTGCCTTGCCGAGGCACCTGCGACGGAAGCATCAAGTCCACCCCGTAGGGGCGCCCTTGCATGCGTGCGTCTACCTCTTGCAGTATCTGTGGAATTTCGTGGGGCATTTCACGTGCCAGTCCCAGCACGGGAAAGCCGCCTGACTTCGCTATCTCCACCACCACATCGACAGAGTGCGAGAAGCCGAAGATGGGATGGGCGATGCCCAGGGTCTCGCAAAGTGGTGTGCGCAACGGGTTCGTCATGGTGCTCGCCCCTTGCCGGCTCACTGGGGCTCTACGCCGGCCTGTTTGAGGACCTTGTTCCAGCGGCTGGCTTCAGCGGCCACCAAGGCGTCGAATTCTGCGGGATTTGCTGGCGCCATCTCCATGCCCAGGGTGGCAAACTTGGCTTTCACGTCCGTCATTGCCAGGATGTCGGCGACATCGGCGGAGAGTTTGCGCACCACAGCATCGGATACCTTGGCGGGTGCCACCAAACCTAACCAGGTTCCCACCTCGTAGCCGGGCAGCTTGGCGGCCTCTGCGACTGTGGGCAGATCCGGAAAACCCGTTGCACGCTGAGCGGTGGTGACGGCCAGCGCGCGCAGCTTGCCGGTCTTGACGTGGGGCCCGGCGATGGCGGCGGTCAGCGGCATCATCGTCACGCGCCCCCCGAGCAGATCGTTCATGGCATCGGACTGGCCACGGTACGGCACATGGGTGAGCTGCACACCGGCCATCTGGGCGAGCAGCTCCCCCGACAAATGGTTGGAGGTACCGGTGCCAGCGGTGGCATACGACAGGGGCTCGGTGCTTTTTTTCGCCAGTACCAGCAACTCGGACATTGTTTTGGCGGGCACGCTGGGGTGCACTACAAACAGGTTGGGAACCGTGCCTATGCCTTGTATGGCCCGGAAGTCGCGCACGGGATTCCAGTTGAGGTTCTTGGTGATGCTGGGCAGTACGGCGTGGCTGGGGCTCACGGCCAGCAGGGTGTAGCCGTCGGGCGCGGACTTGGCTACGAATTCGGTGCCGATCGCTCCGCCAGCGCCGGTCTTGTTCTCGATGATGACAGGCTGGCCATATTTGGCACCCAACTTCTCTGCAATGATGCGGGCAGTCGAGTCCACCACCCCGCCAGCCGAGAACGGAACGATGATGCGAATGGGGCGGCTGGGGTAGGCTGCTTCCTGCGCGAACGCTGGCATGGTGGCGAGCGTGGCCGCGCCCAGAGAGAGTGCCAGAGCCTGGCGGCGGACGAATCGGGTCATGTTTGTCTCCTGCTGTGAAAGCTGATGCTGTGGGTCTGAGGTGAGGGCGGTGCGCGGTATGTTCCGCGCTTCGTCGATGCATTGGTGTCAAGGGCCGTCAGGCTGATGAGATCGGTTCGGGCTTTGCGCAGACGCAGGACGGATGCGACGCAGCCCTTCAGAGTGGAGGCAGGGCGTTCGGCTCCCGCCTCTGGCCGCGAACGAGATGCAGATAAGAGCGCGGCTTGATTGCGCCTAAGTCCACGGGGTGACGGTCATGTTTCAAATGGCACGCAGGCGATCGTGGCGAACTTGACCAGCAGGTTCATGGCTGTGCCTTGTGCGCCTGCGCCAGGGCGATGGTGCGGCGCGCGATGTTGACGAGATGGATCTGGCTGGTGCCTTCGTACAGGCGGAACAGGCGCACGTCGCGGTAAAAGCGCTCGGCCACGTTGTCGGCAATGTAGCCACCGCCGCCAAAAATCTGCACTGCCCGGTCGGCCACGCGGCCGCACATTTCAGAGGCGAACAGCTTGCACATGGATGCTTCCAGCGTCACATCCTGTCCGTCATCGCGCTTGCGTGCTGTCTCCAGCAGCAGGGCCCGTGCGGCGTGCACATCGACGTTGCTCTCGGCAATCATCTGCTGGACCATCTGGAACTCTGCCACAGGCTGGCCAAACTGCTTGCGTGTGCTGGCCCGCTCCACCATCTCGTCCACCAGACGGATGGCGGGGCCGATGCACAGGCCGGCCAGGTTGATGCGCTGCTTGTTCAGCGCCTTCATCGCCGTGCGAAACCCGGTGCCGGTCTGGCCGCCAAGGATGGCACTGGCCGGTACACGGCAGCGGTCCAGCAGCACTTCACCCACGGGCGATCCGTGCTGGCCCATTTTTCGGTAAGCCGGCGGCGTGCTCAGACCCGGCGTGCCGCGCTCGATCAGAAACGCCGTGATGCCTGCTGCGCCCTTGGCGTTCATGTCGGTGCGGGCAAACACGGTGAACAAGTCGGCGATCGGCGCATTGGTGATGAAGCATTTGCGGCCGCTGATGACGTAGTCATCGCCATCGCGCACGGCCTCGGTTTTGAGGGCGGTGGCGTCAGAGCCGGCATCCGGCTCGGTGAGCGCAAAGCATCCGGTGACCGCACCGCTGGCCAGGCGGGGAAGATAGCGCTGCTTTTGTTCCTCGGTGCCATCGACGACCAGCGATTCGGATGCGATTCCGGTGTTGCCGCCAAAGCGTGCCCGAAAGGTGGTGGCTGCTTGTGACACCTCGATGTTGACCAGAGACAGTTCTTCGGAGGTCAAGCCCGCGCCGCCGTAGGCCTCGGGGATGCTGTGGCCAAACAAGCCGAGTTCGCGCATGCGCTGCACCACGGGCTCTGGAATCTGGTCGTCCTGGTCGATCGACGCCTCGAGCGGCATGAATTCCGTGCGCACCACATGGCGCACTTCGGTCAACAGCTGCTTGAATCTTTCAGGGTTGCGAATCATGGTTTTCTCTCTCGTGGGTTATTGCAGGCCACAGGCCCGTTCAATCTGCTGGACGGCGTCGAGCAGGTGGAGGGCCGTCAGTTGTTCCAGCGTGTCCTTGCCCAGCCGAAAAGTCGACATGGTGCAATTGAGCGCCAGGGGTTCTTCGCGTGCTGCCTGGCGGATGGGCACCGCCACGGCATGGATGTCCTTGTGCCAGTCGCCGCTCGAATAGCAGTAGCCGCGTTCGGCAAATGCGCTTTGCTCGGCCTCCCACTGCGCCTTTTCGGCGGCGAAGCGCTTGGGGTCTTCCACCTTGAGTCGGTTGAGGATCGCCTTGCGTTCCGGCAGCGGGCAGGCCAGGATGAGGGCGCGCCCGATGGCTGTGGACAGCAGCGGGCGCGTGCTGCCGATGTCGGGCTGGTACACATTGCCTTGATCCACCCGGCACGTATCAACATAGACGACGTTGGTGCGGTCGCGCATCCCGAGGTTGACGCTACAGCCCGTCTCCCGCGCCAATTTCTCCATGATCGGACGTGCGATCTGGCGCACGCGCATGTTGACCAGCAAGGGATAACCCAGCGACAGAACGCCCGAGCCCAGACGGTATTTCTGCAAGCCCTCCACGCGGCTCAGGTAGCCCAGCAGGGTGAGCGTGTAGGTGAGTCGCGACACGGTGGGCTTGGGCAGTCCGGTGCGGTCGGCGATCTCGCGGTTGCCCAGCATGGGGTCGGCCTGCGTAAACGCACGCAGTACCTCCATGCCCCGCGCCAGGTTCATGGAGAACTGGCGATCGGCGCTCAGGTCGTGCGGGTTGACCAGACCGGGCAAATGGATGTGGGACATGGTGTGTGGCTTGCGTATGTTGGAGCCCATGATGGTTTTGGGTTGCTGCCGAGTCAATGCGTTGAGCAGCTTGTTTCGCTGTGCAAAACATCTGTTGTGCAGCGAAAAGGACTCTGGCAAAACCCCGTGTATGCAAGCCCTACGCCACGGAGATATTCAGTTGAGTGCAACATCGAACTACAGCGGCGCCCTGACGGGCGTGCGCATTCTTGACATGGCCACTGTCCTGGCCGCCCCCTTTGGTGCCACCCTGTGCGCCGACCATGGCGCAGACGTGGTGAAGCTGGAGTTGCCCGATGGCAGCGACCCCTTGCGCACGCTGCAACCCGTGAAGGACGGCACTGCCCTGTGGTGGAAGGTGGCCAACCGCGGCAAGCGCGGCATCTCCCTGGATGTGCGCAAGGCGCAGGGGCGCGACTTGCTCTTGCAGATGCTGCCAAGCTTCGATGTCCTGATTGAGAACTTTCGTACCGGCACCATGGACCGCTGGGGCCTGGACGCGGCCACGCTGTTTGCCGCCAATCCGCGCCTGATCATCCTGCGCTTGACGGGGTTTGGCCAGACCGGACCCGACCGCCTGCGCCCCGGTTTTGCCCGCATCTTCGAGGCCAAGAGCGGCTTTACCAGCCTGACGGGCGAGAAAGGCGGATCGCCGCTGCACTCCAATTTCCCGGTGGGCGATGCGGTGGCGGGCCTGTTTGCCGCGTTCTCCATCGCGGCAGAAATCGCGCGGTTGCGGGGAGACCCGCAGGCCAAGGGCGTGGAGATCGATCTGTCTGCCACAGAGGCGCTGTTTCGCCTGCTCGACCCCTTGCCGGTGGAGCACGAGCAACTGGGCCTGGTGCGCAGGCCGGAAGGCAATTGCGCGAGCTATACCGCACCCAGCAATATGTACGCGAGCCAGGAGAAGGTGTATTTCACCGTCGTGGCTTCGTCGGACGCCATCTTCGCGCGCTTGGCACAGGCCCTGGGGCAGGCGGACTGGGCCAGCGACCCGCGCTTTGACACCAACCCGCACCGCGTGCAGAACCTGGGTGAACTCGACGCGGCCTTGTCGGACTGGTTTTCCGCCCACTCTTACGAACACATTGCACTCACGCTGGAGGCCGCCGGCGTGCCGTTCAGCAAGGTCTACACGATAGAGGACATAGCGGCCGACCCGCAGTTTGTGGCGCGCGAGGCCATCGTTCGCCTGCCCGACCCCTTGTATGGCAGCTTGCCCGCCCCGTGCATTGTTCCGCGTGTGCTGGGGCGGAGCATGCCGATTCCGCGCACCGGGCCTGACGTGGGCGAGCACAACGCCCAGGTCTTTGCCGAGTTTGGCGTCGATGCCGCCGGGCTTGCGGCGCTGAAGGCGCAAGGCGTCGTGTAAGCGGCCACAAGGCCCATGCCGCGCCATGGGTGATGCAACTCCAAACCTATCCAGCCATGAACACCTTCAAAGCTTTGCGCCCGTTGCCAGGCACCATGCTGCCCGGCGGCGCCGCGCTTGAAACTACGGTACTGCCCTTCATTTTGCGCGGTATCCGCCTGTTGGGCGTCAATGCCAATTCGCCCATGCCGGTGCGGGAGATCGTCTGGCACAAGATTGCCAACGCATACCGGCCAAAGCACCTGGCGCAGATCGCCCATGTGATCGGCATGGAGGAACTGGCGTTCTACCTGGTCCGTACGCTTGCCGGCCAGATCCGTGGCCGCACGGTCATCGACATGAGCAAGTGAGGGCGCTGTGAAGTACACCGATCAGTCCCAAGCCAAGAAAGTGCGCACGGCGCGCGAGCCGCAATGGCGCCAGGAAGGGGCGGAGCCCGATTACCGCTTTTCGCTGGCCAATGAGCGCACTTTCCTTGCCTGGATCCGCACCGCCCTGGCGTTGTTGGCCGGGGGTGTGCTGCTGGAGCAGTTCTCCACCACGCTCGGCCCGCGTCTGCTGGTCGTGGCCCTGGCCATCGCACTTGGCGTGCTCGCGGCTGCGCTGTGCGCGCTGGCCTATGTGCGCTGGCGCGCGAATGAGATCGCCATGCGCCACGCAGGCAGACTGCCGGGAACGTTGGCCATTGCGCTGATCTCTGCTGCCACGCTGGGTATCTCGGCCGTGATCGTGTTCCTGCTGGTGGTGCAGGCATGAGCCCCGCCCTGCCACTGCCAAAGGAAGAGGGCCATCAGCACGGCGGTTACACGATGGGCCCGCACGAGGCGGCCTGCAAGCCGTGGCCCCGGGACCCCGGCTTGCAGGCCGAGCGCACGGCGCTGGCCTGGAGTCGTACCGGCCTGGCCATGCTGGTCAATGCATTGCTGGCCTTGCGCGCGGGCTGGACGGGCCGTGAGGCGCCGATCACGGCCTTGGGCTTGGTGTTGCTGCTGGCGTCGGGCGCTATCATTTTTTATGGCGCTTGGCGGCGGCGGCAGCTGCTGAGCGGCCAAGCTGCGCTGGCGCCATCGGCACATGCCGTAATGGCGGTGGCGGTCGTCACGCTGCTGGCGTGTGCCGTGGCAATTGCGTCCGTTCAGAGCCTCACGGGTATGCCATCGCCAGTTAAGTTCGGGGGATCGCAATGAAACAAGGTCCTCTGGCCGGTTTGCGCGTGTTGGAGATGGAAGCCATTGGCCCCGTGCCTTGGGCCGGCATGATGCTGGCCGACATGGGCGCCGATGTGGTCCGGTTGGATCGGCCCGAGGCGCAGCACATGGGGATGCAGCGCGACGAGCGCTTCCAGTTCAACGGGCGGGGCAAACGCTCGGTGCTTGCTGACGTCAAGACGCCCGAAGGCCGTGCTCTCGTACTGGACCTGGTCGGTCGGGCTGACGTGCTTCTGGAAGGCCTGCGTCCTGGCGTGATGGAGCGCCTTGGCCTGGGCCCAGACGACTGCCTCGCGCACAACCCCGCATTGGTGTATGGGCGCATGACGGGCTGGGGCCAGACCGGGCCGCTCGCGCAGGCGGTTGGCCATGACATCAATTACATTGCGACCACCGGTGCGCTGCACGCCATCGGCCCGTTGGATGGACCGCCTGCCGTGCCTTTGAATTTGATCGGCGATTTTGGCGGCGGCGGCATGCTGCTACTGGTGGGAGTGCTGGCCGCCCTTTGCGAGGCCAGGACCAGCAGGAAGGGCCAGGTGGTCGACGCTGCGATGGTGGATGGATGCCTTGCCCTGCTGGCCCCCATCTTTGGCCAATGGCAGGCCGGCGAATGGACCGACCAGCGGCAGTCGAACTGGCTGGATGGTGGAGCCCCGTTCTATGGGACCTATGCGACATCCGACGGGAAGTACCTGGCAGTCGGTGCGATCGAGCCACGCTTCTACGCGGCCCTGCTCAAGGGCCTGGGCCTGCCAGGCGAGCCGCTGCCGAAGCAGCATGACCGCTCTACTTGGACGGCGATGCGGGAGCGTTTCTCCGCCATATTCCGGCGGCATCCATGCGAGCACTGGCTTGCGGTATTTGCCGGGACTGAGGCTTGTGTGTCGCCGATTCTTTCTTTGTCTGATCTGGCCGTTCATGAGCACTTGGCCCAGCGCAAGAATTTCGTCGAAGTAGACGGGGCGTTGCATCCAGCACCCGCACCTCGCTTCTCCCGCACCCCTTCCCAGATCGCGAGCGGCGTCGCCATGCGCGGCTCGAGCACAGAGGCGGCGCTCGCCAGCTGGGGCATCCGCCGGTCAGCTTCCTCGCCGCAGGACTGATCGTCCCTGCACAAGCCTTTCCCTTTCACTCCCACCAAACCGTATGTCTGAAGCCGCCGGCCAGGTCATTGTTTACGACCTGGCCGGATCAACGCCCCAGGCTGGCACGCACCAGGCTGTGGCCTGGCCGGGATTCGAGGTGAAGCTGGCCGCCCAGCCTGGCGACCCGGGCCTGCATGGATGACAGGCCTATGCCGCCGGCTTCGTGGCTCACGACGGCGATGTCGAAGCCCACGCCGTTGTCGCGCACTTCGAGCAGGAGCGCGCCCTGCGCGTCTGCGGCCAGCGTGATCTCGACTTCGGTCGCTTCGCTGTGCTTGAGCACATTGGACAGGGCCTCTTCGAGCAGGCGGGTGAGCTCCAGGCACAGCGCCACGCTTGGCGGCCGGGGCCACGCCGCCAGGCAGGACCAGTGGCTGGTCACATCCATTTCATCGAACAGCGTGGAAAAACGGTGGCGTGTCGGCGCCATCCATTCGGCCGGCGTCGCGGGCGTGTCGGCGTGCACGGTACGCCCGCCGTCCATCACGTTGCGCAGATCATCGCGCAGGGACTTGAGGGTGGAGACGTGGCGGCCGGCCTCTGCATGGGCTGCGGCATTGCGCTCCGCCTGGACGATGGCCCGCACCAGCGCGCTGCCAAAGCCGTCGTGCAGGTCGTGGATGAACTGCAGGCGCTCCTGCAGGCGTGAATTGGACAGCGCCAACTGGTGTTCCTTGCCCATCGTGGTTTCAAGTTCCCGGCAGGCCTGCTCGACCGCGGCCGTGAGTTCCACGTTGAAGCGTTCGGTGCGGCGCATGCTGGCCGCGATGCGCGAGCCCAGCAAGGCGGTGATCACGGCCATGGTGATCAGGTTGGTGTAGGGCGTCAGCAGAACGGGTTCAGGCGTCTGGATGTAGTAGGTGTGCACATCGTACGCCGCGATGATCAAGAACCCGAGGCCCGGCGACGCGTAGAAAACATCCGTGATCCTGCGGCTGCGCCAGGCATGGACCAGCGGCACAATGCAGGCGATCACGAACACCAGCATATGGGCTCTCACGCTCAGATGCATCGTGAAATCAAGATGCTTTTGCGGCATCAGTGCGATCAGCAGTGACAGGACCACGGTCAGGGCCTGCAGGCCCCGTTCCTGCCAGCGTGGGAGGGCGCGCCCCTGCAGCTGGAAAATGAAAATGGCATAGCAGGTGCAGAACACCATGAACGCGATGGTGTTGGCCCGCGCCACGCCCACCGTATCGCCGAATGGCCAGGGATCGGTCGCGACCACGTTGTAGATGAACACGGCCCAGGCCAGGTTCAGCAGCGCGAACCAGCCATACACGGACTGCTTGCGGTAGAGCAGCCAGATGCCGGCAAACAAGGCCGCGATAAACAGCGTTCCCACCAGATTGATCTCGTAGGCCGTGCGCGTTGCCCACCAGAGTTCTTCAAACAGCGCGTGCATCTGTGCCGGGGGGCCTATCCTGACCAGGCCCAGGCCGGGATAGACGAGCGCCTGGCCCTGGACGCGGATCCAGAGGGCATTGTCGCTCGCATGCAGCGCCGCGTCGGGCAGGATCCAGTAGCGGGGGGTGTTCCAGCTTCTCGTCAAGGGCTCCTGCAGGCTTGCATCACGCCACAGCAGGGTGTCGTTGAGATAGACCTCCCCGGCCATATTGATCGAGCTCACAAGCAGCGCAACCGGCTCCCTGCCACCCTGGGCGGCGGCGCAGTCCTGGCGCAGCGTGATGCGGTACCAGGCCGCGCCGCTGTAATCAGGCCATCGCGTGGTCCAGTTGTCGGGCAGCGTCACCGGCTCCCAGCCCTGTGTGGGCCGGCCGGCCGCGCCAGGGGCCTCCTTGGCGATGTGTACTTCCGCAATGGCGGGCGGGCAGGCCTGCGCCCAGGCCGACTGGAGCAGGCTGCAGGTCAGCAGCAGGATACCGAGCAGCAGCGTGCCGAGGTGGCAACGCCTGGCTGCTATTGGAGCAGGCCGCGCTGACGCGCTTCGTTGATGGCCTTGGTGCGCGAGGACACTTCCAGTTTTCGGTAAATGTGCGTGATGTGACATTCAACGGTGTAGCGTGAGATAAGCAGATGTTCCGCGATATCCCGATTTGACTTCCCGTCGGCGACCAATGCAAGGATTTGCGTTTCGCGTGTTGTCAGGACGCTAGGCGGCTGGACCCGCCGGGTGTCTGCCGCCTGGGCACCGTTGTCTTTTGCCTGCGCCAGCTCGGCAAGAATATGTCTGGCGATGAACGGATCGATGGGCGCGCCGCCGCGCAGCACGCTGCGTATCGACAGCCGCACTTCCAGGTCATCGCGTTCCTTGAGCAGGTAGCCGGTAGCGCCGGCGTGCAGCGCGCGCAGTATCGTGTCCTGGGTGCTCCAGGCGGAGATCACCAGGATGCTCAGGGAGGGGTCGCGCCGGCGCAGCTCGGCGATGAAATCAATGCCGCTGCCATCGGGCAGGCCCAGATCCACCAGGGCCAGCGCAAACCGCTGGGCTGCCGTGTGCTGGCGGGCCTGCGCCAGCGTGCCGGCCACATGAATGGCGTCGCGGGCATAGCCCAGCTCGCACATGATCTTGAGCAGGCGTTCCTGGGTGGGCAACTCGTCTTCGACCAGCAGCACGGGGCAGGGAAGGATGGGCGTGGCCGACAGCGCGTTCTTGGGCATGGTATTGGGGGGGCAGGACGCGCGAGGAGGGCACGCGCTGCCCAATATAGCCCGATGGCGCATGGGGGCGCCATCCCTGAAAACCGTGATTCTCACCGTGGTCGGTGCTTCCATCACGCCAGAAAGCTGGCGCTGAAGTCACAGCACGCCTGGGCCGGCTCCGTGGGTTGGCGTTGTGGATGATGGCGGCAACGACACGTCGGTGCGCTGAATGGATGTGATGGTATAACATTGGTTGCCGGTCCGGGCGCGGGCTTTTCCGCCGCGCCCGTCTTCTTTCGTGATCCCGGAGTTGCCGATGTTCAAACTTTCCCTGGTTCCCATGCGTGCCATTGCCCGGGCGCTGGCCCTGGCCGCCAGTGCCCTGGCGGCGTCCCTGCCCGCAGCCGCGCACCAGCACGCGCATACGCACGGTCATATGACGCTGGACGTTGCCGTCGACGCGCAGACCATTACGCTGGCGATCGCCTCGCCGCTTGACAGTTTCCTCGGCTTCGAGCGTGCGCCGCGCACCGATGCCGAGCGCAAGCGGGTCGCGGACATGGTCGCGCGGCTGAACGCTGCCGATCAGCTGTTCGAGCCCGATGCAGCGGCTGCCTGCCGGCTTTCGAGAGTCGATCTCGCGTCCGAAGCCCTGGGCCTGGGTGCCGCCCAGGGCCACAGCCATGGCGGGAAAGCGGAGCACGCCGATATCGCCGTGGACATCGTGTTCACCTGCACCAGGGCTGCACAGGCGCGCTTCATCGACGTCAAGCTGTTCGACGCCTACCCGCGCCTGCGCAGCATCGATGCCCAGGTGGCCGCGCCCCAGGGCCAGTTCAAGCGCAGCCTGCGGCCTGGCGCCGCGCGGCTGGGGCTGACGCGCTGACCACCGCCATGTCAGGCTGCTTGCTCGAATTGCAGGACCTGCGCTTTGCCTGGCCGGGCAGTGCGCACGACTGTCTGGACATTGCTGCGCTGCAGGTCGCGGCCGGTGAAACCGTTTTTCTCCACGGCCCCAGCGGCTGCGGCAAGAGCACGCTGCTGTCGCTGCTCGCCGGCGTGCTGCTGCCCCGGTCGGGCCGCGTGGCCCTGGACGGTGTGGACTGGGCGGACCTGCGCGCGACCGCGCGCGACCGCCACCGCGTCGACCATGTGGGCTATATCTTCCAGCAGTTCAATCTGCTGCCCTATCTCACCGCATTGGACAACGTGCTGCTGCCTTGCCGCTTTTCCACGCGCCGGCGCGACGCCGCGGCGCGCAGCGCGCGCTCGCTGCGCGCCGAGGGCCGGCACTGGCTGGCGGGCATGGGGCTGGACGCATCGGTCTGGGACAGACCCGCGCATACGCTGTCGGTGGGCCAGCAGCAGCGCGTCGCCGCGGCACGCGCGCTCGTGGGCCAGCCGGGCCTGGTGATTGCCGACGAGCCGACTTCTGCGCTCGACGAAGACCGGCGCGACGTTTTTCTGGACCTGCTGCTGTCGGCCTGCGCCGCGGCCGGCAGCGCGCTGGTGCTGGTGAGCCATGACCGGCGCATCGCCCAGCGCTTCGGGCGCGAGGTGGCGCTGGCGCAGATCAATCGCGCCGCGCGTGCCGCCGAGGGGGACGCATGAAGGGCGGCTTTCTTCTGGGCCTGGCCTGGCGCAGCGCCTGGAACCGGCGCTTCACGCTGGCGCTGACGGTCTGCTCGATCGCGCTGTCGACCTTCATGCTGCTGGGCGTGGAGCGCGTGCGCACCGATCTGCGCAGCAGCTTCAGTTCGGCGGTGTCGGGCACCGACCTGATCGTCGGCGCGCGCACGGGCTCTACGCAACTGCTGCTGTACGCGGTGTTCCACGTCGGCGCGGCGACCAACAACATCCGCTGGAGCAGCGTCGAAGCGCTCGAGAAGCTGCGCGGCGTCGCCTGGGTGGTGCCGCTGTCGCTGGGCGACTCGCACCGGGGCTTTCCCGTGCTGGGCACCACACCGGCCTATTTCGAACACTTCCGCTACGGTGAGCAGCAGCCGCTGCAACTGCGCGAAGGCCAGCGTTTTCACGATCTCTACGATGTGGTGATCGGCGCCGAACTCGCCGAGCGCCTGGGCTATAGCCTGGGCCAGCGCATCACGCTGGCGCATGGCATGGGCGAAGTGCAGATCGGCGGCGACCATGCGGACAAGCCTTTCACCATCACCGGCATTCTGGCGCGCACAGGAACGCCCGTCGACCGCACGGCGCACATCAGCCTCGAAGCGCTGCAAGCAATCCATGTCGACTGGGTCGTGGGCGCACCGCTGCCCGGGCGGCGCATAGGCGCCGAAGCGGCGCGCGCGATGGATTTGACGCCCAGGAGCGTGACCGCAGCGCTGGTGGGCCTGCACAACCGCGCGGCCGTGTTCTCGGTGCAGCGCCAGGTCAACGGCTTTGGCGCCGAGCCGCTGATGTCGATTCTTCCCGGCGTGGCGCTCGATGAACTGTGGGACGTGGTGGGCGCGGGCGAGCAGGCGCTGCTGCTGATGTCGGGGCTGGTGGCCCTGGTCAGCATGGCGGGCCTGATGTCGGTGATTCTTGCGGGCCTCAATGAACGCCGGCGTGAACTCGCGGTGCTGCGCACCGTGGGCGCGGGCCTGCGCCATGTGCTGGCGCTGCTCGCGCTCGAAGGCATTGTGCTGACCGTGGCGGGCATCGTCACGGGCATCGCCGCGCTGGTCGTGTGCGTGCTCGCGCTCAACCCCTGGTTGCAGGCGAGCTTTGGCCTGACGCTGCATCTGGGGCAAACTACGCCCCTGCAGTGGCTGCTGCTCGCGGGGCTGCTGGTCGCCGGCTGGCTGGCAAGCCTGCTGCCGGGCTGGCGCGCCTACCGCCTGTCGCTGGCCGATGGTCTGTCTCCGAAAATCTGACGCGATGTTCACACCTTTTTGCGCTCCTTCCTTTCCCCGCCGCCGCCGCCTGCTGCAAGGCCTGGCCGCTGGCCTGTGCCTGGGCGCGACGCCCTGGCTGCAGGCCGCGCCGTTCACGGAAATCAGCTGGGACGCGCTGGTGCCGCGCAACTGGGACCCGATGAAGTCCTTCGAGGACCTGCAAAAGCTCAGCGCGCTGCCCGACTCCGATCCGCGCGTGCAGGAGTTGTACGAGCGCATGCGCAAGGTCTGGGACGACGCGCCCACCGTGGCGTCGTTCGATGGGCGCCAAGTCAAGATCCCGGGCTTCATCGTGCCGCTGGACAGCGCCGACAAGGGGCTGCGGGAGTTTCTGCTGGTGCCGTACTTCGGCGCCTGCATCCACACGCCGCCGCCGCCTGCCAACCAGATCATCCATGTGAGATCCGCGGCGCCCGTCAAAGGATTCCAGTCGATGAGCGCGGTCTGGGTCAGCGGTACCATGGGGCTGGTGCGCGCGAACTCGGAGCTGGGCGTGAGCGGCTACAGCATCCAGGCCAGACGCGTCGAGAAGTACCGCGAGAAGTAGCCGCAGGGTGTGCAATGCGGTCGGCCTGCTCCTACCTCCAGGAAGGTGCTGCACCGACCTCTGTCGCACGCCTGCGCGGTCACGCTTGTGGCTGAGCTGGCCAATGCAGGCCATGCCGGAACCGGAGACCGCCATGCGCATACCGAACACTACCCCGCAGGACCCCGATCAGCCTGGAATAGACCGCAGCGAAGATGCAAACGCCGAACTGCCGGAAGGCGAGGATATCAACGACCACCTGAGTGCCGAGGTGGACGTCGCCGACTCGCTCGACGATGCGTCCGCGCACCGCTTCGACGACATGCCGCAGGACGGACCGCTGAACTTCGAAGACGGCACCGACATGGGCCATCCGCGTGGCAACACGGCGCGCGAAGGCGGCACCTGGCAGGCCGAGGGCGGCGATAGCGGCGACCTCAAGCCTCCCGCCGAAGTGCTTTCCGATACCAACGGTCCGAGCGATCGTGAAAATAAGCGCTGATGCGCGCCTCCATGCGAAAGGACGCCCATAGGCGCCCTTGATTTGGTGGAGCGTGCATGCGCTAACCCGCGCCCTGGCTGCCGCCGCCGTCCTTGTTCTGCCGTGATTGGTTCTGGTTGCCGCTGCCGATCTGCGATTCGCGGTCACTGCGGCTTTGCGGCGTGCGCTGGGCTTCGTTCTTCTGGGTGGGCGCCTTGCCGCCTTGCTGGTTGTGGTCGTTTTCGACCTTGCCCCTGCCTGGTTCCTGTTTGTCTGTGGACATGTTTCTCTCCTGTGAAGTGCCGGTCGGATGACGCGAACACCCCACTCTAGGCACTGCGCCTGGGCCATCAGGCAGGCAGGCGTGCCGTGAAGACGTCAGGTCAGACCGACAGCGCAGTGTGAATCCGCGTCCAGGCCTTCACGCTGCCCCGGACCGCCGATCCAGCTCTTTCGACGCGTAGAAACGCGCCTTGTCGGCATACATCGCCTGGTCCGCGCGGTGGCCCACGGCCTCCATCGACGCGCCTTCGTGGCCGCAGGCGTGCCCCATGGCCAGATGGATGGTATGCCCGGGGTAGAACTGGTTGTTCAAGTCCAGCAGCGACAGAATGCGCTCCTGCATGGCCAGCGCGCCGCGTTCGTCGGTGGCCGGCAACAGCACCATGAACTCGTCGCCGCCGATGCGCGCGACGCACGCCGGGTCATCCACGGCCTTGGCAAGCACCTCGCCGAGGCGGCGCAGCATGGCGTCCCCTGCGGCATGGCCATGCTCGTCATTGACGGCCTTGAGACCGTTCATGTCGATGGCGACCATAGACAGCGGCCACGGGCCCTTGCGCGACAGACGGTTGAGCTCTTCCATGTAGAACGCGCGGTTGCGCAGCTGGGTCAGCACATCGTGCTTGCCCAGGTACTCGAGATAGGCTTCGGCCTTCTTGCGGGCGGTGATGTCGACCAGGGACAGCAGCACCAGCTCCCAGTTCTTCGCATGGCTGGCCATGATGGACAGCTCAAGGTGGATGTGCAGGGTCTCGCCGTTGAGGGCGTAGTTCACCACTTCGCGCTGCTGAACCAGCTTGCCGTTCCACAGGTCCTGCAGCTGCTCGGCAAAGGAGTCGTACATTTCCCCGCGAAAGACGCGCGACAGGTTGTGCAGCAGCTCGGGCTTGCTGGCCGCGCCGAACATCTCCAGCGTCTGCCGGTTGACGTCGATCACGCGGATTTCCCGCATGCAGCGCGTGACGAATTCCGGGTGCACTTTCAGGAAGGTCCTGAAGTCGCTGATGCCGCGTGCACGCACTTCGTCGAGCAGTTGCTTGACTGCGCTGAAGTCTTCGACCCACAGCGATACCGGGGAGTGCTCGAACAGGTCACGCGCATATTGCTCGCTGCGCCGCAACTGTTGCGTGCCCTGCACTTCGGCGGTCACGTCCTCGAGCGAGACCAGCACCCGGCTCCAGTTGTCCTCGTAGCCCGGCAGCACCCGCGCGCGGATCTGGACGTCGAGCCGGCGCCCGTCGAGCGCGTAGTTCACCGAACGGGTTTCGAAGTCCTGCTTTCCCTGCCACAGCGCGAGCAACTCGGGCACGATGCTGTCGAGCATGTCGCCGCGGAAGACCTCGTGCAGGCGGTCTTGCAGCGTCTGCTGGTCCGGCGCCTTGAACAGGTCGAGGGTGTATTGGTTGACGCGCAGCACCTTGTACGAATGGCTGCAGCGCTGCAGGCGCTGCGGATCCTCGTGCAAAAAGGCGAGCAGGTCGGTGACGCCTTCGGCCCGCCATTGGTCGAACAATAGCTTGAGCCCACTGTAATCCTCCATCCACAGGGACACAGGAGCCAGGTCGAACATGTCTTCAAAGTCCAGGCCGGTTGCGAGAGAAATGGTCACCACTAACACCTCCACCGGCGATTATTGCCGACCTCGGGGTGGCGCATGCCATTTCTGCGTGGCGCCGGGTTGCCCGGATGTTGCAGGCGGGACAACTGCGGGTGGACGGCGGCAATCCCCTGTGTGGACAATCTGCGCCGGGCCTGCCGGGCGGCGCGGCCCAAGGGCTTCTAGAATCGCGCCATGGTCAAGAAGATTCCCCCGCTCAATCCCCTCAAAGTCTTTGATGCGGTGGTGCGAACGCGCAATCTGACGCAGGCGGCCAAGGAGCTGCACATCAGCCAGTCGGCGGTGAGCAAGCAGCTCAACGTCCTGCAGTCCTATCTGGGTGCGGAATTGTTCCGGCGCGAGCGCCATGGCATCAGCCTGACCCAGGCCGGACTGCGCTACGGCGAAGCCATCGCGCCCGCGTTCGAGAGCATCGCCAAGGCCACGGGCGAGATCATGCGCAGCGGATCGGACAGCACGCTGCGCATCCAGACCTACACCACGTTTGCGGCCAAATGGCTGATTCCCCGGCTCAGCGATTTCCACGCGCGCTACAGCGAGATCGCGGTGGTCATCACCAACTCCGTGAAGGACGTCGATTTCGACCGCGACCCGGTCGATCTCGCGATCCAGATGGGGCGCGGCGCCTGGCAGGGCATGGATACGGACTTCCTGTTTGAGGATGTGATCGAGCCGATCTGCAGTCCGGCATTCCTGCGGGCCAATGCGCCCGAGGCCGCCTATCCGCAGGCCTTGCTGCGCAAGCGTCTGCTGGTGTCGCACTATCGCCAGAAGGACTGGCAGACATGGGCGCGGCTGTGCCGCTACGAGAGCGAAATCCAGGAGGTCGAAAGCATGCAGTTCAGCAGTTCGGTCCTGACCTGGCAGGCCGCGGCCGATGGCCTGGGCATCGCGATCGGGCAGACCGCGCTGCTGGTCGATGACCTGACGAGCGGCAAGCTGGTCGCGCCGTTTCACCTGCCGGTGCGCACCGGTGCGTCCTACTACCTCGTGAGCCCGCAACTGCAGCGCCAGTCGCGCAAGGTCGAAGTGTTTCGCGACTGGCTCAAGGAACAGGTTGCGGCATCGACGGCTTCGGCACAACAACTCACCGCAGCGCAAGGTGGTGGATAACCCGCCTGCAAGAAAGTCGCAGGCTTGCCAGGACTCTTTTATTTTTTCATAATACGGGAACCATCACGGATATTCAGTAGTTATTTCCCGTGATTGGCAGTTTGGCTGTTTTTGATTAGGAACCACCTGTAGACTCCGGTTACTAAAAATAAGAATCTACTAATAATCAAATAGGTTTCCATTATTGTGACTATTACAACGCTTTTGCTGCCTGTAAATACTGCTCAGCTTTCGCTGAATTCATTCCGTGATTCAGCAAGCAAGGGCGAGATGTTGCAGGTCGTGCACGACGGCTCTGCGTGGAAAGTCTGGGTGGCCGGAACCACCATGAGCGAGCGCTTCGGTGCCCGCTCCGAGTTCGATGTGGATACCACGGCGATTTTTGCCGATGCCTTGGGGCGGGCGTTTTCCCGTGGCATTCAGGATGCCGTGGTGCGCGAGCTCGGTCTTGGCCCCAGGCCCGGCCAGCCCCTGGAGTCGCGTCTTGTGCTGCAGGCGATCACCATGGCCGAGGCCAGCCAGCAGGCCCTGCAAGGCGTCGATTTCATGACGCAGCTGATGTTCAGCGCCGCGGCCCGCAGCGCGGGGTTTCTCGACGCTTGCCGGGCGCTGGGCCTGCCGCCGGAGGCGGTCAGTCCGCAGCAGCGGGCGGCGGTGGACGCGTGCATGCAGGAGCGCTTTGCCCAGGCTGCGCTCCAGGGGCAATTTCCGGTCGCTCCCGCACTGGCGCAGCAGTGGCTGCATGCCGAGCTGACGGCCTTGAAGATGCAAACGCCCGAGACGCGCTGAGACCAAGGCCGCGGCTCTTGCGCCGGGCGCAGCGCAATCATCCCCTGTTTGGTGCAGGCCCCCGTGGCGCATGCGCATGCATGCATAGCCATGTGGAAGACAAGGTTTTTGTGTCCGGGACACATCCAGGACACGGATGACGCGCCATCTGCGCATTATCTTTACGAGTATGTACTGCCCGTGTGAAAGGCGGTCATACAGGTTGGCGTGAATAGTTGTATGCAATAGTGGGTTTTCCCTTGTGTATACAAATTCTCCGTTGCATGTAAGAATTAGTTACGCGGGTAAAACCGCATTCTTAATTCATCATGGGCGGTAGCCAATATGATCGACGAGTCAACGGTGCAAACGTGGGAAGCCAGTCCCTTGGGCTCCGGTGCGCTTGCAGAAAATGAGCCATCGACGCCAATGGACGAGCAATCCATGGCGCAGCGCGATGAGCTGTTTCAGGGCCTGGTACAGGCGCACGGCACGCGTCTTTATCGCTTCATCATCAAGAATATCGGCAATCCCAGCGATGCCCAGGATCTGGCCCAGCAGGCTTTCCTGGAGGCCGTCCGCTCGTATAGCTCCTTCAAAGGGCAGTCCGAGCTGTCCACCTGGCTGTACGGCATTGCCATGAATCTGGTGCGCAATCACCTGTCACGCGCTCCGCATCGACGCTACGAGTTCACCGATGAATCGGTGCTGGCCGACATGGCTTGTGACGCGCTGGCGCCGGATCAGGAAGCCGAGCAGACCGAGCGCATGCGCCACCTGCAACTCGCGCTCGAGGACTTGCCCGAGAGCATGCGCTCCATCCTGCTGATGGTCGCGGTCGACGAGATGTCCTATGAAGCGGCTGCGGCCCTGCTGACGGTGCCCGTGGGCACGGTACGCAGCCGGCTCTCGCGCGCGCGCGCTGCATTGCGCGCCAAGCTGCAGGCGCGCGGGGTCGAGCTGGATTTTTGACTTTACGCCCCCTCTGAGCGGCTGTCGCTGCCGGGCACCTCTCGCTTGGCGAGCGCGGGACGACACTCTCGTTGCGGCCCTGGCTTGCTGTCCCTGAACTCGATCACCCCGGTTGCATGCCTGGACCCCGTCATGGCGAGGGCTGTTCCATTGCCATGGGCGCCAGAGGTTCGGCCTGCACCGGTGCCGGCATGGGCAGCATGGGGACCGGCTCACGCAGCGCGTTGACGTCCGCCGCCACGCCCGTGGGCAGCGTCACCAGCCGGGGCTTGATCATGAACAGCCGCTCGCGCGATGCCTCGTTCTGGATCTTGTTGGAGAACAGCAGGCCGAACACCGGTATCGAGCCCAGTCCCGGCACCTTGTTGACGTCGCGCGTCGACTGCGTGCTCTTGTAGCCGCCGATCAGCAGCGTCTGGCCCTCGCCGACGATGGCCTGGGTGCTGACCACGCTGCGGCGCACGGTGGGCAGGGAATCGATCTCGGTGTTCTGGATCTGGCCGTCCTCTATGTCCACGTCGAGCTGGATCACCGGCCCTTCGGCGCGCTCCACATAGTGCGGCGTGACGCGCAAGGTCGTGCCGGCGGTGATCGGCGTGATGGTGGCCACGCGCTCGCCTATGCTGCGGATGTAGAAGGTCTCCGACAGATCGAGCAGCGCGCCGATGTTGTCTATGGTGAGAATCGAGGGACGCGACTGGATATGCGCCTCGCCCGTGCCTTCGAGCGCGCGGATGCGGTTGATCAGGAAGTTGCCCGAACTCACGACCAGGCTCGTGGGGTCGACGCTGGCGCCGCGCGCGATGGAGCCCAGCACCAGGTCGTTGCCGTCGCCCTTGGTCGCCATCGAGCCGAAGCCCGCGACCGTGCCGCCCCGGCGCGCGTTCCAGGCAATGCCCAGTTCGTCCAGGCGCGAGGAGTTGATGTCGATGATCATCGCCTCGATCTCGATCAGCGGCGAAGGGATGTCGAGCTGCTCGATCAGGCTCCTGTAGAGCGGCATGCGCTCGGCCGTGTCCTGCACGATGATTGCATTGAGCCGTGAATCGGCCTGGATGGATGGCGCGGGCCGGCGCATGCCCGCGCCTGCGCCGCCGGCCATCATCTGGCCCGCGGCGGCGCCGGTCTGGGCGCCGGTGGCATTCGCCGTGCCGTTGGCCGAGGCGAACGGGCCGTTGGGCAGGCCGGAGCTGTAGGGGTCGAACGCCAGGCCGACCGTGTTGGCCGCGCTGGCCATGCCGGGCAGGCCGGGCAGGCCCTGGCCCGGGGCGACCGAGGAAATCAGCGCATTGTTGACACCCGAGCCGCCCGACTGGCCGCCGATCAGGTTGCGCAGCACCTGGGCCAGGCCCGGCGTGGTGATCTGCCGGTCGCGGTAAAGAATGGTGCGGTCGTCGACCGACGCATGCTTGAGGCGGAACACCGCGACCTGCTGGCCGCCGGCCATCACCGGCAACTGGGCCATGGTGCGCTCGATCAGCGCGACATAGGCGGCCGGGCCCGAGACCAGCGCAATGCCCTGCTCGGGCAATTCTCCCCAGCCGAAGCGCGCATCGAGCACACCCAGGCTCAGCAGCGCCTGGCGCACGGTGGCGATGTTGCCGCCGCCCGCGCTGATGCTGCGCGTCGCGACTTCGGTGGTGCGGCCCACGTACAGCGTGCCCGCATGGGTGAACCAGGTCAGGCCGTAGACGCTGGCCAGCCGGTCGATGAATTCCGTGGGGCTGGCGCTGTTGAATTTGCCGTGGACCTTGCCCGTGGCCTGGGGCGACAGATCCAGCGACAGGCTGAAGCTGCTCGCGAAATCGCCCAGGACCTGGGCCATGCTGGCGTTGTTCGCATAGTAGCTGTAAGCGGCCTCGGTCCAGGGCGGCGGGCCGGCCTGCGCTGTGGTCCAGGAGGCGGCGAAAACACCGGCGCAGGCCAGCGCGCGCAGCGTGCGGCGGGGCCAGGCCGGGAAGATGGAGGGTGTCGGCAGTGCGGAGTGCGCGGGCATGGAGTGCGAGGGAAAGGGGGACAGCGTCATGAACAGGAAACTCCGCAAGGGCCGCGTCAGAGGGAAGAACTGGCTTTGGACCAGAAAGCGAGCGAATTGACAAAAGTGCCTATGGCCTCGTCGATGTGCTGCAGCGACTGCGCGCGCGCCGGCAACTGCAGCCAGAGGGCCCGTTCGCGGGCGTCCACGCTGCAGGTGGTTGCCTGCTCCTTCATGGTGCCGCAGGCCAGCCGTGCAAAGGCCAGCAGCAGTTCGTCGCGTGCCAGGCCCGGCTCCGGCAGGGGCCTGAGGTGGGCGCTGACCATCAGGCCTTCGCCGCGCAGGGCCTGAAGTCGCAGCGCATAGCGGCCATCGATGAGCAGCTGCAGCGTGCTCGCATCGGGCGCGAGGGCAATGCCATGGTGCGCGGCATAGCTGTGGAGCAGGGCGACGGCGGCCGCATCAGGGGGGGAGGAAGTGGACATGGACGGAGGAGCGCAGGCCTTCAGGGCGGGGGCTGCTGGCCGAGCTGCTGCAGCAGCCGAAGCACTTCGGCGACGGGCTCGACCAGCTCGGAGGGAATGTATTGACCGGCTTCGCCCTGGGCGGTCAGCGCCCGGGCCAGCGGGATGTTCTGCATCACGGGCACGCCGGCCTCGCGCGCCGCATCCATCATTGCCTGGGCCAGCGCACCCTCGCCCTTGGCCAGGATCAGCGGCAGCGGCGTTTCGTTCTCGTCGTAGCGCAGCGCGACCGCCAGGTGGGTCGGGTTGGTCACCAGCACGGTGGCTTCGCGTGCGCTTTGCACCGCGCTCTTTTGCTGCATTTCCTGGTGCATCTGCTTGCGCTGGTGCTTGATGTGCGGGTCGCCTTCCATTTGCTTGTACTCCTGCTTGACCTCGTCCTTGGACATCATCAGACCCTTGCGGTATTGCATGCGCTGCCAGACGAAATCGGCCAGCGCGATCACGCTGTAGGCCAGCCCGATGTGCACCAGCATGGTCTTGAGCAGCGTCGCCATGACCTGGCCCAGGCCCGGCAGGCCGGCCTGCGGAATGCTGCTCAGTATCGGTATGGCATCGCGGATCAGCGTGGCCAGCAGGCCCGAGAGAATGGTGATCTTCAGCGCGGACTTGAGGAACTCGACCAGGTTCTTCTTGGAGAAGATGTTCTTGGCGTTGCTCAGGATGTTGAGCTTCTTGCCCGAAGGCTTGAGCTTCTCGAACGCGAAGATGATGCCCACCTGCATGGCATCGGCGAAGATGCCCACGCCCAGCACGATGCCGAGGAACGGCAGCACCACCCAGGCGGCGCTGGTCAGCAGTTCGATCACCAGGGTGTTGGCCGCGTCCTGGAAATTCAGGCGCAGCAGCGTGCCGGGCAGCAGGATCATCTCGCCCAGCGTTTCGACGATGTGCGCGCTGTTGCTCAGCAGGTAGCCGAAGATCGACAGGATCAGCAGCGTTTGGGTGAAGTCCTTGCTGTACGCGACATCGCCTTTCTTGCGCGAATCGCGCAGGCGCTTGGACGTCGGTTGCTCGGTTTTTTCGCTCATCGCTGCTGCCGGCGCTCAGCCGCCCGGGCCCCATTGGCCGCGCAGCCACGGCAGTATCTGGCCGATGGCCAGCACGTGGTCGGTGGCGTACTCGAACAGCGACGATGCGTAGAGCATCAGCACCAGCATGGCCAGCGCGCTCTTGATGGGCATGGCCATGAAGAACACCTGCAGTTGCGGCGCGAAGCGGCTGACCAGGGCCAGGCCGAATTCCGCGAGAAACATCGCCACCATGGCGGGTGCGGCGAGCAGCAAGGCCATGCGTACCAGCCGGCCGAGCTGCTCTAGCATCACCGGCACGGACTCCGGGCGCAGCTCGGGCGTCCACTGCAAGGCACCCCACAGCGCGAAGCTGTCGTAGAGCGTTCCGAGCAGCAGCGTGAAACCGCCGCTGATCAGGAAGAAGACGATGAAGGCCTGGTTGAACAGGATCCCCAGGGGCGAGGAGTCATTGCCGGTCAGCGGGTTGAGCGTGGCGGAAATGCTGGCGCCGCGCTGGTTGTCGACGAGAAAGCCGACGGCCTCGAAGATCCAGAAGGGAATCGCCGCGAGGTAGCCGATGACGAAGCCGATGAAGGCCTCCTTGAGCATCAGCAGCACCAGCATTGCCGGGTCGAGCGTGGCGGCCGCGGCCGAGACCATGGGCGCGAGCGCGGGCACCATCACCAGGCCCAGCGCGCCCGCCACGGCATAGCGCAGCATTCCGGGAATGAGTTGGGCGTTGAACAGCGGCAGGGCGATGAACATGGCGAGGATGCGCGGTTGGGTGAGGGCCAGCGTCTTGATGAAAGACGTGGCCTCATCGTAGGTAACCGGCAGCTCCATGGGGTTCCCTGGCGTGCGCGGGCGCTCAGTGGCCCAGGGCGGGCAGGGCGTCGAAGATCTGCACCGTGAAATTGAACATTTCCCCGCCGACCCAGCGCGCGGTCAGCAAGATGGTGACCGACACGGCGATCAGCTTGATGCCGAACGACAGTGTCTGCTCCTGGATCTGCGTCAGCGCCTGGAACAGCGAAAACAGCGTGCCGACGATGGAGCCGACGATGATCGGCGGCAGCGACAGCCAGAGCACCAGGTACAGCGCCTGGGTGAAGTAGGAAACGACGTCGACGGATTGCATGCGGGCTCCTTCAGGTTCAGGCGTAGGTGAGCACCAGTCCCTGGATCAGGCGCGACCAGCCATCGACCATCACGAACAGGAACAGCTTGAGCGGCAGCGAGATCGTGACCGGCGAGACCATCATCATCCCCATGGCCAGCAGGATGTTGGAGACGATCAGGTCGATCACCACGAAGGGCAGATAGATGAGAAAGCCGATCTGGAACGCGGCCGTGAGCTCCGAGACCACGAAGGCCGGCATCAGCACGATGAAGTCGCGCTCCGTCATGCCTTCGGACAGGCGCGGGCCCCACATGCGCTGGGCGGTGCGCACGAAGAAGTCGCGCTGCTCGATGCGGCTGTTCTTGAGCATGAACTCGCGCAGCGGCTCGGCGCCCTCGCGCACGCCGCTGACCAGCGAGGGAATGCTCTTGAGGGTTTCGGGCTGGGCGGTGAGCCGGTCGAACATGTGCATGCCGACCGGTGCCATCACGTAGACCGACAGGATCAGCGCCATGCCGTACAGCGCCAGGTTGGGCGGCATCTGCTGCACGCCCAGCGCATTGCGCAGCAGCGACATGACCACGGCGATCTTGAGAAACGAGGTGCTGACGACGACCAGCGTGGGTATCGTCGCCATCAGCGCCAGCATGACCGCCAGCGTGATCGGATCGAAGCTGTTCATGCTGTGTACGCAGTTGCGCCGGCAAACAGCTGGCGCACCGATACGCCCAGCAGGCCGTCGATCTCGACGAGTTCGCCTTCGCCGATCAGCGCGCCGTTGGCGCGGATGCGCACCGCGTTCGCCACGGGGTGTCCAAGGCGGATCGCCTGGCCGGGCTGCAGCGCGCGCAATTCGGCCAGCGTGAGGCTGATCTCGCCCAGATCGAAGGACAGGCGTACCGGGATGGCGTCGAAGCTCGCGGCTTCGCTCAGGGGTGGGTCAAGGGCGGGCATGGCGTGGCTCCAGGACTGGACAACGGTGAGAAAGGGGGCGGCTGCAGGCACGGGCGCCGCCTGCGCGGCGTCGTCTGCGCCATCGAGGGCGGTCTCGTGCGCGCCGGCCTGCGCCTGCATAGGCGCCGCGGGCAGCTGCACATGCAGGCCGCCGGCACCCGGGGCCTGGAGCCACAGCACGCGCTCGGCGCTCACAAAGCTGTGCGCCATCGGCACCACGTCGCCCGGACCGAGCTGCTGCAGCTCCTCGACGCTGAGCGTGGCGTAGCCGATGTCGAGGTACAGGGCGAGTGCCAGGGCCGCGCCCGCGAGCGGGCCGTCGCGCGGCGGCAGCGCCGACGCCAGGCCGGCCATCAGCAGCAGGCCCAGGCTGTCGCTGCGCAGCAAGCCGGCGATGGCCTGGCTGCCTTCGAGCGCATCGAGCTGCAGCGCGAAGGCATGGGGCAGCACTGCGGGCGGCTGGCCGCTGACCAGGGGCATGAGCTGGGGCGCGCCGCGACCCAGGCGTTCCAGGCTGGCCAGCAGGTCGTCGAGGGCCGCGGCCAGCGCGGCGGCCTGCATTTCCTCGGCCAGCGGTGGCAGCGCGGCGCCGCCCAGCAGTGCCGACAGCAGTTGTTCGGTCGCGGTGCGGGGCAGCTGCAGCTGCAGTTGCGCGCCAGCCCATTCGATGGGGACCAGGGAGTCGCCGGCCAGCGTCGGCCACGGCGCCTCGATGACGGGACGCAGGCTCGCCCGCCAGCGCGTGCCGCCACACTGCAACGGCATTCCCAGCGCCCGCTGGGCGATGGTCGTGTGGGCCTGCGCCTCGTTGCGTGACAGCTGTGGCGGTCTCCAGGAGGCCGGGGCTGGAAGGGATGTGGACATCTAGGAAAAGGAAAAGGGAAAGTCAGTGGTTCGCATCGACCTGCAACAGGCAGGGGTCTTCGGGATCGTCGGTCTGTACCTCGACGCGCACGTCGCGCTGCAGGCGCTGCACCAGGCTGTCGCAGAGCCAGGCGGCGCCCGCGCGCAGGCGTTCGCGCGCGCCTTCGTCACTGCAGGTGAAGCGGGCCACCAGCCGCCCCGCGTCCTCGAAGACGTCGACGACCACACCGGGCAGTTGCGCATCGGCCAGCGTGATCTGTACGCCGCGCCGGCCCTGGCTGCCGTCGCCCACCAGCAGGCGGCTGGCCATCTGCTCGAGGGTCTGCGTCAGCGCGGCCGATGCCGGCGGTGGCGGCTGCTGGGCGATGCCTGCGTGGGTGGGCTGAAACAGGTCGAACGGGCTGGCCACGGTGTCGGTGCCTGTGGCGGCGGTGTCGGTCGCCGGCGGCGCGTCGCGCTGCTGGGCCAGCAGGTCGCGCAGGTCCCGGCCCTGGTCGGCGAGCTGCTGCTGGCTGCGCGCGTCGGCCTGGCCGGGCGTATCGGAGGGCGTGCCGAACGCATTGCCCGACGGAACTCCGACATCGAGATGGATGGGACGTTCAGAGCGCATGGGTTCCTCCGGGTCGGCAGACACGGGTGCTGCAGGGCAGGGGGGCGGGGTGAAGGCGCATCAGCCGGCATCTCCGTCGGCGGTGTTCCAGTCTTCGCGCTCGCGAACGACGCTTGCGGCCTCTTCCATCTCGAGGTCTTCGCGGCGTTCGGATTCCAGCGCCTCGACCGAAGCGAAGCTGCTGGCCAGATCGATGAACTTGGACGTCTGCCGCGCCGCTTCCTTGTGCAGCACGCGCGCCTGATCGAAGCGCTGCTGCGCTTCCTCGAGCGCGCGCTGCGCGGCGTCCAGCGCGTCCTGCTGCCGTTGCTCGCGCTGGCGCAACGCGGCGACGGCCTGGTGCACCTGTTCGATTTCGCGCAGGCGCACCATGCGCGCGCACAGGTCCGCGTAGAGCTGCTGCTCGGCGAGCACGCCTTCGGCCAGCAGCCGGGCCAGCAGGGCCTCGGCGTCCATGCGCTCCTGCTGGGCCTCCAGCCAGGCCTGGCGCCGCTCGCGCATCACGGCTTGCGCCTGGCCTTCGCGAAAGCGCTTGATCGCCAGCAGGTCGCGCAGCATTTTCATCGCGCGGCTCCGACCAGTTGCTCGAGCGCGGCCAGCGTGTCCACAAGGCGCGAGTTCTCATGCGTGCGCTGCTTCAGAAATCCGCGGATGGCCTCCATCTTGTCTATGGCCTCGTCGGTGGTCGGATCGCCGCCGCGCTTGTACTCGCCGATCTTGACCAGCAGGTCGACTTCCTCGTACTTGGCCATGAGTTCGCGCAGCCGGCCGGCCATGCGCCTGTGCTCGGGCGTGACCACGGCGTTCATCACGCGCGAGGCCGAGGCGAGCACGTCGATGGCCGGATAGTGGTTGGCGGCGGCGAGCTTGCGCGACAGCACGATGTGGCCGTCGAGAATGGAGCGGGTTTCGTCGGCGATCGGCTCGGTCATGTCGTCGCCTTCGACCAGCACCGTGTAGAGCGCGGTGATCGAGCCCTTGTCGTTCATGCCCGCGCGCTCCATGAGCTTGGGCAGCGTCGCGAACACCGAGGGCGGGTAGCCGCGGCGCGTCGGCGGCTCGCCCGCGGCCAGGCCGATCTCGCGCTGGGCGCGCGCAAAGCGCGTCACCGAGTCCATGAGGAACAGCACCTTCTTGCCCTGGTCGCGGAAATACTCGGCAATGGCCGTGGCTACATAGGCGGCCTTGGCGCGTTCCATCGACGACTTGTCGCTGGTCGCGCAGACGATCACGCTTTTCTTGCGGCCTTCCTCCCCCAGTTCGATTTCCAGGAATTCGCGCACTTCGCGGCCGCGCTCGCCGATCAGCGCGACCACGGTCACGTCGACGTCGGCGCCCTTGACCAGCATGCCCATCAGCGTCGACTTGCCGCCGCCGGCGGCCGCGAAAATCCCCATGCGCTGGCCTTCGCCGCAGGTCAGCACGGAGTCCAGTGCGCGCACGCCCAGCTCCAGCGGCTCGCTGATGATGCGCCGCTTGAGCGGATCGGGCGCGTCGGCGAACACCGGGTAGAACTTGCTCGCTTCGAGCGGGCCGCGCTCGGCCACGTCCAGCGGCCGGCCCAGGCCGTCGAGCACGCGGCCCAGCAGGCCGAAGCCCACGGGCACGAGGTGGGCACGGCCCGTGGGAATCACTTCGGTGGCCGCGGAAATGCCGTACATGTCGCCTATGGGCGTGAGCAGCGCCGCATCGCGCGCGAAGCCCACGACCTCGGCCTTCATCTCGAAGTCTTCGCCGGGGTTGCGCAGCACGCAGACTTCGCCGACCTTCACCGTGGGCACCACGGCGCGGATGATGGTGCCGACCACCTGGGTCACGCGCCCCCGGATCTGCAGCATCGGCGCATCGTCGAGCGCGAGCTGCATCATCTCGGTGATGTAGTCGAACTGGCGCAGCGCGCGCAGTCCCGGTTTGACGATGGTGCTCATACGCGGCTGCCAAGCACTTTCTGGAAGGCCTTCTCGAGCGCCGCGATCTGGCCTTCTATGCTGGCTTCGACCAGACCGATCTCGCTTTCGAGAATGCAGGCGTGCGGGCCCAGACGGCCGTCGGCGAGGATGTCCAGATAGCCCACGCCGGGATAGGCGGACAGCAGGTCGTTGATGCGCGCGCGCACCACTTCGACCTGCTGCGGATGCAGGCGCAGCGTCATCTGTTTCTGGTTGCGCACCACCGACAGCGCATTCCTGACGACGATCAGCACGCGGTCGGCATCGCTGTAATCGTCGATGATCTTGCGCACCGCGCCCATGACCAGCGCCACCATGTCGGCTTCGACCTGGGCGAAATAGTCGACCGTGCGGCCCACGGTTTCTATCATCTTCTCGGCCTGGGCCATCTGTGCTTCGGCCAGGCCTTCGGCATAGCCGCGCTCGCATTCCCGGTCGTAGGCGGCCTGGGCGCCGGCGACGATCGCCTGGGCCTGGTCCTGGGCCGAGGCGATCAGCGCTTCGGCCTGTGCCCAGGCGGCAATCTCCGCGGCCCGCACGACCCGCGTGCCTGGAGCGATGCGCGCCTGCAGCTTGCGCTGCGGGGTCAGTGGATCGTGGGGAATGAGGAAAGCCATTCGGGCTCCAGGAAATGCAGGGTCTGCAGGCACAGGCCGCAGGCCTGCGGAGGGGTCATGCCGCTGGCTTCGCGGAAGGCGGGTGATTCGGCATCGAGGGGCAGTTTCCAGTCGGCGCGCCGGCGCAAAGGCGCGGGCGCGTCGTGCCAGCTCTGGGCCAGCAGGCCCGCGCCGAGCTGATCGGCGCCCGCGGCCAGCCCCTGGTCCAGCCACGGCTGCGGGTCCTCAAGGCCTGGATGCAGCGCGGCGCCCTGCTGGCAGACCCAGTCCCATGCCGCACGGCCTATCGTTTCCTGGGCCGCGCCGACTTCGCTGCGCGCAATGCGCCGGCGCAGGTTTTTCCCCAGCAGCAGCAGCCCCGCATGCCGGGCCGTGGCCTGCAGCAGCGCAGGCGCAGCGAGCGCGAGCGGCGTTGCGGCGTGCGACAGGTCGCGCACCGGCTGCGCGTCGGCCTGCAGGCGTTCGAGCAGCAATGTCGACCAGTGGCGGTGCCATTGCCGCGGGGCCGCGGGCGCAGCCAGCCAGGCCGGCGCCGTCGCATGGCCTGGCAGCCAGAGCGCGGCGCGGCTCGGATGCAGCCCGAGACTGGGCAGCAGGTTGAAGCGCTGCAGCGGCGCCGATGGGAGGGCGGGGTGCGCGCTGCTCACATGGCCTCGGCGGTCAGGGTGGGCGACGCCGGCGTGAGCAGCTTGCGGTAGCGCCACAGGCCATAGGCCAGCGCGGCGAGCGCAACCGCGGCAATGCCGACGAGCGACCAGAGCAGCAGGGACAGGCCCGGAGCGGTTTGCGCGGGCACCTCGAAGCCCCAGACCATCTGGCGCGCGCCGCCTTCTGGCGGGGCGGCGCCGGCGCGCGCCTGCGAAGCGACGAACACCACCGACACCCGGTCGGCGGTCAGGCTGGGAATGCTGTTCGTGACCAGGCGGCGGATCTGCGGCTGGATGATCTCGAGGTTGTAGCCGTCCTGGTGCTTGATGAAGACCGCGGCCGTCGACGGCACGCCGGTTTCGCCGGCCGTGCCGCGCTCGGGCAGCACCACGTGCACGCGCGCCGTGAGCACGCCGTCGATCTTGGACAGCGTGTTCGACAGCTCCTGCGACAGCGCGTAGATGTAGCGCGCGCGCTCCTCGAGCGGCGAGGAGATCAGGCCTTCCTTCTTGAACACCTGGCCCATGCCGGCAAAGCGCTCGCGCGGCAGGCCCTTGTCGCGCAGCACTTCCAGCGCGCGGCCCACATTGTCCGAGGCCACGCGCACGCCGACCATGCCTTCCTTGCCCGGTACCTTCTGGGTAGGGATGGAGGCATTGATCAGCGCGGCCAGCACTTCGTTGGCCTCGTCTTCGGGAATCGCGCCCATCAGGTCCACGCGCCCGCCGCAGGCGGCAAGCATCAGGCAGGTTACGAGTACGAGCATTTGCAGCCCACTGCGCAGCCGTCGCGGCGCAGAAAATCGAAGGTTCATTGCACGCGTACCAGTTGGTCGAAGTTCTGGGTGGAGCGGCTGATGGCCTTGCCCACCAGGTCGTATTGCACCGAGGTCTGGGTCAGGTGCAGTTGCAGGCTCAGCATCTGCTGCATGTCCATGGAAGCACTGTCGGGACGCAGCGTTTCGGAGGCGCGCGTCCAGCTCTCGCGGAAGTCGTTGGATACGTTCTGCATGCCGTGCAGGACCCGGTCGCCAAAGCTCTGCGGAGCCATGGCCGTTGTCGCCAGGGCCGTCGTGCTGGCCGCGGCGGGCGCGACGGCTTCAGGCGCAGGGGCCTGCATCAAGGCCGCGAACTGCTGGACCGCGGCGGCGTTCGGCGCCGCCGCGGCGGGCGCTGCGGACAACGTGGGTTCCAGGCGTGTGGAGGCAAGGCCGGCAATGATTTCCATGGAATTCCCCTGGGTCAGATAGACAGGACGGGCGCTGGTCGCAATGCGGCATTGAGGTCTTCGCCCAGCAGCCGGGCCGCGAGCAGCGCGCCTTCGGATGCAGTGGCCGTGCGCGCGCGGCCCACGACCTGGCGCAGCACATAGGTGCTTTCGCTGCTGCGTCCGGCGAGTTGCAGTGCCAGGCCCTTGAAGGCCTCGAGCATGTCCGATTCGGGACCGTCCGGCAGGCGCACTGTGTGCAGCCGCTGCACCGCGTCGATGGCCCGTCCGGCGTTGAGCAGTGCCGTCGCCAGGCCGACGAAGGCAAAGGCGTGGTCGGGCCGCAGCAGCGCCAGCGCCTCGAAGATGCGCAGCGCGCGCGGCGCGTCGCCGCGTCCGGCGGCGAGGAAGCCGACCTGGGTCAACAGCTGGACATCGGGCGGTTCAGGCAACTGCATGGCTATCGAGCGCTTGCAGCAACAGGCCGGCGCGTGTGTGTTCGGTGAGATCGGCCGGAAGCCTGGCGAGCCGGCGCAACTGCAGCAGCAGCTCGCGTGCGACCTCGGGCGCATCCGCCTCGATCAAGGCTTCGGCCAGGGACAGGGCAATCGCACTGGATTCAGGCTGTACATACAAGGCCAGCGACAGCAGCTGGGTGGCCTGGATGGGGTCGTCATTGCGCATCGCGCACTGGGCCTTGGTGCGCAGGTAGTCGGGGTGGGTTGGCGCATACAGCAGCAGGAACGAAAGATAGGCGCTGGCCTGCTGCCACTGCCCGGCCTGCAGCATGGCGCAGGCCATTGCATAGATCGTTGTCTGGCTGGCCTCGCGCAGGCGGTTTGCGCTGGGCAACTGCTGCAGTTCGCGAATCTGGCCGGCGATGATGGCATCGAGCGCTGCCGCGATCGCGTTGGCGCAAGAGGGTGTCATGGCAAATGCTCCTTAACCCATGTTGCGCACGATGGCGCGGTTGGTGTCGTTCCTGGCCTGCTCGATCGACTCCATCTTCTGCAGCACGTCCTGCGCGATTTCCTTGGCGTTCTGGATCGCATCACTCGCGCGTGCGGATTGTGATTCATGCTCCTTGGCGCTGGATTCGTGGCGCTTGGCGCGCACATCGAACACCTCGGAGCCGAATTTCGTGCCTGCGATCGAGGTTTGTCCCAAGAATGCCTCGCCAAGCTTGCTTCTGACGTCCCACCAGTCCTTGATGCTGTCGGCCTTGGCATTGATTTCCTTGACTTCCTCGAACTTCGCCTGGGCCTCGGCTTTCTTGTCTTTTGCCTGCATGCGCTGGGCGCTGGCTTCGCTCTCCAGTTCTTCGGCTGTTGCGGCTTTTGCCGCAGGGGCCGCTTCCTTTGCCGCGGCCTGGGCCGTTTCGGTTTCCGCGCCAACGGCGGTGTTTGCTTCTTCACTGACGGAATCATCGGCCACGCGAGCGGCAGCGCTTTTTGCCGTATCGGCCGCGAGCTGCTCGTCGATGCTCTCCGGGGTGCTCTGCGCGACCCGCGTCTCGTCTGTCTCCATGGCCGTCTTGATTTCATCCTGGTTCAGGATTTCCCATTCGGCTTCGATTTGCGCCTGGTCCTTGGCAGCGGTTTCCTTCTCGATGGTGGCTGCCGTGTGATCGGCACCAGCCACCGCATCATTGGTCGAAGGGGCGGTTCCCGTGCGCGCGGCCTGGGCCTTCGACTCGAGCTCGGTTGCACTGGCGTTCAAGACCCTGGCTTCTTCCTGCAGTGCCTGGCCTTGCTTTTGCGGATCGACGCCTTTCGCCGCTTCGTTCGCCGCCTGAGCGCTCGAGTGCAACTGAACGCCTGCCATCATGGTCTGTACCGTGCCCTGGATAAGTCCCGCAGCCAGCCGGTAATTGGCCGCGGTCTTCATGTCGTCCGCGGATTTGACCAGCTCGTTGAACTGGGCCTTGAGTTCCATGTCACGCGCCAGCACATTGGCTTTGCGGATTTCCTGGGCGTTCTTGCGTACGACGGCAAGAATTGCCGACATGTCGAAAGGCATGTCGTCCATCACCTTTTTCAGATCTGCACTCACCTCCTGGGGCGACGCGTGCGTGCTTTCAGCGCGCCCGGCCGATGGGCCCTGTGTTTTGCCCATGGGGCTTTCTTCGCTCTGGTAATTGATGATGGTCGCGCTGTGCGGCGTCTTGACATCCGCGGCGGATTGCGTCGCCATGTTGCCGAGCTGGGCAGGGGGGCTATACGGTTTGCTATTGACGTTGACGTTCATGGAAGTCTTTCTGCTGCGTCAGGCCATCGAGTGCCCGAGGTTGGCGGCAATCTGCGACCGGTTCTCACCGGCCTGCATGATCATTTTGGAGACCTGTGACAGCGATTCCTGGATGTCCTTGACGATCTGGGTGATCTGTTCGCTGTCCTCTTCCATCAGTGCCTGCAGCTTGGCGATGATGGCGGAGAACTTCTGGCGGTCCACCTGGGCCGAGGCCGCGGCATGCTCGTCGAAAGATGCATCGATATCCAGGCCGGAAGAGGCGAGCGATCCCCCGGAGGAAACAATGGGAGCCGAGTGCTGCAAGATTTTCGAGATCTGCGAAACAGACTTCAGGGCCTCCTTGGCCGCATCGGTGCTGCCGGCCCCGGCGGTGGCCATGATCATCACCACCGCAATCGCAATGCTGGCGAGTGCGGTGACGGCGGCGCCGGTGACCGCCGCCCAGTTTTCGCTGCCACTGGAGATCTGAACAACGCCAGATGCGAGGCCACCCACGAGCTGTGCATCGAGCAAGACCGCGCCCGTGGCGACGCCCAGCGAGCCGGCCATGATCTTGCTCGCGGCCTCGAGCTTCTCCTCGGGAACGCCAAAGACCTTGAGCAAGGATTTGCAGGACCAGGTCATGGCCGCATTGAGGTCCGCGGGCGGGCCACCTGCGGCCTGGACGATCGACGAGGTCAGGCTGATGGAGGAGGCGACCAGGCCAATGACCGCGAGCGCGAGCAGCGGCGCACCTGCGCCAGCGGTGATGCCCGTGACGCCCGACAGCGCAACCACTGCCACCAGGCTGCCGACCACGGCACCGACCTGGGTTACCCAGCCGAAAATCTTCGAGGCCTTGCTTTTGGCGGCGGCACTTTCCCCCTTCTTGATCGCTTCCTCGAGCTTGTCGAGAGATTTCTTGTGTTCCTGCTCGAGCTTCTGGCGCGTGATGCCCAGTCCCTCCTTGGCCGTGCGCAGCTGGCCCTCCTGGGTTTTCATCTTCAGCGCCTGCAGTATCAGTACCAGCTCTTCGGGCGCAAATTGGCTCGTCACCGCGGCCAGGGCGGGTGCGCCGTGCCGGTTTGCAATCAGGAGTTCGCCACGATCTTTCGCGGACGGAGTGTTGGCCTGGCCCGCGAGGTGCTCGGTGGTTTGCGCGGGCAGCGCCTGCACGCCAAGCCCCTCGCCCGGCGTAGCGACGCCCGGCGCAGCGCTTTCCAGCGGCGCTGCGAAGGTGGTGTGGGGTTTGGTGATCGCGAGACCGTCGCTCATTGCGTGTGCTCCTTGCCTGTGGGCGCAGGCTGCGCGTCGTCTCCCGCGAGCAACTTCAGCAGGGCCTGGGCGCGTTGGCGCAGCGCCTCCCACTGGGGTTGCCGGCATTGGGCAATGACCAGCACCAAGGCTTCACGCGCCTGCTCCGGCATCTCCAGCGCGATGAAGCATTCCGCTGTATGGAAGGTCGGCAGCGGGTCCTCGAGGTCCAGCACGGAAGCGGTCGAGTAGTACTGGATGGCCTCCTGGTAGCGCTTGAGCATCTGCATGCAGGAGGCAAATGCATTCATGAAGCGCGGCTCCAGCGACTTGTGTGCCACCAGAAAACCAAAACACTTCGCGGCATCGAGGTAGCGCTGCTGGCTGTAGTGGTTGTGGCCCAGCGCGTACAGCGCCTCGTATTCGTCGTCGGTGTAGCCGAAAATCGTGCCCAGACCTCCGCCATGGCTCAGGAGTTCCAGTACTTGTGCGGGAAGATCGTCTGTGGAGGGAAGGGCGCTCATGGGAACTCCTCACATCTTTTGGGTGATGGTCATATTGAGGTCATGCATGCTCTTGAGGGTATTGGTCTGCAAAGTGACTGCTTCGTTGTACTTGTTCGAAGCGCTTTGCAGATGCAGCATGGCAATCTGCTGGGTATTGCTCAGAGAATCGACCCGCGACTTGAAGTTCTCGATGGCGGCGCCCAGTTCGCCCTTGTTGCCGACGCTGCCGGCATCGAAACCCATGGCTTTGGCGGATTTGGTGAACGCATCGAGTTCCGTTCCTTCGGGAATTCTGTCGGAGCTTTGTGCATCGGTTGCAAACTTTGCCATCAGCGATCGCGCCAGACTCATCAAGTCGTTGGTGTCGCGCATCTGGATATTTCTCTCTTGCACTTCCGAAACCTGATTTTTCAACGACGTTTCGAGATTGCCTATGCGCATGCTGTTGACGGTCAGCAACGCGGTTTGCAGATCCATGCTGGCAATTTCTGCACGGCCGATCTGTTGCAGGTTGTTGAGGCCTAAAGAAATACTCATGAATTCTCCATGCAGCGGTTGGATGGGGGTTATCGTGTATTGTTGGAAATTTGGGTATTCAAGTCGTGCTCCTTCTTGATCATATTGGTCCGCGTCTCGAATGTTTCGTTGTATTTGTTCGAGTAGTTCTGCAGACGCAGCATGTCCATCTGCTGGCTGTTGCTCAGCGAGTCGATCAGGGACTTGATGTTCTCAACCAGGGTGTTCAGATCGCCCTTGTTGTTGATATCCACTTCCATATTGGCTTGGCGGGCCGAATTTTTCAGATTTTCCAGCATGTTTCCGGCTTTTGTCTGGCTGTCCGGGATCTCCAAATTCTCTATTTTTGCTTTTTGAAAGTTGGTTTTGTCTTCTTTTGCTTTGGACAGTGTTTTATTTTCTGCTATGAATTCTTTTGCAAAATCTTCATAAGGCTGTTTCTTTGTAATAAGACCAGCTATATTGATAATTGATACAAAATCGGCATCTGAAAGAGATTTGCCAAATGCTTTTTCCGTAGATTCCTTTATTTTCCTTAAATTTCCTTCGGCGGTTTGTATGATGGCATCTTGAGCGCTGACGCCAGCCGCGTTGTTTTCGACCTGCTTCTTCTTGTGTGCTTCATTTTCTGTTTTCCATTCGTCTGTCTTTTTGATATTTCCTCTCTGGTCGTTGATTAAATCGGTGATTTTTTTTCCCGTGCCATCCTTTTCGCCAAACTGCGACGTCAGCTCGCGCGCGCTACTCAAGGTCGCATTGAGTTCGCTGATTTTCAGGTTGCGGTTCTGTATTTCCTTCAACTGGTCCTTGAGTTGGTCCTCAAGCAAGGCGGCACGCTGGCCCTGAACCAGCTGGATCGCGGTGCCCAGGTCCATGGCATCGAGATCGGCCTGGCTGATGAGGGTGATGGAGCTGAGGTCAACGGAAAGAGGGCCCATGGAGGACTTTCAGGCAAGGAGGAGCGCTAGCTGGCTTCAGACCATGAAGCGAGGGCGGCGCGTGGGTTTGGGGCTTTTGCTGGGCGCCGTCAATCCGGCGCGGGCCAGGTCCTCGCGGAACTGGTCCTCTATGTCCTGCTTGTCTTTCTCGAACGCCTCCCGGGCCTGGGCGTGCAGTTCGGGCGTGAGCTGCGCCTGCAGCGCTGCGCGCGTGCTATCGGGATCCAGCCCCAGGTCGCGGTACAGCGCATCGCCCGCATCGAGATCGCGTTGCACCTGATCGATCAGTGCCTGGGCCTGGGCCATGATGCTTTCGGGTGAGGTGTCGGCGGCCATCGGAAGTCCTTTGCGTTGCGGCAAAAAATGGGGTGGCAGCGCGCTGGCGCCCTGCCTTGTCCCCTTGAGTAACCGCACTGGCCATCTGGTTCCCACTGCGCGTGGGCTTTTCCTGGGATCGGGAACCGTCTGCCTGCCCGTGTTACTGACAGAAGCGGCGACGCGCGCATGTCATCCATTGGTAGGGGCCATGGCCAGAATTGAATCCTTCAACACATCCTCATCCGATGGCACGGGACTGCAAAGCCGTGCCCAGGGACAGACCCAGGCCGCGGTAGGGCAGTTCGCGGGCCAGCAGGTCCTCGTCGACGACGCTGACTCCATGCTGGCCGACGCGGCCGAGGAGATCAGCATGCACCACGCCGAGAAGGTGGAGTCCAGGCATTCTGCCGAGCGTCGCAAGGAGGGTCGGCGTTCGCTCGAGACGATCAGCGTCGAGGCCATCATGGCCTATATGGATGCGGCCAAGGCCTGTGACGAACAAGACCAACTGGCGTTGCTTGCCAGGCGCATGCTCTCAGGCCAGGGCGACCCGGCCCAACTGGCGCGCCAGGCGTTCGGCGAGCCCACGTCGCAGTTCATGGCATTGCATTACGCCTTGCAGCAAGGCGAGCGCGACGGGGTGGCAAGAGAGGTGCTCGAGGAACTGCGCGAGGTGCTGCAGGACCTCGAGATGGTCCAGGGCCCGGCAATACGCGCGGACATCAATACACAGGCAACGGCGGCCGAGGCCGGCGCGACCCGTGTGGACATCGCGCAGTTCCAGGCGGCCTATCGCGACGTGGTGCTGGGCGAGTCGTCGCTGGCGGGAACGCTCAAGCTGGCGCTGGAACGCTTTGGCGACCAGGATTTCGCGGTCGGATTGCAGCGCCTGACCCAGGCTCTCGGGCAGGACATTGCGGCGGCGCAGCCATCGTGTGCGCCGGCGCGTTTGCAGACGCTGCTGAGCGACCTGTTCCAGCTGGGCATCGTGGCCACGGTGCTCGATGGCTGCAAGACGCTGCAGACGATGCTGGCACAGAAATACCACATCGTCGGCATGTCACCCGTGGTGCTGATGTCCGGCCTGGTGGATCTGAGTGCCGAGAAATGGGCGTCCGCGCAGCGCTTCACCAGCCTGAGCGAGCGTTGCGGTGTGCGCGACGCCGAGCCCCAGGTCCAGTTCCTGACCGCCGTCAAGGGGCTGCTGCGCGATATGCCCGAGCGCGTGTTTGCGACCACCGAGCAGCGCCAGTCGGTGTTCAGCGCCGCGCAGGACGCGCTCGATGCGGCGATAGACCGCGAAGAGGAGGAGTACTGACATGGCGCAGCTGACACAGGTGTTGGCGGAGTTCGGCGAGGACATCGGCCTGCCCGCGCTCGCGCCGGGCCCGGGCGGGAGCCTGCAGCTGCGGCTGGCTTCGGGCGCGCTGCTGGGCGTGTCGACCCAGGGCGACGAGGTGGTGCTGCACCATGCCGAACCCGTGCCCTACGACCTCGCGGCGCTGGTGCTCAAGGCCATGCAGCGGGCAGCGCGCAGCGAGTGCGCCGCGGATCCGGTGCAGGTCGGCGTGCGCACCACCGCGCAGGGGCAGTGGCTGGTGGTGGGCACGCGCCTGCCGCTGGAGCGCTTCAGTGCGCGCGAAATGCACAGGCTGGCCGGCCATCTGCAGGCCTGGATTGCGCAGGCGCGGGGCATGGCCTGAAGCGCCAGGATGTGGCGGTTTTGCGCGCGCGCATGGAACTGTTGCGCCTGCGGGGTTACCTATGGAGCAGATGGAGAGCCCCGTGACCTCCATGCCCTCGCCGGAACTCCGCACCTGAAGGACGCCCATGTCAGACATCCGCTTCAACAGCCTGGTTTTCGACCGGGGCATTGAAAGCATCACGCACGCGCGCCATGAAACCGGGGCGGCCATGCCCGAGCGCGGCGACACGCCCCCGCCCGACATGGGCGTGCGCGCACAGCTTGACAACCTGCTGCAGGAAGCGTCAATGGATGACCGGCTGGACGCTGCGCTGCGCCCGCAACTGGAGAGCCGCGGCCTGCTGTCGCCGGGGCGGTTCCATGCGGCGCTGGGCGCGGCCCACCAACTGGTGCGCGAGGCCGCGCAGCAGCGGCCCGGCGAATCCGACGAGGCCCGGCGGCTGAACCGCGCCGCGCGGCTGCTGGGCGAGGAATCCAGCCTGCGTGAGCTGGTGCAGATGTACCGCAGCGCGCTCTACCAGGGCTGATGATGGCGGTGGAATCCCCCGATCTGGAGCCCGCCGCGCGCCCGGCGACGACGCCACAGGGCGCCGGCCGCCAGGAGGTCGAGTTCATGGACTTGCTGGCCTACATCTACCTGCAGCATGGCCTGCCCGACAAGGCGGCGGTGCTGCTGCTTGCGCGTGACCTGCTGGTGCCCGACGATGCGCGCGCGCTGCTGTCGCTGGCGCTGGCGCAGGTGCGCTCGGCCAAGCCCACGAAAGCCCTGCAGACGCTCGAGCGCCTGGCGATCCTGGGCGCGATGGGGGCCGAATTCCATCTGGTCAGGGCCCAGGCGCTGCAGGCGCTGGAGCAGCCTGAGGAGGCGGCAAGCGCGATGCGCGCCCATCTCGCCATGCTGACGATTCCCGTGCGGCTCGCACCGCTGACATCCGCCTGATTCTTGAACGGTCCCTTCATGTCGCAGTCTGTTGCCTTTGCCCGTTTGCAGCGTGCGGTCCAGCTGGCCACCAGCCGCAATGACCTGATCCTGGCGTTTTTCCTGGTGGCGGTCATCTTCATGATGATCCTGCCGCTGCCGACCTGGCTCGTGGATACGCTGATCGGCATCAACATGACGATCTCGGCGATCTTGCTGATGGTCGCGATGTATCTGCCGTCGCCGCTGGCCTTTTCGTCCTTTCCCTCGGTGCTGCTCGTGACCACGCTGTTTCGCCTGGGCATTTCCATCGCCACCACGCGGCTGATCCTGCTGCAGGGCGACGCGGGCCACATCATCGACACTTTCGGCAACTTCGTCGTCGGCGGCAATCTGGTGGTCGGCCTGGTGGTGTTCCTGATCCTGACCATCGTGCAGTTCGTGGTGATCACCAAGGGCGCCGAGCGCGTGGCCGAAGTCGCGGCGCGCTTCTCGCTCGACGCGATGCCCGGCAAGCAGATGTCGATCGACGGCGACATGCGCGCCGGCACCATCGACATGGAGGAGGCCAAGCGCCGCCGCGGCATCGTCGAGAAGGAAAGCCAGCTCTACGGCGCGATGGACGGGGCGATGAAGTTCGTCAAGGGCGATGCGATCGCGGGGCTGATCATCGTTGCCGTCAACCTGCTCGGCGGCATCGTGATCGGCACCATGCAGCGCGGCATGACGGCCGCCGACGCGGTCAAGACCTATTCGGTGCTGACCATAGGCGACGGCCTGATCGCACAGATCCCGGCGCTGTTCATCGCCATCTGCGCGGGCATGATCGTCACGCGCGTGCAGACCGGCGACGGCCCGTCCAACGTCGGCAAGGACATCGGCGCCCAGGTGCTGGCCCAGCCGCGCGCGCTGTTGATCGCGGCCGCCGTGGCGCTGGGCATGGGCATGATTCCGGGCATGCCGCTGCCGGTGTTCCTGGTGCTCGCGGTGGTGGTCGGCGGCATCGGTTTCGTCGTCATGCACGGCATGCGACGCGTGGTCGATGCCAAGACCGGCGAAGTGACCGAAGTACCGGCGATGCAGGCCGCGGGCGACAAGCAGTCCAAGCCCAGGAACGATGGCAGCGATGAGTTCGCGCCCACGGTGCCGCTGCTGATGGATGTGGCCGCGGCCCTGCAGACCAGCTTTGATTCCGCGGTGCTCAACGAGGAGCTGCTGAAGATCCGGCGCGCGCTGTATTTCGATCTCGGTGTGCCGTTTCCGGGCATCCAGCTGCGTTTCAACGCGGGGTTGCCGCCCGAGAGCTACAACCTGCTGCTGTCGGAGGTGCCGGTGTCACAGGGGCGGTTGCGCCCTGGCTATCTGCTGGTGCGCGAAACCGAAACCAACCTGAATGCGCTGCAGATCCGCTACGAAAGCGATCGCCCGTTCCTGCCGCACATTCCCACGCTGTGGGTCAGCGATACGCTGCGCGACACGCTGACCCGCGCGGGCATAGGCTTCATGGATACCAGCAAGGTACTGACCTACCACCTGGCCTTCGTGCTCAAGAAGTATTCGTCCGACTTCATCGGCATCCAGGAAACACGCTTCCTGCTCAGCGCGATGGAAGGGCGCTTCCCGGACCTGGTCAAGGAATCGACGCGCGTGCTGCCGATACAGAAGATCGCCGAAATCCTGCAGCGCCTGGTGTCGGAGGACATCTCGGTGCGCAATCTGCGCGCCATCCTCGAGTCGCTGATCGAGTGGGGCCAGAAGGAAAAGGATTCGGTGCTGCTGACCGAATACGTGCGCTCCACGCTCAAGCGCCACATCAGCAACAAGTACTCGAGCGGGAACAATGTGCTGCCGGCGTATCTGCTCGCGCCGGCGGTCGAGGACACGGTGCGCAGCGCGATCCGGCAGACGTCGGCGGGCAGTTATCTCGCGCTCGATCCGGCGGTGAGCAAGGCGCTCGTGGACAACATCAAGAAGACCGTCGGCGACATCGGTGCGAGCCAGCAGCGGCCGGTGCTGCTGACCTCGATGGATATCCGCCGCTACATGCGCAAGATGATAGAGCAGGACCTGTACGAGCTGCCCGTGCTTTCCTACCAGGAGCTCACGCAGGAGATCAATATCCAGCCGCTGGCAAGGGTGGACCTGTGAAGCCCGCCCCTGCGCTGCATTCAGACCTTGGTCACTCCTTCGTCGAGCGACTCGGCCACGGCGAACAGCGTGAGAAAGCCGCTCATGTCGAAGACGTCGCGCACCATGTCCTGCAGCGAGGCCAGCACGATCTTGCCCTTGCTCGCGCGCAGCTTCTTGCCGGCCAGCAGCACGACGCGCAGGCCCGCGGAGCTGATGTAGCTCAGGCCCGAGAAGTCGAGCACCAGGCGCTGGCAGCCGCCGTCAAGGTGCTCGGACAGCAGGTGTTCGAGCTCGGGAGAGTTGCTGCTGTCGAGCCGTCCCAGGGGGCGGAGGATGAGGATGTCGTCGCGGTGCTCGGTCTCGATATTCATGCGCGTAACCAATTCAATGAGGATGATGATTTTCTGACCCAATACGCGAATCGATTGTATGGAGTGCGCACCGGGTTGGGTAGCCCATTGCGCGGCGAAAACCGATATTGTTCGCAGGCCGGGGGCGAGGTGCGCGCATGAGGCACCACGACGCCCATCTCAGTGCCCGCCCGGTGCCCGCCGAGCCGCTGCCGGACATCGAGCTTCGCATCCTGTCCGGTTGCCACCAGGGCGCAAGCCTGGCCCTGGCCGCCGGCGAGCTGCTGCGCGTTGGCAGCGAGGGTGACTGCGAGGTGCTGCTCAGCGACTGCGGGCTGGACGCGGGTGCGCCGCTGCAGGTGTCGTGGCAGGGCGGGCGCTGGTTCGTGCTGTCGCCGCAAGACCAGGCGCAGGCCGGCGAGGACGGTGCGCCAGTGCCGCCCGGCTTTGCGCTGGGCGCGGCCGCGCTGCTCGGGCAGGTGCATGCCACGGTCTGCGCCGCGCATCTGGTCTGGACTGCGGTCGAGACGGCACTGGCGCTGCCCCCCGCGGACGCACCGGTGCCGCAGCCCGCGCACGAGGCGGCGCCTGCCGGCGCGCCGCAGGCCGCCGCGGCCCCGCCGCCCAGGCCGGCGCGGCGCGCTGCGCCGCCGCAGCGCCTGCGCCCGCTGGCCGCCGTCGGGGTGCTGGCCTTCGTGCTGCTGGGCGTGGGCTGGGCTGTCTGGCGCCATGCGCCCGCATCCGCGCAGGCCGACGCGGCCAGCGAAATGGCGGCCGCGTCGCAGCTGTCGCTGCAGGCGCAGGAAAAGGCGATCAAGGAAGCGACTTTGGCGATCGCGCTGGCCGACCCGGCGCTGCGCATGCGGGTCGTGGCCAACGCCTACGGCGGTGTCACGGTCAGCGGCTGGGTCGACAACGCCGAACAGTTCGACCGCCTGGCGCAAGCCCTGTCGAGCCTGCGCCCGCTGCCGCGGCTCGCGGTGCGCACCGCGCAGGAAGTATTCGATGTGCTGACGGATGTCGGATCGGCGCAGGGCCTGAGCCTGCGGTTTGCGCCTATGGGCGCGGGCAAGGTGCAGGTGCGCGGGGTGGTGGTCACGCCTGACATGCAGCAGCAGACGCTGGCGCAGCTGCGCGCACGCGCGCCCGAAGGCATAGAGATCATCGATGGCCTGCGCGTCGCATCGCAGCAAGGGCCGCAGGTGCTGCGCTGGCTGGGCGCGCAGGGCCTGACGGCCACCCAGGCCCATTGGGATGGCGAGCAACTGGTGCTGTCCGTGGAAGTCAGTCCCACGCAGCGCCCGCAGCTCGAACGCCTGCTCGCCGCGGCGCAGACGCCGCTCAGCGACGTGCCTTTTCTGCTGCGGATACAGGTCGTCAAGGAGCCGGCCGCGGCGCGCCGGCTCAGCTTGGACGAAGCCGGGTTGCCGTTCGCCATCCGTAGCGTGGTGGGTGGCGCGGCGCCCTATGTGGTGCTCGCCGATGGCGCCAAGCTGCAGCCCGGCGGTGCGCGCGCCGGCTGGCGGCTTGCCGCCATCGCGCCCGATCACCTGGTGTTTGACGGCCCGAAACGATTGGAGGTCAGCCGATGAAACTGTTATTGCCCGACGCCGTGGGGACGATGCGCCCCGATGCACTGAGCCCGCTCGAAGAGCGTCTGTCTGGCGCGAATGCGGCGCAGGCGCGCGAACAGACCCAGGTCCAGCTCCAGGGCCTGGAGCAGCGCGCGCGCGCGGGCATGGCGGCCGGCGTTGCGCCGGACCGCTACCGCGAACTGGCGGCGCTGCTCGATGCCTGTCTTGCTGCACAGGAGGTGCTCGAGCATTGTGCGCTGCCATTGTCAGCAACCGAAATGCGCGATTCCTCGCGCATGACCCCCCCGCCTGAACTAGGCAGCCGTTTCTCCCGCCAGGGAGCATGAAAGGAAATCGACCATGAATAACACCACCGGTCTGACGTTCAACGCGATCAGCAGCACGATCGCCCAGGTCACCTCCAGCCGCGAAGCCTCGCTCAAGGCAACGCTCAGCGAAATGGGTGACAGCCCCAGCACCGCCGACATGCTGAAAATGCAGCAGGAAGTCCAGCAGTGGAGCATGTTCACGCAGATCCAGAGCACCATCGTCAAGGAGCTTTCGGATGCGTTGAAGGGCGTGATCCAGAAGGCGGCATGAACTTCTGAGCCGCTGGTGCGGCCAGGGCTGCCCCGGCTGGCACCTCTGCGGCTGGCTCGCTGCGCGTAGCTGCCCTGCTTTCCGGCAGGGCCCTCACACCCCGGGTCAGCGCAGCGCCATCGACGGTGCGGGAATCACTTCGGCCACGTTCAGCAGCAGCATGGGCGGATACAGGTCCAGCGCCTGTGCCGTGGGAATGTTCACCAGCAGCGAAAAGCGCTGCAGCGTCGATGCCGCAATCGCGCTGACCGGCTTTTTCTCGACCAGGATCTGGCGCGCCATCGACCCGGCAAAACGGCCGACGTTGGTGTCGTTGGAAAACAGGCCGAACAGGCAGCCCGCGCGCCGCACTATGCTTTCCGTGGTGCAGAACGTCGGCAGTTGCTGGCGCAGCGCTGCCTGAGTGATCGCGTCGCGGTGGGTGAAGGCCAGGAAGGTGATGGGGCCGACATACAGCAGGTCGGCGCCGCGCGCCGCGATGTCGGCCACCAGCGGCGCGATCTGTGCGGGGTCGGGTGCCTGCTCGGCGTTCAGTCCGAGACTGGCTTCGATCACCTGCAGCCCCTGGCGCTGGGCCTGTGCCTGCAGGTTGCGCAGGATGGTCAGCGAGTTGGGTTCTGCCGGGTTGTGCAGATAGCCGATCCGGCGAAACGGCCGGTAGGCCTGGATGGCGTTGAACTGGATGTCGAGCGGCGCGACATGGCTGACGCCGGTGATGTTGCGCTCGGGCTGCAGCGGGTTCTTGATCAGCCCGGCGCTGACCGGGTCCGTGACTTCGGTGAACACGATGGGGGTGTTGCGCAACGGGTTGGCCGCGTTGCTTTCATCGTGGCGGCCGGCGAGCGCGAGGGACGTGGGCGTGCCCCAGGCGTAGACCAGGTCGGGGCGCAATGCCGCGACCTGCTGGCGCAGCGCCTGCTCCTCGAGCTTGTTGCCGGAGTAATGCACTTCGACGTAGCGCGCCGGGACATTCTCGCGTTCCAGGTAGCTGCGAAAGCCGGCTTCGGTGCTTTGCGGCGCGCGCGGCAACACCATCACGATGGTGAAGGGGCCCGCCGGTGCCGATGCGGCCACCGCCGGCATGGGCGTGTTCGCGCCGCCTGCGGGCGTCTGGGCCTGGGCGCTGCTGCCCAGCGCCAGCCACAGGCACAGCGCAGGGCAGGGCGAAGCACGCAGCAGGCGAGAAAGCAATGCGTTGGGTTTCATGGCGATCCGGGCAGAGGTGGAAGGGAAATGGAGGGGGCGGCGCCGCGCAGCGCGGGCAGCATGCCCAGCGTGACCGCGGCGAGGAACAGGCCGATGGCCCACATCGCTCCCGCGTAGCCAAAGGCCCAGACTGCCCAGGCCGTGGCGAAAGGTGCGGCGATGCTGCCCAGCCGCTCGAGCAGCCGGAAGGCGGCCAGCGCCTGCTCGGGGGTGGCGCGCTGTGGGCGATCGGCGTGGGGCTCGAAGAGTTCCGTGACCAGCGCCAGCTGGGGCGAGGACTGCAGCGCCTGCCCGAGGCCCAGCAGCGCGCAGCCGACGGCCATGCCGGGCACGCCGCCCAGGCCGGGCAAGGCCCAGCAGGCCAGCGCGCTGACCAGCCCGCCCGCGATCAGGAAGGGCGCGCGCTTGCCGCTCGCATCGGACCATTGCGCAAACCAGGAGGTGCTGGCCGCAAACACCAGGAAGTACAGCAGCAGCGCGCGTCCGGTCATGGCCGCGGGTTGTTGCAGCGCGCTCATCTGCAGCGGCACGACGACGGCCAGCAGCGTGACCGCGACCAGGCGTGCGGGCAGCGCCGCGCCGAAAATCACCGCCAGCGCGCGCGGGTTGCGCACGACGGCCGCATAGCCGCGCCATCCGCCCGTGGCCGAGCCGGCCGTGGCGGCGCGCGGCACCGGCGCCAGGCGCTGGCTGACGATCGCCGCGAACAGCATGCACAGCGCGCAGGCCGCAAATCCCGCCGCGGGGCCGGCCTGGGCGGCGATCATGCCGCCAAATGGCGGGCCGACGATGCCCGCGGCGACGATCGCACCCGCGATCTGCGTCATTCCGCGCGCGCGCTGCGCCGGCGGCGTGATGCGCACCAGCGCTGTCTGCGCGAGGATCAACGCCAGCCCATAGGCCATGCCCGCGAACGCGCGCAGCGCCACCAGCGTCAGCGCCGACTCGGCCGATCCCGTGGCCATGAGCGCCAGGCTGCCGACCAGTGCCGACAGCACCAGGCCCCAGCGCAGATCGATGCGCCGGGCCAGCGCCGGCCCCGCGGGCTGGGCCAGTGCCAGCGTCGCCATGAAGGCGGCGACGGGCAGGCCCGCGACCATGGTCGCACTCAACTGCAGGCCCAGCGGCGGCATGTCGATGGCGAACACCGTGAAGAACGGGCGCAGCAGCTCTTCGGACAGCGCGATCAGGAAGATGATGAAGCGCAGCCGCGTCATCTGCGCCGTGGCGTCGGGGCCCAGCGCGGCGGGTGCGGACGCCGGCGCCATGCGCCGCCGCAGCGCGGTCCAGCGCACGGCCGTCCCGCGCAAGGCCGCTGCGTATCGTGCGAAGCGCTGCGCCGCGAGCCCGGCCAGCGGGGAGCGCTGCCAGCGCCCGCGCGCGCATTCGAGCAGCAGCACCGCGGACACCACCAGCGCCAGCGCCAGGTCGAGCAGCATGCCGGCGAGCTGGCGGTCGACGTAATCGGTCGGGTAGCCGACCACCACGCGTGCGCCCTGTGGCGTCGCGGGGGACAGCCGCAGGTCCTGTGCCGCCGACGGGCCGCTGCCTTCGCCGCGGCCGCGCTGCTCGGTGGTGTGCAGTTCCTCGGCGGCGGCGTCGCGCAAGGCGAAATAGCCGAGTTCCGGGGCGCGCTGCAGCGCATCGTCGAACAGCGCGCGCATGCCCTGCAGCTGCGCCAGGGGGATGCCGTAATCGAGCGCGCGCGCGACCTGCTGGCCCAGGGCGTGCGCCATCGCATCGGCGTTCTCGGCAATCTGCTGCGCGACCAGCGGACGCGCCGTCTCGCGCGCGCTCCAGACCATGGCCAGGGGTGTCGCGGCGCAGACCAGCGCGGCAGACAGCGCGAGCCAGGCCGTGGTGCGCGTGCGCGCCGCGCCTTGCCACTGCAGGCCCAGGCGCCAGAGAGCCACCCAGACCAGTGCCAGCGTGAGCAGCAGCAACGGCGCTATCTGGCCCAGGATGCGCAGCGCGGCGGCGCGGGCCTGGGCCTGTGTCGTGCGCAGGTCGATGATGAGCCAGAGGTGGGCACTGGTCTGCCCGCTGGCATCGGCCAATGCCCGCCCGATATGCAACCGGGCGTTTTCGTTCTTGACCAGCGACGGCTGCGGCGGCGCCGCGGCCGCCAGCTGGCGCTGCCAGGAGGCGGGAATCGCACCCGCGCGCTGCGCGTCGCCGGCCTGCGCGATCACCGTGCCGTCGGCGGCCTGCAACTGCAGCGCGAGCAGCTGCGGCTCCTGCGCACCGAGTTGCTGCAGGCGGTCCAGCCAGGCGGTCTGCTGCGGCAGCGCGACGCCAAAGCGCATGCCGCGTTCGGCTTCCTGGCTGATCTGCTGGCTCAGGCGCAGCAGGCGCTGCTGCGACAGGTCGGTCAGCAACTGCTGCACGCGCCAGGTGATCAGCACCAGCGACAGGCCGAACAGCACGACGGCGCAGAGCGTGGAAAACAGCAGCGCTTCGCGTCCGAGGGTGCGTGCGGCGCTGCTCATGCGCCAGCCCCTGTTCTATAGTCGAGGCATATGCTGCCACTTGCCTGGCAGGCCCCTGTCCTCTTTGCTGGAGCTGTTGCTTGCCCATGAATCTGCCGCCCGCCTTCCCCGCTCCGGGCATCCTGGCGCAACTGCCAAGTGCCACTTTGCGGGCGTTGACGCCGGCGGATTTCGCCGCCTGGATGCAGTTGCGCAACGAAGTGCTCGCGGGGCTCGCCCACCCCGACCTCTATGTGCGCGAGGCCGACGAAGCCGCATTCTTTGCGCAGAACTCGCTGCCCCGGGGTGAGTGCATTGGCGTGTTTCTCGGCGAGGAACTCGTGGCCTACGCGATGCTCGGCATGCCGGCCGCGGGCGAGGACGGTCATCTGGGTGCCGTGGTCGGCATGCCCACGGGCCGCCAGGCGGGCGTGGCGCATCTGGCGAGCTGCATGGTGCGCGCTCCCTGGCGTGGAAACAAGTTGCAGGCCTTGCTGCTGCGGCTGCGCTGTGCGGTCGCCCAGGCCTATGACCGGCCGCTGTGCCTGGCCGTGGTGTCGCTGCACAACGCGGCGAGCCGGCACAACCTGCTCGCGCACGGCATGTGGATCGAATGGACGGGGGTGATCGACGGACTGCGCCGCCATGTGCTGCAGATCGACCTGCTCGGGCGCCAGCGCTGGGATCTGCAGGACAGCCGGCTGATCGCGGGCGACGACTTCGCGCAGCTGTGCGCCGCCGCGGCCAGCGGCTATGGGGGCGTGGCGGAAGTCGTCGATGGGGGGCGGCGCATGCTGCGCTTTGCGCGGCGGCTGCCCGATGCGATGCCGCCGGGTCATTGCGCGCCGCCCTTGTAGGTCAGGGCCACGACGGTGATGTCGTCGGCCTGGGCCGCACCGGCTTCGAAGTGCCGCACTTCCTCGACGATGCGCTCGGTCAGTTGTCGCGCCTCGCCCCGGCGGTCGGGCTGGGCCTTGAATGATTGCACCACCTGCAGCAGCCGCGCATCTCCGAACAGGGCGCTGTGCGCATCGGTGGCTTCGGTGACACCGTCGGTGTAAAGCAGCAGGCTGTCGCCCGCGCGCAGCTGCAGCGTGCCTTCGTGGTATTGCTGGTCTTCGAGCACGGCCAGGCCCATGTTGCGGCCCTTGGGAAAAAACTGCGCTATTCCCTGCTGTACCAGGATGGGCGGGTTGTGGCCCGCATTCACGTAGGTCAGCTGGCCGCTGGACAGCTGCAGCACCGCATAGAACACCGTGACGAACATCATCTGGTCGTTCTCGGTGCACAGCTGGTCGTTGAGCGCGGCAATGGTCGCGCCCGGCGTGCGCAGGAACAGGCCGTTGCTCTTGAGCAGGGTGCGCGAGATGGCCATGAAGAAGGCCGCGGGCACGCCCTTGCCCGACACGTCGGCGATCACGATGGCCAGGTGGTCGTCGTCGATCGCGAAGTAGTCGTAGAAGTCGCCGCCGATTTCCTTGGCCGCGATCATCGTCGCGGCAATTTCGATCTCGGGCCGGTTCGGCGTCTGGCGCGGAAGAATCGACAGCTGCATCTCGCGCGCGATCTCCAGCTCCTGCTGCAGGCTGGCGAGCATCGCCTGGGTCTGGACCGAGGCCTGCACTTCGCGCAGCAGCTTGAGCAGCCGGTTTTGCTGGGTGCTGACCAGGCCCGACATCCGGCCCAGGATGCCGGCCAGGTCGGCGAGCCCGTTCGGCGCCTCGCCCGGCGCCGGCGTGCCGGCGCCGCCCTGCGAGCCCAGGGCCAGCAGGATTTCCTCGCGCGATGCGGGGTCCAGGCTATCGGCCAGGCTGCGCAACTGGTCGCGGATCAGGCGTTCCTGCTGGCGCCGGGTGCGCACGCGTTCCTGGCGCAGGGTCTCGAGGCTCAGCAGTTCGGAGCGGATCTGCAGCACGCCGCGCGCAACGCTGCCCGACTCGTCCTGCGCATCCTCTTCGCCCGCATACAGCGCGACGTCGGTCTGTCCCTGGGCCAGCGATTGCAATACCTGTACGTTGCGCGCCAGCGGATCCAGCGCATGGCGCAGGAACAGGAAAAGCCCGCCCATGACCAGCAACAGCACCGCGCCGGCCTGCAGGGCCACGCGCTGTGCAAACAGGCGGTCCTGCAGCACGTCGGCGGATACCGGCCGGCTCCAGACCAGGCTGCCGATCACGCCGCCGCTGGCGCCGGCCAGGGGCTGGCTGACGAGTTGCAGCGCGGGCTGTCCGGCCAGCCGCGGATCGCCGGCGGCCAGCGTCAGCACCTGCGCGTCGCGCACCGGCACCACGACCTGGCCGAAAAAGTGCTCGTCTGCCGAAATGCCGGCCACCGGATTCCCGCGCATGTTGAGGATGTGGAACGGGCCTGCCAGGCGTTGTGCGAGCGCGGGCACAACCGCGACGGCGTCCTGGCTCAGCACCAGCACCTGCGGGCCGACGCGCGTGCGCTGCAGCCAGCTGTACTCGCGTGCCGACAGTTGGTGCAGGCCGTGCGCGGGCGGCGCGGCAGCGAACGGATCGAGCAGCGGCTCGGGATCGGCTCCTGCGGCGGTCGTGGCCAGCCTTTGCGCATTCTCGTCAAACAGGTCGATGCGCAGGCCGGGGTGGTTTTTCGCCATGGCGTGCATGCGCTGCTCGAGCGCGCGCGCCGGGCCGTCGCCCAGCTGCGCGGCAAGGCGCTGCAGCGCGGCTATCTGCTGCCCTTGCCATTGCTCCCAGGCGTAGGCCTGGGTCTGCAGCAGCAGGCGTGCCTGTTGCTGCTGGGCATATGCCAGGGTCTGCCAGACCAGCGCCGCGCACAGCAGACCCAGGCAGGCAATGCCCAGGGCCAGTGCGCAGAAAATACGTGATCTAAGCGACATGGGTGCCTCTCGGTTGTGCCGCGGCCAGCAGGGCCAGCAGCAGCAACGCCAGAACCGGCAGCCAGCCCTGCAGGCCCAGCAGGATGGCGACTGCGCTCAGCCCGGTCCCGAGCGCACTGCCCAGCAGCAGCCGCAGGCTGGTCGCGGCCTGCGGCGCCTGCGCGGCCTGGGCCAGGCCCTTGGCGAGCAGCAGCCCCAGCAGCACGCCCTGCAGCAGAGGCTGCAGCCATTCGAGTCCTATGGGCCAGGGCATGGGCGATCCGGCGGCAAGCAGCAATGCGAGCGCGACCAGCGCCATGGTGCGCCCGCGCCATGGCGACCGCGGGGCGGGCGCGCCCTGGCGCGGCCGGGGCCCTTGCCGCCAGCACCAGACCAGTGCCAGCCCGACCCCCAGCGCGCATTGCTGCAGCAGGGCCGCCGGCGCGCTCGTGCCGGACAGTGCAAGACCCGGCAGCAGCGGGCCGGCCACCAGTCCTGCGGCAAGGCCCAGCAAGCCCCAGCGCCACATGGGTTCGCCAGCGCGCGGCGCGGCCGCCATGCGCACCCGCCAGGGGCTGTGGGCCACATCCCAGCGCGTCGCAAAAAACAGCCCGCAGAGCATGGGCAGCAGCAGCGCCGGCACGGCCCAGGCCGGGCGCAGCGCCGCATGGGCGTAATAGCCGAGCGCGGGCGCCAGCCACAGCAAGCCGCCCCACCAGGCGAGCAGCGCGGCGCCGGGAATGCCGGGCTGGGCATGGGCGAACCCGGGGTGTGCATCGGGGTGGGTCTGGGCGCGCGTGCAGGCGGCCATCGCGGCGCCGGCGAAAGCGCCGTTCCAGGCCGCGATCCAGCCGGGGTGCGGATGGCTGTCCAGCAGCATCGCCAGCGGCGCCAGCAGCAGCGCGGCATGGCTCAGGACCAGCAGGCTGAGCGTGGCCATGCGCAGCCGCGCGGCCAGCTTCCAGCCCGCCGTCGCTGCGAGCACGAGCACGCCCAGGCAGGCGGCCGGCAGCGCCTGCTGCCAAGGGCCCGGGCTGTCGCCGGCATGCGCGAACACGCGCAGCGCATAGGTCAACGGCGCGAGCGCGCCAAGGCACAGCAGCAAGCCCATCCACAGCGACTGGACCTGGACGGCGACGAGCCGGACGATGGCCGGTTCGGCGTCGGCGAAGCGGTCGTGGCCTTCAATTTGCAGCAGCACCTGGTCGAGGTAGTCGCGCCGCAACTGCTGTGGTTCGGTGCGCCGCAGCGAGCCGATCAGCAGGCGCATGCGCGTGACGCGCTCGTGCACGCGGCGCATCGCATGCGCGACTTCCTGCACGCGCAGGTCAAACGGCTTGCGTTGCGGCAGGACCAGCAGCTGGCGGTAGTCGCCACGCGCCGCCCAGCGCGCGATCATGCGCATGCCATGGTTGCGCAGCCAGGGGCCCGGGGCGCAGGCGAAGAGGGCGCCGAGGTAGGCCAGCGCGCTGACCAGCAGCACCGCGGGAACGAGCAGCGCCAGACGCTCGCCCAGCCCCTGCAGGCTGCCGTTGTACAGCTGCACACGCACGCGCGCCTGCGGTATGCCGGCGGGCGCGATATCGGCGCTGCCGGCGCTGATATCACGCGCGGAAGGCGCGGTCTGCGCATGGCTGCTCCAGAGCAATCGACCATCGAGGTCATGCACCGCGATGCGCGTGACTTCGGGATGGCTCCTGTGCCAGCGCTCGAAAAATTCCGCCACCCCCACGAGCTTGTCCAAAGGAATGCCGGCGGCGGTGCCATGCGCAAGACGCTGGGCTATGGATTGCGCCATCAGCTGCGCGCGCGTTTGCGCCGCCTGTTCGCGCACCGCCTGCATCTGGCTGTGATGGATGTGCGACAGAAAGGCCGCGGCCAAGGCCAGCAGCACGGCTGCCGCGCAGCCCAGCTGTACCGCGGTCCATTCACGCGCACTTCGCCTGGCGTGTCTGCGTATCATTCGATGCGCTCCACGGCGTCCAGCCGTTGCGAACCGTCGTCCAGCCTCCGGCCCGTGGCCGCGAGCTGCGCATCGATCTGCGCGAGCCGGCCGAGCGACTGCGCCTGCCGCAGCCGACGCTGGGGGGCCGTGGCCAGCCAGATCGCGGCCATGCCGGCCAGGGCCGTGGCCAGCAGGCCGAGCAGCAGCGCAGGCGTCAGTATCGGGTCGGAAAGGTAGTCGGTTGCACGCGAGGCATAGGTTGCGCTCACATGGCCCGCGGTCTCGCCAAACGGGGTGCGCATATCGACGCCCATCATCGGCGTCGACTCTATCAGCGCGTGCCAGGGCCGGTGCCGCGCGGCGCCCTGCAGCGCCGCAGCCTGCGCGAGCGGCGGCAGGGGCTCGCCCACGGTGCCGCGGTCGGTGCTGAAAAGTGCGCGGCCGTCCTGGTCCAGTACGTCCAGGCTGTAGAGCTGCGGGTCCTTCTGCAGATGGCTCTCGAGCAAGTCCTGGATGCGCGGGGTGTGCTGCAGCTCCGTTCCCAGCGACAGCTCGCCTTCGAGCTCGTCCTTGATCTCGAGCAGCGTGAGTTCGAGCTGCGCGCGCTCCATGGTCTGCAGCTCCTGCTGGCGCCAATGGTCGAGCAATCCTGCAATCAGCAGCACGCCGCTGAGCACGATCAGCAGCCACAGGCCGCCGACTTCGAGCAGGGGGCCGGCAAAGGCCCGCGGGGGGGTGTTGGGTGTGCGGGTGCTCATGTCACAATAATCAGACAACGGCGCAACGCCACCCGGCTGGCCCTGCGCTTCTCGTATCGAACAGCCCCTGATTCAACGGTCGCTTATGAAGAATCCCGTTTCCTTGAGGTGTGATCTGCATGGCACGGTCCAGGAATTGCCGGCTTTTTTTGAGCGGCTCGAAGCCTGGGCGGATGCATCGGGCGTTCCTCCGGGCCCGGCCGCTAGGCTGGGCCTGATGCTGGACGAGTGGCTGACCAATGTGGCCATGCATGCCTATGGGAGCCAGGGCGGTCCGGTGTCTGTGCAGGTTGATTTCCTGCCGCCGGAGATTTTGCAGTGCGTGGTCCGCGACCGAGGTCCGGCCTTTGATCCGACAGGCATTGAGGAGCCTGATGTGGGCGTTTGCCTGGATGATCGCGAAATAGGGGGATTGGGCATTCATTTCGTGCGCAGGCTGGCCCATCACTTTTCCTACCGCCGGGACGGCGATTGCAACGAGGTGACGCTGGGTCCTTCTTTGCTGAGTAACAGCAACCGGTGAATAGTTTCCACTGCGGCAAAGAAATCACCATGGGCTGCCCGGGAGCGAGGCCCAGGCCCCGGCAGCGCGCCAGCGCCGGGACCCGGCTTGCATTCAGGCCACGGCCCGGTCCGCGCCCTGTGCCTGCCAGCAGCCGCTGACCAGTCCTTCGGGTTTGCGCGCCGCGCGCACCGTCGCGCAGTCTTCCCAGGCGTCCATCTGCACGCTCAGGCCCGCATACACGCCGTAGCCCGGGCCGGCGCAGATGTCGCCTTGCGCCTGCAGCGTTTCACCGGCCTTGATCGCGCCCGCGGCGACGATGGCGCCGCGCGCGCGAATGCCCCAGTCGGCCTGCAGGTGCTTGCCGCAGTGCACGTCGCCGCCGGCGTCTATGCCATGGCTCGCGTGGATATTGCCCAGCGCGGTCAGCGCGCCGCCGCTGCGCAGGCTCTTGGCGCAGCGGATGTCGCCCGCGACCAGCAGCTCCTGGCCGATCTGGCCCTCGCCGCTCAGCGTCAGATCGCCCTGGCAGTCCAGGCCCCAGCCCGTGCGCAGCTTCTCACAGGCCAGGCCGCCCTGGGTCTCTATGCTCCACGCGGCCTTGACGGTGCCGCCGGCCTGCAGCGCGCCGCCGCAGAAGATCGCGCCGCCGCTCAGGATGTCTTCGCCCGCTTCGAGCCGCGCGGCGCGTATGCCCGCGCCCACCTGCAGGCTGCGGCCCACGCGCAGCACGCCCGCGACGCGCACGTCGCCATGGACGATGACGCTGCCCGCGAACACCAGGGCCTCGGCTTCCAGGTGATCGAGGTGCAGTTCGGCATCGGTGGCGCCGAACTGCGACAGCAGCCAGCAGGCGTCTTCTATGCGCCCGTCGCGCACCAGGTTGTCGAGCAGCAACTGGTAGTCGCGGCCCTCGTGCTGGTGGCGAATGAACCAGCGAAACCCTGCGGCGCAGGGGCTCTTGGCTTTGAGAAAATCTTTGGAGAATTCCATGACGGTCCGCAAACAGTGGCGCGCAGTGCGTGCAGCGCTGCGCCAACGTGCAGCCAGGAAAGAACCCGGGTGGTTTTCAACAATCCTGGCGTGCTCCATGCAAAGGAGCTTGCAGCGCAAGCCCCTGTGGGGCCGTGCGGGAAGTCAGGCGGCCTGTGCCGTGGCCTGGACTTTCCGCACGGCGGCGGAAAGCAGGGCCGTAAAGCCGCAAAGGCTGATGAAGGCTGTGGGAACGCCGGTGTGTCCGGGCGTTGATGCGCCGGGCGCCGATGCGCCTGCCGCCGCGCAGCGCTGCGCCACAGGCAGGGCCTGGTCAGCGAGCGAAGGGAAGGCGGTGGGCATGGGAATGAACGGCAATCGGATTGGGCCGCATTATCGCATCGCATGCATTTCCCGTGCGCCCCTGGGCCCGGCGCGCATGAATGTAAAAACCTATAGACGGCTCCGTCACGTGGCATCGCAAGCCGCGCCCGTGCACGGATTCGTTAACATGACCCTCCCTTTTCATGCCGTGGCCCCCGGGCCCCGTGCGCCTGCGGTCAGGCGTTGTGCACAGCGGGCCGGTTGACCGGCCCGTGCGCGCGCCGACCGCGTTGATGATGGCAGACCTGAACATGAACTCCACTCCTCCCTCCTTCCTGTCGCGCGTTGCGCTTGCCGTGAGCAGTTTCTTCGCGATCCTGGGCGACGCGCGTTTCGCGGCCAATGTTGCCCGCCTGCGCGGCGGCGAAGCGTTCGCGGCCGATAGGCCGGCGCCGGCCCCGGTCGCCGCACCCGCGCCCGTCGCTCCCTCCGTGGCCGCCGAAACCAGCGCGCTGCAACTGCTGGGCCTGCTGCAGCGCGAAGCGCGCTTCGTCGATTTCGTGCAGGAGGACACCACGGGCTACAGCGATGCCGACATCGGCGCCGCGACCCGCGTGGTGCATGCGGGCTGCCGCAAGGTGCTGGCCGAGCATTTCACGCTCGAGCCGGTGCGCAGCGAAGCCGAAGGCAGCCGCGTGACGCTGGCCGCGGGCTTTGACGCGGCGGCCGTGCGCCTCACGGGCAATGTCGTCGGCCAGGCGCCGTTCACCGGCACGCTGGGCCACCGCGGCTGGCGCGTGAGCGCCACGCGCCTGCCCCAGCTCACCGACGCCAAGGCGGCCAGCGTGATTGCCCAGGCCGAGGTGGAACTGTGAGCGGCTCGCGCTACAGCATAGGCATCGACCTGGGTACCACGCACTGCGCGCTGTCCTGGGTCGACCAGCAGGCCAGCGATGGCGACCAGGTGGTGCATGGCGTGCTAGCCATTCCCCAACTGACCGGCCCCGCGGCCGTCGAAGCCAGGCCGCTGCTGCCCTCGTTTCTCTACCTGCCGCATGAAAGCGAACTCGCGCCTGGCGACCTCGCGCTGCCCTGGGGCGCGCAGCAGGATTTCGCCGTGGGTGAGCTCGCGCGCACGCGCGGCGCGGCCACGCCCATCCGGCTGGTGAGCAGCGCCAAGAGCTGGCTGTGCCATCCGGGCGTGGACCGGCGCGCGCCGCTGCTGCCGGCCGACGCGCCCGCCGAAGTGCAGCGCATCTCGCCGCTCACCGCGTCCATCCGCTATCTGTCGCACCTGCGCTGGGCCTGGGAGCAGGCGCACCCCGAAGCGCCATTCGACGCCCAGGACATCACGGTGACGATTCCCGCCTCGTTCGACCCGGCTGCGCGCGAACTCACGGCCGAAGCCGCGCGCGCCGCGGGCTTTCAGCAGCTGACGCTGCTCGAGGAGCCGCAAGCCGCGCTCTACAGCTGGATCCAGGGCAGCGCCGGCGACTGGCGCAAGCAGGTCCGGCCCGGCGACGTGATCCTGGTGGTCGACGTCGGCGGCGGCACCACCGATCTGTCGCTGATGGCGGTGCTCGAGAACGCGGGCGAACTGAGCCTGCAGCGCGTTGCCGTGGGCGAACACATCTTGCTCGGCGGCGACAATATGGATCTGGCGCTGGCCTATGGCGTGGCGCGCAAGCTCGCGGCCGAAGGCCGCCAGCTCGATGCCTGGCAGACGCGCGCGCTGGCCCATGCCTGCCGCGCGGCCAAGGAGGCGCTGCTCGGCGATGCCTCGCTTGAAAGCGTTCCCGTGGTCGTTCCCAGCCGCGGCTCCAAGCTCATCGGCGGCTCGGTGCGCACCGAAGTCACGCGCGCCGAACTCACGCAGATCCTGGTCGACGGCTTCTTCCCGCAGGTGGCCGTGGGCGACAAGCCGCTCACGCGCGCACGCGCCGCGCTGACCCAGCTGGGCCTGCCCTATGCGCAGGACGCCGCTGTCACGCGCCACCTTGCGGCCTTCCTGTCGCGCCAGGCCGGCGCGACCGAAGCCATGGCAGGCTTGCAGGGCACGCAGCCCGAAGGCGCGAGCTTCCTCCACCCCTCTGCCGTACTGTTCAACGGCGGCGTGCTCAAGTCGGGCCTGATCGCCGAGCGCCTGCTCACGGTGCTCAACGGCTGGCTCGCGGCCGAAGGCGCGGCGCCCGCGCGGCTGCTGGGCGGTGCCGATCTGGACCTGGCCGTGGCGCGCGGCGCGGCCTATTTCGGCTATGTGCGGCGCGGCCGCGGCGTGCGCATCCGCGGCGGCGCGGCGCAGTCGTACTACGTGGGCGTGGAGTCCAACATGCCGGCGATTCCCGGCATGGAGCCGCCGCTGTCGGCGCTGTGCCTCGCGCCATTCGGCATGGAGGAGGGCACGGAAGTGACCCTTGATGCCCAGGAGTTCGGCCTGGTCGTGGGCGAGCCCGTGCGGCTGCGCTTTTTCGGCTCGTCGACACGGCGCAATGATCAGGTCGGCAGCCTGCTCGAGTTCTGGGGCCCCGAGGAACTGGTCGAGCTGCAGGAGATTGAAATCCTGCTGCCGGCCCAGGGCCGCGCACCCGGTGAAATCGTTGCCGTGCGCCTGCATGCGAGCGTGACCGATATCGGCACGCTCGAATTGCATGCCGTTCCGCTGGGCAGCGACGAGCGCTGGAAGGTGGAGTTCGACGTGCGCGCTGACAGCGCCACCGTCTGAAAAGGGAGGGCGCATTGACCCAGTCCGCAGCCGCGTATATCGTCGGCATTGACCTGGGCACCAGCCATACGCTGCTGGCCTATGCGCCCGCCGATGGCAGTGCCCCGGTCGCGCTGCTGCCGATCGCGCAGCGCGTGTCCGCAGCCGAGATCGCGGCGGGGCCGCTGCTGCCTTCGTTGCGCTACCAGGCGGGCGATGGCGAGCTCGCGCCCGCGACCTGGCAGCAGCCCTGGCCGCCGCTGTTCGCCAGCGAGGCGGCGCCGGCGCTGCTCGGGCGCTATGCCCAGGACCTGGGCGCGCAGGTGCCGGGCCGGCTGGTGAGCAGCGCCAAGAGCTGGCTGTCGCATGCGGGCGTGGACCGCTCGGCACCCATCCTGCCCTGGGGCGCGCCCGAGGGCGTGCAGAAGATTTCGCCGTTGCAGGCCAGCGCGGGCTATCTGGCCCATCTGCGCGCGGCCTGGGACGCGCAGTTTCCCGATGCGCCGCTTGCGCAGCAGGAACTGGTGCTCACCGTGCCCGCGTCGTTTGACGAAGGCGCGCGCGCGCTGACGCTCGAAGCCGCGCAGCTCGCCGGACTGCCGCCGCTGCGCCTGCTCGAGGAACCCCAGGCCGCGCTGCACGACTGGCTGCTGATGCAGTCGGCGCAGGTGGGCCAGGCCTTGCAGGGCACCGAATGGCTGCTGGTCGTCGATATCGGCGGCGGCACGACCGATCTGAGCCTGGTGCAAGTGAAGTCTACCGACGGCCTGCCCGAACTCACGCGCCGCGGCGTGGGCGCGCACCTGATGCTGGGCGGCGACAACATGGATCTGGCGCTGGCCCACGGCCTCGAAGCCGCAATGGCCGCGCCCCAGCTACGGCTGTCGGCCGCGCGCTTTGCGCAGCTGGTGCAGCGCTGCCGCGTCGCCAAGGAGCAGTTGCTGGCGCCCGATGCGCCCGAAGCCGTCACGGTCACGCTGCTGGGCAGCGGCGCGCAACTGATGGGCGGCGCGCGCTCGGTTGAGCTACGACGCGAGACAGTGCGCGAGCGATTGCTTGAAGGATTTTTCCCGCTGCAGCGTGCCGATGCGCGCCCGCAGCAACGCCAGTCGGGCCTGCTGGCCTGGGGCCTGCCTTATCCCTTTGACGCGGCGATCACGCGCCATCTCGCGGCTTTTCTCAGCGCCCATGCCGAGTTGCTGGGCCCGCAAGGTATGCCCGACAGCGTGCTGTTCAATGGCGGCGTGTTCCATAGCCCCGCCATTGCGCAGCGCGTGGTCGATCAGCTCGTGCAGTGGCGCGGCGCGCCGCTGCGCGTGCTGGTCAATGCCCACCCCGACTGGGCCGTGGCGCGCGGCGCCGTCGCCTATGGCCTGGAGCGCGCCCAGCGCGGCCAGCCTTCCCATGCACCTGCTGCGCCGCGCGGTCTGCGCATTGGCGGCGGTTCGGCGCGCAGCTATTTCCTGCGGCTTGACGCCGGCGACAGCGCGCTGCGCGCGATCTGCATACTGCCCCAGGGCAGCGAGGAAGGCGTGGCCCAGCGCCTGGACGGGCAGCGCTTCTCGCTGCGCCTCGGACAGGCCGTGCGCTTTCACCTGCTGGCCTCGACCGCACCGGGCCAGGTGGCGGCCGGCGCGGTGCGTGATCTTGCGGCCGAGGAACTGGTGCACCTGCCGCCCCTCACCGCCGTGCTGCCCGCGCCGCCGGGCCGCGAACGCGCCCAGGTCGAAGTCATGCTGCAGGCCACGATGACCGAAGTCGGCACGCTCGAGGTGCAATGCGTGGCCGCGCAGGACCCGGCGCAGACCTGGCCGTTGATATTCGCTGTTCGCGGTGAAACCGATGAAGCGGCAATGGCGGATACGACCGCGGCCAATGCCGAGCTGGCCCGTGCGATCGCGCAGATCGAGCGCGTGTTCGGCAGCCAGGACCAGAGCGTGGCCACCAAGGAAGTGCGGCAGTTGCGCACGGCGCTCGAGAAGACATTGGGTGCGCGCGAAAGCTGGGATCTCGCGCTGCTGCGCACGCTGTTCGACGCACTGCTGGCGCGCGCACGGCGCAGGCGGCGCACGCCCGAGCACGAGCGCAGTTGGCTCAACCTCGCGGGTTACTGCCTGCGCCCCGGCGTGGGCGCGCAACTCGACGACTGGCGCATGGCCCAGGTCTGGGCACTGCACGACCAGGGCATCGCCCACCAGCACGACAGCGGCAACTGGGCCGAATGGTGGATCTTCTGGCGGCGCGCGGCCGCGGGCCTGAGCGAAGCCCGGCAGATGCAATTGCTCGAGGACGTCGCCGGCCATATGCAGCAGGCCGGGCAGCGCGCGCAGGGCAAGGCGTCGGCCATGGGCAGCTACGACGACATGGTGCGGCTGTTCGCCGTGCTCGAGAACGTACCCTGGGCCTACCGGCTGGAGATGGGGCAGTGGATGCTGGACCGATTGCGCAAGCCCGGGGAATCTGAGCAGACCTGGTGGGCACTGGGGCGGCTGTGCAGCCGCGTGCCGCTGAGCCCCGCGGGCGCGCACCAGGTCATTCCGCCCGAGCAGCTCGATCCGTTCCTCGAAGCCGTGCTGGCCCAGGACTGGCGCCACAACGACAGCGCGATGTTCGCCGCCGTGCAGATGGCGCGCATGACCGGCGACCGCGCCCGTGACCTGAGCGATGCCCAGCGCGCGCCGGTCATCGCGCGGCTGGCGCAGCAGCGCGCGCCGGAGAACTGGCAGGCGATGGTGACCAGCGTGGTCGAGCTTGACGCGGCCGAGCAGCGCCGCAGTTTCGGGGAGAGCTTGCCGCAGGGGTTGGTGTTGATTGCTTAATCGAGAAGGCTATCGAACGCAGCGCCCTGAAACGCCCTTCGACCGGGCCGCGCAGGCAGGCTCAGGGCGAACGGTAGTGGCGACATCCGTTCGCCCTGAGCTTGTCGAAGGGTGAACGCAGGGCGTCAAATTATCCACCGAGGCTTTTTGCGGCACGAAGCATCAAGAAGCCCGCGGATTGTTCTTGGGGTCCAGCCGGCGCGCCTCGGTATTGCGCGCGTCGGTGTCCTGCTGGCCGCTGGCGATATCGGCATGGGCCTGGCGCATCTTTTCGCTGGGCGCGCCATGGGTCATGTCGACCGATTCGTCGCGCTCGTGCGGCAGCTTGGGCGCTTTGCTCGGGTCGCCGTCTTCGCGCTCTGTGGTGTCGACGCTGCGCGGTGTGTCGATGGTCGCTGTGGGCGTGGAGGACTTCTCGGGAGTCTGGGGCTTGGCCATGGTTTTATCCTTTGCGCGGGGAGCAAGTCCCCATGCTAGGCCGGCTGCCGCGCGCAGCCTGTAGGCCGGAGTCGTCCTTGGGCGGCTATTTCTTCACCGGGATAGGCGTGGCGCGCGGCACGGGCACGGCCGTGACGCTGTTTTGCGGCGAACCTTCGATCACGCGGTCGGAATAGGTCATGTAGACCAGCGTGTTGCGCGGCACGTCGAGCATGCGCACCACGCGCAGGCGCTTGAACAGCAGCGAGGCGCGTTCGCTGTAGACCTCTTCCTGCTGGCGCAGCGGTTCGGTGATCTGGATCGGGCCGGTCTGGTGGCAGCTGATCGATGCTTCGGCGCGGTCTTCGGCCAGGCCCAGCCCGCCCTTGATGCCGCCGGTCTTGGCGCGCGAGACATAGCAGGTCACGCCAGGCACCTTGGGATCGTCATAGGCATCGACCACGATCTTGTGGTCCGGGCCCAGCAGCTTGAACACGGTATCGACCGAGCCAATGGTTTCGGTCTGGGCGGCGCCGCAGCCCGCCAGGGCAAGAATCAGCAGGGCTTTGAGCGTTTTATGGGGCATGGGGGCTGAATGAAAAAGGGGAGCGATGGGCCCCCCAGTTTGTACCATCTGAGCTATGCAAGGCACTCAAGCCGTGCCAGCGGCTCAGGGGGTGCTTTTCAGATCCGCTTCGGCTACATGCTTTTGCAGATGGGCCAGCGCGAGCTCGACCTGGTCGATCAGCACTAGGCACAGGTCGCCGGGCTGCAGGCGCGCGAGCGCGTGGTCTATGGCCACGAACTCGCCCTGGATTTCGGTCACATAGCTGGTGCGGCTCGCACCGGCCAGGCCCTGCTGCAGCAGGCGCAGCACTTCGCCGTTCTCGCGGCCGCGCTGGCATGCGTCCTGGTAGAGCACCACATCGTCGAACGCATGGCCCAGGATCTTGGTCTGCTCGCTGATGTCCTGGTCGCGGCGGTCGCCCGCGCCGCTGATGACCACGCTGCGCTTCTTCGCGGGCATGGCTTCGACGGCCTGGACCAGCGCGCGCATCGCGTCCGGGTTGTGGCCGTAGTCGGCGATGATGGTCGCGCCGCGGTAGTCCATGACGTTGAAGCGGCCGGGCGCGTTGTCGCTGTCGTTGACGAAGCCCGACAGGCCGCGGCGTATGGTTTCCCAGGGAAGCTGAGCGCCCCAGGCCGCGGCCGTGGCCGCCATCACGTTCTCGACCTGGAAGCCTATGCTGCCGGCGCGCGTGATCGGCACGTCGCGCAGCAAAATGGTTTCGCGCCACGAGCCTTCGGCGGCGACGATCGCATCGCCGTCGACGTAGACCACGCGGTTGCCCTGGGCGCGGTGCGTGGCCATCACCGGGTGGTGGCGGTCGGCCGCGAAGTAGATGATCTTGCCGGGGCAGACGCTGGCCATGGCCGCGACATGCGGGTCGATGGCGTTGAGCACGGCGTAGCCCGTGGGCGTGACGTTTTGCACGATCACGCGCTTGAGCACGGCCAGGTCTTCGACGGTGGTGATGAAGTTCAGGCCCAGGTGGTCGCCTTCGCCGACGTTGGTCACCACGGCGACCTGGCAGTGGTCAAAGCCCAGGCCTTCGCGCAGGATGCCGCCGCGCGCGCATTCGAGCACGGCGGCGTCGACTTCGGGGTGGGCCAGCACATTGCGCGCGCTGCGCGGGCCCGAGCAGTCGCCGCTGTCGATCTGGCGGCCGTTGACGTAGACGCCATCGGTGTTGGTCATGCCCACGCGCAGGCCATGGGCCGTGAACAGGTGGCCGATGATGCGCGCCGTCGTGGTCTTGCCGTTGGTGCCGGTCACGGCGATCAGGGGAATGCGGCCGTCCTGGCCATGGGCGAACAGCTGGTCGACCATGGGCACGCCGACGTTGCGCGGCTTGCCGAACGAGGGTGCGAGGTGCATGCGCAGGCCGGGCGCGGCGTTGACTTCGACCACGCCGCCGTTTTGCTCCTCGAGCGGGCGCAGCATGGTTTCGCAGACCACATCGACGCCGCAGATGTGCAGGCCTATGGTCTGCGCGGCCTCGACGGCGCGCGCCGCGATCTCGGGGTGCACGTCATCGGTCACGTCGGTCGCGCTGCCGCCGGTCGACAGATTGGCGTTGTTGCGCAGCACCACGCGCTGGCCCTGGGCGGGCACGGACTCGGGCGTCAGGCCTTCGGCCGCGATATGCGCGACGGCGATGTCGTCGAGGCGGATCTTGGTCAGCGCCGTGCCATGGCCCGAGCCGCGGCGCGGGTCCAGGTTGACGGTGTCGACCAACTGGCGGATCGTGTGCTGGCCGTCGCCGAGCACCTGGGGCGGCTCGCGGCGCGCGGCGGCGACGAGCTGGTCGCCGACGACCAGCAGGCGGAAGTCATGGCCGGGCAGGAAGCGCTCGACCATCACCGTGCCGTACTTCGCGGCCGAGGCGTAGGCGGATTCGAACTGGCCGCGTTCGGTCAGGTTGACCGTCACGCCCTTGCCCTGGTTGCCGTCCTGGGGCTTGACCACGACCGGCAGGCCGACTTCGAGCGCGACTTCCCAGGCTTCATCGACCGTCTCGACCGGGCGGCCCAGCGGCACGGGCACGCCGGCCGAGTGCAGCAGGCGCTTGGTCAGGTCCTTGTCCTGGGCGATGGATTCGGCGACGGCGCTGGTGTTGTCGAGCTCGGCGGCCTGGATGCGGCGCGCTTTCGCGCCCCAGCCCAGTTGCACCAGCGAGCCCGAAGTCAGGCGGCGAAACGGAATGCCGCGCGCCACGGCCGCGTCGACGATGGCGCCGGTGGAGGGGCCGATGCGCTCTTCTTCATTGAGTTCGCGCAAGGCGATGATCGCGGCTTCGGCGTCGAAAGCGGTGTCGCCGAGCGCGGCCTGCACCAGTTCCAGCGCCCTTTCCATGGCCCGCTTGCCAACGGTTTCCTCGGTGTACTCGACCACCACCTGGAACGTGCCTTGCTCCAGGGTTTCCTGGGTGCGGCTGAACGTCACGGGGCAGCCGGCCCGGGCCTGTAGCGACAGCGCCGCGACTTCGAGCACATGGGCCAGCGACAGGCGCTGGGCTGCGCCATGGGGCTGCAGCGGCGCGATGTTGGGGAAGCGCGCGCGCAGCTTTTCCTCGAAGCCGGCAATGGCGGTGTAGCACTGCTCGTTGTCTTCGCACTGCACGATGGCTTCGATGGCGGTGCTGCGGGTCCAGAGATTCGGGCCACGCAAGGCGCGGATGCGGGTGATCTGCATAGTGGGTTCTTTCAGATGGCGGACTGGCGTGGGGCCAGCCGGCATGCATGTCGTCGTGGTTTGCGTGAAATCAGTTGCTGTATTCGAAGGTCTTGATACCGGCGCCGATCAGATCGGGCGAGATATCGAGCGCCCAGGCCGCGGCGATCGCGGCCAGCAGCGCCGGCGTGTCGGGGCGCTTGCCACCGGGCAGCGAAAGCGCGGCCAGCGTGCCCAGCACGCGCTCCTGCGCCCCCGTGGCCAGCACCACATTGCTGTCCTTGACGAGCACGGCGCGGCCGCCTTCGTTGTCCTGGCGGTGGGCCGCGACCACGGGGTTGGCCGCGTCCAGCGTGTACAGAATCACTTCGCCGTCGCTGAGCTCGGCCAGATCGGCGACTTCGGGCAGGTCGGCATTGAGCACGCCCGCGCCGTGGGTCAGCACCACGTCGATCTGGGTGCGGATCACGCGGCGCATCTGGCCGGCCTCGAGCACGTCGTGGTCGGCCAGCGTTGCGTAGCCGTCCATGTCGGTGACCACGCCGATCAGGCAGCGGTCATAGGCCAGGCCTTCTTCCAGAATGGAGCGCGGCGTGGTCTGGATCACCGCGGCTTCGGCCAGGCGGTTTGTGAGCAGGCGGTGCGCGCCCGCCCAGTTGGCGGTATCGGTTTTTTGCGTGCGGCGGTTGGCGAGGAACATGCCTTCGCTGCTGGCCACGCCGGTGCGCTTGCCCGACAGCTGCAGCAGCCAGCCCACGAGACGTGCGATGAACGCGTTCTCGCGCGTGCCGACGATGCCCACGAGGGGAATGCGGCCTGCATCGCGGTCTTCCTCTGTGCGCGGGAACAGGTGGTCGGCAATCGCCATGCCCACGGGGCGCGGCGCGCCGTTGGTGGGCTTGAGGTGCATCAGCAGGCCCGGGCCGGCGTTGACTTCGAGGATGGCGCCCTGACCCTGCATGGGCTGGGAAACGTCCTTGAGGATCATGTCCATGCCCGCGATGTCGAGCCCGACGATCTTCGCGGCCAGCGTCGCGTAGTACGCCACGTCCGGATGCACGTCGTCGGTGCAGTCGATCGCCATGTTGCCGTTGCGCTGCAGCAGCACGGCCTGGCCCTTGGGAATGATGGAATCGGGCGTGACGTTCTGGCGGTTGAGCTCGAGCTTCACGGCGCCGGCCTGCAGGTTGATCCAGTCGAGCGGGAACTCCTGCTCGGGGCCGCGGCGCGGGTCCTGGTTGAGCACTTCGACCAGCTCACCGAGCGTCGCCGTGCCGTTGCCGTAGACGCTCACGGTCTCGCCCTTGGTCGCGGCGGCCACCTTGCCGCCGACGACCAGAATGCGGTGCTCTACGCCATCGATGAACTTCTCGACGATCACGTCCGAGCCTTCGGGCCGGGCCAGCGCGAACGCGGCCTTGATATCGTTTTCCGCGTAAAGCTCCAGCGTCACGCCACGCGCGTGGTTGCCGTCGGACGGCTTGACGGTGACCGGCGTGCCGATGTCCTGCGCGACTTCCCAGGCTTCCTCGGGGCTGTTGACCACCTGGCCTTCGGGCACGGGCACGCCGCAGGCCGCGAGCAGGCGCTTGGTGAAGTCCTTGTCCTGGGCAATGCCTTCGGCGATCGCGCTGGTCTGGTCGGACTCTGCGGTCCAGATGCGGCGCTGGGCCGCGCCGTAGCCGAGCTGCACCAGGTTGCCGTCGTTGAGACGGATATGCGGAATGCGACGCTCGCTCGCGGCGTCGACGATGCAGCCGGTCGAGGGCCCGAGGTAGCGGTCGTTGATTGCGGTCTTGATCGCGTGGATCGCGGGCTTGAGATCGAACGGCTGGTCGTTGATCGCGGCCATCAGCAGCTTGTGGCCCATTTCGAGCGCCACGCGGGCCACGGCTTCCTCGGGGCAGCGAAATACCATGCGGTACACGCCACGCTTGGAGATTTCGCGTGTCTGGCCGAATTCGGCGGGCAGGCCGGCGAGGTTCAGCAGCTCGATGACCACATGCTCGAGCACATGGCCCATCCAGGTGCCCCCTTCGAGCCGCTGAATGAAGCCGCCGCGCTCGCCGACGCCGCAGGTGTGCTCGATCAGGTCGGGCAGCCAGCGGGTCAGGCGTTCGTTGAGGCCGGGAATCTTGTTGGACGGATATTCTTCGAGTTCACCCAGATCCAGCCACACCTCGAGCACGGGCCTATAGGTCCAGACACTGGGGCCGCGCAGGAAGGTGGTACGCAGGAGTTGGATATCGTTGAGTTTCGCCATGTCATTCTGCGGGTAAGGAAGGGGGGAGCAGGATGGTTCTTTCCTGCCCGGGAGTGAAAGGCATTGTGCCGTTTGTCAGCCTAAATGCAGGCTCGCGCGTTGAGCAATGGGTAACGAGTGTCCGGCGCTGCCGCGTTCACCATGCCGATGCGGTTGTCCGTAAGACTCTTGGAGCCGCCAGCGGCGGAGGAAAATAATTCAACATGCAACATCACCATACTGTGGACGCCTCGGCAGTCTTTGCCGGCCCTCTGGGGGACGAACTGCGAGCCAAGCTCGCTTCTGATGAGAACGTCCTAGCCATCGTCCCGGTTGACCTGAGTGCTGATTTGCAGTTCGGCAATGGTCTGTTGGCCCTGACGCAGGAAAGATTGCTGGCCTGCGATCCGAAGTCCGGGCAGTGGAGTGAGTGGGTGCTTGCTGTCGATCAGAGCTTGCGTCTGCAGGACCATGGCGGGGTCGGTCATCTGGAACTGCACAACCACGATGCGCGCCTGGCCCACTGGTTCGTCACGCTGAGCCACCAGGCCGCGATGGTGCTGCTGCAGCAGCAGTTCGATCGCCAGCGCGAACGCATCGCGCGCGCGCAGTCCTACAGCGCGCTCGACGACGAGGAAACCGCGCATTGCCCGGTCTGCCATGCCACCTTGCCGCCCGACACCGACGACTGCCCGGCCTGCGCGCGCCAGCAGGCGCCCCAGACCTCGACCTGGGTGCTGCTGCGCCTGTGGCGCTTTGCCAAGCCCTACCAGGGGCAACTGCTGCTGGGCTTTGTGCTGACGCTGGCCACGACCGGCGCGCAACTGGTCGCGCCCTACCTGACCATTCCGCTGATGGACAAGATCCTGATCCCGTTCCAGAACGGCGAACAGATCGACTCCGGGCTCGTGGTTTTCTACCTGAGCGCGCTGCTGATCTCGGCCCTGCTCGCCTGGGCGCTGGGCTGGGCGCGCACTTTCGTGCTCGCCAAGGTCTCCGAGCGCATAGGAGCGAACCTGCGCACCACCACCTACAACCACCTGCTGACCCTGTCGCTCGATTACTACGGCAGCAAGCGCACGGGCGACCTGATGGCGCGCATCGGTACCGAAACCGACCGCATCAACCTCTTTCTATCACTCAACGCGCTCGATTTCGTCACGGATGTGCTGATGATCGTGATGACGTCGGTGATCCTGTTCTCGATCAACCCCTGGCTGGCGCTGGTGACGCTGGTGCCGCTGCCGTTCATTGCCTGGATGATACACACCGTGCGCGACCGCCTGCGCACCGGCTTCGAGAAGATCGACCGCGTCTGGTCCGAAGTCACCAATGTGCTCGCCGACACCATTCCCGGCATTCGCGTGGTCAAGGCCTTCGCCCAGGAAAAGCGCGAAGCCGCCCGCTTCAACGACGCCAACCAGATCAACCTGCAGGCCAACGACAAGGTCAACAAGACCTGGTCGCTGTTCACGCCCACCGTGACGCTGCTGACCGAAATCGGTCTGCTGATCGTCTGGGGCTTCGGCATCTACCTGGTCGCGGACGGCTCAATCACCGTCGGTGTGCTGACCGCGTTCATTGCCTATATCGGCCGCTTCTACACGCGTCTGGACTCCATGAGCCGCATCGTCTCGGTCACGCAGAAGGCCGCTGCCGGCGCCAAGCGCATCTTCGACATCCTCGACCATGTGAGCAACGTGCCCCAGCCCGCCAACCCCGTGAAAATGGACCGGGTAGCGGGCGCGATCACCATGAAGGACGTGGGCTTTCGCTACGGCAGCCGCAGCGTGATCAAGCACTTGGACCTGGAGATACGGCCCGGCGAGATGATAGGCCTGGTCGGCCACAGCGGTTCGGGCAAGAGCACGCTGGTCAACCTGATCTGCCGCTTCTTCGACGTCTCGGCCGGCTCGATCCAGCTCGACGGCGTGGACGTGCGCCGCATCTCGGTGTCCGATTACCGCCGCAACATCGGCCTGGTGCTGCAGGAGCCGTTCCTGTTCTTCGGCACCATTGCCGAGAACATCGCCTATGGCAAGCCCGGAGCCACGCGCGCCGAAATCGTCGCCGCGGCGCGCGCCGCCCATGCGCACGAATTCATTTTGCGCCTGCCCCAGGGCTACGATTCGCTGGTCGGCGAGCGCGGCCAGAGCCTGTCGGGCGGCGAGCGCCAGCGCATCAGCATCGCGCGCGCGCTGCTGATCGACCCGCGCATCCTGATCCTCGACGAAGCGACCTCGGCCGTGGACACCGAAACCGAAAAGGAAATCCAGAAAGCACTCGACAACCTGGTACAGGGCCGGACCACGATTGCGATCGCCCACCGCCTGTCCACGCTGCGCAAGGCCGATCGCCTGGTGGTCATGGACCGCGGCGAAATCGTCGAAGTCGGCCCGCACGACGAACTCATCGCGCTGCGCGGCGCCTACTGGCGGCTCTACGAAGCCCAGGCACGGCGCGCCGAAGAAGATGCGCAGGCTGCGGGCCTGCTGCTGCAAACCACGCTGATCAAGGACTGAAGCCATGGCTGACACATTGGATATGACCCCGCTGGACCTGCAGTTGCAGCGCGACGCCCATGGCTGCCTGGTATTGACGCTGGCCGACGGCACGCGCCATGTGGGCGTGGTGCCGGTGCGCGCGTTTCCCATGGCCGCGCCCGAGGAAGGGCTGTCGCTGATGCGCGGCGACGGCAAGGAGGCGCTGTGGGTCGCGCACATGGACCAGCTGCCGCCGGCCGCGCGGGAACTGATCGAGCAGGACCTCGCGGTGCGCGAGTTCGTGCCGACCATCCTCAGGATACGCAGCGTCTCGGGCTTTTCGACGCCCAGCACCTGGGAAGTCGACACCGACCGCGGCGCGACCCAGCTGGTGCTCAAGGCCGAGGAAGACATACGCAAGCTCCATGGCCGCACGCGCCTGCGCATCGCGGGCAGCGACGGCGTGCAGTTCGCCGTGCCCGACACGAGCGCGCTGGACCGCGCTTCGCAGCGCCTGCTTGAGCGATTTCTATAGCAGCCAGGCCCCATGGGGCCTGGTTTTCGGCAGGATCAGGAAAATTCCGGTAAAAAAACGCAGTTTTTTTGCAGAAAATCCTTTATTTTTGGCTGGCGCTGCCGATCAAGGTACGAGGGCGGGAAGTTTTCGCCATTCGCCACACGTTTTGAGCCACCGAAGGATGCACCATGCCAATCACACCTGTCGATCGATCGTCTGCCTGGCGACCTCAGGGCGCTGATTTGTATTCCACCGGCGCGTCGGGCGCCGTGCCCGTGCGACCGATCAACCCGGCGAACGCGGTCGAATCGATCGACCGGCTGGGCGAAGGCGCGATCGTGCGCGAGCCCGACAAGCCTTCGGCACCCGACCAGGGCAATCGCGACTGGACGGCGGTCCAGGAGAAAAAGCAGGTCGAGGAAGTCGAGGAGCCGCCGAAGGAGCCGATTCACAAACAGTTGATCGAGCATTTCCAGTCGCTGTGGCTCGCCAGCGCGAAAGTGGTCGAACAGGCGGAGCAGATCAACAAGACGGACGAGATCGAGCGCAACAAGCTGCTGATCAAGGAAGAACCATTGACCTATTCGGAACCCAAGACCAAGCGTACGCGAGGATTGTAAAAGCCGCCCCTGAGCCGCTCACACCCTGGGCGGGCCTCGTCTTCCCTCTCTCATCCTTCGGTGGAGGGGGGCGCCCGGCCAGGGACGGCTGCCTCGCTGCGGGGGGCCGCCTAGGTGCGGCCCTTGCTCTGTGCCCCCACGCTGCGACACGCCAGTTGCAAAGGCTACAAGCGCAGCATCCGTTCGTCCTGAACCTGTCGAAGGATGAACGGCCTGCCCTCTAGAAAGACCTAATTTTTCTCGGCCTGCTGCGCCGCCTTGGCCGCGCGCTCGGCCCGGTATTGCACGGCAAACGCTTCGACTTCCTCGAACGATACAAAGCCGTCCTTGTCGGTATCGGCCGTGTCGAACGCCGCGGCCAGACGGGGGAACAGCGTGACTTCGGTGCGGCTGAGCTTGCCGTCCTTGTTGAAGTCGAGCAGCTGGAAATCACGCCTGGCCTTGATTTCGCCTTTGCTCAGCGGAGCTCCGGTGGCGCTTTCTGCGGGCGCGGTCGTGTCAGGCGCCGCGGCATCGGCTGCCGGCGTCTGCGCCAGCCCCAGGCCGCAAGCGGTCAGCAGCACCAGGCCGCACAAGAGTCCTGCTGCGCGCTGGTGCAAGAAAAGAGGGGAAAAGGAATATGCCATGCGAACCATGGTGCCACGGCCGGCCGTGGCCCGCCGTGGCTGGCGCAATCACCCCTCGCCGGGCTGCTTGCGCCTGGTTGCAGATGTTTCCTGCAGGCTGGCCGCGATGCCGCTGCGCACATGGCCCGAAGGCACATGCAGGGCCGAAATCAGCGTCTGGATCGCGCGCTTGCGGGCCGGTGCGCTGCGCGCCGTGACCACGGCAGAGGCGAGGGATCGCAAGGGCGCCTTGCAGGCGTTTTTCGCACAAGGCTACAGGTGCGCAGCCTTCCAGGCGACCGCCTTGACCTCGACCACCATGTCGGGATGCGGCAGTCCGCGCACGATGACCGTCGTTCTCGCCGGACCGTTGCTCTCGAAATAGTCGCCATAGGCGATGTTGTACTCGGCAAAGTCTTGCTGATCCGTCAGGAAAACCGTGATGTCTATGCAGTCCGCCAGGCTGGCGCCGGCCGACGCAAGAATCCCGGCCACGTTCTCCAGGACCCGCTGGGTCTGGCGGCGTACATCGCGGCGGATCACGCCGTTTTCCTGGCTGACTCCATCGATGGAGCCGTCGGGCAGGCGTGCGCTGACACCCGAGACGTAAATCAGATCGCCGGCGCGTCTGAAGCGAGGGTACTTGCCCAAGGGCGGGGGCAGCTCGGTCGTGATTTCAGGGGCATTCATCACTGAACCATCGAAAAGCGCTGCTCCGCCAGATCGGACAGCAGTTTCTGACCCCAGTCGACTGCGGCCTTTGCCAGGGGCGGCCTGACGTTGCGCCAGGCTTGATCGCCCATCTGCTCGGCCACGACATACTTGAGCGCAGGGATCATGGGCAGTGCCTGGAACAGCGCGCGTACCGCCTTGGCATCGCTTTGCAGAGCGGCGAACTGGTCCGTGCCCCAGTTTTCGATGGCAGACACAATGGTGTGCGGCTGGACATTGGCCGTGGCGGAGATGCAGCCGGCCGCCCCTAGCGGCAGGGCCTTTTCGAGCAAGGCCTCTGAAGCCGGAAAAATCTTGAAACCGGGCAGCTCGCGCAGCATTCTTTCGGTGTTGGTCCAGTCGCCCGAGCTGTCCTTGATGCCGACCACGGTGTCGGGATAGGCCTTGATCAGCCGCTCGATCAGGCCCTGCGTGATGGGCACGCCCGTGAACTGGGGAATGTGATAGAGGTAAAGCCTCAGGTCCTCGGAGCCCACGGCCTGGATGATTTCCGAGTAATAGGCAAACAAGCCATCATCGCTGGCCGGCTTGAAATAGTAGGGCGGCAGCACAAGTGTGCCGGCGCACCCCAGCTCTACGGCCTTTTTGCTCAGTTCTATGGTTTCGGGCAGTGCGCACAGTCCCACGCCCGGCAGCAGCTTGTCAGCGCCAATGCCGGCCTCCACCAAGGCATCGAGCAAGCCCATCTTTTCGCGCAGCGACAGCGAGCAGGCTTCGCTGTTGGTGCCGAACACGGCGAGGCCTGCCCCTTGCGACACCAGCCATTGGCAAAAATCGATGAAGGCGTTCTGGTTGACGCTCAGGTCGGCATTGAACGGGGTCAGTGCGGGTGCATAGACTTCGGCTTTTTTTGTGAGACTCATATATACCTCGTTGGATGAAAAAACGCTTGCAGGGCTTCAGGCGTCAGCCATGAAAGCCGTGATGGCAGCGCCAAGGGTCTCCTCGCCGCTGTTGAAGTGCGCCACGATGGACGTATGGTTGTGACGCTCCAGGTTGACAAAGCGCGTCAACGCCGTGCGCGCAGACGCCTGGGCACGCTGGTAGAAGACCTCGCCGTAGCGGTCAAGGTGGGGGTTTTCGTACTGCGCCACGGCTATCAGCAGTGGGACGTTGCTGTTCGCGGCATGCGTCATGGGGGAGCGCTGCTCGTAGAGCGCGGGGTCTTCGCCGAAGTAGGCTCGCACCCCCGGGGCGTTGGGGTTGTCGGGCAGCGTGTCGGCGAACAGGCGCGCACTGACCAGAATCGCGCCGGCGGCCTCATCGCTTTGGATGCCGTCAAAGGCCGGGTCAAACAGCGCGCTGGCGACGTGGGATCCTCCGGCTGAATGGCCCATGAGGAAGATGCGGTCGGCCCGGCCGCCCCACGCTGCGATGTTTTGCTGCACCCAGCGGAAGGCCCGCAGCACGTCTTCGGCGCCGCTGGGATAGGGCGCTTCCGGTGCCAGGCGGTATTCCACGTTGACGGCGACGATGTCTTGTCTGGCAAACCAATAGGCGACGTTGTCGTAGATGTGGCCGTTGAAGCTCTTTTTGCCGCGAAGAAAAGCACCACCGTGAAAGAACATGACGACATCTTTCGTGCCCGGCTGCCATGAGGCGCGGCGGTAGACGTCAAGTACCTCGCGCTCCGTTGTGCCATAGGCGATGTCCCGCCTGACCTCGATCCCGCTGTTGTCCGCCTGCTGAACCAGCGGCGAGTAATGCGCCACCACCAGGTCGCGGTGCTTGTTGATGTCCGTGCCCCATATCGGGCCGATCTCGTCGAAGAGCTCTGCCACTTCCGTGGACAGGGCGCCGAGCGGTTGCTTGAGGTTTTTCATGAGATTGATAATACACCAAATCAAATATTGGTATACCAAATCACGTTTTTCGAATTAAGATGTGGCATTCATCATCGTGCTTACACAAGGAGACAGGCATGGAAAAACTCAGGCATATAGCGCTTTCGGTCAGCGATCCAGAGGCTGCGGCGCAGTTCTTCGAACAGGCCTTCGGCATGACACGCGCCGGGCGTGCCCTGCGCGGCTGGTATATGACGGATGGCGTGATGAATGTGGCGCTGCTCAACTTCAAGGACGAAACCGTGCCGGGCTACGCGGGGCTGAAGGATGTGCGCGGCGTCATCCACTTCGGCATGTGGGTGGACAACCTGGAAGCGGCCGAGGAGCGGATCAAGGCCGCCGGCGGCAGCTATCTGACGGGGCGCAAGGAAACCGATCCGAACGTCTTCTACGAGGTCAAGTACCGCATGCCCGATGGCATCGTCTTTGACCTTACCGAGACCGGCTGGAAAGGCGCTACCAAGGAAGTGGCGCCGGTTTCAAATGCCACCCTGGCGGCCTGAGTGCCGAACCGAAGCCGCCGCCGACGGGACTTGCGTCGGCGGCGGCTTGCGGCACGCAGTGGCCAATGTCTGGAGACTCTGGCCTGGAGCAGCCATGGGCAACTGAACCAATGAAGTCAATCTTGTGCTTTGTAGGTCTAAAATGGCGTGCATTAAGGGGTGAAAAAATACCATGCCGACAATTTCCTCGAAGGTGCAGTCGCTGATTTCCGAGCAGATCATCAGTGGGCATTTCCCGCCAGGGACAAAGCTGGATGAACGTTGGTTGGCAGAGCAATACAAGGTTTCGCGTACACCCGTACGCGAGGCCCTGAGGCAGCTGGCCGCGCGCGGACTCACGCAGATCGTGCCGATGCGCGGTGTCGTTGTCATGCAGGTCGGGATCAAGGAACTGTCTGAAATCCTCCATGCCAATTGCGAGCTGGAAGCGCTTTGCGCCCGCCTCGCGGCAGAGTCCATGACCACGATGGAGAAGACTGAACTGGAGTACGTCCATCAGCGGACCAAAGAGTTCGTCAATCAAAACGACATCGATGGTTACCTCGAGGCCAACCGTGAGTTCCACCGCCTGATTCTGGAGGGTGCCCACAATGATGTTCTGGGCAAGCTGGTGGGAGACATCCGTGAACGCCTGAGCCCTTACCGGCAATACCATCCCGCAGAGAGCGACAGGCTCGTCACGTCGCATGTTTCGCACGATGAGATCGTGAAGGCCATCGTGGAGGGAGATGGGGAGCAAGCCTATTTGGCCATGCGCGCCCACAATGCCCATCTTGGCAACGCCGCCCTGCGTGCACTGCGACAGGCCAGGGAGAACGCCGCGCAAGCAGTCGATGCCAAGGACGCGACACCGACCAAGGCTGCGCGGCGTATCAAGGCAGCCAGCGCCGCTGATGGCACGTCGACCGCAAGGAAAAACAAGAAGCTCGGCGACGTCCAGGCGGGGGCAACGAAGCCCAGGAGCAAGACCTCAGCGGTCCAGTCAAAAAGCCCAGACGCATAGGCGTGCGAACGGGCCAGCCGCCAGATCAGGGGATAGCCGGTGACGCTGGGCGGGACCGCCAAGCGTCATGCGGCTGGCAATCACGCCGGGCAACCCCGGACCTGTAGATCAACTCGCCGCCAGGCATCCCCGAGCGCCTGGAAAAACCGATGCTGCCTGCGGCAGCCAGCGACCCCGGGTGCGGTTGCTGGCTTGCGGCCGCGGATCCGCAGCCCGCCAACGCCGACAAGACTTCCACGCGCACTCTCCCGCACCCAGCAACGCTCAAATAGCTTCTCCCTGCATTCGCCGTCTCACCCGGCAAATCAACGGAACATGACTGACGGCATCCGTTGCAGGCGGACACTTTTGTCGTCGCAGCCGGGCTGGCATGCGGTTTCGCCAGCCCTTGCCCGCCTGCGGCCGCAGGGAGGGCATCCACGCATTTTTCGAATTACTTGGAGTCGTGCCTGTTCCCACCACTGTGGCAGAGCCACGTGCGCCAGCTTTCGCGCAGGCATGGGCGAATGACTTGCGCGCTGGCCTGCATGGCCGCGCAGGCCGAGGTTTCGTGTGTGTTTATTGAATTCATGCATTGGGTGCACTAAAAAAGAATTTGGTGTACCAAATCATGATTTATTGGTTAAGATTGCTGTACTCAAAACAAGGAGACAGGCATGGAAAAACTCAGGCATATAGCGCTTTCGGTCAGCGATCCAGAGGCTGCGGCGCAGTTCTTCGAACAGGCCTTCGGCATGACACGCGCCGGGCGTGCCCTGCGCGGCTGGTATATGACGGATGGCGTGATGAATGTGGCGCTGCTCAACTTCAAGGACGAAACCGTGCCGGGCTACGCGGGGCTGAAGGATGTGCGCGGCGTCATCCACTTCGGCATGTGGGTGGACAACCTGGAAGCGGCCGAGGAGCGGATCAAGGCCGCCGGTGGCAGCTATCTGACGGGGCGCAAGGAAACCGATCCGAACGTCTTCTACGAGGTCAAGTACCGCATGCCCGATGGCATCGTCTTTGACCTTACCGAGACCGGCTGGAAAGGCGCTACCAAGGAGGTCGTGCCGGCTTCAGACCCCATTGCGGTCGTCTAGTCCCGGAGTACATCCGCTATGGCACACCATGTTCTGGCACTTATTCCGTTGCCGCAGGAAACCCGAGACGCGCTTTCCTCGAGCTACATCCTTCACTATCATCCGGACGGCCCCGATACCGCCGCCATCGCCGATGGCGCGCGGCATCAAGTCGTGGCCGTGGTGACCAATGGCACGACCGGTCTGTCCGGCCCCTGCATGGCCCAACTGCCGGCATTGCGGCTGGTCTGCTCGTTTGGTGTCGGCTATGAAAATATAGCCGTGGCCACGGCCCGGCAAACAGGCATCGCCGTGGCCAATGCGCCCGATACCAACGGCGACACGGTTGCCGACCATGCGCTCGGCTTCATGCTGGCGCTCAGCCGGGGCTATGCCCCTCTGACGCAGGCCGTCAAACAGGGCGCATGGACAAGTTCACGTGCCGCCAGGCCTACATTGAGCGGCAGTACCCTGGGCATCATTGGCATGGGCCGGGTCGGGCGCGCCATTGCCAGGCGGGCGGCCGCGTTCGACATGCAGATTCGCTATTTCGATCGCCACCAGCAACCGACGGAATGTGGCAGCCTGGTTGCCGATGTGACCGAGCTGGCGCGTCAAAGCGACTTCCTGGTCGCGGCCTGTCCCGGTGGACCGTCGACACACCATTTGATCAATGGGCCCGTGCTGCAAGCATTGGGCCCCAGGGGCTACCTGATCAATGTGTCGCGGGGCTCAGTTGTGCATACCGAGGACCTGATTGCCGCGCTGACGCTGAAAACCATTGCCGGTGCGGGACTGGATGTTTTGGAGACAGAGCCACAAGTGCCTGCGGCGCTGAAGGCCCTGGACAATGTGCTTGTGACGCCCCATATCGCCGGCCGATCCCCGGCCGCGCAGTTCGCGCAGCGCGATGCGTTGATGGAGAACCTGGCGGCTTTTTTTGCGGGACGACCACTGGTCTCGCCGGTCTCAGCGGTCCTCACGCCTGCGTGAGCGCGGCAGTTCGGCCAGATGCAGGCTGAGAGCCCGCACATCGATGATTTGCGGTTGATGCACCACGGCGCCTCAAGGCCTGTGTCGACCGCTGTGAGCGGGAGTCCCACCGCTAAACATCCCAGGGCGTTATAGCCGGGGGGCGCAGACCACGGCGCCTGGAGCTTGCCCTCGGCGGCTTCACCCCGTCTCACCCGACGCCGGGCGCACTTCTGCGCCCGCTTCAACGCCTTTTCCCCAAGCCTTGTTCATAGGATGGGGCATGTCTTCTCGCTGGCGATGACTTTGCCGTGTGGTGGTCGGTATGGCCACAGTATTGGCAGGCAGAGTCGGCTGGCGCAACCCGGTTGCCCTGGTCGATGTTGGCATGCACGCGCCATCCAGCCGGCAGGGCAGTCCAGGTCTGGGAATAGGAGCGTGAACTTGCAGCGATGGCGGCACCGACCATGACGCAGCCCCCACGGTGCGAGGACATTTTCGCGGCGCGACAGCGCCGCGGTCACCGTCTCTTCAGGGTGATGACGATGTCAATCCTTTTACTCTCGGGAAGGCAGGAGCGAGGCCGGTTGTCTTTGCAGAGAAGAAACCGTGCCAGGTCGGGCGCAAGGCGTTTCGCGTGGCCAGGAATGCGCCCGGCTTTGGGTGAGACCGAGGCAGGGTGGAAAAGCCTCCGGCGCAGTGCTTGTGCCGCCGGCAAGGCTGCGCTATGTAGACCCTGGATTTGAGCGCTGGACGACCTGACTCCCCAGCGTGGATGTTGCCCCCGGGGTAGGCCCACGGCATGCCCTTTCCGGGCCCTCCATCCGTGTGCCTGCCCTGGTCATTGCTCCGTGCCCGTTTTGGCCGCGAGCAGATGGGGCGGAGGCGGCACGACAAAGCGTTCCAGCCGGTACTGGTCAAACGATTCCAGGTTGCGCTCCCACACCTGGGCCTGGTGACCCTCATCCTTGGGAATCTGTGTCATTTCGCAGTACACCTCGACGTTGTTGCCGTCCGGATCCTTGAAGACCAGGAACAGGTTGTTGCCTGGCCCGTGCCTGCCTATGCCGCGTACGATTTCGATGTTGTGCGCCTGCAGCACGCGCACGGAGCGTTCCATTTCTTCTTCACTGTCGATCAGGTAGGAGAAATGCTCCAGGCCCGGTCGCGAGTAGCGCGGCAGGTCGTTCAGATCCGGTGAGTCTGCAGGCAGCTGCGCCAATGCCAGGTCGTGATGGTCCGAGCCGGCGCGCAGAAACACCATCTTGTCGCCTATCCAGTCGGAAACCTCCAGGCCCAGAACCTCGGTGTAGAAGGTGCAGGATTTCTGGATGTCCCTCACCATGAGCACCATGTGACCCAGGCGCTTCGGCTTGAGCTTTTCCATATCGTTGTCCTTTCGCTCTTTCGGTATCAAGGAAATTATGTGGATGCCGTTTGCGCAACGACATGGTTCTCTATGGAGCCGATCTGGTCGATGGACGCTACCATCACATCGCCGGGGCGAAGGAAGACTCCGCGGCCCATGCCCACGCCCGTCGGTGTGCCGGTGGCAATCAGGTCGCCGCCGCGCAGGGTCAGGATGCCGGACAGATACGAGATCTGCTCGGCGATATTGAAGATCATGGCCTCGGCCGTTGCGTCTTGCATCAGCTCGCCATTCACGCTCAGGCGCATGCGCAGCTTCTGCGGATCGCCAATGCAGTCGCGCGGAACAAACCATGGCCCCAACGGTGCGAAGGTATCGAAGCTCTTGCCGCGAAACCAGTCGTGCGAGAAGGGATAGTCGGTACGCCGGTTCAGGTCGCGTGCGCTGATGTCGTTGATGATCGTGTAGCCGGCGATGTGTTCGTGCGCGCGCTCGACGGGAATATGGCGACCCCCCTTGCCGATCACGACTGCGAGCTCCACCTCCCAGTCCAGCCGTTCGGTATCGGGCGGCATGATGACGGCGCTCTTTGTGGGCGTGACGCTGCTGTCGGCCTTCATGAAAATATAGGGCGAGCTCTCGCTGCGCGGGGCCAGCTTGGTTCCCATTTCCTCGGCGTGATCGTAGAAGTTGGACGCTGTCGCGAAGATCCGGCCGGGGTGATAGGGAATCCCCAGCGCACCACTCTGTGGCGAGAGCTTGATGCGCCCTTCCTGTTGGGCTTGTGCCGCAGCCTCGAGCGCGGCGAGCACCTCGGGGCTGGACTCCTGCCATTCGGCAAGCAGGCCCGCAAGGCCGCTTGGTGGCAACCGCACCTGTTGCCCTGCGGCTTCCAGCGCTTCTTGCGCGTCGTAGACCTTGCCGTCCACGACCAATCCGGTGCGCAGTGTGTTGTCTGCTGACTTGTACGCAGCAATACCAATCCAGTTCATTGTGTTTCCTTCTTTGGAGTACGTAATTTGCGGGCTGTCGTGGGATGGCAGCGAGGCTGCGCCGACAGGCCTGATTGCCCTTGGGTTCTCTATTCAACAGGTGTTGGGCTGGACATCTGTTTTCCGACGAGGCTGCTTCCGAGGGGAAGCAGGCCCGGACGCCGGCAACCGGTGTTTATGTCTTCACCTGGCTAGTTCATCCTGATGCCAGAATTCTTGAGCACCGGAGCCCACATGGCATATTCCTTCTGAATCTGCGCACCGAAGGCGGCACGCGCGATGTAAAGCGGCGCAATGCCCGCATCTACCAGTTTCTTCTGAATCGCCGGGTCTTTTTGCATCTCGGCAACTTCGCTGGCGACACGGTCAAGGATTTCCGGCGGCGTTCCAGTCTTCGCCAGTAGACCGTTCCAGGACAAGACTTCATGATCCGGGAAGGTTTCCGCAATCGTCGGAACATCGGGTAGTTCCTTGAGCCGTTGGGCGCTGGAGATGGCGAGCGGACGAATCTTCCCGTTGTTGATGTGAGAAATGATTTCTGACGGACTGGCTGAGTACATGTCGATTTGTCCGCCAAGCAGATCCGCCATGGCTGCCGCGGCACCCTTGTAAGGGATGTGGGTCATATCTACATCGGCGCGGCGCGAGAACAGATGGGACGCCAAATGGGTCACGCCTCCCATGCCGCCGCTGCCGTAGTTGACCTTGCCCGTCTGCTGCTTCGCATAGGTCACAAACTCAGGCAGGGTTTTGACCGGCAACTGGGAGTTGACCGTGATGACAAAGGCGTTGGCCCCCATGTTGATGATGGGCTCAAAGTCCTTGAGCGCGTCATAGGTGATGTTGGGGTTGATGTGCGGCGAAGTCACTAGCTGGGATGCCGTCCCCATGAACAGGGTGTAGCCGTCGGCCGGAGCAGCCAGCACGGCTTTGGCGGCAACCAGACCCCCGGCCCCGACGCGGTTTTCCACCACCACGGACTGGCCCAAGGTTTGACTCAGATGCGCGGCTGTCATGCGGGCAATAAGGTCCGTGTTTCCACCCGCGCCATACGGCACCACGATAGTGACGGGACGTTGAGGCCATGACTGGGCTGCGGCCCCCAGAGACAGCATGGCAAAAGCAAGACCTGCGACTCGATGAAACATCTCTGTTCCTTTCAGCATTGAACGGTAGTTGGCCAATATTTGACATCAAATATTGGTATACCTAATGTATGAAATAAAATACCAAATTGCAACTGTGAATCAAGTTTCGTGATCTAGGTGTTTTTACCAGGACGAGTGGACAGCTCAGGCCAAAAATTCGCATTGGCGATGCCGCCGGAGAACTGATGCAGGCGTGTCCTTACCCGGAGGAGGGCACCGATGCTGAGCTGTACAGCGGCCGCCACGGAGGCTTCATCCAGCACGACTCCGAGGCCCTGTGCCGCGCAGTTCGAGCCTGGGCTCAACACCGCGGCCATCCTGGCCTGCACCCTGCAAACCCGGTACCGCGACCGTGCCGGTTCGGCAAGCGGGACTCCGTGACATCCCCTGACGTCGAGTCAGCGCGGCTTGCGGATGAAAGCGGGTATTTCGTGTGTACACAACACTCCGGGGATGCCGTTGATGCTTGTTTTGGATTCAATGGTTTTGTTTGGTATATTTTGTGTGTACTTTGTGTACCAAAATTTAATTGCCTTGGAGACGCATGAAATGAAGAATTCACTTATTGCCCTGGCTGTGCTGGCTGCTTGCGGCGCAGCAACGGCTCAATCTTCCGTGACTGTGTTCGGTATCGTTGACGCTGGCATCGCCCGCCTGTCCGGCTCTGAGGGCCACGTCATTGGCATGAGCAACAGCGGCCAGAGCAAGAGCCGTTTTGGCATCCGTGGCGCGCAAGACCTGGGTGGCGGCTTGTCCGCCAGCTTTCATCTGGAGGGGCAACTGCACCCCGACACCGGCACGGGCAGTGCTCCGGGCGGTGGCATGAATTTCCAGCGCCGCTCCACCGTGAGCCTGACGGGCGCCTTCGGTGAAGTCCGTCTGGGCCGTGACCACGCTCCCACGTTCTGGAACAGCGCCTTGTTCGATCCGTTCGACGGCATCGGCGCAGCCCAGATGGACTCCATGCTCGGTGCCTCCCGGCGTAACAACAACTCGGTCGGCTACTTCCTGCCCCGCAACCTCGGCGGTTTCCATGGCCAGGTCCAGTACGCCTTTGGCGAGAATGCTTCCAACGCCGCCCCGGCCACCAAGGCCGGCAACTATTTCGGTGTCCGCGCTGGCTACGCCAACGGCCCGCTCAACGTGGCCTTTGCCTCCGGCAAGCTCGATACCGGTATTGCTCCCGCCCAAGGGGACGTGACGGCGCACAACCTGGGGGTTTCTTACACCGTCGGCATGGTCAAGCCCCTGTTCCAGTGGGCGCAGGAGACATCCAAGGCGGGCACCCGTCCCGAAATCAAGCAAACTGCCTGGCTGATCGGCGCCACCGCTTACTTCGGTGCCGGTGAACTGCGCGCTTCATACAGCCGCTACGACCGCAAGAACAGCGCCAATGACTTCCGCAAGTTCGCTGTCGGTCTGGGCTACAACCTGTCCAAGCGCACCCAGCTGTACGCCACGCACGCACGTGTGATCAACAAGGGCCTTTCCAACGTTGTCGTGGGCAACGAAGGCTTGAGCACTGCCGGTCTGAATGCCGCCGGTCACAATACGAGCGGCACCGAGTTGGGCATTCGCCACCTTTTCTGATATTCGCGCCCGCGGGCCGACGCTGATCAGAAGCGGCTCACCGCCGCCAGCCTTTGGGCTGGCGGCTTTTTTTCCAGTGCATGCACCCAGCATGGGCGCATGCCTACGGGTGCACAAGCGCCCCCACAGGACCTCTCGCGGAGGCCCCATCATCTTCACTGAATCGAGCAGGCGTCCGAAAATGCCAGCCGTGGCAGCCGTGAAAACACCTTGCTGGCATCGCCATAGCCCAGATTGCACAGGAAGTTCACCCGCACATCGCCATGCGGGAAAAACAGCTGATTCACCATCGCCTCATCAAAGCCGGACATAGGTCCGCAATCGAGTCCGAGCGAGCGGGCCGCCATCATCAGATAAGCCCCCTGCAAGGTACCGTTGCGAAATGCAGTGGTTTCGGCCAACTGGGCATCCGCGGCAAAGCTGTCATACATTTCCGGACGGTGCGGGAACAACTGTGCTGCCCGGCGGTAGAAGTGGATGTCGTGCGCCAGTACGGCAACGACCGGCGCTGACAATGCCTTGTCCACGTTGCCTGGGCTTAACGCCGGCAGCAACCGCGCCTTGGCTTCCTGCGTGCGCAGGAAGATGATGCGCAGGGGGCTGCAGTTGGCGCTGGTGGGGCCCATCTTCAACAGCTCATACAAGGCCATGAGCATCGCGGTGTCGACGGGTTTTTCCAGAAAACCATTGTGCGAACGCGCCTCCCGAAACAGTAGGTTCAGGGCTTTTTCATCCATCATGCTGCAACTCCTCTAAGCCCGTCATGGGGCACATGCCGTGGCAAGTGCCACAGCGGATCAAACCGAAGCAGTGCCAGTTTTTCATGCCTCGCACTGCGCATTTCAGCCATGAATGGGTCTGAAATTTTCCATTGAAATTGGAATACTTTATGTGAGTATTGTATTCCATGAGGTGAATAGAAAGAACTTTAACCCGGGCAAGCGCGGTGCGGGATGTGCACGAGGGGAGTGTTCGGCTAGACCATGCCGGCTTAAGCTCGTGAGCATGTCAAGCCCGGCGTTAACTCTCTGTGCCGCTCAGCTGCAAGACAGGAGGGCTGCGGTGGTTGACGGCAAAGACATCTGAACACCAGCTTGCAGTTCATACATCTGGCATTCCTGGCGCTCTTGCTCAAAAGACTTTGAACACGTTCTTGGAGCGGATTTCAACTCTTTAAAGGGGCCGTTCGCCGGCAAAGAGATTGCTTGGGTAGGCTCCATAGAAGGATGGACGGTCGCTGACCGTCGGGTCTCCCATGATCCAGAAATCCGCTCTAGGGTCCCGTGCTGCGCACATGGCCCGAAGGCACATGCAGGGACGCATTGCGCACATGGCCGGTCTGGTCGTCGAAAAAGAAATCGGGCTCGAACTCGCGCAGGAACGCGCCCTTGCTGAGCCCGCCGAGGAACATGGCTTCGTCGACGGCGATGTTCCAGCTCATCAGCGTCTGGATCGCGCGCTTGTGGGCCGGCGCGCTGCGCGCCGTGACCAGTGCGGTGCGAATGCGCATGCCGGACGCATCGGCGCCCGACACTTCGGCGGCCATCTGCTGCAGCCGGTGCAGCGCGGCCAGCAGCGGCTTGAACGGCCCGTCGGGCAGCGGCTGGCCGTGCCGGTCGGTCTCGTGGCGCTGGAAGGCTTCGAGGCCTTCGGCCTGGAATACGCGTTCGGCTTCGTCGGAAAACAGTACCGCATCGCCGTCGAATGCGATGCGCACTTCGTTCGGGTGGGCGCGGCTGGCCTGCACCGACTCGGTGAATACATGGGCTGCCGGGTAGCCCAGGCGCAGCGCTTCGGTCACGTCGTCGGCGTTGGCCGAGAGGAACAGGTGCGCGCCCAGCGGGCGCAGGTAGCCGAACGGCGGCCGTCCCTGGGTGAACACGCCGCGCTGCAGGGCAATACCGGCCGATTCCGCCGAATGGAAGGCGCGCAGCCCGCTGACCGGGTCGTTGCGCGAGAGGATCACCACTTCGACGCGCTGCGCATCGGGCGTATTGAAGGCCAGCAGCTTTTGCACCAGCGAAAACGCGATGCCGCGCTGCGCCGGAATTTCGAGCCGCTCGCGCTGCAGCTGCAGATAGGTGGCCGCGTCGCTGCGCTCGAACAGGCGGTTCTCCTCCTCGAAGTCGAACAGCGCGCGCGACGAGATCGCGACGACCAGCTTGTCAGCGAGGGTGATGGGCATGGCAGGGGGCGCTGGCGGCGCTCATTTGACGAACTGGTTGAGTTCGATGATGGGCATCAGCACCGCGAGCACGATCAGCATCACCACCAGGCCCATGACGACGATCAGCAGCGGCTCGAGAATGGTCGCCATGTGCATGGCACGGCGCTGGACTTCGGTCGACAGCTGCGTGGCCGCGCGCTGCAGCATCACCGGCAACTGGCCGGTCTGCTCGCCCAGGCGCGCGAACATTGCCAGCAGGCCCGGGAAACGTTTCTTGGCGAGTGCCGAGGCCAGCGGCGCGCCTTCGCGCACCAGCACCAGCGCGTCGAGCGCGTCGGCGCGCAGCGCGCGGTTGCCCAGCGTTTCGGCCGCAGCCTGCAAGGCCTTGAGAATCGGCACGCCCGCGCCCGCGAGCATGGCCAGCGTGCTCGCAAAGCGCGCGGCGTTGTAGCTGCGCGCGAGGCGCCCGATCAGCGGCAGGCGCAGCCAGGCGGCGTCGAAACGCTCGCGCGTCGCCGGATTGCGCAGCAACTGGCGCGCGGCCAGCGCGCCGAACACCAGCACGCCCAGCATCACCCAGCCGTATTCGCGCACGAAATCGCTGATGGCGAGCAAGGCCACGGTCAGTATGGGAAGCTGGCGCTTGGTGCCGACGAACACGCCGGCCACCTGGGGCACGACATAGCTCACGAGAAACAGCACGATGACGATTGCCACCAGCGAGACGATGGCCGGGTAAAGGGCCGCGCCTATCAGTTTGGACTGCAGCGCCTGGCGCGCCTCGAGGTCGTCGGCCAGGCTGGCGAGCACCAGGCCCAGGCTGCCGCTCGATTCGCCCGCACCGATCACCGCGCAATAGATTTCGGAGAACTCGCGCGGGTGCTGCTGCAGCGCGCGCGAAAACGTCGAGCCCGCATTGACTTCGGCGCGCAGCGTGGCCAGCAGGTGGTGCTGGCGCTGGTCTTCGGCTTCGTCGGCGAGCGCGCTGAGCGCGCGCTCGAGCGGCAGGCCCGAAGTCACGAGCCCGGAGAGCTGGCGCGTCCAGACTGCGAGCGCGCTGGCATTGAACACCGGCCGGGTGAACCAGCGCTCCTGCCAGGTCAGCTCCGTGCCGGGCGCGCTGCCCGATCCCAGCGGAACCACGGACAGCGGCACCAGCGCCTGCGCGCGCAACAGGTTGCGCGCAGACTTGGGCGTATCGGCCTCTAGCGTGCCCTTGCGGGAGGCGCCCTGGGCGTCGAGGGCTTCGAAGGAAAAAGCAGGCATGGGAAAGAGGCAGGGCGTGCGAAAGGAATTCAGCACATGTTAGCCGCTGGCGATGACGCTGTGTGTGCGCCGCGGTCCCTTGTTGCGGCGCGCGGCGAATGCGGTCTTCAGCCGGCCATGGCCTGGGCCGCGATTTCCAGCGAGCGCAGGCGCAGCGCGGGCTCGTAGACATCGCTGACCAGCATGAACTCATCGGCCTGCGTGGATTGGGCCAGTGACTGGAAGTGGTTGCGCACGGTTTCCAGATTGCCGACCACGCCGGCACGCAGAAAGTCGTGGATGGCCGCGCTCTCCGAAGGCGAAAGCTGGGCCGCGTAGTTCGCCACGGGCGGCTGCAGGCGCGTGCGGTTGCCCGTGAGAATGCCCAGGATGCGCTGGTAGGTGCTGCTCGCGAGGAATTGCGCTTCCTCGTCGGTGGGCGCGGCGACCACGGGCACGCCGACGATCGCGTAGGGCTTGGCCAGCGTTGCCGAAGGCCGGAACAGCTCGCGGTACATGTCCAGCGCCTGGTGCAGCATGCGCGGCGCGAAGTGCGAGGCAAACGCGTAGGGCAGGCCCATGTGGGCCGCGAGCTGGGCCGAGAACAGGCTCGATCCCAGCAGCCAGATCGGCACATTGGTGCCCGCGCCCGGCATGGCGATGATGCGCTGGCCCGGCGTGGCCGGGCCCAGCAGTTGCTGGAGCTCGGCGACGTCGCGCGGAAAATCCTGCTCGGTTTCGACACGGTCGCGGCGCAGCGCGCGCATGGTCTGGCCGTCGGTGCCGGGCGCGCGGCCCAGGCCCAGGTCGATGCGGCCCGGGTAGAGCTCGGCCAGCGTGCCGAACGCCTCGGCGACGACCAGCGGCGCATGGTTGGGCAGCATCACGCCGCCCGAGCCCACGCGAATGCGCTGGGTGCCCCCCGCGATATGGCCGATCAGCACGGCTGTTGCCGAACTCGCGATGCCCGGCATGTTGTGGTGCTCGGCCAGCCAGTAGCGCGCAAAGCCCAGTTCTTCGGCCTTTTGCGCGGTGCGCAGCGCGATCTCCAGGGCCTGGCCCACGCTGCCTCCTTCGCGCACGGCAACCAGATCCAACAGGGAAAGGCGGATGTCTTGGAGATTTTTCAGCATGCAGTGGGTCTTTCGTTTATCCAGAGTGCACTCATCGTCAGCTACCACTAAATATGGCGCGGTCCAGCATGGGGGCGCCGAGCAAGGGCCGCTCCGCAGCGAGGGTGCCGTCCCTCAGCCGGGCGCCCCCCTCCACCGAAGGATGAGAGGGGGAAGCGACGAAGTCGCTCAGGGGGTGAGCCGTTTCGTGATTTCGTTCTTGCACGTTATACCGACGACGATGCACCAGACGAAGGACAGCACGGCAATCCCCCAGTTGTTGCTGCCCATTTCCATGGCCACGAAGGACAGCGGCAGCGCGACCAGCGCGGCCAGCCGTATGCAGCGGCGCAACTGGCTTTCCGACAGCCGGGGCTTGTAAAACAAAAGCAGCCCGTAGCTGGCGATCGCCAGCAGGGCCAACAGCAAAAAAGTCTCGCCGCCGTAGGGCGCGCTCCAGGTGCTCAGGGTTTGCATCATGGCGAACATTGTCGCCGCTGGCGCATGGCCTTGCAGCCTGGGGCGCGCTGGCGCACTTCAGGGAAGATGCAGGGCTTCCTTCGTTGCCGTCCATGCGCGGTCGTTGAGCGCATATTTGACGACCAAGGCGCGGGTGGCATGCAACTCCTGCGCCGGGTTCAGGTCATTTGCCCTTTGCTCAAGTGTCGATGCATATGTGGTTGTGCTGCGGCTGACGCTGACTACGTTGGCGCTGGATTGGGTTTTGGCGTATTCGATGCTGTTCTTGTTGCCAATGGGGGTGCTCAACTGGATATGCAGCACCGATCCTTCGGGGAAGACGGCATTTGCCAGACTGCTGGAATCCTCCACCTTGAAGGCATTGAGGTGCACGATGTTCTTCAGCTTGACCTGGTAAGACGCTGGATCGCCAAAGAACGTCTGCATGGATTGGCCGGAAATATCCATTTTTTGCACCGTCGTTTCAACCGCGTAGCCAGCCTCCGAATTGGTTCGGGAAAGCTTGGCGGCCTTGGCGGTGGCCTGCCGGTTCAGCAAGATGGACGTGAACTGGTTGTCTGCGGAAAACAGCTGGAGTGCGCCGTTCTTCAGATACTCTTCGCGTCCCGTGGCCGTGAAGCCATCAATGATGGTGGCCGTGTAGGCGGCATTTTCCGGCGTTCGGTCATTGCCGTTGATCTTTCCACCATAAACCGGCCTCCAGAGGATCTGGCCCGCAGCGTTGGCGCTGCCTTCGGGGGTGTGGACGTCATATTCATAGTTGTGGATGTCCTTGAAGTGGAAAGACACCAACTGCGGCGTGTTGTCCTGCGCTTCAGGGGCGGTGCGAACCAGGGTCGCGATGCCATTTTTCAGCGAATAGTTCGTCAGCGATGCCGCAGCCATTGCGACACTGGATCGGTTGGGGTGGTAGATGGCATCGACGTCGATATCGAGTTGGCGCGCGACTTCCTGTTCCGCCGCGTCCAGCGTGGCGGACTGGAGCATCTGGCGGTAGACCAGTGTCGTCAGGGGATTGATGTCGTTGGACTTCCTGCCAGGGCTCGACAGGGTGTAATTGCCTTGATCGGTGGGGATCTCGGCAAGCAGCGCAGCCGCCTTGAAGTCCTCGGCATCCGCCGCGTCCTTGGGTTGGTAGCGGATGGCGTAGCTGCCATCGCCACGGGTGCGGGTCACCGTCGCTGCGCTGGCATCGCAGACGCCCGTACCTTTGAGGTCCAGGCAAACCAGTGCATTGGCAACGCCTTCGGGCAGCGCCACTGTGCCCGAGCGCGTCAGTTGCGCGCTGGTGCCGTTGGCCTGCTGGAGGGCGGCAGCGACCGCGGGGTCGGTGCTCGAAACGATGGTGGATGACTCTTCGCCCCCGCAGGCCACAAGCGTCAGCGGCAGAACGAGGGTCAAAGCGAAGTGGCGGGTAAAGAAGTGTTTTGCATTGTTCATAGCTAAAGTATATTGTCATCAATAGTATTTGGCTATCAAACAATGCAGGCGGCACTGTAGGCAAACGCCTCGTCTGAATAGGGGTGGGATTCCGACGGCAGGCACGCGTGCAACTGGCGTGCCCCAGCAAGCCCGGGGCTGCCCTGCAGCGCAACCCTGCAGGTTGAGGGGGGGGGGCGGCGGGAGCCCGGCCATCCGGCGCAAGCTGCCCAGGGGACTTTCAGTCCCGTGTCACGCGCAGCACTTCCTCGGGCGTGGTGATGCCCGAGCGCACCAGCCGTTCACCATCGTCGCGCATCAGCGTCATGCCGCTGGCCAGCGCCGCGGCGCGGATGTCGGCTTCGCTGGCCTGGCCGTGGATCTGGCTGCGGATTGCATCGTTGACGACCAGCAGCTCGAACACGCCGGTGCGGCCCTTGTAGCCGCTGGGCTCGGACGCGTCCACCTTGCGCACCAGCCGCTGGGCCAGCACGCCCAGCAGCGAACTGCTCAGCAGGAAGGGCTCGACGCCCATGTCGATCAGCCGCGTGACGGCGCTGGGCGCGTCGTTGGTGTGCAGCGTGGCCAGCACCAGGTGGCCGGTCAGCGAGGCCTGGATCGCGATCTGTGCGGTCTCGAAGTCGCGGATTTCGCCGATCATGATCACGTCCGGGTCCTGGCGCAGGATGGCGCGCAGCGCCTTGGCGAACGTCAGGTCGATCTTGGAATTGACCTGCGTCTGGCCTATGCCCGCGAGCTCGTACTCGATAGGGTCTTCAACGGTCATGATGTTGCCGCTGGACGCGTCCAGCCGCTGCAGCGCCGCGTACAGCGTCGTGGTCTTGCCCGAGCCCGTGGGGCCGGTGACCAGGATGATGCCGTGCGGCTGGCGGATCAGTGCTTCGACGCGCTCGAGCGTCTCGCCCTGCATGCCGACGGATTCGAGCGTCAGCTTGGAGCCGCTCTTGTCGAGCAGACGCAGCACGGCGCGCTCGCCATGGGCGCTGGGCAGCGTGGAGACGCGCACGTCGATGGCGCGCGTGCCCAGGCGCAGGCTGATGCGTCCATCCTGCGGCAGGCGCTTTTCCGAAATGTCGAGATCGGCCATGATCTTCAGCCGCGAGATCAGCGCCGCGTGCAGCGCGCGGTTGGGCTGCACGACTTCGCGCAGGTCGCCGTCGACGCGAAAGCGCACGCTCGAATGGCGTTCGTAGGGCTCGATGTGGATGTCGCTGGCGCCGTCGCGCGCGGCCTGGGTCAGCAGCGCGTTGAGCATGCGGATGATGGGCGCGTCGTCGGCGGTCTCGAGCAGATCCTCCACGGCCGGCAGATCCTGCATCATGCGCGACAGGTCGGCGTCGGATTCGACTTCGCTGACCACACGCGCGGCGTTCGACTCTCCCTGGGCATAGGCGGCGCTGATGCGCTGCGCGAGCAGGCCGGCGTCGATCGCCTGCCATTGCGCCGCGGCGTACTTGCGCTGCACTTCGGACAGCGCCTGGAAGTCGGGCGTGGGGCCATGCCAGAGCACCGGCTGCTGGCCGTCGTCCTCGAGCAGCAGCTGGGCGCTGCGAGCATAGGCGTAGGGCAGGGGATAACGCATGGGTTCAGGGCGCGCTGTAGGAGTCGTCGGTGACGGAGATCGGCACGATGCGCGCGGGCGCCGGCTGCGGTGCATCGGGCGCGAACGGCACGGTGGCCAGCGGCTGGGCCGGGCCGCCAGGCTGCAGCGTAGGCAGCACCGGCGCGCCCGTGACGCTGTTGAGTATGGTGCTCGGCTGTGGCTGCAGGCCCTGCTGCGCCGCGCGGATGATTTCGTAGCGGTCCGTCATCAGCGCATCGGCGGCCGCCGCATCGCGCACCACGACAGGGCGCAGGAAGACCATCAGATTGGTCTTCCTGCGCGCGCGGTTCTCGCTGCGAAACAGGTTGCCCAGGCCCGGAATGTCGCCGAGCAGCGGCACCTTGTCCTCGGCCTGCGAGTAGTCATCCTGGAGCAGTCCGCCGAGCACGATGATGCTGCCGTCCTCGACCAGTACGTTCGACTCGATAGAGCGCTTGCTCGTGGTCGGGCCGTTGATGTCCTTGAGCGTGGAGCTGTCGATCTTCGAGACTTCCTGGTAGACCGACAGCTTCACGGTACCGTTCTCGTTGATCTGCGGGCGCACGCGCAGCATCAGCCCCACGTCCTTGCGTTCGACGGTGGTGAACGGGCTTACGCCCGAAGTGCCGGTGGTGCTCGCGTAGGAGCCTGTCACGAAAGGCACGTTGTTGCCGATGATGATTTTCGCTTCCTCGTTGTCCAGCGTCATCAGGTTGGGAGTCGACAGCACGTTGGCGTCGCCGCTGTTTTGCAGGAAGTTGGCCAGTGCGCCGAGGTAGTACTTGCCGTTGATGCGCGGCGCGATGCCGAAGTTCAGGCCGGCGCCGAGATTCCCCAGCGCGTTCGCAGCCGCGGTCGCGCCCCCGGCGAGGCCGGCGGCCACTCCCAGGATGTTGGCGCCGCTGGTGCCCGAGTTGGTGCCGATCACGCCCATGGTGCTGCCGTTGTTGCCCAGCAGCGACTGCCACTGCACGCCGAACTGGGCCAGCTTGTTGGCCGTGACTTCGACGATCAGGCTTTCGACGAGCACCTGGGCGCGGCGCCCGTCGAGCTGGTCGATGACCGCGCGCAGCTGGCGGTAGACCGGCGGCGGCGCGCTGATGATCAGCGAATTGGTCGCCGGATCGGCCTGGATCTGGCCACCGGTCGACGGCTGATTGCTGCTGCCCAGGCTGCCGCTGTCGGTGCCCAGGCCGCTGCTGGTGCTGCCGCCCGAAAGACCGCTGCTGCTGGTCTGGGTGGAGGCGGCGCTGCCGGTGCCGGTCGTGCGCAGGCCGCCGCCGCTGGCTGCCGAATTGCCGGCAGCGCCCGTGCTGCCCGCGCCGCCGTCGCTGGCCATCGCGGCGCGCAGCGTCGTGGCCAGCGTCACCGCATCGGCGTTCTTCAGATAGACCACATGGATGTTGCCGCTGCTCGCCTCCGAGCTCGCGTAGGCGGGCTGGTCGAGGCGCGCGATCAGCGAGCGCACCTGGGCCAGCCGCGAAGGGTTGGCGGCGCGCACCACCAGCGCGTTGCTGCGCGGCTCGGCCATCAGCGTGGTCTTGTAGGCGGTGTCGGTCTGGCCCTGGGCCACGGCGCCGGGCACCGCGCCCGCGCTGCCGCCTTCGATCAGCCGGCCCACCAGCACCGCCATTTCGGAGGCGACGGCGTGCTGCAGCGGAATCACCTCGATGTCGGTCGCATTCGACACGTCCATCGCGGCGACGATGCGCGACAGGCGCTGCACGTTGTCGGCGTAATCGGTGATGACCAGCGAGTTGTTGCCCGGGTTCACGTTGATGGTGTTGTTCGGGCTGATCAGCGGCCGCAGCACCGGCACCAGATTGGCCGCGCTCTCGAAGTTGAGCTTGAAGATCTGGGTCACGATCTGGCCGCCGGCCGGCGCGCCGCCGCGCCCGCCCTGGGATACGGCCACGTTGCCCGACTGGAGCTTGGCATCGGCTTCGGGAATGACCTTGTACAGCCCCGCGGCCTCGACCACCGTGAAGCCCTGCAGCCGCAGCGCGGCGAGGAACTGCTGGAAGGCCTGGGCCGGCGCCAGCGGCTTTTCGCTGACCAGCGTCATGGTGCCCTTGACGCGGGGATCGACCACCACGTTGCGGCCGGTGATGGTCGCCATGGTGCGGGCCACGGCCTCGATCTCGGCGCCCGCGAAATTGAGCGTCACCGGCTCATTGCTGCGCGGCCCGGTCTGTGCGTAGACGCCGGCACAGGCGAGCAGTGCGGCGGCGGCGATGGAGTGGAGGGCGACGCGCAGGCGGCGTGCAGGGGTGAACGTCATGGAATTTAGCCCAGGGAAATGATGGAGCGCGCGCCGCTGCGCCGCCCGATGATGTTGAGAAAGTTGGCCAGCGCTGCTTCGCGCTCCGGCGTGGCGCTGGCTTCGCCGCGAAACCGCAGGCGTTGTCCTACCCATTGGCCCGTGCCGCTGAGCTGCAGGTGGCCTTCGAGCGTGCTCAGCGTCATCTGCGGCGCATCGCCGCCGTCGATGACCAGCCGGTAGCTGCCCATGGGGCGCAGCGTCGACAGCCGGGACGACACGCCCAGCGCGTCGAGCTGGAGCTGGCCTTCGCTGCGCCAGCGCCCGGCCATCCATTGCACGCGCAGGCCTTGGCTGCGCAGCAGCAGCTGGCCCTGGATCTGCGCCGTGTTCCACGGCGTGCCCAGGCCCGTGAGCAGTGCCGCGGGCCATTGGCTCTGCTGGTCCTGCACCCGCGCTTCGACGCCTTGCCAGTGCAGCAGGATGCGCGCCTGCAGTGGTTGCGGCGTGCAGCATTCGGTGGCGAGCCGGATGCGTACGCCGCGCCAGTCGGGGCGCAGCTGCCACTGCACGCGCGACGGCAGCGCCAGCGCGTCGCGGCTGCCCGCGCCGCCGCTGAGCACCAGCCGCGCCGAGCCGGTCCAGAGCGTGCCGCGCGCTTCGCGCAATTGCAGCTGGCCTTCGGTCGCGCGCTCCAGGCCCTCGGCCAGCCAGTGGGCAGGCGCGGCCAGCACCAGCGCCAGCAATGAGCCCAGCAGCGCGCCCGTGACGGCCCAGGCGCGCGGCGAGCGCACGCCGGTCGTGACCAGGCGGCTGCGGGGAGGGCGGCGCGGGCTCTTCATGGCGCGGACTCCGCAGGCGGCAGGGCCAGCACCAGGCTGCCATCCCAGTGCGGCTCGCTGGCGCCGGCCTCGGCCGGGCCCGTGGTCGCGGTGAGCCGCATTTCGACGGTGCTCACCTTGAGGTTCTGGCGCGCCTGGCCCAGCCACGCGGCCAGCGCCGGCGCGGGCACATTCTTGAGCGTGAGCTGCGCGCGTTCGCCCTGCAGCACCAGCCGTGCGCCCGCGCCGAGCTGGCCGCTCACCGACTCCTGCAGCGCGCGCTGCATATCGGGCCGGGGGGCGGGCAACGCGCCCGGGGACTCGGTGATCGGCGGCGGCAGATCGGCCTGCAGGCGCAGGGCTTCGGCTTCGAGGCGCTGCATGCGCTGCAGCTGCAGGTCGAGCGCCGCATGCTGTGCGGGCGCCGCGCGCAGCGTCTGCAGCGCAGGCGCGAGCAGCACCCACCAGACCAGGGCCAGGGCAATGGTGCCGCTGGCCAGCGAAAGCGCCTGGCGCTCGCGCGGCGCCAGCGCGGACCAGCGCGTCTGCCAGGTGCTCGGGCGGGGAGAACGGGCGGTATTCATGGTTGTTCCTTTGCGCGCAGCACCAGGCTTTGCGCGTCGACGCGTGCGGCGTAGCCCAGCGCGGCCAGTTGCGACTGCAACTGCTGCTGCGCCGTGGTGTCGAGCGTGAGCCCGCGCAGACGCAGCTCCTGGTCGCTGTATTCGATGGAATGGGGCCGCATGCCCTTGGGCAGCGCCTGGCCTGCAGCCGACAGCAGCGGCTCGAGCGCCTGGGCCGAGAGGCTGCCGGTGCGCTGGCGCAGTTGCGCGACTTCGCGCTCCATCTGCAGCGGTGCATCGACCACCAGCGGAATTTTCGGAAAGGCCTGCAACAGGCTCGCGCGCACCGCGGACTGCTTGGCCGCGAGCGCCTGGCGCTCCTTCCAGGCCCAGGCATTGAGCCCGACCAGCTGCGCGACGACCAGCACGCCCAGCGCCCAGCGCGCAGCGCGCCACTGGGGCGCACGCACGAACGACTGGCAGGCGCTGACCACGCGCCGCAGCGCATGGCTGCGCCCGCCTACGGCCAGATCGAACTGCGCGAGATTCCAGGGGCTGCGGCTGGCTTCGAGCAGGCGCTCGGCCTGGGCCGACAGGCGCACCGGACGCTGCAGGCGTTGCTCGGCGAGCGCCGACACCGCGGGCGTGGCGTCCACGGCCAGGCCTTCGGGGGCGCCGAGCAGCGTCAGCCCTTCGGTACTCAGCGGCGCGCTGGCCACGCCCTGGTCCGGGCCGCAGCCCGTGGCCAGCAGCCAGGGCGATTCGGGCGTGCCCACGGCCCAGAGGCGGGGGGCCTCGCTTTCGTCCGCGGGCGTGAACTGGGCGACGATGCGGTCCACGCGCCGCTCGGCGCTCTCGAGCGCCTGCAGGTGCGAGCGCAGCCAGGCGCGGTCGCAGGCCGCGACCCAGGCGCTCTGGCCCGCGCGCGCGCCCGGCTGCAGCGCGAAGTGCAGCAGTTCGGGTTCATCGAGCAGGCGCTCCTCGACCAGACCTTCGATCACCGCGCGCAGCCGCGTGGTCGCATTGCGCGTGCCCACGGCAATGCCCGCGGGCAAGGTGATGCGGTGCCACGACAGCGCCTGGTGCGGGACGACGGCAATGACTTCGACCGCGCGACCCGCCGCGGGCAGTTCGGTCGCCGTGGCCGCCGCATGGCGCGCGACGGTCTGACCATCCAGGCTCAGCGCATAGGCGTATTGCCATTCGGGGCCTGCGGGCGCAAGCGGCAGTTGGAGTATCAGAAGGCTCATAGACGGGAGGTACGTGCCGGTGACGGTTCCGGCAGGGGCAGGTTCTGGGAGGTCCAGGGGCCGCGTTCGCGCCACAAGGTAGTGACATTCATGCCGGTGCGCTGCACCAGCGAACGCTCGCTGACCATGGTTTCGCCCAGTCGCAGGCGGCCGCGGATCTCGAAGTATGACGATGAGAACGCGAGCAGGCTTTGCGGTGTGTCGGACGGCATGCCCAGTCGTCGCAGCGCATCGGGCATGGTGCGCACGGGGCTGGCCTCGCGGGACTGGATGAACTGGTTGGCCCGCGACCACTCCAGGTCTTCGATGCAGGCCCAGATCACTTCGGCGCTCGCGGTATTGAGGTTGACCGGCGTGGGCGTGGGCAGCAGTGTGACATGCGGCTCAAGGCGGGCAATGACTTCGGGCTCGACACCAAGCCAGCCGAGCTGGGCCAGCGTGCGCGGCATCAGCGGCGCCGTGCTTTCGGGGTTGCTGCCCGCGGCCTGGGCCATGCGCAGGCCGACGACAATCTGTTGCAACGATGATGCGGGCAGGCCCAGGCGCTCGAACAGGCGCGTGAAGGCCAGTTCGTTGGCTTCACTGCGTTGCAGCAGGTTGCGCAGGTTCATGCGCGACTGCAGGTCGATGATTTCTCCCGACAGGAAGGCATTGGCGGTTTCGCTCGATGCGTCGTCGACCTGGCTCACATTGGCTTCGGCGGCCAGAAAGCTCGACAGCTTGGCTTCCTGCAGCGGCACCGCCCAGGGCTCGGCCAGGTGGTCGGGGCCACCCGAACGCGCGTCTTCGCGCAGTACCACGCGCGACCAGTCGAGCGCGCCCAGCAGGATCCAGGCTGCCTGGGCCCGGGCCCGCTCGGCGGTTTCGACTTCGACCGAGCGCCATTGCTGCCACAGGGCCGTTGCCGCGAACGTCGCGACCAGCGTCACGGTCAGCATCGCGGTCAGCAGCGCGGCGCCACGCGATGCGCGGCGCGCGGTGGGGTGGACAGTGTGCGTGGCAATCATGATCTGCTGTTCTGGCGCAGGGGGTTGACCCAGTCGCGGACCAGGCGGCCGGCGATGCCCGCGCCCGCGGGAAGATCGAGCTGCAGCCGCACGCCATCGGGAATGACATTAGTGGCAGCCGTGGTGCCAGTAGTTCCCGCCGTTCCTGTTGTTCCGGGCGTTTCGGGTGTTTCGGTCGTGCCGGAAGCGGCGGGCGCTGCGGCCGCGGCCGTGCCGCCCATGGCATCGCTGGACTGCGGGTTGCTCCAGGCGCCGCCGCGGTAGTAATAGATCGCCCAGCCGTTGAGCGGGAACAGCGCGGTTTCGCGTCCGCGCTGCGCGTCGCTGGGGTTGCGGGCCCATTGGCTGGCCTGGTTCCAGGCGTCGGTCCATTCGGCGCGCGTGCGCACCGGTGGCGACTGCCAGCGCAGCCATTGGTCGCGGCCCTGGCTCGTGCGCCGGGCCCAGGCGACGACCAGTGCGCCGGCTTCGGGCGCGGCAGTGTTGCGTCGCGTCATGCGCAGCACCAGGCCGTCCCAGGCGATGGCCTGGGTGTTTTCCAGCGTCATCAGCCCATCGAGGTCGGCATTCCATTGGGCCAGCGCGGTCTGCAGCACCGCATGCGCATCGGTATGGGCCTGGGTGTACTGCTGCGAGCGCAGCATGCTGTCGAGGCCGCGCCAGCCCATCAAGGCCATCAGCGCCATCGCCACCAGCGCGACCAGCAATTCAACCAGGGTGAAACCGCGGGCGCGAAAAATACGGGATCGATGTTCAGTGATTGAAGAGGCCTGCGGTGTTCCATGCTCTCGAAAACCGGCATGTTCCAGCATGAGGGCAGCGAGGCTGCCGTCCCTTAGCCGGGCGCCCCCCTCCACCGAAGGATGAGAGGGGGAAGCCGGGGCGGCCCATGCCGCGAAGCGGCTCAGGGGGTGATCCATTTTTAAAAACGCCCGACGATGGACGTGATGCTCAGCACGGGGAACTGGCCGTCGCTGATCTTGACGTCGGCGCGGCGAAAGCTCGGGTTGGGCGTGGGGCGCACGACCAGGGTCACGCCGAAGACCTGGCCGGCCTGCTCGCAGGTGCCGCTGGTATCGCCCACGGGCGGCATCTGCTGCGACAGGCGCATGCGCACCAGTTCGTTTTCGGCGCAGAGCTGGCCGAGCAGCATGTCCGTCTGGCGCTGGGCATTGCGGGTCAGTGCCGACGTGGCCTGTGCGCCCGCGAGCAGGGCGATGGCAACGATGCCCAGCGCCACCAGCACTTCGATCAGCGTGAAACCGCGGGCCCGTGCAGCGTGCCTGCGTCGCAACGCCGCCCTCATGGCTGACCTTCGGGTGCAAACGGCCGCAGGCCATCTGAGGCGATGGACAGGCGCAGCTCAGGGGTATCTATATGGGTCAGCAGCGTGCGCTGCGGCGGCAGCAGCGGCTCGGGGCCGAGGATCAGCACGGCGCCGTCGGCGACGCGCGTGCCCGGGTCCAGCCACTGCGTGGGCAGGGTGCTGCCCGGGGGCAGGCCCTCAAAGCGAAAGCCCGCGCCCTGTGCCTGCCAGCGCACCAGCGTGCCGCTCGCACGCGCCTGGGCCCGACCGGCTTCGAGCAGGGCCGCGAGCCGCTGGCCTTCGCGCTCGAGCCGGCTCTGGCCGCTGTCGCGCAATGCCATGGCCACGCCGGCCGTAGCCATGGCCATGATGCTGATCACCACTAGCAACTCCAACAGGGAAAAACCGCGTGCGCGTGTCATCGCAGGATCCGGTCAAGCAAGGGGTGGGGCACAGCCACGCCCGAAAATGGGCGCGTTGTCCCCAGTGGGCGCATTACTGCCAGCTGCCAATGTCGGCGTCGTTGCCTTCGCCGCCGGGCTGGCCGTCGGCGCCCAGGGACATTACGTCCACTTCCCCCTTGATGCCGGGGTTCAGATACTGGTAGGGGTTGCCCCAGGGGTCATTTGGCAGCTTCTCGACGTAAGGCTTCCAGTTGTTCGGCTGGGGGCCGGAGGTCGGGCGTGCAACCAGCGCCTGCAGGCCCTGCTCGGTCGTGGGATAGCGCTGGTTGTCCAGGCGGTAGAGCTTGAGCGCCTGCATGAGGTTGGTGATGTCGGTGCGCGCGGCCGTGCGACGCGCATCGTCGGCGCGGTCGAGCAGGTTGGGCACGATCAGCGCGCCGAGCACGCCGATGATGACCAGCACCACCATCAGTTCGATCAGGGTGAAACCACGCTGCACGGCCTGGCGCAGCGGGCGCTCCGGCGCGCCGCGCGGAGCTGTCATGGAATTCAGTAGCTGTAACGTCATATGAGTCCATGATAATGCGTCATGGTGACAAATTCGCTTCAAATCTGGCGCGTGCGTGCGGGCACGTTGATTCTCTGGGCTGCGGCAGGTGCTTGTCTGGTGTTCTGGGCACTGCGCCTGGCTTCCCCGGTCGAGGCTGCGATGGTCGCGGTCGCCGCGCCCGGCCCCGTCGCAGTGGACCTTCAGGCGCTGGCCCAGGTGCTGGGCGCGGGCCCCGCATCACCCGTGGCCCAGACGCCGGCCGCGCCCAGCCGTTACACCCTCCAGGGACTGTTGGCGGGACGCGACAGTGGACGCGGCGCTGCCGTGATCGCCGTCAACGGCCAGCCGGCGCGTGCGTTTCCCGTGGGCGCGCAGGTCGACGAGGGCCTGGTGCTGCAGTCGGTCGGCGTCCAGCAGGCGTGGCTCGGCCCCTCGCGCCAGGGCGATGCGACCGTGACGCTCGAGCTGCCCATCAAAAAATAAGCCATTGGCCAGTCGCTGGCGCTGCCTGGGTCCATTCGGCGGCCGTGGCGTTGCGCCCCGGATGCGCACGCAGCCAGTGCACGCAGCGGGCCACGCCCGCATGGCTGATCCAGACCCTATCGGCGTCCTCCGTGCCGTCACGCTCGTCGAGCGCCTCTTGCACGCGCGCCAGCATCGCGGCCAGTGGCTCGCCCCCGCCAGGTGCATAGGAATGCAGGTCGCTGGCCCAGGCGTCGAGCTCGGCACGCGGCACGGCATCCCAGGGTTGGCCTTCCCAGGCGCCGAAATCCATTTCCTGCAGGCGCGCATCCGCCTGGCTGCGCAGCTCGGGCCGCAGTGCGCGCACGGCGTCTGCCAGCTGGGCGCAGCGGCGCAGCGGCGAATGGCGCAGCACCGCATGCGAGGGCAGTGCCTGCGCGAGCGCGAGCGCGGCCTGCTGCGTGGCCTGCGCATCGGCCGCGAGGTCCAGCCGCCCGTAGCAGATGCCGGGCGCCACCAGCGGCGCCGCATGGCGCACCAGCCACAGCCGCGCGCTCATCCGGCGCTGCGCAGCACGGCGACGGCCGCGCCCAGATAAAACACAATTTCGCAGATCTGCTGGGTCGCGCCCAGGCAGTCGCCGGTAAAGCCCTGCAGGCGCTGGGCGAACCAGCGCGCGAGCCACAGCGCCGCGAGCGCGCTGCCCAGCAGGCCCAGGCCCAGCGCCAGCGGCGGCTGGACCAGCGCGTACAGCGCCAGCGGCGCGACGCACCACAGGCTGGCCGCGGCCAGCGCGCGCAGGCTGATCCGGTCGGCCAAAGGCTTGCTCTTGGAGCGCGCGGTGTCGCCCACATGCGCCAGCGTGCGCACCAGGCACAGCGGCCAGAAGCGCGAGACCACATGCGCGACGGCCACGGCCGCGGCAGCGGCGGCCAGGCTGTGGCTGCCCAGCACCGCGAGCAGGCTGATCTTGGCAAGCAGGGCCAGCACCAGCGCGAGTGCGCCATACGCGCCCAGGCGCGAGTCCTTCATGATGTCGAGCGCGCGCTCCCGGTCGACACTGCCGCCCAGGCCGTCGGCCACGTCGGCCAGGCCGTCCTCATGGAAGCCGCCTGTCATCCAGGCCGTGGCCACGCAACTGAGCACGGCAGCGGCCAGCGGCGCAAACGGGCTGGGCGCGAGCGCGGCATGGGCTGCCGCGTACGCCCCGGCGCCGACCGCGCCCGCAATCCAGCCTATGCCCGGAAAGTGGGCGGCACTGGCGCGCAGCATCGCCGGGCTGAAGCCGACCCAGTCGGCCAGTCGCCCGGTCACCGGGATGCGGGTGAAGAACTGCAGGGCCAGCAGGAAGTGGCGCAGGGCTTGCATGGTCTGGTGCCTGCGGCGCGGAATTACTGCAGGAACAAACGGTAGGCCGGGTTGTGGGTTTCCTCGACCCAGGGATAGCCCACCGAGGCGAGGAAGGCGTCGAACGCGGCCGCGTCCTCGGCTGGCACCTGCATGCCCACGAGAATGCGGCCATAGTCCGCGCCCTGGTTGCGGTAGTGGAACAGCGAGATGTTCCAGGTCGGCGCCATCATGCTCAGGAACTTGAACAGCGCACCGGGGCGTTCGGGGAAGACAAAGCGCAGCAGGCGTTCTTCCTGCGCCAGCGGCGAGTGGCCGCCGACCATGTGGCGCAGATGCTCCTTGGCCATTTCGTCGAATGTCAGGTCCAGCGCCTCGAAGCCGTTCTTCTGGAAGTTCTTCGCGATCTTTTCCGATTCGCCCCTGGCCGCCGTGGTCAGGCCGACAAAAACATGCGCGCGCTGCTGGTGGCTGATGCGGTAGTTGAATTCGGTCACGTTGCGCTGGCCGCCGGGCAGCTTGCCCACGATTTCGCAAAAGCGCTTGAAGCTGCCGCGTTCCTCGGGAATCGTGACCGCGAACAGCGCTTCGCGCTCCTCGCCGACTTCGGCGCGCTCGGCGACGAAGCGCAGCCGGTCGAAATTCATGTTGGCGCCGCACAGGATGGCGGCATAGGTCTCGCCCCTGGTCTTGTGCGTGGCCACATACTGCTTGATCGCGGCCACGGCCAGCGCGCCCGAAGGCTCGACGATGGCGCGGGTGTCGACGAACACATCCTTGATGGCCGCGCAGACCGCGTCGGTGTCGACCACCACATATTCGTCGACCAGATCGCGCGCGATGCGGAAGGTTTCCTCGCCCACGAGCTTCACGGCCGTGCCGTCGGCGAACAGTCCGACATCGCTGAGCTCGACGCGCTTGCCGGCCTGCACCGAGCGCGCCATCGCATCCGAGTCGCGGGTCTGCACGCCGATCACCTTGATGTCGGGGCGCACGGCCTTGAGGTAGTTGGCCACGCCCGAAATCAGGCCGCCGCCGCCGATCGCGACGAACACCGCATCGAGCCGCTGGCTGCCGAGCTTTTGCAGCTGGCTCAGCATTTCCCTGGCGATCGTGCCCTGGCCGGCGATCACGTCCGGATCATCGAACGGGTGCACGAAGGTCAGGCCCTGCTCCTGCTGCAGCTGCAGCGAATGCTTGTAGGCGTCGGAATAGCTTTCGCCGGCCAGCACCACTTCACCGCCCAGTGCCTGCACGGCATCGACCTTGAGCTGGGGCGTGGTCGTGGGCATCACGATCACCGCACGGCAGCCGAGCTTGCGCGCGCTCATGGCCACGCCCTGGGCATGGTTGCCGGCCGAGGCGCAGATCACGCCGCGCTGCAACTGCTCGGGCGTGAGGTGGGCCATCTTGTTATAGGCGCCGCGCAGCTTGAAGCTGAACACCGGCTGCTGGTCCTCGCGCTTGAACAGCACCTTGTTGTGCAGCCGACGGCTCAGGTTCTTGGCGGGCTGCAGGTCCGACTCCACGGCCACGTCATAGACGCGCGCGTTCAGGATACGGATGAGGTAGTCGGCGGGAGTGAGGTGTTTTGTCATGGTCGGCGAAAAGGCATGCCCGCGGAAAGGCTGGGCCGCCATCATAGGCGTTCGATCGTTTGCGGGTGCGTTGCGGGCTGGCTCGGGGCGTCGCACGGTAAAAGTGAACGACCAAAAAAAAGCCCCAGGCGGTAAGGCCTAGGGCTGAATCCACCATTAGAGGAGGTGGAGGAGACAAATGGTGCGATGCAGAGACAATGTCCTGCGGTCCGCCTGAAAATTACAATCACATCAGGTAACGCTTGGGCCAATTGTAGCGCAAATGATGCTGCGTTGCAGCAAAATCAGGGTTTACCGGAATGGCGATGCCATTTCGCAACAGTTAAAGCAAAGGAAACGGCATGGAATGCACAGTGAGTTGGACCGGGGCCAGCGGCACCCGTTCGGGAATGGGCTTTGTGGCAGAGACCGGCAGCGGTCATATCCTGGCCATGGACGGCGCGCCCGATGAGCGGAATCCGGACAATGGCGGGCGCAACCTCGCGCCGCGTCCGATGGAAGCGCTGCTCGCCGGCACCGGCGGCTGCACCGCCTATGACGTGGTGCTGATCCTCAAGCGCGGCCGCCACGATGTGCGCGGCTGCAGCGTCAAGCTCAGCTCGGAACGCGCCGAGACCGAACCCAAGGTCTTCACCAAGATCCACATGCAGTTCACCGTGACCGGCAAGGGCGTGCCCGCGAGCGCCGTCGAGCGCGCGATCGCCATGAGCCATGAAAAATACTGCTCGGCCAGCATCATGCTGGGCAAGACCGCCGAGATCACCACGGGTTTCGACATCGTTGAAGCATAAAAAGAAGCGCTCCCCGAGCGGTGGGCGTTTCTATACGTAATGCGCGGTGGTGGTCATGACCTTGGCTGCCGCGCGCATCAGATTCTGGACCGGAGCGGGCAGGGGCAGGGCGCCGGCTGCGAGCGCTTCGGCCGCATGCCGTTCCTCGTCTTCCTTCATGCGCTGCACCACGGCGCGCGACGCCAGGTCTTCGTCGGGCAGGCGCTCGAGATGGCTGCCCAGATGGGCCGATACCTGGTTCTCGGTTTCCACCACGAAGCCCAGGCTCACACGGTCGCTGATCCTGGCGGCCACCAGTCCGATCGCGAAAGCGCCCGCAAACCACAGCGGGTTCAGCAGGCTGGGCCGCTGGCCCAGCGCATCGAGGCGCGCGCGTGACCAGGCCAGGTGGTCGGTTTCTTCGCGCGCCGCTTCGATCAGGTGGCTGCGCAGCTGCACATCGCGCGTGACCATGGCCTGGGCGTTGTACAGCGCCTGGGCACAGACTTCGCCGACATGGTTGACGCGCATCAGTGCGCCAGCCATGCGTTGCTGCGACTCGCTCAGGTCCGCTTCCGGAATTCCCTGGGCGGGTGAGGGCTGGGACGCCGCAGGGCGGGCGAACAGGGTGCGAAGTGCAGCATCCGCTGCCGTCAAGATCTTGTCCATAGAGATAAAAGCTGCTGCAAGGCGCAAAAGCGCGGGCTGACCGGGGGCGGGGCTGCGAGGCGCCAGCGCCGGGCGCGGCCCCTGTGCACGATTGTGCCGCGCCTTGACGCGGTGTTGCAACCTTGCAACGAATTCCGGGAATCAGGCGGCTTATCGGTGAATTGCTTTGCGAATCGGGCGGTCGTCTGTTGCAATAGCGAGAGCTTCCCCACCAGGAGGTTGGCGCGGGTAACCGGCGAATCCCAGGGTCTGACCCTGCTCTTTTTTGCCAACGCACCGACGCCCTCTGTTAAACCTTGGAGTAATTCGCAATGAAAAAATCCCTGATTGCCCTGGCCGTGTTGGCTGCTTCCGGCGCCGCAATGGCCCAATCTTCCGTGACCCTGTTCGGTATCATCGATGCCGGTATCGGTTACGTTGACAACGCTACGCCCGCTGGCGGCAACAAGTGGGGTGTCGGCACCAGCGGCAACACGACCAGCCGCATCGGTTTCCGCGGCGTGGAAGACCTGGGCGGCGGCCTGAAGGCTGGTTTCTGGCTCGAAGGCGAAGTTTTCGCTGACGACGGCAATGCCGGCGGCCTGAACTTCAAGCGTCGTTCGACCGTGGGCCTGGAAGGCGGCTTCGGTGAAGTGCGCCTGGGTCGCGAACTGACTGCTGGCTACAGCAAGACCAGCTCGTACGACCTGTTCAGCCAAACCGGCATCGGCCAGTTCTCCGCATGGCGTAACTGGGACAGCGTCACCGCTACCAACGGCGACGAAAGCGGTGTTCGTTCGAACAACATCATCAGCTACTACACCCCCAACTTCGGCGGCGTGAAGGGCGGCATCAGCTACGGTTTCGACGAAGCTGTCGGCACCAAGGCTGGCCGTTATGTTGGCGGCAATGTGTCCTATGACAACGGCCCCATCAGCGTTGCAGTGTCGTATGACCGTCTGGACACCGTGAAGGCTGGCATCGAAGGCGACCGTGACGCCCTGACCCTGGGTGGTTCGTACAACTTCGGCGTGGCCAAGCTGATCGGTATCGCCCAGCGTAACGAGTACTCGTACAACGTCGGCGCTGACCGCAAGTACAACAACTACGCCCTGGGCGTGTCGGCACCTGTCGGCGGCGCTGGTGAAGTCAAGCTGCAATACGCACGCTACGACCAAAAGGCCATCGACGGCAAGGCTGACCAGCTGTCGCTGGGCTACGTGCACAACCTGTCCAAGCGCACTGCTGTGTACGGCACCGTTGCTTACCTGAAGAACAAGGGCGCCTCCAACCTGGGCCTGCAGTCCAAGGGTATCAACACTGCTGCCAACGGCAACGAAAAGCAAACCGGCGTGCAAGTCGGCGTGCGCCACAACTTCTAATGACAGGCTGAGTTTGCTCAGCTTTTCTTAGAAACCAAAAAAGCCAGTCTTCGGACTGGCTTTTTTTTTTGTCGCCGGGCCGCCCCAGGACAAAAAGCAACCCCCTCGGGGGGCAGCGCAGGCACACGCAGTGAGGCAAGCGTGGGGGCCCTTTTTTGGTGTTTTCGCTCTGAGGGAAACTGCTATCTAGGGAAAATCCTGCAGGGAAAACCTGTGTTGTGATGCTGCACTGGTATCTAGGCGTAATAAATATGGCTGCATAGAATGGGTTTCCCAGCCACATTTTTATTCATAAAGAGAGACAGCAGCATGCAAAAATCGTTTGTGAAAAATGCCATCGCATTGGCCGCCCTGGTGGTTGCTACTCCCGCAGTATTCGCCCAACAGGGCGCCAGCAGCGTTCAGCTATACGGTATTGTCGATGCTGCAGTGCGTCATACCAATAATGAAGGTGCAGGCGGAAATTCATCGCTGACGAAAATGATTGGTGGCGGGATGTCGCAAAGCCGCTGGGGTATTAATGTGAGCGAAGACCTCGGTGGTGGTCTCAAAGCCATCGCCAATCTGGAAAGTCGTTTCCTGACCGATTCGGGCACGACGGCATCGACCAATTATTTCCAGCAATCCTGGCTGGGCCTGCAAGGCAACATGGGGCGCCTGACCATGGGCCGTCAGTACAACGTGCTGTTCGATCTGGTGACTTCGACCTATTCGTCGTTCCCCTATTCGCCGTACATGGAAGCCTACAAGCCGGAAATCGGCATGTCGCTGGGCGCGCGCGCCAACAACATGCTCAAGTACACCGCTGAATTCGGCGCCATCCGCGGCGCCCTGCAGTACTCATTCGATGAGAAGGACGTGAGCGGTGCGAGCGCAAAGACCGCCGGCGGCTACCTGCGCTACTCGGCCAACGGCATTTCGGCAGGTCTGGGCTACCAGAACTATGAGCTGCCGCAGAACGCCAAGCTCGACGCCTGGACCCTGGGCGGCTCCTACCGCATGAATGCGCTGTATTTCAACATCGGCTATGCCCAGAACAAGCTCAAGGGCACGCCGGGCCCGGTCGATTCGGCGATCGTGGGCAACATGTGGGGCGGCGATACCAACGGTGGTTTCACGCGCGGTGCGGCCGACAAGCGGCAGATGGCAAAAATCGGCTTTGGTTATCAGATCACGCCTCAGCTCAATGGCGGCCTGCATTATTACCATGCAAAGCAGTCCGGCAGCCCTGTGGCCGCGGACAACGGCAAGGCCAACTTCATTGTCGCCGTGGCCGATTACGCTTTCTCCAAGCGTACCGATGCCTATTTCGGCGTGGATTACACCAAGATCAAGGGCGGCGCGAATCTCGCCCTGGGCACCAACGGTGCGCGTGACCGCACCGGCATTACCGCCGGCCTGCGCCACCGTTTCTGAACTGGTAAATCCCCGCAAGGGGATTTACCAGGCATGCCCTGCCTAGGCAGGTCCCATGCAAGCAGGGGCACCTATATTCGATCATTGAAAATCGAATATGGGCGCCCCTGTTCTTGTTTCAGTTATTCATGGCGGCAGCCGATCACGGAAATCATGTATATCTTTTGGCGCGCAAGCTGTCCTTCATTTGCTGCAGTACCGGCTGCAGTGGCTCGCCAATGCGCAGTGCAACGCAGGTCGCAAGAACATCGATGATCAGCAAATGCATCAGCCGCGAGACCATGGGGCTGTAGCGGTCGTAGCCTTCGGGGTGGTCGGCCGCGAGCAGGATGTCGCAGACATGGGCCAGGGGCGAACCGCTGGCCGTGATCGCAATCGTGGTTGCGCCGCGCTGGCGCGCGATGTCGGCGGCATCCATCAGGTCGCGCGTGCGGCCGGAGTTCGAAATGATCAGCGCGCAGTCGCCCGGGCCCAGCAGCGTGGCGCTCATCACCTGGATATGCCCGTCGCTGCTCGCGAGGCTGGTCACGCCCAGCCGGAAGAATTTGTGCTGGGCATCCTGAGCGACGATGCCGGAATTGCCGGCGCCATAGAACTCGATGCGCCGGCCCTGCTGCCAGCTGCTGACGATGGCCAGCGCAGCGCGTTCCAGGTCGGGCACGCGCGCGGCATTGCGGTACTGCAGGAACGCGGCGACGGCGTTGTCGACGACCTTGACCAGCACATCGCCGGTCTTGTCATCGCTGTCGACGCTGCGGTGGATGAAGGGCACGCCTTCGTTGGCGTTGTTGGCGAGCTTGATCTTGAAATCGGCCAGACCGTCATAGCCCATGCTGCGGCAAAAGCGCACCACGGTGGGCTTGCTGACATGGGCGCGCTCGGCGAGCAGCCGCACCGGAAGCTGGGCAAAGGTCTGCGGGTCGGCCAGCACGAGACGCGCCACGCGCTGTTCGGCCGGGGCCAGCGAAGGCAGGGATGCGGTGATGCGATCTAACATGGGGAAGTCCTGGGCAGTAAGCGCTGCGTGCGCCAATGTAACCGGAGTTGCCGGCATCGGCCGGCCGCTGTGCGCCTACACTGCGCATTTGTATCGCGCTGTATATGCAGGCCGGTGGCAGCGACAGCATGGTGGCTGCTGCTTGTAAGATAAGAAAGCTCCAGCGCTCCGCCAAGAGGGGTACTTTTCAAGAATGGGATGGGTCATGAGTCAGCTCGACGCACTTCGACAGTTCACCACCGTGGTGGCGGACACCGGCGATTTTCGCCAGATTGCACAATATCTGCCACAGGATGCGACGACCAATCCGTCGCTGATCCTCAAGGCGGTGCAGATGCCCGAGTATGCGCCGCTGCTCAAGGCCACCGTGGTCCAGCGCCGCGGCCGGCCGCTGGACGAAGTCATGGACCGCCTGCTGGTGCGCTTTGGCTGCGAGATCCTCGCGCTGGTGCCGGGCCGGGTCTCGACCGAAGTCGATGCGCGCCTGTCCTTCGATACCGAAGCCACCGTGGCCCGGGCGCAGCGCATTGTCGAGCTGTACCAGGCCGAAGGCGTGCATATCGACCGCGTGCTGATCAAGATCGCATCGACCTGGGAAGGCATCGAGGCCGCGCGCCGCCTCGAGCAGCGCGGCATCCACACCAACCTGACCCTGCTGTTCTCGTTGTGCCAGGCCGTGGTCTGCGGCCAGGCCAAGGTACAGCTGGTGTCACCATTTGTGGGCCGTATCTACGACTGGTACAAGAAGCAGGCCGGCGCCTCCTGGGACGAGGCCGCAATGGCCGGTGCCAACGACCCGGGCGTGCGCTCGGTGCGCGCGATCTATGCGCATTACAAGAAGTTCGGCATCGCGACCGAAGTCATGGGCGCGAGCTTTCGCAACCTGGGGCAGATCACGGCCCTGGCGGGCTGCGACCTGCTGACGATCGCGCCCGAACTGCTCGCCCAGCTGTCGGCCAGCGATGCGCCACTGGAGCGTGCGCTCGTGCCCGAGGCGGCGCAGGCGCTTGATCTGCCCGTGCTGCACTACGACGAAGCGGGCTTTCGTTTCGCGCTCAACGCCGATGCGATGGCGACCGAGAAACTGGCCGAAGGCATCCGTGCGTTCGTCGCCGATACGCTCAAGCTCGAGACCTTGATGCAACAGGCGGCTGCCTAGGATGGCGGTGCCGTGCCATGAGACCGCGGCCTGGCGGGCGCTGGCGCGCCATTACCAGGAGGAAATGGCGGAGTTCGATATCGCCTGCGGCTTTGCCGACGACCCCGGGCGCCTCGCGGCGTTGAGCCAGCAGGCACCGCATGTGTTCGCCGACCTGTCCAAGAACCGCATCACGCCCAGGACCGAGCAGTTGCTGACCGGCCTCGCGCAGGAATGCGGCCTGGCCGCGCGGCGCGACCAGATGTTTGCCGGCGCGCCCATCAACACCTCCGAAGAGCGTGCCGCGATGCACTGGCTGCTGCGCATGCCGCGCGACGGCGGCCTGCTGCGCGAGCGGGCCATGGAGCCAGCGGTGCGCCAGGCCCTGGCGGCCGTGCACGACACGCTGGACGCGATGCTCGCGCTGGCCGAGCAGGTCCGGGCCCGACCCGACATCACCGACATCGTCAACATCGGCATAGGCGGCTCGCATCTGGGGCCGGAAGTCGTGGTCAACGCGCTCGAGGACTGGTGCGGCCCCGACAAGCGCTTTCATTTCGTCTCGAATGTCGACGGCCATGAGCTGGGCCATGTGCTGTCGCGCGTGCGCCCCGAGAGCACGCTGTTCCTCGTGGCCTCGAAGTCGTTCACGACGGCCGAGACCATGCTCAATGCCCATTCGGCACGCAGCTGGTTCCTGGCCAACGGTGGCTCGGAAGATGGCGGCTGTGCGATTTCCGAGCATTTCATCGCCTTGACGAGCAACGTGGCCGCGGCCGCGCAGTTCGGCATCCGCCGCACGCTGGGCTTCTGGGACTGGGTCGGCGGGCGTTATTCGCTGTGGTCGGCCATAGGCCTGCCGATCGCGATCGCTGTCGGCGCCGCGCATTTTCGTGCGCTGCTGGCCGGCGCGCATGCGATGGATGCGCACTTCGTCACGGCCCCGCTGGCGCGCAATCTGCCCGTGCGCCTGGGACTGCTCGATATCTGGTATCGCAATTTCCATGGCTTTGGCAGCCGCTGCATCGCGCCTTACAGCCATGGCCTGCGCCGGCTCACGGCCTATCTGCAGCAGCTTGAAATGGAAAGCAACGGCAAGCGCGTCGATGCCCAGGGGCGCCCCGTGGCGGTGGCGACGTCGGCCGTGGTCTGGGGCGAGCCCGGCACCAACGGCCAGCATGCGTTCTTCCAGATGCTGCACCAGGGCCCGGATGTGATTCCCGTCGAGTTCATCGCCATGCGCGGTGGCGGCAAATACCTGGGCGCGCACCAGCACAGCCTGCTGATCAACGCCGTGGCGCAGGCCCAGGCGCTGATGGTCGGCCGCCGGCAGGAGACCAGCGAAAAGTACTGCCCTGGCAACCGCCCGAGCAGCTTTTTGCTGCTGCAGCAACTCGACCCGGCTTCGCTGGGCGCGCTGATCGCGCTGTATGAACACCGAGTGTTCGTCACCGGCGCGATCTGGGGCATCAACAGCTTTGACCAGTGGGGGGTGGAACTGGGCAAGCACCTGGCGCGCGATCTGACCGAGCGCCAGGAACGCGGTGACTGGCAGGATGTCGATGCCTCGACCGCGGGGTTGATGCGGCGTTTGATCGCTGCCGATCTTCCCTGACGCCCGGCCCACGACGAAAGCAAAAAACCCGCAGTTCTTTCGAACTGCGGGTTTTTTTGAGGTTGCTGGAGCTGGCAGGTCTTGCGACCTGCCGGACCGCAATTTCCCGTAAGGGAAATTACATGCCCATGCCACCCATGCCGCCCATACCACCCATGCCGCCGCCCATGCCACCCATGTCGGCACCTGCGTCAGCCTTGGGGGCGTCGGCAATCATGCACTCGGTGGTCAGCAGCAGCGCTGCGACGGAGGCTGCGTTTTGCAGGGCCGTGCGCGTCACCTTGGTGGGGTCCAGGATACCCATTTCGATCATGTCGCCGTAGGTGTCGTTGGCAGCGTTGAAGCCGAAGTTGCCTTCGCCCTTGAGCACGGCATCGACCACGACCGACGGTTCGCCACCGGCGTTGGCCACGATTTCGCGCAGAGGCGCTTCGATGGCCTTCAGGATCAGCTTGATGCCGGCGTCCTGGTCGGCGTTGTCGCCCTTGAGCTCGCCCACGGCTTGCTTGGCGCGCAGCAGTGCCACGCCGCCGCCGGCCACGATGCCTTCTTCCACAGCTGCACGGGTAGCGTGCAGTGCGTCTTCAACGCGGGCCTTCTTTTCCTTCATTTCGACTTCGGTGGCAGCGCCGACCTTGATCACGGCAACACCGCCGGCCAGCTTGGCCACGCGCTCTTGCAGCTTTTCACGGTCGTAGTCGGACGTGGCTTCTTCGATCTGGATGCGGATTTGCTTCACGCGGGCTTCGATTTCAGCAGCCTGGCCAGCACCGTCGATGATGATGGTGTTTTCCTTGCCGATTTCGACGCGCTGGGCCTGGCCCAGGTCTTCCAGCGTGACCTTGTCCAGCGTCAGGCCGACTTCTTCAGCGATGACCTTGCCGCCCGTCAGGATGGCAATGTCTTCCAGCATGGCCTTGCGGCGGTCGCCGAAGCCAGGAGCCTTCACAGCCACAACCTTCAGGATGCCGCGGATGGTGTTCACAACCAGCGTCGCCAGGGCTTCGCCTTCGACGTCTTCGGCAACGATCAGCAGGGGACGACCGGCCTTGGCGACTTGCTCCAGCGTGGGCAGCAGGTCACGGATGTTGCTGATCTTCTTGTCGAACAGCAGCACGAAGGGGTTTTCCAGGATGGCCGATTGCTTTTCCTGGTTGTTGATGAAGTAGGGCGACAGGTAGCCGCGGTCGAATTGCATGCCTTCAACGACTTCGAGTTCGTTGTCCAGGCTCTTGCCTTCTTCAACCGTGATCACGCCTTCCTTGCCGACCTTGTCCATTGCGTTGGCAATGATCTGGCCCACGGACTCGTCCGAGTTCGCGGAGATCGAACCGACCTGGGCGATTTCCTTGGAAGTCGTCGTGGCCTTGGATTGGGCCTTGAGCTGCTCGACCAGCACGGTCACAGCCTTGTCGATACCGCGCTTGAGGTCCATGGGGTTCAGACCAGCGGCGACATACTTCGAGCCTTCGCGCACGATGGCCTGGGCCAGCACGGTAGCGGTCGTCGTGCCGTCACCGGCGATGTCGTTGGTCTTGGAAGCCACTTCCTTCACGAGCTGGGCGCCCATGTTCTGCAGCTTGTCCTTGAGTTCGATTTCCTTGGCCACGGACACACCGTCCTTGGTCACGGTGGGGGCGCCGAACGAGCGCTCGAGCACCACATTGCGGCCCTTGGGGCCCAGGGTCACCTTGACCGCGTTGGCCAGGATGTTCACGCCTTCAACCATGCGGGCGCGTGCTTCGCCACCGAAAACTACGTCTTTAGCTGCCATTTTGATTCTCCGAATTCAGTTACTGGAATGCTGGGAAGGAGAAGATTTACTTCTCGACGACTGCGAACAGGTCGTCTTCCTTCATCACCAGCAGTTCGTCGCCATCGACCTTGACGGTCTGGCCGCTGTACTTGCCGAACAGAACGCGGTCGCCGACCTTGACGTTCAGGGCGATCAGTTCGCCCTTGTCGTTCTTCTTGCCCGGGCCGACGGCCAGGATTTCGCCCTGATCAGGCTTTTCGGCGGCGTTGTCGGGGATAAAGATGCCCGAAGCAGTCTTGGTTTCGTTTTCAAGGCGCTTGACGATCACACGATCGTGCAGGGGACGAAGTTGCATAACATCTCCAAATACATCAACAGGTTGGAACAACAGCCTCGCGGAGCGCGGCATTCGAAAGAGCCTGGGGTTGGGTGCTGTTAGCACTCGACCCCAATGAGTGCTAATCATACGGTGATTTTGCGCAGTTTCAAGTGTTTTGCTGCAAGAGGCCTGTTGCCGGGTGTGGATTGCGGCCGGAAGTCAGATCGTGCACGCGTTCTCAGGCCAGGGGCCGTGTGCGTCCACTGGCCAAAGCTCCGACCAGACCGCCCAGTGCGCCAAACCAGTGCGCCTGGGTCACGATGTATCCGCCAATCAGCATTTCCTCGCGCGGGTCGGGGCCGGCCCACGACTGCCAGCCCAGCCAGGCCAGCACCAGCAGCAGCATGAGGGCGGCCATGCCATCGCGGCGGGCACGTAACGCTGGCAGCAGCATCCAGACCATCAGCCCATACAGCACGCCGGACATGCCCACATAGTCCGTGGTCTGCGGTGACAAGGCCCAGAGCAGCAGCGAGATGCCCATGCCGAGCATGGCCATGCGCGCGAGCAGCCGGCCCGTGGACCAGGTGGCATCGGCCAAGGCGCAGCACAGCACCAGGCCGCAGGCGTTGAGTGCCGCATGCGCACCGCTCAGATGGATCCAGTGCGCGCTCAGCAGGCGCCACCATTGCCCGGCCGCGAGCGCCTGGGGCTCATGGCGCAGCAGCGTGCGCACGCAAGCCGGCAAGGCCTGCAATGCAGCGATGGCCAGCAGCAGCGCCAGCAGCCCCCGCCACCTGGCGCGCGACACCCGTTCCTGGCTCATGCGGGTGGCGCCGGCTCGGGCCGCAGCCACAGCCAAAGGAGTACACAGGCCATGCTGACCAGCGCCAGTCCGGCCAGCCACGGGGTGCTGGTGAAGTAGACGATCACGGCACTGCTGGCCGACATGCTCAGCGTCGCCATCCACTTGACGCGGCGGCTCACGCGCCCGCCATCGTCCCAGCTGCGCAGCATGGGGCCGAACATCGGGTGGGCATGGAGCCAGGCATGGAACCGGGGCGAGCTGCGCATGGCCGCCCAGGCCGCCATCAGGATGAACACCGTGGTCGGCATGCCCGGCACCACCGCGCCTATCATGCCCAGCAGCACGCACAGTGCGGCAAAGGCCATCAGCAGCCAGCGCACGGGCAGGGAAAGGGCGCGGCGGCCGGGGATCGCGTTGTCGGAAGTCGGCTCGGATGCAGGGGTGGGATCGGTCATGGATCAGGGTGCAGGGGGACGCAGGACATGCCAGGCGATATCGCCGCCACGATTGCCTATCAGGTTCAATATATTCGCCAATACGGGGTACTGGCCAGGTTCGGCCTGTGCCTGCCCCTGGAAACGCCAGCGCCCCGCGAGCTGCTGGCCCTGGCCGACCAGCCGCAGCGCGCCCTCGGTCGTGGCCAGCTCCAGTTGCAGGCCCGGGGCTGCGTCCTGGCCGCTCAGGCGCACGCGGTAGCTGCCCAGCGGGCGCAAGGTCGACAGGCGCGAGGACAGCGACAGCGCCTGCAGCTCCAGCGCGCCGCGCAAGGATCCGGCATCGGCATGTAGCGGCCATTGCAGAAAAGAAGAGGACAACTTCACGCTGCCGTCGAACCCCAGCGTATTCCACGGCGTTCCCAGCCCCGCGAGCATCTGGGCGGGCAGCTGGCAGTCGAGCCCGGACAGTTGGAAGACGCTGTTGAAGGGCAGCCAGGACAGCTGCACGTTGCTCTGTTCACAGGAGCTGTGCTGCAGGCTGGCGTTCATGCCCGCAGCCCGGAGGTTCGTGCCGCTGCCTTGCGGGACATTCGTATCGGGTGCGGGCAGCGCCGCGTTCCAGCGCGGGCGCAGCTGCCAGCTGAGCCGGCCCGGCAGTGCCTTCGCATCGCGGCTGCCGGCGCCGCCCGCGAGCACCAGCTGCGCGGAGCCATTCCAGACCGAACCGCGCACGTCCTGCAGCAGCACGCGCTCGCCGCTCGCGCGCGTGGCAAGCGCACCGGCCCAGCGCGCCGGCAGGACCGCCAACAGGCACAGCAGGCCGCCGATGATTGCGCCCGCAGCGGCCCAGCCCCAAGGCACGCCGGGCGCCTTGGGGCTGGACGTTTTCGCGGTGTTCACGCGCATGTGATCAAAGGGTTGTACGGGGTGGGGGCCGGGAACCCCATTCCATCAGCCTGTCGCGGCGTCGAGGGAAGAGTACTGCTCGAGCAGGCTGCCGAAGCGGTCATAGGCGGCGTCGGCGCCGGCGATGACCTGGTCCTGCAAGGCGGGATCGGCCAGTGCCGGTGCATCCAGAGACGCCACGAACGCGCGCCAGGCCGGGGCCCGGCCCTGGGGGGCGGCCGCGAGATTGCGGAATGCCCAGGCGCTCGGCGACTTCCTTGTAGGTCAGGCCATCGCGCTGGGCCCGCTCGGCCGGGCACTGCCTGAGAAGGCGCACAAAGGTGTCCTGCGCGCAATGCACACACTGGCGCAGCCAATGCACCAGTCGGCCATGGTGGTCGCTGTAAAGCGTGTGTAGAAGCGAGGAGAAAGTAGTTTGCGCGCCCGCCATTGCCGGTGGTTTTCGTAGAGCTTTCAGTAAAATCACTGAGAATAGTTCTCAATTGTATTTAAAAATTGCAATTGATACATTGGCCGTGTAAATCCCTGCGCCATCCATGGAAAAGCAGGGCGACCGGGCCTTTGCAGGCATTGCGTGCTGTGTTGTGCTTTTGCAACGTACACGGATTCGATCCGCACGTCATCCGCGGCGCGCATCTGCGCTGCTGCTCTCTGTGCCATCGCCTCGCTGCGCTTCGCAGTTCGAAAAAAAGGCACCAGACACCTTGGTCAGCAAGGTTGATTGTCAGGTATGTAAAAACATGAATCATTAAAATTAACGCGAATCATTTCCAATTTCATTCTCATGAAAACACCATCGTTTGTCCTGCGCCCGACCGTCGGCGCCATCGCTTTGTGGGCGACCGCCTGTACCGTGGGTGCGCAGCAGGCGCCTGCGCCTGCCCTTGAAATGGTGACCGTCGAGGCCAGCGCCGATGCGTCGGCCGAAGGCCTGGCCAAGCCGTTCGCGGGCGGGCAGGTGGCGCGTGGTGGCCGCGTGGGTCTCCTGGGCCAGCAGGACATCATGGACTCGCCCTTTCAGTTGACCAGCTACACCAGCACGCTGATCCGCGACCAGCAGGCGAAAAGCGTGGGCGAGGTCTTGCTCAACGACCCGGCGGTGCGCGGCGCGCGCGGCTTCGGCAATTTCCAGGAGCTGTACGTGCTGCGCGGCCAGCCTATGTATTCGGACGATCTGGCCTACAACGGCCTGTACGGCCTGCTGCCGCGCCAATATGTGGCATCGGAATTCTTCGAGCGCGTCGAAGTGCTGCACGGTGCGAGCGCTTTCCTCAACGGTGCGGCCCCGGGCGGCAGCAATCTGGGCGGGGCGATCAACCTGGTGCCCAAGCGCGCGAGCAATGAAGCGCTGAACCGCGTGGACCTGGGCGTGCAATCGGGCGGCCAGTTGTCGGCGGCGGTGGATCTGTCGCGCCGTTTCGGCCCCGACAACAGCACGGGCGTGCGTCTCAATGCGGTGCGCCGCGACGGCGATACGGCCATTGACGGTGAAAGCCGGGGCATGACGGCCGTAGGCCTGGGCCTGGACTGGCGCAGCCGTGATGTACGCGTGTCGGCCGATGTAGGCTACCAGAAGGATAAGCTCAAGGCCGCGCGTCCCAGCGTGACGCCCGGCGCGACTTTCATTCCCGATGTGCCGGACAACAAGACCAACTACGCCCAGCCCTGGACCTACTCCAATGCCGAGGATGTGTTTGCGACCGCGCGCGCCGAGTGGGACTTGAACGACCAGGTCACGGCCTGGGCCGCGGGCGGGCTCAAGCGCGGCAAGGAGGACAACTCGCTGACCACTCCTTCGATGGTCAACAGCTCTGGCGCTGCAAACACCACGCGTTTCGACACCAAGCGCGAAGACGATGTGGTGACCGGCGAAATCGGTCTGCGCGGGCGTTTTGTCACCGGGGATGTCAAGCACCAGGTGGTGGCCTCCGCATCCTGGTTCCGCCATGAGGAACGCAACGCCTGGGAGTACAACTTCACCCCCGTCCCCATCAATATCTACAACCCCGTGGGATCGCCCCGTCTGGGCGGCACCACGATCTCCGGCAATCTGTCCGACCCGCTGCGCTCGGCGGTGGATAACCTGCAAAGCTATGCACTGGCCGACACCCTGTCGTTCCATGACGATCGCGTGCTGCTGACGCTGGGCCTGCGCCACCAGACCATTGAACAGAAAAGCTTCAGCAATGCCACCGATCTGCAGACCGGCAGCTACAAGAAGTCGGCCACCACGCCGGTCGCCGGCCTGGTCTTCAAGGCCACGCCGCAACTGTCGCTGTATGGCAACTATGTCGAAGGCCTGATCAAGGGGGAGGTGGCACCGACCACGGCCGGCAGCCAGCCCGTGCTCAACGCCGGCCAGGTGTTCTCGCCCTATCGCGCCAAGCAAAAGGAAGTGGGCGTGAAGTGGCAGCAGGGTGGCCTGGGCGCGAGCGCCGCGCTCTACACCATGGACAAGCCGGTCAGCTATGTGCAAAACCAGGTCTTTGGCGCGTTCGGCACGCAGCGCTACCGCGGCCTCGAACTGAATGTGTTTGGCGAGCCCGTCAAGGGACTGCGCGTCCTGGGCGGGGTGACCTTCATGGACGCCAAGCTCAAGACCACGCAAGGTGGCGTGTACGAAGGCAACAACGCGATTGGCGTGCCGCGCCGCCAGCTCACGCTGGGCGGCGACTGGGACGTGCCCGGCGTGCAAGGCCTGGCGCTGAATGCGCGTCTGATCCACACCTCGAGCCAGTATGCGAACGCAGCCAACACGCTGACCGTCAAGGGCTGGACCCGCACCGACCTGGGCGTGCGCTACATGATGGACATAGGCAACGACCGCCTGCTGACGCTGCGTGCGCGTGTCGACAATGTGTTCGACAAGCAATACTGGGCTTCGGTCGGCGGCTATCCGGGTTCGAACTACCTGGTGCAGTCGATCCCGCGCACCTTTGCCGTCAGCGCCAGCGTCGACTTCTGAGGTAGCACTGCATGCGTGAGTTCTGGACCGTGGTCCACCGCTGGCTGGGCCTGACCGCGGCGTTGTTCCTGATCGTTGCCGGCGCGACCGGCGCGGTGATTTCGTGGGACCACGAAATCGACGAATGGCTCAACGCCGACATCATGCACACGCCGGGGCGCGGCGCGCTGCAAAGCCCGCTGGTGCTGGCCGCCGCCGTGGAGGCCAGCGATCCGCGCGCCGAGGTGTCGTACATGACGCTGGCGCTGGAAGAGGGGCATGCGGCCTCCTTCCTGGTCCGGCCGAAAAAGGACCCGGCCACGGGCCGGTTCCATGTGCTTGACTACAACAACGTGTTTGTCGACCCCGTGACCGCGCAGGTCACCGGGCACCGCAATTCCAAGAGCATCGCGCTGAGCAAGCGCAACCTGATGCCCTGGCTGCGCCATCTGCATGAAAGCCTGCACATGCCGGCTTTCTGGGGCAGCGACCGCTGGGGCTTCTGGCTGATGGGCGGCATCGCGCTGATGTGGCTGATCGACAGTTTCGTTGCGTTGTACCTCACGCTGCCGCGACGCCTGGCCGCGCGCCGCATGTCAATGCCGTCAACAGCCCCTACAACTGTGGTGTCCCAGCGCAGTGGCACCGAGGAAGGGCCGCCCCGCACCGAGGGTGCCGTCCCCCTCCACCGAAGGTTGAGAGGGGGAAGCCGCGTAAGCGGCTCAGGGGGTGGAAAGTCTTGGTGGAAGCGCTGGCAGCCCTCGTGGGTGGTGCGCTGGCGCGCGGGCGGCTACAAGCTCAACTTCGATCTGCACCGCGCGGGCGGGCTCTGGGTCTGGGCGATCATCATCGTCGTGTCGTTCACCTCGTTCTCGCTGAACCTGTACCGCGAAGTGTTCTATCCGGTGATGAGCCAGATTTCCAAGACCACGCCCGGTCCTTACGAGACCATCACGCCCGCGCCATTCGGCAGCTTCATCGAACCCAAGATATCGTTTGCCGCGGCCATCGATATCGCGCGCGCCGAAGGCCAGCGCCAGGGCTTCGAGTTTGCGCCGGGCGGCATCTGGTACGGCGGCGACTTCCCGTTCTACAACATCTCGTTCTTCGATCCCACGGACGAGATGGGAACCGGGGGCATGGGCATGTCGAACATCTACGTGAGCGCCGACAACGGCGAAGTGCTGGGCATGTACCGGCCCTGGCATGGCTCGGCGGCCGATGTGTTCGTGCAGCTGCAGCTGCCGCTGCATTCGGGCCGCATCCTGGGCATGACCGGGCGCATCATGATGTCCATCATGGGCGTGTTCGTGGTGATGCTGTCGATCACGGGCATCGTGATCTGGGAGCGCAAGCGCCGCGCGCGCAAGGCCACGGCGCGCGCGCTGGCCGTCAGCGCGGCATGAAACAGCCGCCTTCGGGCGGTTTCTTCATGGGGGCTATTCAGAGGTGGGGGAAAGGATGGCAGTGCTCGCCGCCGTCTGTTCCTGGATCCACTGGCGAAAAGCCTTGAGCGGCGGGTACCAGGTCTTGGACGCGGCGCATGCGAGGTAGTAGCTGCCCTGGCTGCGGCTGCGCACGTCGAGCGCCGACACCAGCTCGCCGCGCTCGAGTTCGGCCCGGAACAGGAATTCTGGCAGCAGGGCGACGCCCAGGCCGGCGCAGGCTGCCTGGGTGGCCGTGGCGAACTGGTCGATGCTGATTCCGCCCACGTTTGCGCCCTGAATGCCTTGCGACTCGAACCACTGGGCCCAGGCTTGAGAGCGTGAGGCCAGGTGCAGCAGCGGCGCCTTGAGCAGATCCTGCGCGCTTTCAAAACCGTGATGCGCCTTCAGCTGCCTGGAGCAGGCGGGGAAGATCGTTTCCTCGAACAGGAAATCGAGTTCCGCGCGCGGCCATTCGGGCGCGCCGTAGTGGAATGCCGCATGCACATCGTCGGCATCCATGTTGAACGGCTCGAGCCGCGTCACGAGATTGAGCGTCACGCCGGGGTTGCGCTGCACGAAGCTTGGCAGCAGGGGCGCGAGCCAGCGCGTGCCCATGGTCGGCAGGATGGCCAGCGTCAATATGCCCGTGCCGGGGCTGGCCTTGATGCGCAGCGTCGAGTTGGCGATGTCGCGCAGCGAATGGCGAATTTCCTCGGCATAGATCTCACCCGCGGGCGTCAGCCGCACGGCCTGGCGCTCGCGCACGAACAGCTCCACGCCGACGATGTCCTCGAGCGCGCGGATCTGCCGGCTGACGGCACTCTGGGTCAGGCTCAACTCATGGGCCGCCGTCGTGAACTTGCGCAGGCGCGCGCAGGCCTCGAAGGCCACGAGCAAGCCCATGGGCGGTAAATACTTGCGTGAATTCATGATATTTGGGAATGCACTTTTCTTGTATATGCATTTTAGTCGGTCGATTCTATAAGCAATACCACGTATAGGCCTGTTGCAATTGCCATCAGGCATTCCAATTGCGAATGCCTGGGTTCCAAACCATTGATTGACGTCAAGAAAACCGCTGCCGATGATGCGCGCAGCTTCATCAAAACGAGAGAGACATACCGTGCCCCAGACCATTTCGCGCAAACACTTCCTCCGTTCGGCTGCACTGCTTGGCGCTGCCATGGCGATGCCCGCTGTGGCGCTGGCCGACAGCTTCCCCAGCCGCGCGATCAAGCTCGTGGTGCCGTTCGCGCCGGGCGGCAATACCGACGTGGTCGCGCGCCTGATCGCGCAGGGGCTGTCGGAGTCGCTGGGGCAGCCGGTCATTGTGGAAAACATCGCGGGCGCGAACGGCTCTATCGGCGCGAGCCGTGTGGCGACGTCCACCAATGACGGCTATACGCTGCTGTTCGGCACCGCGGGCACGCAGGCCATCAACCCCAGCCTCTACAAGAACCAGAGCGAGAAGACGCTCGACGATTTCGAATACATCGCCCTGGTCACTTCCATCCCCAACGTGCTGGTGGTCAACGAGACCAAGACGCCGGTCAAGTCGGTGGCCGAACTGGTGGCCCATGCGCGCGAGCACCGCATCGGCATGAGCTATGGCTCGCCGGGCACGGGCTCGACGGTGCATCTGTCGGGCGAGCTGTTCAAGAGCGCGTCGAAACTGGATCTGGTGCATGTGCCCTACAAGGGCAGCGCGCCGGCGCTGACCGATCTGATCGGCGGCCAGATCGACCTGATCTTTGAAAACATCACGCCCGCGCTGCCTTTCATCCAGGGCGCACGCCTCAAGGCGCTGGCCGTGACGTCGGCCGAACGCCTGCCGCTGCTGCCCAACGTGCCCACGATGAAGGAAAGCGGCTTTCCCGCGTTCGTCACCGCCACCTGGAACGGCGTGCTCGCACCCAAGGGAACGCCGCGCAGCGTGGTGCAGAAGATGGAAGCGGCCTTGCTCAAGGTCGCGGCCAGCGCCGACTTCAAGGCACGCGTCGCGGCCCTGGGCGGTGAGCCCCGCCAGCTCGGCTCCACGGCGTTTCGCGAGTTTGCCCGCACCGAGTTCAAGCACTGGGGAGGCATCATCCAGTCTGCGAAGCTGGAGAAGCAATGAGCGAACTGATCACCACGCTGGCCGCCATCGTCGGCGCCAGCCATGTGCTGGCCGGCGACGACCTGGCGAGCTACGAGCAGGACTGGCGCGGCCGTGCCAAGGGCAAGGCGCTGTGCGTGGTGCGCCCGGGAACGACGCAGGAAGTGGCGCGCGTGGTCCAGGCCTGCGCCGCAGCCCGCGTGTCCATCGTGCCCCAGGGCGGCAACACGGGCCTGGTCGCGGGCTCGGTGCCCGACGCGTCCGGTGCCCAGGTGGTGCTGAGCCTGCGCCGCATGGCCGCGCTGCGCGCCATCGACCCGCAGAACATGACGATCACCGTCGAGGCGGGTTTCATTTTGCAGTCCTTGCAGCAAGCCGCCGATGACGCCGGCTTTCTGTTCCCGCTGAGCCTGGGCGCAGAAGGCAGCTGCACCATAGGCGGCAACCTCGCGACCAATGCGGGCGGCACCCAGGTGGTGCGCTACGGCAACGCGCGCGAACTGTGCCTGGGCCTCGAAGTGGTGACGGCCCAGGGCGAAGTCTGGGACGGCCTGTCGGGCCTGCGCAAGGACAACACCGGCTACGACCTGCGCGACCTGTTCGTGGGCAGCGAAGGCACGCTGGGCGTGATTACCGCTGCCACGCTCAAGCTGTTTCCCAAGCCCGCGGCGCAGTTGACGGCCTGGGTGGCCGTGCCATCGCTCGCGCATGCATGCCAGCTGCTGGGCATGGCGCACCAGCATCTGGCCGCGAGCCTCACGGGCTTCGAGGTGATGAACCAGTTTTCGCTGGGCCTGGTGGACAAGCACTATCCCCATCTGCGCGTGCCGATGTGGCAGCAGACGCCCTGGTGCGTGCTGATCGAAGTCTCGGATGCGGAGTCCGAGGCGCACGCGCGCGGCCTGTTCGAGCGCATGCTCGAAGCCGCTCTGGAGCAGGCGCTGATTGCCGACGCCATCATCGCCGAGAACATCCGCCAGGCGCATGACCTCTGGCATATCCGCGAGAGCATCACCCTGGCCCAGGTCGAGGAGGGCTTCAATGTCAAGCACGACATCTCGATTGCCGTCTCGCTGATCCCGGCGTTCGTGCGCGATGCCGACGCCGCGCTGGCCGCGGCCTTCGACGGCATACGTTTCGTGAACTTCGGCCACCTGGGCGACGGCAACCTGCACTACAACATCCAGGCGCCGGCCGGCGTCGATGCCAGGGCGTTTGTCGCGCAGCACGAGGAGCAGGTCAGCGCCATCGTCTATGACACGGTGAGCAAGTACCGCGGCTCGATTTCGGCCGAGCATGGCATTGGTGAACTCAAGCTGCACAAGCTGCCGCTGCACAAGTCGGCCACGGCGCTGGCGCTGATGCGCTCCATCAAGACCGCGCTCGATCCCCTCAATACCCTGAACCCGGGCCGGGTGCTGCAAGCCTGACCTGTCCGCTGCTCTTGAATTCCCTGACCACCATGTCCCCATTCGTGAACTCCGACCAGATACGCGATCTGTTTTCCCAATCCATGTCGGCGATGTACCGCCAGGAAGTGCCGCAATACGGCACGCTGCTCGAGCTGGTCGCGGACGTCAACCGCGCCACGCTCGAACAGAACCCCGAACTGCGCCAGCAGCTGCAGGACGCGGGCGAGCTGAACCGTATCGACGTCGAGCGCCATGGCGCGATCCGGCTGGGCACCGCCGAGGAGCTGGCCACCATGCGGCGCGTGTTTCGCGTCATGGGAATGCACCCCGTCGGCTACTACGATCTGTCGGTGGCCGGCGTGCCCGTGCATGCGACGGCGTTTCGCCCCGTCAGCGATGAGGCGCTGCGCATCAACCCGTTTCGCGTGTTCACCTCGCTGCTGCGCCTGGAACTGATCGCCGACCCCGCGCTGCGCGCCCAGGCCCGGGAGATCCTGGCGCAACGCCGCATCTTCACGCCGCGCGCGCTGGAGCTGACGCTGCAGTGCGAGACCGCGGGCGGGCTCGACGCCCGGCAGGCGGCCGAGTTCGTGCGCGAAGCCACGCAGACCTTCCGCTGGCATGGTGAAGCCACGGTGAGCCACGACACCCACCGGCAGTTGCTGGCGGCGCACCGGCTGGTGGCCGATGTGGTCTCGTTCAAGGGCCCGCACATCAACCATCTGACGCCGCGCACGCTGGACATCGACGCGGCCCAGGCCGAGATGCCGCGCCGCGGCGTGGCCGCCAAGGATGTGGTCGAAGGCCCGCCGCGCCGGCGCCACCCCATCTTGCTGCGCCAGACCAGCTTCAAGGCGCTGGAAGAAGCCATTGTGTTTACGGGCGATGGCGCCGCAGGTGCGCACACGGCGCGCTTCGGCGAAATCGAGCAGCGCGGCGCGGCGCTGACCGGCGCGGGCCGTGCGCTCTATGATCGCCTGCTGGGCCAGGTGCGCTCCATGGGCAATGCGGGCAGCACGACCGATGACTACGAAGCCCGGCTGGCCGCGGTCTTTGCGGAGTTTCCTGATGATCTCGACGCCATGCACGCGCAGCAACTGGCGTTCTTTCGCTACGCGGTCCAGGACCAGGCCGCTTTCGCCCAGGCAGCCGCGAGCGACGCCGACTTTGACCTGGCGGCGCTGCACGCCCAAGGCATTGTCGAAGCGCGTCCCATCATCTACGAAGACTTTCTGCCCGTGAGCGCGGCCGGAATCTTCCAGTCCAACCTGGGCGGCAGCGAGCAAAAGAGCTATGCCGCCAATGCAGCCAAGGAACTCTTCGAGGCAGCCCTGCAGGAGCGCGTAGCCGACGAGATCGCGCTGTACGCGCAAAGCCAGCAGGCCTCGGTCGATGCGCTCAAGCGCGCCTATCTGGCGCTTATGCGTTAAACGGCAAGGGTTGTCGTGCGCAACAAAGGGCCTCGCAAGGCCCTTTGTTGGCAGAGCTGCACCAGCCCCGGGTCATCTCCGATCAGAGATCAGCGTTGCTGCTGCTGTTTGTTGGAAGAAGGGTTGGATTGCTGCTGTTGCCCCGTGGAGGAGGTCTTGCTGCCCGGCTGCTGGTTTTGGCCGCTTTGCTGCTCCTGCTGCTTTTGCATCTTGTCCGCAGGATTGGCCTGGTTTTGATTCTTTTGGCTGCTGTCTTGGTTGTGTTGCTGAACCATAGTCATATCTCCAAAAAAGTGAAACGCTGATTGGGAATCAATCAGCGCGACTCCATGCTGAACCCCTGGAAAACCCTTGAATGTAGGACTCCGCCGACCAGCTGCAGTTTTTCGTTAGAGATTGAAACCCGTGTTTCCGCGGGTTTGATCAAGCGCGCAAACCGCGAGCGTTCGGTTTCCGTTGCGTGCGGTTCATTGCGCCTGCAACGCAAGTTTCCGCAGCGCTTCGCCCGTGAGCCGGTAGCGTATCCACTCGTTCTGCGGCTCGGCGCCCAGGCTTTCGTAGAAGGCGATGGACGGCGCATTCCAGTCGAGCACGCTCCATTCGAAGCGTCCACAGTCATGCTGAACGGCGATGCGCGCGAGGTGGGCCAGCAAGGCCTTGCCCGCGCCCTGGCCGCGGCTGTCGGGAGAGACATAGAGGTCTTCGAGGTACAGGCCATGCTGGCCCAACCAGGTCGAATAATTGAAGAAATACACTGCGAAGCCCAGCGGCCCATCACCGTTCATGCACATCAGGCCGTGGACGGCGGGCTGGTCGCAAAACAGCGTGCGGTGCAGATGCGCGGGTGTGGCCAGCACTTCGTGCTCGGCTTTCTCATAGATCGCCAGGTCGCGGATGAAGCGCAGGATCTGTTCGGTATCGGCGATGGTGGCGGGGCGGATATGCAAATCGGACATGTCGACGGAATCAGTGGGACAAAGGGGTGGTGCAGATGTTTTCCAGGCAGCGCTGGATCACATGGAAATGGTCTTCGAAAAACCGGGTCTCGAGCGCGGGCAGCTGCGCCAGCGGCACCCAGCGCGCAAGCGCCGCGTCGTCGCCGCCCTGCACGGCCGGCAGCTGCGCGCGCTCGCCCAGATCGAACACATGCACATGGGTGATGGTGCGCCCGCGCAGGCTGCGATCGGGGTGATCGAACACCTGCACGCCCTGCAGCGCGGCTTCGAGTGCCTGCGCATCGACGGCGCAGCCGGTTTCCTCCTGCAGCTCGCGCAGGCATGACTGCCAGAGGCTGTCGCGCGGCTCGATAAAGCCGCCGGGCAGTGCCCACAGGCCCTTGCCCGGCGCATGGCCGCGCTCGATCAGCAGCAGATGGCCGTTGCACAGCAGCAGCGCATCGACCGTGACGAACACCGGCGGGTAGGGCGCGCAGGCCCAGGCTGCGTGGTAGCTGCGCAGCATCGCGGCTTCGTGCTGCATCGCGCCGTAGTCGGGCGTGTCCATCCAGGCCTGCAGGAAGTCGAGCACCGGCGCGGGCACCTGCGGCGCGAGCGCGGCCAGCACTTCGCTGCGCGCAGCGGCGCTCGCGTTCCAGTAGATTTCGCGCAAGGGCGTGGCATCGAACGCGCCCAGCCGCGGCAGGCTCAGCAGCTGCCAGCCGGGAAAGCTTTGCAGATAGCTGCTGCTGCTGTCCTTGAAGTGGCCGACCAGCGCAATGGCCGCGCCCGGCGGCACCAGCGCCTGCACGCCGGCGCGCACGGCCTCGACCCAGCGTGCCTCGTTGTAATGGTCGCGCACGGGAATGCAATGCACGCGCGCGCGCTCGGCGGGCGACAGCGCTGCCTGCACCATGGCCGCGCGCTCCTGCCAGGTGAACGGGTTCTTCGGGCTGCGCGCCTGGTGGGCACTGCCGAGCACCACCACGACCTGCTGCGCCTGCTGCAAGGCCGCCTGCAGCAGCGCCATATGGCCGTTGTGCCAGGGCTGGAAGCGCCCGATCAGCACGGCGGTGTGCGGCGGCGAGGACGGGGAGGTGTCAGGAGAAAAGGCCATGTTTTTTTCGAGAACGAGCATGTCCCAGCTCAGGGGGCACCGAGCAAGGGCCGCCCCGCAGCGAGGGTGCCGTCCCCCTCCACCGAAGGATGGGAGAGGGAAGCCGGGGCCGGCCATCCGGCGTGAGCGGCTCAGGGGGTGTCAAGGATAATACGCCGCAATCGGCATCTGGCGCCCGGTGCCGAATGCGCGCGGGCGCACGCGCAGTATGGGCGGTGCCTGGCGGCGCTTGTATTCGCTGCGGTGGATCATGCGCTGCACCTTGTCGACCAGCGCCGGACCGTCGGGCTGCTGCACCAGCGTGTCGACGAACTGGCGCGCGCTCGCGTATTCGAGGCCGGACAGATGCGTGCCCTCGATCAGCAGCTTGAGGATTTCGTCGAGCACGGCGTAGGGCGGCAGGCTGTCCTCGTCCTTCTGGTCGGGCGCGAGTTCGGCCGAAGGCGGCTTGGCGATGATGGCCTGCGGAATCAGTTCGCGGCCGGCCGTGGCGTTGATGTGGCGCGAAAGAGCAAAGACTTCGGTCTTGTAGAGGTCGCCGAGCAGCCCCAGGCCGCCGTTGGTGTCGCCGTAGAGCGTGCAGTAGCCGACCGAGACTTCGGACTTGTTGCCCGTGGTCAGCAGCAGGTGGCCGAAGGCGTTCGAATACTCCATCAATATCGTGCCGCGGATGCGGGCCTGCAGGTTCTCGAGCGGCAGGCCCTCGAGCGGCTGGCCGAAGCTGCGCGCGAAGCCCTCGGCATAGCCGTCCACGAGCTCGCCTATCGGGTGCTGGTGCAGCCGGATGCCCAGGTTCTCGCACAGCGCCACCGAATCATCGACCGAGCCGGCCGAAGAAAAGCCCGAAGGCATGGTCACGCCGACCACGTTGTCCGCACCCAGGGCCTGGGCCGCGAGCGCCAGCGTCAGCGCGCTGTCGATGCCGCCCGAACTGCCGACCACGGCCCGGGTGAAGCCGCAGCGGCGTGCATAGTCGCGCAGGCCCAGCACGATCTGCTGGCGGTAGAACTCCATGGTGGCCAGGCCCTGCGCGGGCACGGCCGGCAGCGCGCGGCCTGACACGCTGCTGAAGCGCCCCATGTCGAAGGCCAGCGTGGTCACGGATTCCTGGAAGCGCGGCGCCTCGAGCACCACGCCGTGCTCGGGCTCGACGGCGAACGAGGCGCCGTCGAACACGATCTGGTCCTGGCCGCCGACCTGGTTGACGTACAGCAGCGCCAGCGCGTGGCGGCTGGCCGCGGCGCTGAAGACCTGGTGGCGCTGCTCGCGCTTGCCCAGGTGGCTGGGACTGGCGTTGATGCTGACCACCAGGTCGGGCGCGGCATCGGCTATGCGCCTGAAGGGGTTGGTTGCGTAGTCGGCGCCGCTGTCGTTCCAGCCGTCTTCGCAGATCAGGAAACCGACCTGCATCTGGCCTATGCGCAGCACCTTGGCCACATCGGGGCCGGGCTCGAAATGCCGGCGTTCGTCGAAGATGTTGTAGGTCGGCAGCAACTGCTTGTCGTACTGCAGGCGCAGCGTGCCGCCGTGCAGCACCAGCAGGCTGTTGTGCAGCGGTTTGCCCGGCCCTTCGGCGCGCGTGGGCGCGCCCACGACCCAGTGCAGCTCGGGATAGTCGGCCGAGGCGCGGCGCAATGCTTCCAGGCCGTCCTGCACGCGCTGCATGAACGCAGGCTCGTCAAGCAGGTCGCTGGGGTAGTAGCCGCACAGGGAGAGCTCGCTGAAGACCACCATGTCGGCCTGCTCCTGCCGGGCCTGGTGCGCGGCCGCGCACATGCGCTGGACATTGCCGTCGATATCGCCCACGGTGTAGTTGAGTTGGGCCAGCGTGATGCGCAGCATGGAAGTCTCCTTGGGCGTCAGGGGCGCAGGGGTTGCGGGTCGGGAATGTCGAACACCTGGCGCAGATAGGCGAGGTAGGTTTCGTCGGTGCACAGCGTCTTGCCCGGGCTGTCCGAAATCTTGGCGACCGGCTGGCCGTTGGCATGGGTCAGCTTCATCACGATGTTCAGCGGCGTCAGGCCCATGTCGTTGGTCAGGCGCGTGCCTATGCCAAAGCCCAGCTGGATGCGGTCGGCAAAGCGGTGGTAGAGCTCCAGCGCGCTGTCGAGGTTCAGCCCGTCGGAGAACACCAGGCGCTTGCTGTGCGTGTCGATGCGCAGGCGCTGGTAGTGGGCCAGCGCCTTCTCGCCCCAGGCAAACGGGTCGCCCGAGTCGTGGCGCAGGCCGTCGAACAGCTTGGCGAAATACAGGTCGAAGTCGTGCAGGAAAGCGTTCATGCCCACCGTGTCGGTCAGCGCGATGCCCAGGTCGCCGCGGTATTCCTGCACCCAGTCCTCGAGCGCGGCGTTCTGGAAGTCGCGCAGGCGCACGCCCAGCGCCTGGTAGCTTTGCATGTATTCGTGGGCCATGGTGCCTATGGGCACGATCTGCAGGTCGCGCGCCAGCAGCACGTTGGACGTGCCCTTGAACCATTGCGAGGTTTCGGTGGCGAAGCGCTGCACGACTTCGCGCTGCCAGGCGCCCGAAAAGCGCCGGCGCACACCGAAGTCGAACATCTCGAACGGATGGCGGCGCTGGGCGGCGCCAGCCAGCGCCTGCAGCTGGGCGACTTTTTGCGCCAGGCGCACGCGCCCTTCCTGCAGTGCAGCCGCGGCGTCGAAACGGCGGAAGTACAGCTCGTTGACGATGGCCAGCACATAGATCTCGAAACCCATCACATGCACCTGCGGGCCGTGCGCCACGATCTGCAGCGTCTGTCCTTCGGCGCGCGCCTCGATGAACGCGCGCTGGAAGCGGAAGATGCGCAGGAAGTCGATGAAGTCGCTCTTGATGAAGCGCAGCGATCCAAGGTAGTCCAGCGCGTCGCTGGCGAACGACAGCTCGCACAGCGCATCGAGTTCGCGCTCGACTTCGGGCAGCAGCTCGGCCAGCGGGTACTCGGGCGTGCTGCGGCAGACGAATTCGTAGCGCGCCTGGGTCTGGGGATGGCGATGCAGCATCGCCTGCCACATGGTGAACTTGTACAGGTCGGTGTCGAGCAGGCTGGAGATGATGGGCGGCATGGGCGGGTAGAGCGTTCAGGCGTGAAGCTGTCGCTGGGGGCGATGCACGCCCGGGCGGAGCAGCGCGCGATCCGTCAACGAAATCAGCAAGTGGCCAGTGTAGACGCCCACCCGTCGCCGGGCGCCGTGAACATGCACGGCGCCGGTATGGCCCGGGCCTACTTGAGGGCCTTGCGCGCGGCGCCCACGCCGAGCACGGCCAGCACCACGAAGATCACGGCCAGCACCAGGAACACGATGAACAGCAGCTTGGCGATGCCGGCGGCACCCGCGGCCACGCCGGTGAAGCCCAGCGCGCCGGCCAGCAGGGAGATGACGGCGAAGATGATCGCGTATTTGAGCATGGTGGTTTCCTTGGAAGCTGCTGGCGTCGGTCAATGTGCCGACGATCAGTTGCTACGTTAGCGTTGGCCGCAGAGGTTGGCTGTGGGCCGGACAGCGCTGCGCGCGTAGGAATAGACCTGCGTTCTTGCGCAAGAAAAAAGGCCTGCACGCAGGCAGGCCTTGGGGGCGTTGAACGGGCCGGGCCCGTCGTACGGCTTAGCGCAGTCCGGCCGAGGCGCGCAGCAGCGCCGCCTTGTCGGTCTTTTCCCAGGTGAATTCGGGCTCTTCGCGGCCGAAGTGGCCGTAGGCCGCGGTCTTGCTGTAGATAGGGCGCAGCAGGTCGAGCATCTGGATGATGCCCTTGGGGCGCAGGTCGAAATGTTCGGCCACGAGCCTGGCGATCTGGTCGTCGGGAATCACGCCCGTGCCTTCGGTGTAGACCGTGATGTTCATCGGGCGCGCGACGCCGATCGCGTAGGCGACCTGGATCTGGCACTGGCGCGCCAGGCCTGCGGCGACGATGTTCTTGGCCACGTAGCGCGCGGCATAGGCGGCCGAGCGGTCGACCTTGGTCGGGTCCTTGCCCGAGAACGCGCCACCGCCATGGGGGCAGGCACCGCCGTAGGTGTCGACAATGATCTTGCGGCCGGTCAGGCCGCAATCGCCTTGCGGGCCACCGACCACGAAGCGGCCCGTGGGGTTGATCAGGTACTTGGTGTCCTGCAGCCATTCGTTGGGCAGCACCGGCTTGATGATTTCCTCGATGATGGCTTCGATGAAGCTGGGCTTCATCTTGGTGGCCGTCTCCGACTGGTCGGGGCTGTGCTGGGTCGACAGCACCACGGTGTCGATGCTGTGCGGCTTGCCGTCGACATAGCGCATCGTCACCTGGCTCTTGGCGTCGGGGCGCAGGAACGGCAGGCGGCCGTCCTTGCGCAGCTGCGCCTGGCGCTCGACCAGGCGGTGCGCATAGTAGATCGGCGCGGGCATCAGCTCGGGCGTCTCATCGCAGGCGTAGCCGAACATCAGGCCCTGGTCGCCAGCGCCGGTGTTGAGTTCGTCGTCGCTGGCCTGGTCCACGCCCTGGGCGATGTCCTGGCTCTGCTTGTCATAGGCCACGAGCACCGCGCAGCCCTTGTAGTCGATGCCGTATTCGGTGTTGTCGTAGCCGATGCGCTTGATGGTGTCGCGCGCGACCTGGATGTAGTCGACATTCGCGCCGGTGGTGATTTCGCCCGCCAGAACCACCAGGCCGGTGTTGGTCAGCGTCTCGGCTGCCACACGCGAGTGGGGGTCTTGGGTGAAAATGGCATCCAGGATCGCATCGGAGATCTGGTCGGCCACCTTGTCGGGGTGCCCTTCAGAGACAGATTCCGAAGTGAAAAGAAAATCGTTCGCCATTGAATAAACTCCTGTGTTCCAGCTTTTGAGGCGTTGCCCAAGCTGACGGAGCCCGGCGAACGCTTTAGCAGAATTTTTTTACGTCGCCCTGCAAGTTGCTCATTTAACTCAGCGACCTTTCTATTTTAATGCCAAGCCTGTTCCACTTGTTCTCGTTGCTGCCTTTATGGCTTTTGCATGGTCTGGGCGCTGCCCTGGGCTGGCTGGTGTTCTTCGTCTCGGGCACCTACCGCCGGCGCTTCCTGCAGAACGTCCGCCAGGCGGGCTACCGCTTTTGCGAGGTGCGCGCGGCCGTGGGCCATGCCGGCCGCATGGTCGCCGAGCTGCCGCGCATGTGGCTGCAGACCAGGCCCGTGCGCTGCGAGATGATCGAGCCCGAGCGCGTCGAGCAGGTCTGGGCCAAGGGCCGCGGCATTGTTTTCCTCACGCCCCATCTGGGCTGCTTCGAGCTGTCGGTGCAGGCCGCGGCGCGCCGCTGGAGCGCCGAGCGCGGCCCCATCACCATCCTGTACCGGCCCGCGCGCCAGGCCTGGCTGGCCCAGGTGATGGAAACCGCGCGCAACCGGCCCGGCGTGCAGGCCGTGCCGACCGCGCTGTCGGGCGTGCGCCAGATGATCAAGGCGCTGCGCCGCGGCGAAGCCGTGGGCCTGCTGCCCGACCAGGTACCGCCCGAGGGGCAGGGCCTGTGGTCGCCGTTTTTTGGCCGTGACGCCTACACCATGACCCTGGCGGCGCGGCTGGTGCAGCAGACCGGTGCGAGCGTGATCGTTGCCCGTTGCGAGCGCAAGCCCTGGGGGCGAGGCTACGCGCTGTATTTTGAGGAGTTGCCCATGCCTTTGTCAGATTCGTTGGAAACCGCTGTGCTGCAGCTCAACCAGGCCATGGAGCAGACCATTCGCCAATGCCCGTCGCAGTACCTCTGGGGCTATGCGCGCTACAAGCAACCCCGGGCCGAGCAGCCCGCTGGCGCGCAGGTGGCGCCATGAGCGCGCGCTTCGGTGTCTGGCTGATGGGCATGCTCGGGCGCCTGCCGCTGAAATGGCTGCGCGCGCTCGGCTGGCTGCTCGGGCGCGTGCTGTTCGTGGTTGCCGTGCCGCGGCGCAGGATTGCGCTGCGCAATCTCGAGCTGTGCTTTCCAGAGATGCCCCTGGCCCGGCGCAAGGCCCTGGCCCGACAGAACTTCGTGGTGTTCTGCCAGACCTGGCTGGACCGCGGCTGGCTGTGGTCGGCGCCCGAGTCCGTGGTGCGCCAGCGCGTGCGGCTCGAAGGCGCGTTGCATGAACTCGAGGGCGACACGCCGACCATCGTCTTCGCGCCGCATTTCTACAGCATGGACGCGGGCGGGCTGACGCTGCCGCTCAACACCACGCGCGCGTTCACCTCGATCTTCTCGACCCACCCCAACCCGACGATAGACGACTGGTTCATGGGCGGGCGCCAGCGCTTTGGCGATGTGCGCATGCTCAACCGCGCCGACGGCGTCAAGCCCATCATCTCCAGCCTGCGCCAGGGCGGGCTGCTGTACCTGTTGCCCGACATGGATTTCGGCCGCAACGATTCGGTGTTCGTGCCGTTCTACGGCGTCACGGCAGCGACCATTCCCTCGCTGTCGCGCTTTGCACGGCTGGGCCGGGCCAAGGTCATAGGCATGTACACCCGGCTCACGCCCCAAGGCTATGTCGCGCTGATCACCCCGGCCTGGGAAGACTTTCCGACCGCGGACGCGGTCGCCGACACGGCACGCATGAACCGTGAACTAGAGCACTGGATAGACACCATGCCCGAGCAGTACTACTGGGTGCACAAGCGCTTCAAGACCCGGCCCGAGGGCGAGCCATCACTCTATGGCTGAGCGGAAATGATTTCCTGACTTTCTCCCCCCGTTCGCCCTAAGCTCGTCGAAGGGCCGTGGCGCCGACAATCAAGCCGCGAGACGTTCGCCGCTGAACTGCTGCTGCACAAAATGCTCGAGCTCGTCGATCACGCGCGCCGGGCGTTCGTGCACCACCCAGTGCGAGGTGTTGCGCAGGTGCTGGATCTGCAGCCGCGGCACCCAGTCTTCGAGTCCATCGAGCAGCCCCGGGCGCAGCGCCGGGTCGCTCATGCCCCAGAGCACCAGCGTCGGCACATCGACGTGCAGCGCGGCCTCGGGCAGCTGCAAGGCCGCAAGGTGGTCGGGCGCGCCCGGTGCCGGCGGAAACAACGGGCTCGCACCGTAGTAATGGCAGGCGCCCTGCATTCCGTGTGACCAGTGCTGGCGGTATTGCGCCTGCAGCGCGGGCGTGAGCCAGGCGGGCAAGCGGCCGTCGGGCTGGGCGAAAAAGCCCAAGGCGCGCCGGTAATCCTGCTCGGCGAGCAGCGCGGGTGCATCGGCGCGGCGCAGGAAACGCATGTAGTCGCTGGCTTGGCGCTGTTCAACATGTTCGCGCAGTTCACGCAAGAACGCCCCCGCGTGGGGGGCGTTGAGCACCATCAGTCGGTCCATGCTGTCGGCGTGCTGGCTGGCCACGCTCCAGGCCAGCGCACCGCCCCAGTCGTGCGCGACCAGGCAGGCCAGCGGCGCCTGCGGGCTCTCGATGGCGATCAGCGCGCGAATGTCCTGCACCAGGTGGCGCGCATGGTAGGCCGTGACTTCGGGCGGACTGCTCGAGTCGCCAAAGCCGCGCAGGTCGGGCGCCACGCAGCGAAAGCCGCCGTTTTCGGGTGCCGCGAAATGCGTCAGCAGCGCGTCCCAGATGAACGCGCCTTCGGGAAAGCCATGGAGAAACAGCAGCACCGGCTGGCCCGGCGTGCCCGCGGTGCGGCAGCGCAGCGTGATGCCGTGGGGCAGGACATGGTCGCAAGTCTGGATCATGGAGCTACTCTCTCGGTAGCCTCCAGCGCTTGGCGGAACCTGCTGGAAGCTAGTTGGCCTGGGGTTCGTCAGCGCTGTCCGACGTGGTGGACGGCACTGCGGGCGTGGCTGCGTCCGGTGCCCCTGCGGCTGCAGGTTCTGCCGGATGCGACCAACGCCATAGTAGCTGAGCCACGTCGTCCACACCCTGTTTCTTGAGCGCGGAGAACAACATTGCCTCGCCGCCGCCGGCTTGCAGTCGCGCAATGGACAGCGCCTTGGTCTGCTCGGCGCGCGTGAGCTTGTCGGCCTTGGTCAGCAGGATCAGGAACTTCAGGCCGTCTTCGACGCGCGGGCGCACGGCTTCGAGCAGCGCTTCGTCGAGTTCGGTCAGGCCCAGGCGCGGATCGCACAGCAGCACGATGCCCGTGAGGCTGCTGCGCGTGATCAGGTAGTTGACCATCACCTGCTGCCAGCGGATCTTGTCCGAGCGCGATACTGCGGCATAGCCGTAGCCCGGCAAATCGGCAAGCACCGCATCGGTGAGGCCTTGGCGGCCCAGCGAGAACAGGTTGATGTGCTGTGTGCGACCGGGCTTCTTCGAGGCGAAGGCCAGTTGCTTTTGCTGCGTCAACGTGTTGATGCAGGTGGATTTGCCGGCGTTGGAACGGCCGACAAAAGCGATCTCCGGCACTTCAATGGTGGGCAGATGGTGCAGCTGCGCGGCAGTGGTGAGGAAGCGCGCGGTATGCATCCAGCCCATGGCGAGCTTGCCATCAATGCTGGGAGAAGGCTTGCCCGCAACCGGTGCGGGGGAGGAGTTCGTCATGGGGGGTATCTATGCTTGGGAGCCTCATTGTAGAATTGTGCGGTTCAGTGCACCTAACAACAGACCCTCGATATGAAGTTGCTCGCCTCTATGCTGATGGCTGCCGTTCTGGCAGCACCCGCTTTCCCGGCCTTCTCGGCGGGTGAAACGCCCGCTGCACCGCAGACGAATGCCAAGCTTGACTTGACAAAAGGCGCGGCAGGCTATGCCGCAGTGTGCGCAGCATGCCACGGAGCGGATGGCAACTCGACCATTGTGGCTAATCCCGCACTGGCCCAGCAGCACCCTGAATACCTGACCAAACAGTTGCAGGATTTCAAGAGCGGCGTGCGCAAGGATCCGGTGATGCAGGGCTTCGCGGCCATGCTGTCGGACGAGGAAATGAAGAACATTTCCGGCTGGCTCGCGGCGCAGAAGTCCAAGGGCGGCTTTGCCAAGGACAAGGATCTGGTCGCCCTGGGCGAGCGCATCTTCCGCGGCGGCATCCAGGACCGCAACATCGCGGCCTGCGCCGGCTGCCACAGCCCCAATGGTGCCGGCCTGCCCGTGCAGTACCCGCGCCTGGCCGGCCAGCATGCGGACTACACTATTAAACAGCTGATAGAGTTTCGGGATGGCAAGCGGGGCAACAGCCTGCCCATGACCCAGGTGGCGGCCAAGCTCAACGACCGGGAAATCAAGGCCGTGTCGGACTATATCGCCGGCCTGCGCTGAAGCGTTTTTAGCGTTTGTTGCCCGGCGTTGAATGGTTTCGCACCAGCGCAGGGAACCAAACGCCAATCACTCAACCCCAATGGGCGGGTCCATCCTTTGCTGAGGTGGCCCCGCCTTTTTGCTTTCGGGCTTTGCGTTACTTCCTCCATGCCAGACACCTCTTCGCGCGCGACTTCCTCCTTTGGCTCTCAGGCTTGGCGCGCGACCGTCGAGTTGCTGTCCTCGATGCGCTTTGCGATTGCCTTGCTCTCGGTGATCTGCATCGCGTCGGTGATCGGCACGGTGCTCAAGCAGCATGAGCCCGCGGTCAATTATGTGAACCAGTTCGGCCCGTTCTGGTCGCAGCTGTTCCTGGCGCTCAAGCTCAACGCGGTCTACAGCGCCTGGTGGTTCCTGCTGATCCTGGCGTTTCTCGTGGCCAGCACCAGCCTGTGCGTGGCGCGCAATGCGCCCAAGTACCTGGCTGACCTGCGCACCTACAAGGAAAACATCCGCGAGAAGAGCCTGGAAGCCTTTCGCCACCGCGCCCAGGCCGAAGTGCGCGGCAGCCCGCAGGACGCGGCGCAGCGCCTGGGCAAGCTGCTGGTCACCGGGGGCTGGAAAGTCAAGCTGCAGCCGCGCGGCACGGGCTGGATGGTGGCCGCCAAGGCCGGTGCAGCGCACAAGCTGGGCTACATCGCCGCGCACAGCTCCATCGTGCTGATCTGTCTGGGCGGGCTGTTCGACGGCGACCTGATCGTGCGCGCGCAGATGCTGTTTGGCGACAAGACGCCCTATACCGGCGGCGGCCGGGTGTCGGACGTCGCGCCCGAGCACCGTCTGTCCGAGCGCAACCCTACGTTCCGCGGCAATCTGATGGTCGCCGAAGGCACGCAGTCGAGCACCGCCATCCTGAGCCAGTCGGACGGGGTGTTGCTGCAGGAGCTGCCATTCGCGGTGGAACTCAAGAAGTTCATCGTCGAGTACTACTCGACGGGCATGCCCAAGCTGTTCGCCAGTGAAGTGATCATTCACGACAAGCACACCGGCGAGCAGACGGCCCGGCGCATCGAAGTCAACCATCCCGCGCATTACAAGGGCGTGGAAATCTACCAGTCGAGCTTTGACGACGGCGGTTCGTCGGTCAAGATGCGCGCCGTGCCCCTGGACGGCACGGGCAAGCCGTTCACGGTCGAGGGCATCATCGGCGGCACCAGCGAATTCACGCGCTCGGGCGAAGGCCGGGGCAATGGCGAAGACACGCTGACGCTTGAATACACGGCGCTGCGCACCATCAACGTGGAAAACTTCGGCGCGGCCAAGGGCGCGATGGCTTCGGGCACCGATGTGCGCAAGGTCGACCTCAAATCAGCGATCGACGCGCGCCTGGGTGCAGGCCACAAGACCACGACCGAAAAAGAGCTGCGCAACATCGGTCCCAGCATTGGCTACAAGCTGCGCGACGCTTCGGGCCAGGCGCGCGAGTACCAGAACTACATGCTGCCCGTGGACACGGGTGACGGCAACCCGGTGTTCCTGCTGGGCGTGCGCGACAACCCGGTCGATGCATTCCGCTTCCTGCGCGTGCCGGCCGACGTCGAAGGCTCGATGGACACGTTCCTGCGCCTGCGCGTGGCGCTGGCCGAGCCCGCGCTGCGCGCGCAGGCGGCGCGCAGCTATGTGGCGCAGGCGGTCGACGCGGCCCGCCCCGATCTGCGCGAGCCGCTGATGCAGTCGGCGCTGCGCGCGCTGGAAATGTATGCGGGCACGACGGACGATGCGGGCGTGAAGGTCGGCGGTCTGCAGGCGATCGCGCGCTTCATGGAGCAGAACGTGCCCGAGGCCGAGCGCACGCGCGCCAGCGAAGTGCTGGTGCGCATCTTGAATGGCGTGCTGTTCGAGATGGCGCAGTCGCTGCGCCAGCAGTCGGGCCTGCCGGCGATGGAAAACAACGAGCAGACGCTGGCGTTCATGACGCAGGCGGTGTTCTCGCTGAGCGACGCCCAGTTCTATCCCGCGCCGATGGCATTCATGCTCGACGATTTCACGCATGTGCAAGCCAGCGTTTTCCAGGTCACACGTGGGCCCGGCAAGAACGTAGTCTATCTGGGTTGCCTGTTCCTGATTCTGGGGATCTTTGCCATGCTCTACGTGCGTGATCGACGCCTGTGGATCTGGCTGGCCCCCGCCGGCGAAGGCAGCAGCTACGCCACCGTGGCCCTTTCCACCAACCGCCAGACCATGGAAGGTGACAAGGACTTTGCCATGCTGACCGAAAAACTCATTGGCGCCAAGCCGACTGCGCGCAGCCCGGGAGCTTCTGAATGACGACCGCAACGACCGACTCTTCCGAGACCATCACCCTGCATTCGGGGTATTTTTCGCGCCGCAACTGGTTCGACTGGCTGTTTGCCGTGATCGTCACGGCGGGCGGGCTGTTCGCGCTGCAGCGCTATGCGGACTACATGGATGGCTATGAAAAGGCCATCCTGCTGGGCACCATTCCCACCCTCATCTGGTTGTGCTGGTTCTGGCGTCCGCTGCGCGTGCTGACGCTGGCCGTGGCGGGGTTTTCGCTGCTCGCGCTGGGCCTGTACCAGGTCGATGGCGCAGGCGACCTGGCCCGGGCAGAAACCGTGTTCGGTCTCAAATATTTCCTCTCGAGCCAGTCGGCCATCCTCTGGATGAGCATGCTGTTCTTCATGAGCACCATCTTCTACTGGATAGGCATGTTCTCGCGCAACGAGGGCCGGACCATGTCGCTGCTGGGCTCGCGCATCGCCTGGGTGGCGATTGCGATGGCGCTGATCGGCTCCATGGTGCGCTGGTACGAAAGCTATCTGCTGGGCGCCGACATCGGCCATATTCCGGTCAGCAACCTCTACGAAGTGTTCGTGATGTTCTGCTGGATGACCGCGACCTTCTACCTCTACTACGAGGAAAACTACGACACCCGCGCGCTCGGCGCCTTTGTGATGCTGGTGGTGAGCGCGGCCGTGGGCTTTTTGCTCTGGTACACGCTGGTGCGCGAAGCGCACGAGATCCAGCCGCTGGTGCCGGCGCTCAAGAGCTGGTGGATGAAACTGCATGTGCCCGCCAACTTCATCGGCTACGGCACGTTCGCGCTCGCGGCCATGGTCGCATTCGCCTACCTGATCAAGCAGCAGGCAGGCGAAACCCGCTGGTACAAGCTCGCACCGCTGTGGCTGCTGGGCATCGTGCTGTGCTTCGAGCCCATCGTGTTCCGCCAGGGCGCGACCGAGAGCGGCGGCAGCTACTGGACCGTGTACTTCGGCATTTCGGCGCTGATCGTGGCCGGCATCCTGCTGGCGCGCAAGCATATCGCCGCACGCCTGCCGTCGTTCGAGATCCTCGATGACGTGATGTACAAGTCGATTGCCGTGGGCTTTGCGTTCTTCACCATCGCCACCGTGCTGGGCGCGCTCTGGGCGGCCGAGGCCTGGGGCGGCTACTGGAGCTGGGACCCGAAGGAAACCTGGGCGCTGATCGTCTGGCTCAACTACGCGGCCTGGCTGCACATGCGCCTCGTCAAGGGCTTGCGCGGCACCGTGTCCGCCTGGTGGGCCTTAACCGGCCTGGGCGTGACGACGTTCGCCTTTCTGGGCGTGAACATGTTCCTCAGCGGCCTGCACAGCTACGGCGAGCTGTAAGTCACGCCGGGTTCCGCGAAAAAGAGCGTTCAGCGATGGGCGCTCTTTTTTTGTCGCCGGGCCGCCCCAAGACAAAAAGAATGGGGGGCTTTGCCCCCCAGGCAGCCACACGCAGTGAGGCAAGCGTGGGGGCCTTTTTTTGTTGCCGTGCGCAGTGAACCATCCACAGTCACAATGCATCAGACAAGGCTGTCTGTCCAAGGAGCTGCCATGCTGATACGAACCGATCGCGACGGCTTTTCCCATGCCCGCAGCAGCGAGATCACGCCCCAGCCGGTCTACGAGGAACGGCGCCAGTGGCTGCGTACCGTGGCTGCGGGCGCAGCCGGGGGCACGCTTGCCGCCTGGGCCGGGCGCGATGCGCTGGCTGCGGTGCAGCGCCCGGGCAAGCTCGCTGCGCTCGCGGGCCAGCCCAGCCAGGTCGCGGGCGCCAACACCATGGAAACGCCCACGGCCTATGCCGATGCCTCGCAGTACAACAACTACTACGAGTTCGGCCTCGACAAGGCCGATCCCGCGCGCAATGCGCACACGCTCAAGACCACGCCCTGGAGCATCAAGGTCGAAGGCCTGGTCGCCAAGCCCGCGACGTTCGATCTGCAGGAACTGCTGCAGCTGAGCGCGCAGGAAGAGCGGATCTACCGGCTGCGCTGCGTCGAAGGCTGGTCCATGGTCATTCCCTGGGTCGGCTACTCGCTGGCGCAGTTGCTGCGCCGCGTGCAGCCGCTGGGCAGTGCCAAATACGTGGAGTTCGTGACGCTGGCCGATCCGAAGATGATGCCGGGCCTGCGCAGCAGGGTGCTCGACTGGCCCTACACCGAAGGGCTGCGCCTCGACGAGGCCATGCACCCGCTGACGCTGCTGGCGTTCGGCATGTATGGCGAAGTGCTGCCAGCGCAAAACGGCGCGCCGGTGCGCCTGGTCGTTCCGTGGAAGTACGGCTTCAAGAGCGCCAAGAGCATTGTCGCCATCCGCCTCACCGACAAGCAGCCGGCAACGGCCTGGAACAAGGCGGCGCGCAACGAGTACGGCTTTTATTCCAATGTCAATCCTGACGTGCCGCACCCGCGCTGGAGCCAGTCCAGCGAGCGGCGCATTGGCGAGGGCGGCCTGTTCGCGAAGAAGCGCAAGACGCTGATGTTCAACGGTTACGGCGAGCAGGTCGGTCAGCTCTATGCGGGCATGGACCTCAAGCAGCAGTTTTGAGCGCCCCGCAGATGCGTGCCCCGGCCCCGCGCTGGAAAACGGCCTTCATGCATCCGGCAGCCAAGCCGCTGCTGTTCGTGCTGTGCCTGCTGCCGTTCGCGCAGTTGTTCGTCGGCGCGGTGCTCGACACGCTGGGCGCGAACCCGGCCGAGGCCTTGCTGCGCGCCACGGGCGACTGGACGCTGCGCTTTCTGTGCGTGGTGCTCGCGGTCACGCCGGCGCGCATTGCGCTGGGCGTACCCGCGCTCGCGCGCTTTCGGCGCATGCTGGGCCTGTTCGTGTATTTCTATGCGACGGCGCACCTGCTGTGCTACGCGGTCTTCGACCAGGGGCTCGATCCGGGCGAGATCTGGCGCGACATCCTCGAGCGGCCGTTCATCCTGGTCGGCATGCTGGCTTTCAGCCTGCTCACGGCGCTGGCCGCGACTTCGCCGCACCGCGTGATCCGGTGGATGGGTGCGCGCCGCTGGCAGTGGCTGCACCGCAGCGTCTATGCGGTGGCCGGGCTCGCGCTGCTGCATTTCTTCTGGATGCGCGCGGGCAAGAACGATTTTGCCGAAGTCGCGGTCTACGCCGCCATCGTGGCGCTGCTGCTGGGCTGGCGTCTTCAGCGTTGGCTGCGCTCTAAGCGCCGCCTGGCCTAGGATGTTCAGCGCGCGGCGGGCGGCGGCGCTACCGGGGCCGGCGTTGCGTCGCCCCGCTGCGGGCGCAGCGTTTCGGGCAGCGTCGCACGTTGCGCCGCCTCGGGTGCCGTGGGAAGATACAGGGGCCCGCGCTGGCCGCAAGCGCCCAGTGACGCCGCACTGAGCGCAAGGGCAAAAGTCCTGACTAGAATTTGGGAAGCTCTCAACATGTGCGGATTGTAATGAACGACCTTGAATTTCTCGATTGTGCTGAAAAGCTGCTGCTCGCGGTGGAGCAGGGATGCGACCGCATCAATGACGAATCCGACGCCGATATCGATGCCCAGCGTGCGGGAGGCATGGTCACGCTGTCCTTTCCCAACCGCAGCCAGATTGTGATCAACCTGCAAAGACCTCTGCACGAAGTGTGGCTGGCGGCCAGGGCCGGCGGCTTCCATTTCCGCCACGACGCCGACCAGGCCTGCTGGCTGGACACCAAGGGCGCGGGCGAGTTCTTTGCCTGCCTGAGCCGTTATGCGTCCGAGCAATCCGGGCTCGAACTGACGTTCAAGGCCTGATAGGCCCGGCGCCAGACACGAAAAAGCCCCTGCGGTCGTTGCCGTCAGGGGCTTTTTCGATGGGGCCTAGTTCCTGAAAAGGTCCAGGATGCGATTGCGCTCCTCGCTGGCTGGCGGTGGCGAAGCGCTGCCTTCGGATGCGCCTTCGGGCACGCCCAGGCTGCTCACGCCCGCATTGCGCGCGAACTCCTCATAGAACCATTCGCCGCCGACGTTGACGACGCCGGGCGGCACGGGCAGCTCGGCCACGGGAACCCCCTTGAGCGCGTGCTGCATGAAGTCTATCCAGATCGGCAGGCTCAGGCCGCCACCGGTCTCGCGCGAGCCCAGGTTGCGTGGTGTGTCGTAGCCTATCCAGGTCACGGCGGCCAGCGTGGGCTGGAAGCCGCCGAACCAGGCATCGACCGAGTCGTTGGTGGTGCCGGTCTTGCCGTAGAGGTCGGGGCGCTTGAGCGTGGCCTGGGCGCGTGCCGCGGTGCCGACGCGGGCGACGTCCTGCAGCAGGCTGTTCATGATGAACGCATTGCGTGGCGGAATCGCTTCGGGCAGCTGCTCGAGCGCCTGGGGCTGGTACTCGGACAGCACGCGGCCCTTGTGGTCGGTGATGCGCGTGATCAGCCAGGGGTTGACGCGGCGCCCGCCATTGGCGAACACCGCATAGCCCGCGGCCATCTGCATGGGCGTGACCGAGCCCGCGCCCAGGGCCATGGTCAGGTAGGCGGGGTGCTTGTCGGCATCAAAGCCGAAATGCGTGACCCATTCCTGGCCGTACTTGGGGCCTATCGCCTGCAGCAGGCGGATCGAGATCATGTTCTTGGACTTGTTCAGGCCGGTGCGCATGCTCATCGGGCCGTCGTAGCGGCTGTCGTAGTTCTTGGGCTCCCACGGCTGGCCACCGGTCGTGCCGGCGCTGAAGAAGATCGGTGCGTCGTTGATCATCGTCGCCGGCGAGAAGCCTTTTTCCAGCGCGGCCGAATAGATGAACGGCTTGAAGCTCGAGCCAGGCTGGCGCCAGGCCTGGGTCACGTGGTTGAACTTGTTCTTGCCGAAGTCGAAACCGCCGACCAGCGCGCGGATGGCGCCGGTTTTCGGGTCGAGCGCGACGAACGCGCCTTCGACTTCGGGCAACTGGGTGATTTCCCAGGTGTTCTTGGGCGTCTTCACCACGCGGATCACGGCGCCGGCGCGCAGCTTGGTGTTGGGCGGCGCCTTGTCGCTCAGGCCGGACTGGGCGGGCCTGAGACCCTCGCCGGTGATCTCGAATTTCTCGCCGTCGGCGCGGGTCGCGACGATCTTGCGCGGCGAAGCCTCGAGCACCACGGCGGACAGCACGTTGCCGTTGTCGGGATGGTTGGCGAGCACGTCGTCGATCGCGTTTTCCTGCTCCTCGGGGTCCTGGGGCAGGGCGATGAAGCGTTCCGGGCCGCGGTAGTGCTGGCGGCGCTCGTAATCCATGATGCCCTTGCGCAAGGCGGTATAGGCGGCGTCCTGTTCACCCGCGTTGAGCGTGGTGTAGACATTGATGCCGCGCGTGTAGGCCTCTGCACCGTACTGGGCGTAGATCAGCTGGCGCGCCATTTCGGCCACGTATTCCGCATGCACGCGGGTGTTGTTGCTGCCCGAGCTGATCTTGAGCTCTTCCTGCTTGGCCTGCACGGCTTCGGCGGCCGTGATGAAGCCGTTTTCCTCCATGCGCTCGATGATGTAGAGCTGGCGGCTGCGCGCGCGCTTGGGGTTGCTGATCGGGTTGTAGGCCGAGGGCGCCTTGGGCAGACCGGCGAGCATCGCGGCTTCGGCGATCGAGATCGCCTTGAGCGGCTTGCCGAAATAGGCTTCGGACGCGGCCGCGAAGCCATAGGCGCGGTTGCCCAGGTAGATCTGGTTCATGTAGATCTCGAGGATCTGGTTCTTGCTCAGCAGGTGCTCGAGCTTGAAGGTCAGCAGCACTTCATAGATCTTGCGCGTGAACGTCTTTTCCGAGGAAAGATAGACGTTGCGTGCGACCTGCATGGTGATGGTGGAAGCGCCCTGGCTCTTGCCACCCGCGCCCAGGTTGGCGAGCACGGCGCGCGCCATGCCCTTGTAGTCCACGCCGCCGTGCTCGAAGAAGCGCGTGTCTTCGATTGCAAGCACCGCATCGGTCATGACCTTGGGGATTTCCTGGATGGGTGTCAGCGTGCGGCGCTCCTCGCCGAATTCGCCGAGCAGCGCGCCTTCGGCCGAATAGACGCGCAGCGGCAGCTTGGGGCGGTAGTCCGCGAGTTCGGAGACGTCCGGCAGGTTGGGGTAGGCCATCGCCAGCGCCACGGCCACCGTCAGCAGCACGCCCGCGGCGACGGCCACCGCCAGCCCGAGCAGCCCGAACAGGGCCTTGGTCAACCAGTGGTGGGAGGGGCGGGAAGAAGACGCGCGGGACGGCGAGGACTTGTCGTTTTTTTCAGAAGTCGGCATGGCGCAGCATAAGGAGAAGAACTGGCATTATAAAAATCACCGCGATTCGGGTGCTTCACAGGGAGAGAATGCCAGGGGGGAGAAACGCCCCAGCCGGAACTGGCGTGCGCCAAGTGTCGACGAAGTGCGGTTTCCTTCGCATGCAAACGTCTTATTTAGGCCACGCAATGCGGATACAGTTGATACAACCATCTTGGTTGCACCAAGCTCTTGCTGATAGCATCAATGCGAGATGTGAGACTTTGTTGCATTTCTTACAGGCTCGGGAGGGCACGTTGATCACAATAGGTTCCCTGTTCAGTCGCCAGCCTGCATCGTTGCTGGGTATTGACATCAGTTCCTCGAGCATCAAGCTGGTTGAACTGGGCCGTGATGCCTCGGGGGCGCTGGTGCTGGAGCGGTGCTGCATCGAGCCACTGGAGCGGGGCTGGATTGCCGATGGCAATATCGAGAAATTCGACGAAGTCGCCGAAGCGCTGCGCCGTCTGGTGAAGAAGAGCGGCACGCGCAGCAAGAACGTGGCCATGGCGTTGCCGCCTTCGGCCGTGATCACCAAGCGGATTTCCCTGCCCGGTGAAATGAGTGAACAGGAACTCGAAGTCCAGGTCGAGTCCGAAGCCAATCAGTACATTCCCTTTTCGCTCGATGAAGTGAGCCTGGACTTCTGCGTGATCGGCCCGACGGCGAACTCGCCCGGCGACGTCGATGTGCTGATCGCGGCCTCGCGCCGCGAGAAGGTCCAGGATCGCCAGGGCCTGGCCGAAGCGGCCGGTCTGACGCCGGTGATCGTCGATATCGAATCCCATTGCGCACGCCTGGCCGCGCGCCGGCTGATCGAGAACCTGGCGCACCAGGGCCAGGACGCGATCGTCGCCTTGTTCGAAGTCGGCGCCTTGACGACCAGCATGCAGGTCCTGCGCAATGAGGAAGTGCTGTACGAGCGCGACCAGGCGTTTGGCGGCGCCCAGCTGACGCAGCTGATCGCGCGCCAGTACGGCTTCTCGCTCGAAGAGGCCGAGGCCAAGAAGCGCAATGCCGAATTGCCCGAGGACTATCCGCAGGTCGTGCTCAAGCCCTTCGTCGAAAGCATGACGCAGGAGGTCGCGCGCGCGCTGCAGTTCTTCTTCACCAGCACGCCCTACAACCGTGTCGACCACATCCTGCTGGCCGGCGGCTCGGCGCCATTGCCCGGGTTGGTCGAGGCCATCACCGAGCACACGGGCTTCGCCTGTGGTCTGGTCAATCCTTTCGACGGCATGCAGATCGGCAGCAATGTGCGGCTCAAGAAGATGGCGCGCGAGGCGCCGTCGTATCTGACCGCCTGCGGACTGGCCCTGAGAAGGTTTCTCCAGTGATACTGATCAACCTACTTCCGCACCGCGAAGCGGCGCGCAAACGCCGCAAGCAGGTGTTCCAGACCACGATGCTGCTGTCGTTCGTCGCCGGGCTGCTGATCGCGGGCCTGATCTACTCGCTGCTGCAGGGCATGATCGCCGAGCAGCAGACAAAGAACAGCCTGCTGCAGTCGGAAATCACGCTGCTGGAAAAGCAGATCGTGGAGATCGCCGGCCTCGAAAACGAAATCACCGCGCTGCGCGCACGCCAGAAGGCGGTGGAGGATCTGCAGTCGGACCGCAACCTGCCGGTGCATCTGCTGCATGAACTTGTGGCCCAGCTGCCCGACGGGGTCTATGTCACCAGCCTCAAGCAGGAAGACCAGGTGATCAGCATGCAGGGCATGGCCCAGTCCAACGAGCGGGTCTCGGAGATGCTGCGCAACCTGGCCGAGAACACGCCCTGGTTTTCCAAGCCGGAGCTCACCGAAATCGTCGCGACCAATCTGTCGCTGACCCCCAAGGACCAGCGGCGCGTGGCCTCGTTCAATATGCGTTTTCAACTGATGCGCACCAGCGAAGCGCAAAAGGCGATGGACACCGTCGCGCCAGCCGCGGACGGGAGATAGGCGATGGTCAAGAAAAAGCGCACCGGTCCGGATTTCGCCCGGCTTCAAGCCGAGCTGCAAAAGCAGTTCAGCAACCTGCACCCCAACGACCCTTCGCAATGGCCTATCGTGCCGCGCACTCTGCTGTGCATTGCGATCGCCGTGGGTGTGGCGGCCCTGCTGTGGTTTGTGCTGCTCAGCGACTACCGCGATGAACTGCAGATGGAGCAGGACCGGGAGGTGACGCTGCGCCAGGACTACCAGAGCAAGCTCACCAAGGCCGTGAGCCTCGACGCCCTCAAGCAGCAGCGCGAGCAGGTCCAGCAGTACGTGATCCAGCTCGAGAAGCAACTGCCCAGCAAGGCCGAAATGGCGGCGCTGCTGTCCGACATCAACCAGGCGGGCCTGGGCCGCAGCCTGCAGTTCGAGCTGTTCCGTCCAGGCCAGATGGTGGTCAAGGATTACTACGCCGAACTGCCGATTGCGCTGAAAGTGACGGGCAGCTACCACGACATCGGCGCCTTCGCTTCCGATATCGCCCACTTGTCGCGCATCGTGACGCTCAACAACATTGCCATCGCGCCGGTCGCCAAGGATGGCAGCGGCACGCTGGCGATGGATGCGACTGCGCGCACTTTCCGCTACCTCGATGCGGACGAGATCGCAACGCAGAAGCAGGCGGCTGCGGGGAAGAAGAAATAATGCATCAACGACCGCTGATCCTGGCGCTGGGACTGTCCGTGGTCCTGCTCGGCGCCTGTGCCGACACCGAGCAGGAAGAGCTGCAGCAGTGGATGGCGCAGCAGCGCGCCCAGGCGCGGCCCCGGGTCACGCCGATCGCCGAGCCCAAGCAATTCCAGCCGCAGACCTATACGGTGGACGGAGGTGTCGACCCTTTCGATCCGGGCAAGCTCACGCAGGCCCTGCGACGCGACGCCGCGCAGCAGGGCGGGCGCGCCGGCCTGATGCAGTCGGAGCTCAATCGCCGCAAGGAGCCGCTCGAAGCCCTGCCGCTCGATGCCATGGCCATGGTCGGCAGCCTGCAAAAGCAGGGCCAGCCGACAGCCCTGGTCAAGGTGGACCGTCTGCTCTACCAGGTGCGGGTCGGCAACTACCTTGGCCAGAACTACGGAAAAATCATCCGGATCACGGAAAACTCCATCCAGCTGCGTGAAATCATCCAGGACGTCACGGGGGAGTGGATTGAGCGCAATACCGAACTGGTGTTGCAGGAGACACAGAAATGATGAAAAACAATCAGGGAATTCCGGCGCAGGGCTTCCTGGCGCAGTGCCGACACGCCGTGGTCTCGGCGGGGCTGCTGCTCTCCTCCTCGGCGTTTGCCCAGGGCGCGATCCAGTCGGTCGCCGGTTCACTGCAGGACGGCAGCGAAGTGCTGCGCATCGAGTTGTCGCAGCCGCTGGCCAAACCGCCAACCGGCTTTGCCATCCAGTCTCCGGCGCGCATTGCGCTTGACTTCCCCGGCACGCAGAACGCGACCGGCCAGACGCAGGTCGAGCTCAACCAGGGCAATCTCAAGTCGGTCAATGTGGTCGAGGCCGGCGGGCGCTCGCGCGTGGTGCTCAACCTCAAGACCGCGACCTCCTACAAGACCGACATCCAGGGCAACAGCCTGTTCGTCATTCTGGCGCCCGTGCCCTCGGCGGCCGCCGCGCAGGCCGTGGCCGAGCCGCGTGTGTTTGCCAGCCGGTCGGCAAGCAGCGATGTGCAGCCGATACGGGATGTGGATTTTCGCCGCGGCGCCGACAACTCCGGGCGCATCGTGGTCGGACTGGTCGACAACCAGGTGGCCGTCGATCTGCGCCAGGAAGGCAAGGCGCTGGTCGCCGACTTCCTGCGCTCCTCGCTGCCCGAAGGCCTGCGCCGCAAGCTCGACGTGACCGACTTCGGCACGCCGGTGCAGACGATCACCACCACCGAAGCCGGCGGCCGCGTGCGCATGCGCATCGAGCCCACGGGGGAGTGGGAGCACAGCGCCTACCAGAGCGACAACCAGTTCGTGATCGAAGTGCGCCAGAAGAAGGTCGACCCGACCAAGCTGAGCCAGGGCGAGGGCTATACCGGTGAAAAGCTGTCGCTGAACTTCCAGAGCATCGAAGTGCGTTCGCTGCTGCAGGTCATCGCGGATTTCACCAATTTCAACATCGTGACCTCCGACACGGTCACGGGTTCGCTGACGCTGCGCCTCAAGGACGTGCCCTGGGACCAGGCGCTGCAGATCATCATGGACGCCAAGGGCCTGGGCATGCGCAAGTCGGGCTCGGTGCTGTGGATTGCGCCCAAGGACGAGATCGACGCGCGCACCAAGAAGGACTATGAGGCGGCGCTGGCGATCCAAAAGCTCGAGCCGCTGCGCACCCAGGGCTTCCAGCTCAATTACGCCAAGGCCACGGACATGATCACGCAGATCGCGAGCAATTCCGGCGGCGGCTCCGGTTCGACCACGCGCTTCCTGTCGGAACGCGGCTCGGCGATTGCCGAACCGCGCACCAACCAGCTGTTCGTCACCGACACCCCGGCCAAGCTCGAAGAGGTCAAGACCCTGCTCGCGACACTGGACATTCCGGTGCGCCAGGTGCTGATCGAAGCGCGCATCGTCGAAGCCCGCGACACCTTTGGCCGCTCGCTGGGCGTGAAGCTCGGTGGCGGGGACCTGCGCGCGCAAAACGGCGGCAATGGCGGGTACTCGATCGGCGGTGGCAACCGTGTCGGCTTCGGCACCAACTACGGCAATGCCACTGCGACGGGCGGCGCGGGTGGCACCGTCGACACGTCAGGCACCTTTGTGAACCTGCCGGCCTCGCTGTCCTCGGTCGAGTCCGCGGGCACGTTCGCGCTGTCGATCTTCAATTCGGCCGCCAACCGCTTCCTGACGCTGGAGCTGTCGGCGATGGAAGCCGATGGCAACGGCAAGGTGGTGTCCAGCCCGCGGCTGATCACCGCCGACCAGACCAAGGCCTTGATCGAACAGGGCACGGAGTACCCGTACTCGGTCACGGCGCCCAACGGCGCAACCACGATTGCCTTCAAGAAGGCCGTGCTCAAGCTTGAAGTCACGCCGCAGATCACGCCCGAAGGCAACATCATCCTGGACCTCGACGTCAACAAGGACAGCCGCGGCGAGACCACGAGCCAGGGCGTGGCGATCGACACCAAGCATATCCAGACCCAGGTGCTGGTCGAGAACGGCGGCACGGTGGTGATCGGCGGCATCTTCGAAATGGAAGAGACCAACAACGAGACCAAGGTGCCGCTGCTCGGCGATGTGCCGGTGCTGGGCCACCTGTTCAAGAGCCGCACGCGCGAGACGTCCAAGCGCGAAATGCTGGTCTTCATCACGCCCAAGATGCTGATGCAGAACAAGAGCGCGCGCTGATTTTTCCATCGAGAGACAAGCATGAAAATCCATAACTGTTTAGTGGCGGTCGCGATGACCGCGGCCCTCGCGGCTTGCGGCGGGGGAGGGGGGAGCGCGGGCACGCCGTCGTTTGGCGGCGGCACGGGTGGCGGTACCGATACCGGCACGGGCGGTGGAGCAGGCACGGGCGGCGGTACCGATACCGGCACGGGCGGTGGAGCAGGCACGGGCGGCGAGACCGTCGTGCCGGTGACCTATGTGATGCAGTTGCAGTTGCAGACCAGCGCGGGTGCCGATATCGCCAGCAATTCCTTTGCGGCCTCGGATACGGTGAAGCTGTTGGCCACGCTCAAGACCGCGGCCGGTGCGCCGGCCGCCAATGAAGTCGTCACTTTTGCCGAAACCGGCAGCGGACTGTTGCAGTTCACGCCCACCTCGGCCACGGCGCTGACCAATGCAAGTGGCCAGGCGGTGATCGAGGCCACGGCCAATACCCTGGAGTCCCTGGGTGCGACGACGGTGAGTGCCACAGCCAGCATCGGCGACACGGCCTATGCGGCGGCACGCAACTTGGCGGTCACGGGCGCATTGATCGAAGGCGTCGATCCGCAGACGCTGGCAAAAAGCATGACTTTCGTTGAAGCGATACCGGCCGACCGTTCCATCGTGATTGCTGGCTCGGGTGGTGCAGGTCGGTCCGAAACCGCGCTGCTGCGCTTCAAGGTCGTGGATGGCATGGGCACGGCAGTTGCCGGGGCACGCGTGGCCTTTGAGGCCGATCGGCCTGACCAAGTGTCGCTCAACAACGCTATTGGGGTCACTGATGCGAGCGGCATTGTTTCAGCTTCCGTTTCGTCCAAGGCGTCGCCGACGACAGTCGTGGTCAAGGCCACGGTGATCGATACATCGGTGATTTCGCAATCGGGATTGCTGACCGTGACCACGGACACTGCGGTACCTGGCGCCTTCGATCTATCGGCTACCAAATACGCGCTCGACCTTGGACTCTCGGGTGATTCAAGCGATATTACGGTGCGTGTAGGTGATGCCAATGGACATCCAGTGGCCGATGGTTTTGCCGTAGTGGCGACCACGATATACGGCGTGGTAGGCACTTCTGATCGGGCCGGTTGTTTGACGGCCAATGGTGAATGCACGATCCAATACCGGGTGCAAAATCCGCGACCGGCGGATGGAGTGCTCATTCCAGTCGTCGTGACCGGCCAAGCATACTCGGCAAGCAAGGGCGAGCATGTGACCATTTCGGACACAATTCATTTCTACGGATTGAGTGCGCGCACTGTTAATTTGTATGACCTGAATGGAAATCCTGAAATTCGTGGCAATGACTTTGTCACAACGAATGTCGTCTGGGATGCGGCGACATGCACCGGTGTCTGGAGCGGTTTTCTGGGGTCGCCTGCTGGCCTTGCTGCGCCAGCGAATAGTGTTTTTTCCGTGGCATCATATGCACGTCAATTGGCCGCGGAAGTGACTTCGGGTTCCCCCGTGAGCAATACCCCTATCCGCCGCACATCCGTCGCCTTGAAGTTTACTTTGACCGATGCCGCGTCAGATGGAGAGGCGAACCTGTTGTTCACGGTAGCACCTCCTGGCAGCCTTCCCCAGGATTTTGCGGCAGTGCTTTCCTACCCCGCCTGCACGCCGCCCGCCCCCTGAAGCACAGACGCTTGGTTCCAGGTCGCCGCCACTTGCGCTAAGCTCGGCGGCGGCGACTTCCACGGACTTTCAGACAAATCCGCCTTAGGGCGGATTTTTTCCATCCCATGTATACATTGATAGGCCTTCCGGGCAGCGGAAAAACCACCATCGGCAAGCAGCTCGCGCAGCTCTGGGGCATGGGCTTTGTCGACAGCGACCAGGTGATAGAGCAGCGTCTGGGCTGCACCATCGCGGCCTACTTCAGCGCGCATGGCGAGGCGGCATTTCGCGATGTGGAGCAGCAGGTCATCGATGAAATCACGGCCGTGCCCCAGTCCATGCTGCTGTCCACGGGCGGCGGCGTGGTGCTGCGCGAGGCCAACCGCATCCATCTGCGTTCGCGCTCGACGGTGTTCTATCTGCAGGCCGCACCCGATGACATCGCGCGGCGCCTGCGCAACGACACGACCCGGCCGCTGCTCAAGGGCCAGGACCCGAGCGTGCGCCTGCGCGAGCTGATGCACCAGCGCCATGCGCTCTATCTGGCCACGGCGCATTACACGATCAAGACGTCGCGGCTGTCCGTGACCCAGGTCGTGCGCAAGCTGGCCATGCAGGCCGAGCTCGGCGAATACGATTTTCCCGCCCCGCACGGCGGCGCGATGGCCACGCCGCGATAGATGTTCTGCGCCGCTGCCTGCCGCTTGCGGCTACGATAGAACGCTTGGGGCGACGAGCCGCCGGCTTTGACCACCGCACGCGCACCCGCGGTGCTTTTTGAGAATGGACGGAACACAATGGAACTGAGCGCAGTGGCAGGTTGCCAGCACCAGGTGAATATTGATTTGGGCGAGCGTTCCTACCCGATCGTGATTGGCAGCGGCCTGCTGTCCGATCCCTCGGTCTACGCCGCCTTGCCGCGCGCGCGCGCCGCGCTGATCGTGACCAATGCCACGGTCGCGCCGCTGTACGCGGTCCAGCTCCAGGCCGCGCTGGCGCCACACTACCCGCAGGTGCACATCGTGACCCTGCCCGACGGCGAAGAGCACAAGAACTGGCAGACGCTGAACCAGATTTTCGACACCTTGCTGGGCCAGGGCTGCGACCGCAAGACGGTGCTGTTCGCGCTCGGCGGCGGTGTGGTCGGCGACATGACGGGTTTTGCGGCCGCCTGCTACATGCGCGGCGTGCCTTTCGTGCAGGTGCCGACCACGCTGCTGTCGCAGGTCGACTCGTCGGTCGGCGGCAAGACGGCGATCAACCACCCGCTGGGCAAGAACATGATAGGCGCGTTCTACCAGCCGCAGCTCGTGGTCTGCGACCTCGACACGCTGGCGACCTTGCCCGCGCGCGAACTTGCCGCGGGCCTGGCCGAAGTCATCAAGTACGGCCCGATCGCCGACATGGAATTCATGGCCTGGCTCGAGGACAACCTCGACGCGCTGCTCGCCGGCGACAAGGCGGCGCTGGCCCATGCGGTCAAGCGCAGCGTAGAGATCAAGGCCTGGGTCGTGAGCCAGGACGAGCGTGAAGGCGGGCTGCGTGCGGTGCTCAACTTCGGTCACACGTTCGGCCATGCAATGGAAGCCGGCATGGGCTACGGCGTCTGGCTGCACGGCGAAGGCGTGGCCGCGGGCATGGTCATGGCCGCGCGCCTGTCGCGCCGCCTCGGGCTGGTCGACGAGGAGTTCGTGCAGCGCCTGGTGCGGCTGATCGCGCGCGCGGGCCTGCCCACGCGTGGCGCGATCATCGCCAGCCGCGACAACGCGGGCCACTACCTGCAGCATATGCGCGTCGACAAGAAGGCCGAAGGCGGCGAAATCCGCTTCGTGCTGATCGCCGAGCCGGGCAAGGCGCTGGTGCGCTCGGCGCCCGATACCTTGGTGCGCGAGGTCATTGACGCTTGCTGCCACTGATCGACGCCCCGGCCATGGAGACGTATCCAGCAGGGCAGGGCGCGGCGGGCCTGGCCCGTTGGGCGTGCCAGCCCGGGCAGACACGAGGGCGGCTGCATGCCGAGGCCCCCGCACCCACGCGCTCCGACCACCAGCGCGACCGCGACCGCATCGTGCACTCGTCGGCGTTTCGCCGGCTGGTCTACAAGACCCAGGTGTTTCTGAACCACGAAGGCGACCTGTTTCGCACGCGGCTCACGCATTCGCTGGAAGTGGCGCAGCTGGGCCGCTCCATCGCGCGCTCGCTGCGCCTGAACGAAGACCTGGTCGAGGCCATCTGCCTGGCGCACGACCTGGGCCATACGCCGTTCGGCCATGCGGGCCAGGATGCGCTCAATGAATGCATGCGCGAGTGGGGCGGTTTCGAGCACAACCTGCAAAGCCTGCGCGTGGTCGACCGGCTCGAAGAGCGTTACCCCGGATTCGACGGGCTGAACCTGACGTTCGAAACCCGCGAAGGCATCCTCAAGCATTGCTCGCGCACCAATGCCCAGCACATCGAGCAGCGCGAGCCCGGGGGCATCGCCCAGCGCTTTCTGCGCGGCGAGCAGCCTTCGCTCGAAGCCCAGCTGTGCAACCTCGCCGATGAAATCGCCTACAACGCCCATGATGTCGACGACGGCGTGCGCTCGGGCCTGATCGGCATGGAGCAGCTGCTGGCCTTGCCGCTGTTCGCGCGCTACCACGCGCTGACGCTGGCGCAGTACCCGGCGATAGAGGCGCAGCCCCATGGCCGGCGCCGGCTGCTCTACGAAACCATACGCCGCATGCTCAGCGACCAGGTCTACGATGTGGTTGCCGAGACCGAAGCGCGGCTGGCGCAAGCCGACCACGCAGATGCGAATGCGGTGCGCCTGGCGCCGCCGCTCGTGGCGTTCAGCGCCGCCATGCGCGCGGAATCGACGCAGCTCAAGCGCTTCCTGTTCCAGAACCTCTACCGCCACCCGCAGGTGCTGCAGATGACCGAGCTGGCCCAGACCGTGGTGCGCGAGCTGTTCGCCATCTACCTCGTGCGCCCGCAGGAGATGAAGCCGCGTTTCGCCGAGCGCGCGCAGACGGCGGCCGATGCCGTGGCGCTGGCGCGCGTGGTCTGCGACTTCATTGCCGGCATGACCGACCGCTACGCGGCGCGCGAGCATGCCAGGCTCACCGGCCGGCAACTGCTGGCCTGAAGCCGGGCGCGGAGCGATTGCCCGTTGCCCAGCGCCGGCGGGCCGGTATCGCTACAATTTCGCACCCCCACCAACGCTTGCGCATGGCCGCGCTGCCCACAATGCGTGCAGCCCAGGCGCACGCGTGCACGACAAGGCTTTCCCATGACCGAATTTTCCTCTGCGCCCGATCTGCAGGCCTATCCCGCTGACCTGGTCATCGAAGACACCCGGCGCTGGCTTGAAAAGGCGGTCATAGGACTGAACCTGTGCCCGTTCGCCAAGGCCGTGCATGTGAAGAACCAGGTGCATTACGTGGTCAGCGAAGCCACGGATGCGCGCGGCGTGGCCGAGCAACTGCAGCTCGAGCTCGAGGCGCTGGCCGAGATCTCGCCCGAAAAACGCGACACCACCTTGCTGATCGTGCCGCATGCGCTGCAGGATTTCCTCGATTTCAATGACTTCCTCGAACTGGCCGACGAGCTGGTCGAGGCCATGGACCTGGGCGGCATCCTGCAGGTCGCGTCGTTCCACCCGCAGTTCCAGTTCGAAGGCACGGAAGTCGACGACGTGACCAACTGCACCAACCGCGCGCCCTACGCCATCTTGCACCTGCTGCGCGAAGACAGCATAGACAAGGCCGTGGAAGCGTTTCCCGAAGCCGAAGCGATCTACGAGAACAACATGCAGACGCTGGAGAAGCTGGGCATCGAAGGCTGGCTGGACCTGGGCGTGGGCGCGACCTGCCCCGTGACCGGCCAGGCCGCAGCGGTCAAGGACGCCGTTTAAATGGCACGACCCGACAAACAGAACGCGAAGAAGCCGCCGCAGGACCCGGCCCAGCAGCTGGAGCTGCGCCCGGGCCAGTCGATAGCGCTGCTCAAGGCGCTGCACATCCTCACGCGCGAGGGCAAGATCAACCAGGACTCGCGCCGCAAGCTCAAGCAGGTCTATCACCTCTATCAGTTCATCGAGCCGCTGCTCAAGGAGCTATCGGCCGATGGCCATGCGGTGACGCTGGCCGACCACGGTGCGGGCAAGTCCTACCTGGGCTTCATCCTGTACGACCTGTTCTTCAAGGCCCTGGGCCGCGGGCAGATCTACGGCATCGAAACCCGCGCGCCGCTGGTCGAGGCCTCGCAGGCGCTGGCCGCGCAACTGGCTTTCGACCGCATGGTGTTTCTCAACATGTCGGTGGCCGAATCGACGCGCGTCGAATCCATGCCCGAGCGCTTCGACGTCGTCACCGCGCTGCATGCCTGCGACACCGCGACCGACGATGCCATTGCGTTCGGCCTCGAGAAGAAGGCGCGCGCGATGGTGATCGTGCCCTGCTGCCAGGCCGAAGTCGCGGCCTGCCTGCGCGAGACCAAGGCGCTGAGCCTCACGCGCACGCCGCTGGCCGAACTCTGGCGCCATCCCATCCATACGCGCGAGATGGGCAGCCAGATCACCAATGTGCTGCGCTGCCTGTTCCTCGAAGCCTCGGGCTACCAGGTCACGGTGACCGAGCTCGTGGGCTGGGAGCACAGCATGAAGAATGAGCTGATCGTCGCGCGCTTCACGGGCAACCGCAAGCGCAGCGCGGCCGAGCGGCTGCAGCAGCTGCTCAAGGAATTCGGACTCGACAGTCTGGGCGAGACGCGGTTTCGGTTGCCGGCCTTGCCGGGATAATGGTTGCCGGCCCTTCGACAAGCTCTCAAGAAACAGCTTTTTTCGTCAACTAAATCAATGACTTAGAAAGTCTCCAATTTGGGCAAACAGCGGCGATGAGTGGCTTACGCTCAAAAGACCGACCCTTCGACAAGCTCAGGGCGAACGGGGAAAACCCGTTCGTGGTGAGCCTGTCGAACCATGAACGGCCTGTCCTCATGCCACGCTGTTTCTTGATAACGCCTGGCGAGACTCGTCTCGCTTACCTCGCTCAGGGCGAACGGGAACAACCGTTCGTCCTGAGCCTGCCTAGCCGGCCGCGTCGAAGGATGAACGGCCCGGCCTCCAGGCCAGCGCATGTGTTTCCTTCCGCCAGAGAGTTCTAGCCATGGCCCGTCTCCCCCGCCTGACCCTCGCATCATTACCGCACCACATCATCCAGCGTGGCAACAACGGCGCGGAGATCTTTGTCGACGCCGCCGACTGCAACCAGATGCTGGACCTGCTGCGCGAGATGGCCAGGCGTTTCGCGGTCGACATCCATGCCTATGTGCTGCTGCCCGACCAGTTCCAGCTGCTGGTGACGCCCGAGACCGACACCGGTCTGCCGCAGTTCATGCAATCGGTGGGGCGCAGCTATGTGCGCTACTTCAACAACCGCCATGGCCGCAGCGGCACGCTGTGGAACGGGCGCTACCGCGCCAATGTGGTCGATCCGGCCCAGTACCTGCTTGCCAGCATGGTCGCGCTCGACTGGAGCCCGGTGCGCGCCGGGCTGGCGCGCGAGCCCGCCGACTACGTCTGGTCGAGCTATGCCCACAACGCCGGCCTGCGCTACACCACGCTGGTTCACCCGCATCCCTCGTTCTGGGCGCTGGGCAATACGCCGTTTGCGCGCGAAGCCGGTTACCAGGCCGCGGTCAAGGAAGGGATTTCGGCCGAGCAGCTCGAAACCATAGAGCAGGCCGCGCTGCGCGGCTGGGCCCTGGGTTCGCCGCAGTTCGTCGCCGATTTGCAGAACCGCACCCAGCGCCGCGTGGTGCGCCAGCGCGCGGGCCGTCCGCCGAAAAACCCTTCCGAATCGTCGACCTGAGGCTGCTGAGGGCGTTTCAGCTGCAACAGGTAATGGTTTGTTGCTCCTGAATTTGATATGTCCCTAATTTATTATCCGAACAAAATCATCGGGTAATAATTGAATCTGACCCTAATTATATTTTCTTGCATAGGTTGATGCCTTGTCGTAATCTCTGGCTCCCTGCGAAAATAACTGAGGATTCCGCCATGACTACGGCTGCCGAGATCACCCATCTCCAAGAACACGGTCTGTATTCCAAGAGCAATGAGCACGACGCGTGCGGCTTGGGATTTGTCGCCCACATCAAAGGTGAGAAGCGCCACGACATCGTGACGGGTGCGCTCAAGATCCTCGAGAACATCGACCACCGTGGCGCGGTCGGTGCCGACAAGCTCATGGGCGACGGCGCGGGCATCCTGATCCAGCTGCCCGACCAGCTGTACCGCGAAGAAATGGCGCTGCAGGGCGTGGTGCTGCCGCCCGCGGGTGAGTACGGCGTGGGCATGATCTTCCTGCCCAAGGAACACGCTTCGCGCCTGGCCTGCGAGCAGGAGATGGAGCGCGCGATCAAGGCCGAAGGCCAGGTGCTGCTCGGCTGGCGCGATGTGCCCGTGAACCTCGACATGCCCATGTCGCCCACGGTGCGCGCCAAGGAGCCCGTGCTGCGCCAGGTGTTCATCGGTCGCGGCAACGACGTGATCGTGCAGGACGCGCTCGAGCGCAAGCTGTACGTGATCCGCAAGACCGCCAGCGCCGCCATCCAGGGCCTCAAGCTCAAGCACAGCAAGGAATACTACGTTCCCAGCATGAGCAGCCGCACCGTGGTCTACAAGGGCCTGCTGCTGGCCGACCAGGTGGGCGTGTACTTCAAGGACCTCGAAGACGAGCGCTGCGTCTCGGCCATCGGCCTGGTGCACCAGCGCTTCTCGACCAACACCTTCCCCGAATGGCCGCTGGCCCACCCCTACCGCTATGTTGCGCACAACGGTGAAATCAACACCGTCAAGGGCAACTACAACTGGATGCGCGCGCGCGAAGGCGTGATGGCTTCGCCCGTGCTGGCCGAAGACCTCAAGAAGCTCTACCCCATCAGCTTTGCCGACCAGTCCGATACCGCGACGTTCGACAACTGCCTCGAGCTGCTGACCATGGCCGGCTACCCCATCAGCCAGGCCGTGATGATGATGATTCCCGAGCCCTGGGAACAGCACGAGTCCATGGATGAGCGCCGCCGCGCGTTCTATGAATACCACGCGGCGATGATGGAACCCTGGGACGGCCCGGCATCCATCGTCTTCACCGACGGCCGCCAGATCGGTGCCACGCTGGACCGCAACGGCCTGCGTCCCTCGCGCTACGTGATCACCGATGACGACCTCGTCATCCTGGGCTCGGAAGTGGGCGTGCTGCCCGTGCCCGACAGCAAGATCATCCGCAAGTGGCGTCTGCAGCCCGGCAAGATGCTGCTGATCGACCTGGAGCAAGGCCGTCTGATCGAGGACGAAGAGCTCAAGGCCAACATCGTCAACACCAAGCCCTACAAGCAGTGGATCGAGAACCTGCGCATCAAGCTTGACGACGTCGGCAGCAAGGGCCCGGTCCAGCCGCCTGTCGCCACGCTGCCGCTGCTCGAGCGCCAGCAGGCCTTCGGCTTCACCCAGGAAGACATCAAGTTCCTGCTTGCGCCCATGGCCGCCAAGGGCGAGGAAGGCGTGGGCTCGATGGGCAACGACAGCCCGCTGGCCGTGCTGTCGGACCGCAACAAGCCGCTGTACAACTATTTCCGCCAGATGTTCGCCCAGGTGACGAACCCGCCCATCGACCCGATCCGCGAAGCGATCGTGATGTCGCTGGTGTCGTTCATCGGCCCCAAGCCGAATCTGCTGGACATCAACCAGGTCAACCCGCCGATGCGCCTCGAAGTGCACCAGCCGGTGCTGGACTTCGAAGCCATGGACAAGCTGCGCAACATCGCGCAGCACACCCAGGGCAAGTTCAAGAGCGAGACCATCGACATCACCTACCCGCTGTCGTGGGGCAAGCAGGGCGTCGAAGCCAAGCTCGCTTCGCTGTGCGCCCAGGCCGTCGACGCGATCCGTGGCGGCGCGAACATCCTGATCATCAGCGACCGTGCGCTGTCGGCGACCCAGGTCGCGATCCCTGCGCTGCTGGCGCTGTCGGCCATCCACCAGCACCTGGTGCGTGAAGGCCTGCGCACCACGGCCGGCCTCGTGGTCGAAACCGGCACGGCGCGTGAAATCCACCATTTCGCCGTGCTCGCGGGCTACGGCGCCGAAGCCGTCCATCCCTACCTGGCGATGGAAACCCTGCTGGAAATGGGCAAGGACCTGCCTGCCGACCTGTCGGGCGAGAAGGCCGTCTACAACTACGTCAAGGCGATCGGCAAGGGCCTGTCGAAGATCATGTCCAAGATGGGCGTGAGCACCTACATGAGCTACTGCGGCGCGCAGCTGTTCGAGGCCATAGGCCTGAGCACCGACACCGTTGACAAGTATTTCACCGGCACGGCCAGCCGCATCGAAGGCATAGGCGTTTTCGAGATCGCCGAGGAAACCATTCGCAACCACCTCGCGGCATTCAGCGACGACCCGGTGCTAGAGACCATGCTCGAAGCCGGCGGCGAGTACGCCTGGCGTGCGCGCGGTGAAGAGCACATGTGGACGCCCGACGTGATCGCCAAGCTGCAGCACGCCACGCGCTCCAACAACTTCAGCACCTTCAAGGAATACGCCCAACTGGTCAACGACCAGAGCCAGCGCCACATGACGCTGCGCGGCCTGTTCGAGTTCAAGGGTGATCCGGCCCAGGCGATCGCGCTCGACGAAGTCGAGTCGGCCGCTGAAATCGTCAAGCGTTTCGCGACCGGCGCAATGTCGCTGGGCTCGATCTCGACCGAAGCCCATGCCACGCTGGCCGTGGCCATGAACCGCATCGGCGGCAAGAGCAACACCGGCGAAGGCGGCGAGGATCCCAAGCGCTATCGCAACGAACTCAAGGGCATCCCGATCAAGCAGGGCGAGACCCTGGGCTCGGTGATCGGCGCCGACCAGGTCGAAGTCGACATTCCGCTGCGCGACGGCGATTCGCTGCGCTCCAGGATCAAGCAGGTCGCGTCGGGCCGCTTCGGTGTCACCGCCGAGTACCTGTCGTCGTCCGACCAGATCCAGATCAAGATGGCCCAGGGCGCCAAGCCCGGTGAAGGCGGCCAGCTGCCTGGCGGCAAGGTCACCGAATACATCGGCCGCATGCGCCACTCGGTGCCGGGCGTGGGCCTGATCTCGCCCCCACCGCACCACGACATCTATTCGATCGAGGATCTGGCACAGCTGATCCACGATCTGAAGAACGTCGCCCCGCATGCCGACATCTCGGTCAAGCTGGTGTCCGAAATCGGCGTCGGCACGATTGCCGCGGGCGTCACCAAGTGCAAGAGCGACCACATCGTGATCGCCGGCCATGACGGCGGCACCGGCGCTTCGCCGCTGTCGTCGATCAAGCACGCGGGCGGTCCCTGGGAAATCGGCCTGGCCGAAACCCAGCAGACCCTGGTGCTCAACCGCCTGCGCGGACGCGTGCGTGTCCAGGCCGACGGCCAGATGAAGACCGGCCGCGACGTGGTCATCGGTGCGCTGCTGGGCGCCGACGAGTTCGGCTTCGCCACCGCGCCGCTGGTGGTCGAAGGCTGCATCATGATGCGCAAGTGCCATCTGAACACCTGCCCCGTGGGCGTGGCCACGCAGGACCCGGTGCTGCGCAAGCAGTTCAGCGGCAAGCCCGAGCATGTCGTGAACTACTTCTTCTTCGTTGCCGAGGAAGTGCGCCAGATCATGGCCCAGCTGGGCATACGCAAGTTCAACGACCTGATCGGCCGCTCCGACCTGCTCGACACCCGCAAGGGCCTCGCGCACTGGAAGGCCCAGGGCCTGGACTTCAGTCGCCTGTTTGCCCAGCCCATCGTGCCCGCAGATGTGCCGCGCTTCCACGTCGACACCCAGGACCACCTGCTGGACAAGGCGCTGGACGTCAAGCTGATCGAGCGCTGCAAGCCGGCGATCGAAAACGGCGAGTCCGTGCGCATCATGGAAGTGGCGCGCAACGTGAACCGCTCGGTTGGCGCGATGCTGTCGGGCGCCGTGACCCGCGCGCATGCCGAAGGCCTGCCGGATGACACCATCCGCATCCACTTCGAAGGCACGGGCGGCCAGTCGTTCGGCGCATTCCTGTGCAAGGGCATCACGCTGAACGTCACCGGCGACGCCAACGACTACACCGGCAAGGGCCTGTCGGGCGGGCGCATCATCGTGCGCCCCAGCCATGCCTTCCGCGGCGCGTCGGTGTCCAACACCATCGTCGGCAACACCGTGATGTTCGGTGCGACCAGCGGCGAAGCCTTCTTCAGCGGCGTGGCCGGTGAACGTTTCGCGGTGCGCCTGTCGGGTGCGACGGCCGTCGTCGAAGGCACGGGAGATCACGGCTGCGAATACATGACCGGCGGCACCGTGGTGGTGCTGGGCAAGACCGGCCGCAACTTCGCGGCCGGCATGAGCGGCGGCGTGGCTTACGTCTATGACGAAGACGGCCTGTTCGCCAAGCGCTGCAACACGGCCTCGGTGACGCTGGAAAAAGTGCTGCCGCACAACGAGTTCGCGACCACGGTGAGCCCAGGCATCTGGCACCGCGGCGAGAGCGACGAACAGCAGCTGCGCGCGCTGGTCGAAGCCCACAGCCGCTGGACCGGCTCCAAGCGTGCGCGCGAGCTGCTCGACAACTGGGCCGCGGCCCGAGCCAAGTTCGTCAAGGTCTTCCCGTCGGAATACCAACGCGCCCTGTCTGAAATCCATGAACGAAAAGCGAAGGAAGCCATTGCTGCGAAAGCAGAACTAGCTACTGAAACCGAAGCAGTGCCGGCCAAGTAAGACCGCACTGACTCACGACTCGCTTATCAATTCAAGGACTGTTTCATCATGGGAAAAAGCACAGGATTTCTGGAATACGACCGCATCGAAGAGGGCTACAAGCCCGTCGCCGAGCGCCTCAAGAACTACAAGGAGTTCGTCATCGCGCTCACGCCCGAGCAGGCGAAAGTGCAGGGCGCGCGCTGCATGGACTGCGGCACGCCGTTCTGCAACAACGGCTGCCCGGTCAACAACATCATTCCGGACTTCAACGATCTGGTCTACCGCGGCGACTGGGAGAACGCGATCAAGGTGCTGCACAGCACCAACAACTTCCCCGAGTTCACCGGCCGCATCTGCCCCGCGCCCTGCGAAGCCGCCTGCGTGGTGAACATCAATGCCGCGCCCATCGGCATCAAGAGCATCGAGCACGCGATCATCGACCGTGCCTGGGCCGAAGGCTGGGTCAAGCCCATGCCCGCGGCCGTCAAGACCGGCAAGACGGTGGCCATCATCGGCGCGGGCCCGGCCGGCATGGCCGCGGCCCAGCAGCTCGCGCGTGCCGGCCACGCCGTGACGCTGTTCGAGAAGAACGACCGCATCGGCGGCCTGCTGCGCTACGGCATTCCTGACTTCAAGATGGAAAAGTCGCACATCGACCTGCGCGCCAAGCAGCTCGAAGCCGAAGGCGTGGTCATCCGCACTGGCGTGCTGGTCGCGGGCGCCGAAGGTCTGGGCAAGGATTCCAAGGTCACCAACTGGGCCAAGGAAACCGTCTCCCCCGAGCAGCTGATGGCCGAATTCGACGCCGTGCTGCTGTCGGGCGGTGCCGAGCAGTCGCGTGACCTGCCCGTGCCCGGCCGTGAACTCAATGGCGTGCATTTCGCGATGGAGTTCCTGCCCCAGCAGAACAAGGTCAACGCCGGCGACAAGCTCAAGGGCCAGATCCGTGCCGATGGCAAGACCGTGATTGTCATCGGTGGTGGCGATACCGGCAGCGACTGCGTGGGCACCTCGAACCGTCATGGCGCCGTGAGCGTCACCCAGTTCGAGCTGATGCCCATGCCGCCCGAGCAGGAAAACAAGCCGCTGGTCTGGCCTTACTGGCCCTACAAGCTGCGTACCTCGTCCAGCCATGACGAAGGCTGCGAGCGCGAGTTCGCGATAGCCACCAAGGAGTTCATCGGCGAGAAGGGCCAGCTCACAGGCGTCAAGACCGTGCGCCTGGAATGGAAGGACGGCAAGATGGCCGAAGTGCCGGGCTCCGAACAGGTGCTCAAGGCCGACCTGGTGTTCCTGGCCATGGGCTTCGTGAGCCCGGTGGCCTCGATCCTCGAGTCGTTTGGTGTCGAGAAGGACCAGCGCGGCAACGCCAAGGCCACGACCGATGCCGCCGTAGGCTACGCGACCAGCGTTCCCAAGCTGTTCGCCGCCGGCGACATGCGCCGCGGCCAGTCGCTGGTGGTCTGGGCCATCCGCGAAGGGCGCCAGGCCGCGCGCGCTGTGGATGCCTTCCTTATGGGCAAGAGCACGCTGCCGCGTTGAGCGTTCTCTGGTTCGGGAGAAAGGCGTTTTTGTCGGGGCGCCTTTTTCGTTTTCACAGCATGCCTTTTCTGCGGGCAGGAGCCGGGTCTCGGCCCGGCAGCCGAGGTACTTTTCTTTGCTTCGCCAAAGAAAAGTACCCAAAAGAAAGGCGAGCCCTGCTGTCTGCGACCCTGCGCGCAGCGTAGGGCAACCTGCCGTGCTCGGTCCCGGGCTGCGTCGCAGAACTCGCTGCGCGGCTTCGCCGCTACGCTCGAACAACTGCGGCGCGTCAGTTTACGAAGCAGGTGTGTCCTTCGGCACACCTGCCAGCCCGGGCCCTGCGCGCGCCAGGCGCAGCCAGAAGGGCGAGGAGCGGGGCCAGGATAGCTTCTTTGGAGCGTTAGCTCCCAGGGCCATTTCCTAGCGTATGAGTCGCAGGCGGGGAATTGCATCTGCGCCGCACCAGACCACCGCATTCTGCCCATGCCTGCGCCCCCATTCAATCGCGGCCTCGGTTCCCATGTCTTCGACAAAGCAGCCCGCTTCAGGCGGCCAGCCGTTGCGCGGGTGCGCGCCCACGGCACGTATCCAATGCCAGCCGGCCTGCTGCAGTTCCTGCTCCAGCCTGGCTTGGCGCGTCTGGTTCTCGGCATGGGACAAAGGCTGGCTGTGCGGATTCCAGGCCGTGATCACGCAGCCCGCGGCAATGCGCCGGCGCGCATAGTACGCGGCGAGCGCGGGGCAGGGTTGGTCGATGTGCAGCACGAAGTCCGGCGCGGCGTGAACGATGTAGTCGGTCTCGCGATAGGCCTGGATCAATGCGGGATCGGTGAAGAAGCGGTCAGATGGTGCCATGGCGGTTGAAAAGACAAGGTAAACCAGGGGCGGTTTGACCCGCCTTTATGCGTTTTGAGCGGGTCTGGGCGACAATAGCCGCCTCACTTGCGGGTCGGCAGGCGCATTGCGCGTCTTTCGCCCGATGCTTTTGCCGTGCTTCCTCCTTTTTACCGCCATGAAAAAACGTAATCTCGTCGCGATGCTGGCCCTGAGCGCCATTTTGGCTGCCTGTGGCAAGAATGAGCCCCAGCCCGCCACCGATGCGGCGCCTGCCGCGGCTCCTGCCGTGACCCAAGTGGTGGTCGGCCTGGACGACAACTTCCCGCCCATGGGTTTCCGTGACGAGAAGAACGAACTGGTCGGTTTCGACATCGACCTGGCGCGCGAAGCCGGCAAGCGCATGGGCCTGGACATGCAGTTCAAGCCCATCGACTGGAGCGCCAAGGAAGCCGAGCTTGCGGGCAAGCGCGTGGACATGCTGTGGAACGGCCTGACCATCACCGAGCAGCGCAAGGAAAAGATCGCGTTCTCCGCGCCCTACATGGAAAATCACCAGATCATCGTGGTGCTGGCCAACGGCGGCATCAAGACCAAGGCCGACCTGTCGGGCAAGGTCGTGGGCGCGCAGGACGGCAGTTCGGCCGTGGACGCGATCAAGAAGGAAGAAGCCGTGGCCGGCAGCTTCAAGCAATTGAAGACTTTCGGCGACAACATCACCGCGCTGATGGACCTGTCCGCCGGCCGTCTCGATGCCGTCGTGGTCGATGAGGTCGTGGGCCGCTTCCACGTCGCGAAGAAGGCCGAAGAGTACCGCGTGCTCGAGGAAAACTTCGGCGTCGAGGAATACGGCGTGGGCCTGCGCAAGGAAGACACGGAACTGCTGGCCCGGCTCGAAGCGTCCATGGCCGACATGAAGAAGGACGGCAAGGCCGCGGAAATTGCCACCAAGTGGTTTGGCAAGGACATCATCAAGTAAGCGGACTGTCCAGCCTCAGGCACCGGCTGCGCCCTCATAGGCCTGCCGGTGTTTTGCGTTTCTGGACCACAAGGCAATTGCATGGAATACGTTCTCTCCCTCCTGGGGCCCCTGTCCCAGGGGGCGCTGGTCACTCTGAAGCTGTTCGTGGTCACGCTGGTCCTGGCGGTGCCGCTGGGGCTGGCGCTGGCGCTGGTGCGGGTGTCGCGTTTTCGCTGGCTGGCCCGGCTGGTCAATGGCTATATCTGGCTGATGCGCGGCACGCCGCTGATGCTGCAGATGTTGTTCATCTACTTCGCGCTGCCGTTCGTGCCGGTGATCGGTGTTCGCTTTGACGACTTTCCCGCTGCCGTTGTCGCCTTCTCGCTCAACTACGCTGCCTACTTCGCCGAAATCTTCCGTGCGGGCATACAGTCGATAGACCGCGGCCAGTACGAAGGCGCGAAGGTGCTGGGCCTGAGCTATGGCCAGACCATGCGGCGCATCGTGCTGCCGCAGATCTGGCCGCGCATCCTGCCGCCGATGAGCAACGAGACCATCACGCTGGTCAAGGACACATCGCTGATCTACGTGCTCGCACTCAACGACCTGTTGCGCGCGGCGCGCGGCATCGTGCAGCGTGACTTCACCACCACGCCGTTCATCGTGGCGGCCTGCTTTTATCTTGTCATGACCCTGGTGCTGACCTGGGGCTTCCAGTACCTGGAGAAACGCTATGCCAAATACGACGCCTGAGACGACGGCTGCACGCGCAGCGCCGGCCCCGTCGGCGCCAGGCAGCGAGGTGATGATAGGCGCGCGCGATATCTGCAAGGGCTTCAACGGCCTGCCGGTGCTGCGCAATGTCTCGCTCGACCTGCTGCGCGGCGAAGTGGTCGCCGTGATCGGGCCTTCGGGCTCGGGCAAGAGCACGTTTTTGCGCTGCCTGAACCACCTCGAAACCATAGACAGCGGCCATATCCACATCGAAGGCGAGCTGCTGGCCGAGACCGACGCCGCAGGCGTGTGCAGCTATGTGCCCGACGCGCAGATCCGCCGCATCGGCCGCAAGATGGGCATGGTGTTCCAGTCGTTCAATCTGTTTCCCCACCTCACGGTGCTCGAGAACGTGATCGAGGCGCCAATGGTCGTCAAAGGCCTGGCGCGCGCGCAGATCGTGCCCCGGGCCGAAGCGCTGCTCAAGAAGGTCGGCCTGTTGGAAAAGCGCGACAGCTACCCGGCGCGCCTGTCGGGCGGGCAAAAGCAGCGCGTGGCGATCGCGCGCGCACTGGCCATGGAGCCGGACATCCTGCTGTTCGACGAACCCACATCGGCGCTCGACCCCGAACTCACGGGCGAGGTGCTGCGCACCATGCGCGAGCTTGCCCAGGAGAACATGACCATGCTCGTGGTCACCCATGAAATGGGCTTTGCGCGCGAAGTTGCACACCGTGTGGCCTTCATGGACCGTGGGGAGCTGATCGAGTCGGGCCCGGCGGCGGAATTTTTTGCACATCCCAAGCACGCACGCACAAAGGCATTTCTGCACAATATGCTGTGACCAGCGTCGCTGGCGCAGCGTCTGCGACGCGGGGTGTTTGCAGGGTTTGTGTGAAGCAAACATTCATGAATGTATGTAATCGTTTAACATCGCATCCATGACGTATTTTTGTTTTCTCCTGTAGGAGCCGTAGGTCCATGACAGCACCCGCGCCCCTGGTCGAGCTGCGCAACGTAACTTTTGGTTATGGCGAGCGGGTGATCCTGCGCGACCTCAGCTTGCAGATACCGCGCGGCAAGGTCACGGCGCTGATGGGAGCGTCGGGCGGCGGCAAGACCACAGTGCTGCGGCTGATCGGCGGACAGCAGCGCGCCCAGCAAGGGCAGGTGCTGTTCGACGGCCAGGACATTGGCCGCATGAACCCGGCGCAGCTGTATGCCGCGCGCCGGCGCATGGGCATGCTGTTCCAGTTCGGCGCGTTGTTCACCGACATGAGCGTGTTCGACAACGTGGCGTTCGCGCTGCGCGAGCACACCGATCTGCCCGAAGCGCTGGTGCGCGACATCGTGCTGATGAAGCTGCATGCCGTGGGCCTGCGCGGCGCGCGCGCGCTCATGCCCAGCGAGATTTCGGGCGGCATGGCGCGGCGCGTGGCGCTGGCGCGCGCGATCGCGCTCGACCCCGAGCTGATCATGTACGACGAACCGTTCGCCGGCCTGGACCCGATTGCGCTGGGCACGGCCGCCCACCTGATACGCGAACTCAATGACGCGATGGGCCTGACCACGGTGCTGGTGTCGCACGATATCGTCGAGACTTTCCAGGTCGCCGACCATGTGATCATTCTCGGCCCGGCCTGCGTCGCGGCCCAGGGCACGCCGGCCGAAGTCATGGCCAGCACCGACCCGCTGGTCGACCAGTTCGTGCATGCGCGCGCCACGGGGCCGGTGCCGTTCCACTATCCGGGGCCCGATGCGGCCCAGGACTTTGGCCCGGGAGGCCGCGCATGAACCGCCTTCACCCTGCGCGCATAGGCCGCGCCGCACGCGAACACTGCACTGCGATCGGCCAGGCCACGCGCCTGCTGCTGCGACTCGTGGGCCTGCTCGGCGCGACGCTGCGCCGCCCGCGCCTCATGGGCGACCAGATCCATTTTCTCGGCAACTATTCGCTGGCCATCATCGGCGTGTCGGGCCTGTTCGTCGGCTTCGTGCTCGGGCTGCAAGGCTATTACACGCTGCAGCGCTATGGTTCTGCCGAAGCGCTGGGCCTGCTGGTCGCGCTGTCGCTGGTGCGAGAGCTCGGGCCCGTGGTCACGGCGCTGCTGTTCGCCGGGCGCGCGGGCACGGCGCTGACGGCCGAAATCGGCCTGATGAAGGCCGGCGAGCAGCTCAGCGCGATGGAAATGATGGCCGTGGACCCGGTGCGCCGGATCCTCGCGCCGCGGTTCTGGGCCGGCGTGATCGTGCTGCCTTTGCTGGCCGCGGTGTTCAGCGCCGTCGGCGTGATCGGCGGCTGGATCGTCGGCGTGCTGATGATAGGCGTGGACGGCGGCGCTTTCTGGGGCCAGATGCAGCAGGGCGTCGACTGGTGGGCCGATCTGGGCAATGGTGTGATCAAGAGCCTGGTGTTCGGCGTGGCGGTGACCTTCGTGGCGCTGCTGCAGGGCTATCTGGCCAAGCCGACGCCCGAAGGCGTTTCCCGCGCGACAACGCGCACCGTGGTGATGGCCTCGCTGGCCATTTTGGGGCTGGACTTCCTGCTCACCGCCACGATGTTCAGTATTTGATGCTCCCACCAGGTGAGTGAGAGGAAGATTCATGCAGCAATCGAAAAGTGACATGTGGGTGGGCCTGTTTGTTCTGCTCGGCGCAGCGGCCCTGGTGTTTCTGGCCTTGCAGTCGGCCAATCTGCTGAGCCTGAGCTTTCAGCAGACCTATGCCGTGACCGCGCGTTTTGACAATATCGGCGGGCTCAAGCCCAAGGCCGCGGTGCGCAGCGCCGGCGTGGTCGTGGGGCGGGTGCAGTCGATCACGTTCGACGACCAGACGTTCCAGGCCAGCGTCAACCTCGCCCTGGAAAAGCAGTACCGCTTTCCCAAGGACAGCTCCCTCAAGATCCTGACCAGCGGGCTGCTGGGCGACCAATACATAGGCATCGAGGCCGGCGCGGAGGAAGCCGTGCTGGCTCCGGGCGACCGCATCATCGCCACCCAATCGGCCGTGGTGCTGGAAAACCTCATTGGACAGTTCCTTTACAACAGGGCGGAAGAGGGTGGCTCCAGTGCTCCTGCTCCGGAAAAACAATGACCACAACCAACCTGGCGGGCGCGCCCCGCAGACCACTTTTTGCCGCGCTGGTGCTGACGCTGGCGCTCGCCGGCTGTGCGACCACGGCGGATCCGCAGGCCGCGGGCGAAACCGCGACGCCCACCACGCCCAGGGCCGTCAACCCCGCCGACCCTTTCGAGTCGTACAACCGCAGCATGTACAGCTTCAACACCGCGCTCGACGACGCGGTGCTCAAGCCCGTGGCCACGCTGTACCGCGATGTCACGCCCCGACTGGCGCGTGACGGTGTCGGCAATTTCTTCTCTAACCTCGGCGACGCCTGGTCGTTCGTCAACAACCTGGCCCAGGCCAAGGGCGAAGGCGCCTACTACAGCATCGTGCGCTTCAGCGTCAACACGGTGTTCGGCATCGGCGGGCTGTTCGATGTGGCGAGTGAAATGGGACTGCAGCGCAGTCCCCAGGATTTCGGCCTGACGCTGGGACGCTGGGGCGTGCCCTCCGGCCCCTATCTGGTGCTGCCGCTGCTGGGGCCTTCGACCGTGCGCGATACCGCGGCGCTGCCGCTGGACATCAAGGGCAATCTGCTGGGTTACAGCCATGACGTCGGTGTGCGCAACAGCCTGGCGGTGCTGAACCTGGTCGACAGGCGCGCGCGCCTGCTGCAGGCGGGCGACATGCTCGATGCGGTGGCGCTCGACAAATACAGCCTGACGCGCGACGTCTTCCTGCAGCTGCGCAGCCAGCGCGCGCAGGGCGACGGCTTCGACGCCGATGATTTCGGCGACGATGACGACGCCGGCATGCTCCCCCCCGAAGAGTGAAGACTGCTTGCATCTGCTTGCAACACTTGACACACGCGTCATCCACCTCCTGACGCGCTCAAGCACAATCGAAAGCGAAGAGGTCTGCAAGGCCTTCGCTTCAAAAAGGAAAATACGATGATCAATCGACGTATCTGGGCCACTACCGCTGCCGCCTGGTTGGCTCTGTCGGCGCTGCCCATGGCGGCAATGGCCGCCGAAGAAACTCCCGATGCACTGGTCAAGCGCGTTTCTGCCGACGTGCTCGACACCATCCGCAACGACAAGTCGCTGAAGTCCGGCGACGTGGCGCGCATCGGCGCGCTGGTCGACAAGATGGTGATGCCGCATGTGAACTTCCAGCGCATGACGTCCGCGGCCGTCGGCCCCAAGTGGCGTGAAGCCACGCCCGAGCAAAAGCAGCTTCTGCAGGCCGAATTCAAGGCCTTGCTGATCCGCACCTATGCGGGCGCGCTGGCCCAGGTCAATGACCAGACCGTGGTCGTGAGGCCCATGCGTGCCGCTGCCGGCGACAAGGACGTTCTGGTGCGCACCGAAGTGCGCGGCAGGGGCGATCCCATCCAGCTCGACTACCGTCTGGAGCAGAACGCCGAAGGCGTGTGGCGGATCTACAACCTGAATGTGCTGGGCGTGTGGCTGGTCGAGACCTACCGCAGCCAGTTTGCCCAGGAAATCAATGCGCGCGGCATCGATGGCCTGATCCAGGCGCTGGCCTCGCGCAACAAGGTCTGAGGCGCAGCGCAATGGAGGCCGCAAGCCTGCAATTGCCCGCCGAGCTGACGCATGCGCAGGCGCGTGCCTGCGCGCAGGCGCTGTCGGCGCAGATAGCCGCCGCCACCCAGACCCGGGTGGACGTCGATGCCTCGGCGCTCGTGATATTTGATTCGTCGGCGCTGGCCGTGCTGCTGGACTGCCGGCGCGCGGCGCTGGCCGCCGGCAAGTCGCTCGCGGTCGCGGGCCTTCCCGCCGGGCTGCAGGCCATGGCCAGGCTCTACGGCGTGCAGGCGCTGCTGGCGCCCGAAAGCGCCGCACCGCCGAGCTGAGGCCGCAGCGGGCCGCCTGCGCGCGCGGCTTTCGGTGGACCGGCAGCGAACAATGCAGGGCCGGGCTTAAAATGCCAAGTTCCCATGCCCGCTGTTTCATTCCAATCCATCTCCAAGACCTACCGCACGCCCAAGGGCGTGTTCCGGGCCCTCAATGACGTCAGCCTGGACATCGAGGAGGGCGAGTTCTTCGGCCTGCTCGGGCCGAACGGGGCGGGCAAGACCACGATGATCAGCATCCTGGCCGGGCTCGCGCGTGCCGACAGCGGCCGCGTGCTGGTGCAGGGCAGCGATGTCCAGACCGATTACGCCCAGGCGCGGCGCAAGCTGGGCATCGTGCCCCAGGAACTGGTGTTCGACCCGTTCTTCAATGTGCGCGAGGCCTTGCGCTTCCAGTCGGGCTACTTCGGGGTGCGCGACAACGACGCCTGGATCGACGAGCTGCTGCACAGCCTGGGCCTGACCGACAAGGCCGACGCCAACATGCGCCAGCTCTCGGGCGGCATGAAGCGTCGCGTGCTGGTCGCGCAGGCGCTGGTGCACAAGCCGCCCATCATCGTGCTCGACGAGCCCACTGCCGGCGTGGATGTGGAGCTGCGCCAGACGCTGTGGCACTTCATCGCCAAGCTCAACAAGCAGGGCCATACCGTGCTGCTCACCACCCATTACCTCGAAGAGGCCGAAGCACTGTGCAGCCGCGTGGCCATGCTCAAGCAGGGCGAAGTCGTCAAGCTGTCGAGCATGTCCGACCTGCTCAAGTCGGCGTCGGCGAATGTGCTGCAGTTCAAGACCAACAGTCCCTTGCCCGAGCACCTGCGCACGGCGGCGCGTGTCACGGGGCGCATCGTGCAGATGCCCGCGCACGACGCGGGCGACATCGAGCGCTACCTGTCCGCGCTGCGTGAAGCCGGCGTGGTGATCGAGGACATGGAAATCCGCCGCGCCGATCTCGAGGATGTGTTCCTGAACGTCATGGGCGAAGCCCGTGCACAAGCCGGGAGCGTCGCATGAGAGGCTGGCAGACCCTGTTCTACAAGGAAGTGCTGCGCTTTTGGAAAGTCAGTTTCCAGACCGTGGCCGCGCCCGTGCTCACGGCCGTGCTGTACCTGCTGGTGTTCGGCCATGTGCTCGAAGGCCGGGTGCTGGTCTATGACCGCATCAGCTATACCGCCTTCCTGATCCCCGGCCTGGTGATGATGAGCGTGCTGCAGAACGCGTTCGCCAACAGCTCGTCGAGCATCGTGCAGAGCAAGATCATGGGCTCGATGGTGTTCATCCTGCTCACGCCGCTGTCGCACTGGGCCTGGTTCACGGCCTATGTGGGCTCGTCGGTGCTGCGCGGGCTGCTCGTGGGCCTGGGCGTGTTCGTCGTCACGCTGTTCTTTGCCGTGCCCGAGTTCGCCGCGCCGCTGTGGATCCTGGTGTTCATGGTGCTGGGCGCCGCGCTGCTGGGCACGCTGGGCGTGATCGCCGGGCTGTGGGCCGACAAGTTCGACCAGATGGCCGCGTTCCAGAATTTCCTGATCATGCCCATGACGTTCCTGTCGGGCGTGTTCTATTCGATACAGTCGCTGCCGCCGTTCTGGCAGACCGTGAGCCATCTGAACCCGTTCTTCTACATGATCGACGGCTTTCGCTACGGCTTCTTCGGCCAAAGCGATGTCTCGCCCTGGATCAGCCTGGCCATCGTCGGCGGCGCCTGGCTCGCGGTCAGCGCGCTGGCGGTGCACCTGCTGCGCACCGGCTACAAGATTCGCCATTGAGTCGCTTCGCGATGACTCTTTTTGTTTGCCCCCCTTCCCCGGCCCGCGTGGCCGAGGCTTCGCAGGCCGCGACAGCGGCGCTGCGCGAGATCTGACATGACTGCCGACCAACTCAAAGCCATCATCAGCGCAGGCCTGGCCTGCGAACTCCTGGAAGTCGAAGGTGACGGAAGTCACTGGTACGCGACCATCGTCAGCACCGCGTTCGAAGGCCAGCGCCCGCTGCAGCGCCAGCGCCTGGTCTACGCCACGCTGGGCAACCGCATCCAGACCAATGAAGTCCACGCGCTGTCGATGAAGACTTTCAGCCCCGCCGAGTGGGCCGACAAGGCCTGAAAGCTGCGAGCAACGCCTTCGCGCCTGCGTTCAAGGCCGTTTTAACTTTTATTTAGGCCTACCAGCCATGGACAAACTCTTGATTCGCGGCGGTCATCCGCTGCACGGCGAGGTCTCGATTTCCGGCGCCAAGAACGCCGCCCTGCCCGATCTGTGCGCAGCGCTGCTCACGGACGAGCCTGTGGTGCTGCGCAATGTGCCGCGTCTGCAGGACGTGGCGACCATGCTCAAGCTGATCCGCAACATGGGCGTCGAAGTCGAGCATGCATCCGACGGTTCGGTGCGCATAGACGCCAGCCGCCTGTCCACGCCCGAAGCCCCGTACGAGCTGGTCAAGACCATGCGCGCGTCGGTGCTGGCGCTGGGCCCGCTGCTGGCGCGCTTTGGCGAAGCCACGGTGTCGCTGCCCGGTGGTTGCGCGATCGGCTCACGCCCGGTCGAGCAGCACATCAAGGGCCTGCAGGCCATGGGCGCGCAGATCGTGGTCGAGCACGGCTACATGATCGCCAAGCTGCCCGCGGGCCGCACGCGCCTGCAGGGCACGCGCATCACGACCGACATGGTCACCGTGACCGGCACCGAGAATTTCCTGATGGCGGCCGCGCTGGCCGAAGGCGAGACCGTGCTCGAGAACGCGGCCATGGAGCCCGAGATCGTCGATCTGGCCGAAATGCTGATCAAGATGGGTGCGCGCATCCAGGGCCATGGCACGAGCCGCATCACCATCCAGGGCGTCGAGCGCCTGCATGGCTGCGATCATCAGGTGGTTGCCGACCGCATCGAGAGCGGAACCTTCCTGTGCGCCGTCGCGGCCACGGGCGGCGATGTGCTGCTGCGCCATGCGCGTGCCGACCACCTCGGCGCCGTGCTCGACAAGCTGCGCGACGCGGGCGTGCATATCGAGGAAGTCGCCGATGGCCTGCGCGTGCAGTCCCATGGCCGCCTCAAGGGCCAGAGCTTTCGCACCACCGAATACCCGGGTTTCCCGACCGACATGCAGGCCCAGTTCATGGCGCTGAATGTGATTTCCCACGGCGCGGTGTCGGTCACCGAAACGATCTTCGAGAACCGCTTCATGCATGTCAACGAGCTGGTGCGCCTGGGCGCGAAGATCCAGATCGATGGCAAGGTGGCGCTGGTCGAAGGCGTAGAACGCCTGTCGGGCGCGACCGTGATGGCTACCGACCTGCGCGCGTCGGCCAGCCTGGTGATCGCCGGCCTGGTGGCGACGGGCGAAACCGTGGTCGACCGCATCTACCACCTCGACCGCGGCTACGACTGCATGGAAGCCAAGCTGCGCGCGATTGGCGCCGATATTGAAAGAGTCTGATGATTACCCTTGCCCTGTCCAAAGGCCGTATTTTTGAAGAAACCCTGCCCTTGCTGGCCGCGGCCGGCATCGAGGTGCTCGAGGATCCGGAAAAATCGCGCAAGCTGATCCTGCCAACCAACCAGCCCGACCTGCGCGTGGTGCTGGTGCGCGCCACCGACGTGCCGACCTACGTGCAGTACGGCGGCGCCGACCTGGGCGTGACCGGCAAGGACACGCTGATCGAACACGGCGCCCAGGGGCTCTATCAGCCGCTCGACCTGTGCATCGCCCAGTGCCGCGTGAGCGTTGCCGTGCGCGCCGATTTCGACTATGCACTGGCCGTGAAACAGGGCTCGCGTCTCAAGGTCGCGACCAAGTACACGGCGATCGCGCGCGACTTCTTCGCCAGCAAGGGCGTGCACGTCGACATGATCAAGCTCTACGGCAGCATGGAACTCGCGCCGCTCACGGGCCTGGCCGACGCCATCGTCGACCTGGTGTCCACGGGCAATACGCTCAAGGCCAACCATCTGGTCGAAGTCGAGCGCATCATGGACATCAGCTCGCACCTGGTCGTCAACCAGGCCGCGCTCAAGCTCAAGCAGGCGCCCATGCGCCGTCTGATCGACGTGTTCGCGCGCGCCACGCAGGCCCAGGCCTGAATCCACGCCCCCATTGGAGCCGGAAAAAATGAAAGCCACGCCCCTTCGCCTGCGCACCGACAGCGCCGATTTTGAAACCGCCTTCCAGGCCCGCCTGCACTGGTCGGCCGACACCGATGCGGCCATAGAGCAGCGTGTGGCCGACATCCTGGCCGATGTGCAAAAGCGCGGCGACGCCGCGGTGCTCGAGTACACACAGCGCTTCGACGGCCTCGCGGCTGCGGACATGTCGGCGCTCGAACTCACAGCCGCCGAACTCAAGGCTGCGTTCGACGGCCTGCCCGACGTCCAGCGCGCAGCGCTGCAGTCGGCCGCCGAGCGCGTGCGCCGCTACCACGAGGCGCAGAAGAAGGCCTGTGGCGAAAGCTGGAGCTACCGCGACGAGGACGGCACGCTGCTGGGGCAGAAGGTCACGCCGCTGGACCGCGTGGGCATCTACGTGCCCGGCGGCAAGGCCGCCTATCCGTCGAGCGTGCTGATGAATGCGATTCCGGCCCATGTGGCGGGCGTCGCCGAAATCATCATGGTCGTGCCCACGCCCCAGGGTGCGAAGAACGCGCTGGTGCTGGCCGCGGCCCATGTGGCCGGCGTGCACCGCGCGTTCACCATCGGCGGCGCCCAGGCCGTGGGCGCGCTGGCCTACGGCACGCAGACCATACCCAAGGTCGACAAGATCACCGGCCCGGGCAATGCCTATGTCGCCAGCGCCAAGAAGCGCGTGTTCGGCACCGTGGGCATAGACATGATTGCCGGGCCGTCGGAAATCCTGGTGCTCGCCGACGGCAGCACGCCCGCCGAATGGGTGGCGATGGACCTGTTCAGCCAGGCCGAGCATGACGAACTCGCGCAAAGCATTCTGCTGAGCCCCGACGCGGACTACATCGACGCCGTGCAGCGCGAGATCGACCGCCTGCTGCCCGAGATGCCGCGCGCGGCCATCATCGCCAAGAGCCTCAACGACCGCGGCGCGCTGATCCTCACGCGCGACATGGACGAAGCCTGCGCGATCAGCAACCGCATCGCGCCCGAGCATCTGGAAGTCTCGAGCCAGGATCCGCACCGCTGGGAGCCGCTGCTGCGCCACGCGGGCGCGATCTTCCTCGGTGCCTATACCAGCGAATCGCTGGGCGACTACTGCGCTGGCCCCAACCATGTGCTGCCGACCAGCGGCACGGCGCGCTTTTCCTCGCCGCTGGGCGTCTACGACTTCCAGAAGCGCTCGAGCCTGATCGAAGTCAGCGAAGCCGGCGCGCAGACGCTGGGACGCATTGCCTCCGTGCTGGCGCATGGGGAAGGGCTGCAAGGCCATGCGCGTGCAGCCGAAATGCGCTTGAAGGACTGATTTTTCTGGCGCCAGCCAGAACGCAGCCAAGCCACGGTCTTTCAGTAAACCGTGGCTTTTTTATTTGCTGTCAACAAAGCACGAAAACCGTGAAGCACGAAGTTCGTGTCACACGAATTTCGTGTAAACTTCCATCCATGAAGAACGTGACCATCACCGTGGACGACAACGTGCTCGAATGGGCCCGGGTCGAAGCCGCGCGGCGCGGCACCAGTGTGTCCCGCATGGTCGGCGACTTCTTGGCCGAAATGCAGCGCCGCGAAGACGCCTACGAGCGCGCCTACCTCGCCTGGCGCACCGACGAGCGCACCTGGGACGCGCGTGACACCAGCGCTGCAGCGCGCAGCGTGTGCTTTGCGCGCACGGGAGACGCCGCATGAGCCGGGCCAGCCCGCTGCGCCAGCCGGTGTTCGTCGACACCTCGGTACTCGTGAGCGCCGAGAACACCTCCGATCCCGCGCACGCCGCCGTGCTTTCCTGGCTCGATCTTCTATGGCGCGAGCGCCTGGGCCGCGTGAGTTCGCAGGTGCTCGCCGAGTTCTACGAGACCGTGACCGGCGCGCGCCAGCGGCCCATGCCCCAGGGTGATGCGCGCGCGGCCATCCGCCGCTATCACACCTGGACGCCGTGGCAGATCGATGCCGCCACGTTCGAGACCGCCTGGGCCGTCGAGGCCCGCCACCAGTTGGCCTGGGGCGATTGCCTGGCGCTGGCCGCTGCCCAGCACAGTGGTTGCGAGACCCTTTTGTCGCTGCAGCTGCCGCACGGCGCGCAGTTTGGCGGTGTGCAGATCATTCATCCCGTCCAGCAGCCCGTCGTGGCCTTGGCTGGCGCCGGGGCACAGGACTGAAGTCATGACAGAACCCCAGAATCTCTCGCGCGCCCTGGAGCGCATCCGCGCTGATGTGCGTGCCATGCACGCCTATGTGGTGCAGCCCGCGACCGGCATGCTCAAGATGGACGCGATGGAAAACCCGTTCGGCCTGCCGCCCGCGCTGCAGGCCGCGCTCGGCGCGCGCCTGGGCGCCTTGCCGCTGAACCGTTATCCCGGCGAGCGGCTCGAGGACCTCAAGCAGGCGCTGATGGACTACGCGGGCGCGCCCGCGGGCTCCAGCATCCTGCTGGGCAACGGCTCCGATGAAATCATTTCGCTGCTGGCCCTGGCCTGCGCCCAGGCGGGCCAGCGCGCCAAGCTGCTCGCGCCCATGCCGGGCTTCGTGATGTACCCGATGAGCGCGCAGTTGCAGGGGCTGGACTTCGTCAACGTTTCGCTCGACGCCGATTTCGAGCTCGATGAAGCGGCGATGATTGCGGCGATCGCCGCGCACCGCCCGGCCATTACCTATCTCGCCTATCCCAACAACCCCACGGCCACGCTCTGGGACGAAGCCGTGGTGCAGCGCGTGATCGACGCTGCTGGCGAGCACGGCGGCCTGGTGGTCATGGACGAAGCCTACCAGCCGTTCGCCAGCCGCAGCTGGATCACGCGCATGCACGCCGAGCCCGAGCGCAATGCGCATGTGCTGCTGATGCGCACGCTCAGCAAGTTCGGCCTGGCCGGTGTGCGCCTGGGCTATCTGATCGGCCCCGCGGCCCTGGTAGGCGAGATCGACAAGGTGCGCCCGCCCTACAACGTGAGCGTGCTCAATGCCGAAGCCGCGCTGTTTGCGCTCGAGCACACCGAGGTGTTCGCGGCCCAGGCCGCCGAGCTGTGCGCGGCGCGCGGCGAACTGCTGGCCGCGCTGCGCCGCCTGCCCGGCGTGCACAAGGTCTGGGACAGCGAAGCCAATATGGTGCTGATCCGTGTGACCGATGCCCCAGCGGCCCATGCGCGCATGAAGGCGCGCGGCGTGCTGGTGAAGAATGTTTCGGCCATGCACCCCTTGCTTGACCAATGTTTGCGTCTGACCGTGGGCAGCACGGCCGACAATGCCCTTATGCTTGCCGCACTGGAAGCTTCGATATGACCTCCTCCGCCCTCATTCCCTCCACCTCCGCCGCGCCGCGCATCGCCGAAGTCAGCCGCAACACGGCCGAGACCCGCATCAGCGTGCGCATCAACCTCGATGGCACGGGCCAGAACCAGCTCAATAGCGGCATCGGCTTTCTCGACCACATGCTCGAGCAGATCGCGCGCCATGGCCTGATCGACATGGACGTGCAGTGCGAAGGCGACCTGCACATCGACGGCCACCACACGGTCGAGGACATCGGCATCACGCTGGGCCAGGCCTTTGCGCGCGCGGTCGGCGACAAGAAGGGCCTGCGCCGCTACGGCCACGCCTACGTGCCGCTCGACGAAGCGCTGTCGCGCGTGGTGATCGACTTTTCGGGCCGTCCGGGCCTGCACATGGACGTCAAGTTCACGGCCGGGCGCATCGGTCAGCTCGACACGCAGCTGGTCTACGAGTTCTTCCAGGGCTTCGTGAACCACGCCGGTGTCACGGTGCACATCGACAATCTCAAGGGGTTCAACGCCCACCACCAGTGCGAGTCGGTGTTCAAGGCGTTTGCGCGCGCGCTGCGCGCAGCGCTTGAAATTGACCCGCGTGCGGCCACCACCATTCCCTCGACCAAGGGTTCTCTGTGAAAATGGGGGCAAATGCGCACTGATACGCGCACGAGTCCTGTTCCAGCTATGAATATGCAAGCAAATACCGTCGCCGTGGTCGACTATGGCATGGGCAATCTGCGCTCGGTCTCGCAGGCCGTCAAGGAGGCTGCGAAGGGCACGGCTTGGCAGGTCGTGGTGACCGCTGACCCCGACATGGTGCGCACCGCGGACCGCGTGGTGCTGCCCGGCCAGGGTGCGATGCCCGACTGCATGCGCGAGCTCGCAGATTCGGGCCTGCGCGAGCCGGTGCTCGAAGCCGCGCGCAGCAAGCCGCTGTTCGGCGTGTGCGTCGGCATGCAGATGCTGCTGGACCACAGCGAGGAGGGCGATACGCCCGGCCTGGGTCTGATTCCTGGCGTGGTGCGCAAATTCCAGCTCGAAGGCCGTACCCAGCCCGACGGCAGCCGCTTCAAGGTGCCGCAGATGGGCTGGAACCGGGTCCATCAATGTGTCCAGGGCGGCCAGCCGCATCCCATCTGGCAAGGCGTGCCCGACGACAGCTTTTTCTATTTCGTCCACAGCTTCTATGCTCAGCCGCTTGCGGCCGCGCATTGCGCGGGCGAGGCCGACTACGGCGGGCGCTTTGCCGCGGCCATCGCCCGCGATAATATTTTCGCCACCCAGTTCCATCCCGAGAAAAGCGCCGACCAGGGCCTGGCCCTGTTTCGCAATTTCCTGCACTGGAAACCCTGATTCCCGTTCCCCGCCGGCCCCGCCGGCAATCTTTCCTCTCCAATCATCATGCTGCTCATTCCCGCCATTGACCTCAAGGACGGCCACTGCGTTCGCCTCAAGCAGGGCGACATGGACCAATCCACCACTTTCGGTGAAGACCCCGGGGCCATGGCCCGCAAGTGGGTCGACGCGGGCGCGCGCCGCCTGCATCTGGTCGATCTCAATGGCGCGTTCGCGGGTGTGCCCAAGAACAATGCGGCGATCAAGTCCATTCTGGCGGAAGTCGGCAGCGAGATCCCGGTGCAACTGGGCGGCGGCATACGCGACCTCGACACCATCGAGCGCTATATCGACGCCGGCATGCGCTACGTGATCATCGGCACGGCCGCGGTGAAGAACCCCGGCTTCCTGCAGGATGCCTGCACGGCGTTCGCCGGCCACATCATCGTGGGCCTGGACGCCAAGGACGGCAAGGTGGCCATCGACGGCTGGAGCAAGCTCACGGGCCAGGACGTGATGAGCGTAGGCAAGCGTTTCGAGGACTGGGGCGTAGAGTCCATCATCTATACCGACATCGGCCGTGACGGCATGCTGTCGGGCATCAACATCGACGCCACGGTCAAGCTCGCGCAATCGCTGACGATTCCGGTGATCGCTTCAGGCGGCCTGGCCGGCATGAGCGATATCGAGCAGCTGTGCGCCGTGGAAAAAGAAGGCGTGCAGGGCGTGATCTGCGGCCGCGCAATCTACTCAGGCAACCTCGATTTCGCGGCCGCGCAGGCGCGCGCCGATGAGTTGGCTTGAAATGAAGCACCCCCTGAGCCGCTTCGCGTCTTCCCCCTCTCAACCTTCGGTGGAGGGGGACGGCACCCTCGGTGCGGGGCGGCCCTTCCTCGGTGCCCCTGGGTTGACGCATGCCCGATTTAGGGGGCGCGGTGAGTGCTGATTCAAGTCCTACTGCCGTTGCCGCTGACTGGCGGGGCCTTGCGGCCATTCGCCTGATGCTGCCCGGCGGTGACAGCGCGCTGGTCGCGCTCCAGGGCGCGCAGGTGCTATCCTGGGTCAAGGGCGGGCAGGAACAGCTGTTCCTGAGCCCGCACGCGGCGCATGATGGCCACACGCCTATCCGTGGCGGCATCCCCGTGTGCTTTCCGCAGTTCAATCAGCGCGGCCCGCTGGTCAAGCATGGCTTCGCGCGCACGCTGGCCTGGCAGGCCAGCGCCGACGAGGCCTGCGTCGACGGCGACGGCCTGCGGCTCACGCTGCGCCTGCAGGACAATGCGGCGACGCGCGCGGTCTGGCCGCATGCGTTCGCAGCCGAGCTCGGCGTATGGCTGCAGCCCGCGGCGCTGACCGTGGCGCTGACAGTTCACAATACGGGCGATGCGCCGCTGGCCTTCACGGCCGCGTTACATACCTATCTGCGCGTCGACGAGGTGACCGAGACCACGCTGTCCGGACTCGAAGGCCTGGTGTACTGGGATGCGGTGGCCGATACCCATCCGCGCCAGCAGGGTGCGCTGGCCTTTGGTGGCGAGCTCGACCGCGTCTACCCCCGGCCCGCGCAGGCCATGGAGCTGCATGCAGGGGGCCAGCCACGATTGCGCATACTGCAGGACCCGGCCTGGGCCGATACCGTGGTCTGGAATCCCGGACCGGTGCTGTGCGCGCGTCTGGCCGACATGCGGGCCGACGGTTACCGGCATATGCTGTGCGTCGAGGCCGCGGCCATCGATGCGCCCGTGGTGCTGGCAGCGCAGGGCCGTTGGCAGGCGGCGCAGCGGCTCGCGCATCTGCCGCGTATGGAATAGACCACAAAGGAAATAATGTGATTCTTGTGACAGGCGGAGCCGGCTTTATCGGCTCACATACCTGCGTGGAACTGGCTGCGGCCGGCGAAGCGTTTGTCATTCTTGACAACTTCAGCAACAGCCAGCGCGGTGTGCTTGACCGCCTGGAGCAGATCACCGGCCAGGCGCCACTGTTCGAGCAAGGCGATGTGCGCGATGGCGCGCTGCTGGCCCGGCTGTTTGCGAAATATCCTATCGACGCGGTGATCCATTTCGCCGCGTCCAAGGCCGTGGGCGAGTCGGTGGCCAAGCCGCTGGCCTATTACGACAACAACGTCGCGGGCACGCTGACGCTGCTGCAGGCCATGCAGCAGGCCGATGTGCGCACACTGGTGTTCTCGTCGTCGGCAACGGTCTACGGTGAACCCGCAGCCCTGCCGATCGAAGAGCATTTCCCTTTGTCGGCGACCAACCCCTACGGCCAGACCAAGCTGATGATCGAGCAGGTCCTGGCCGATCTCGATGTCGCCGAACCCGCAAAGTGGCGTCTGGCGCGACTGCGCTATTTCAATCCCGTCGGCGCGCATGAAAGCGGCCTGATCGGCGAGGACCCGCAGGACATTCCCAACAACCTGCTGCCCTTCGTCGCCCAGGTCGCGACCGGCCAGCGCGCGCAATTGCGCGTGTTCGGCAACGATTACCCCACGGTTGACGGCACGGGCGTGCGCGACTATATCCATGTCACCGACCTCGCCCAAGGCCACCTCGCTGCGTTGCGCTATCTGCGCCAGCAGCCCGGCCTGCTGACTGTGAACCTGGGCACGGGCCGCCCTGTCTCTGTGCTTGAAATGGTGGCCAGCTTCGCGCGGGCCAGCGGCCGTGAAATTCCTTACGAGATCGTTGACCGGCGCCCCGGCGATGTGGCTGAATGCTGGGCCGATCCGGCGCTGGCCGAGCGCTTGCTGGGCTGGCGCGCCGAACTGGACCTCGACCGCATGTGCGCCGATGCCTGGCGCTGGCAGGATGGCGAAGCCCGCCGCCGCGCCGCCGTCTAGCTTTTTCTCCTCTTCAACAGACCTCAGCGCCATGCTTGCCAAACGCATCATTCCCTGCCTTGACGTGACCGGAGGCCGCGTCGTCAAGGGCGTCAATTTCGTCGAGCTGCGCGATGCCGGCGACCCGGTGGAAATCGCCGCGCGCTACAACGGCCAGGGCGCGGACGAACTGACGTTCCTCGACATCACCGCGACCAGCGATGGCCGCGACCTGATCCTGCCCATCATAGAAGCCGTCGCCAGCCAGGTGTTCATTCCACTCACGGTGGGCGGGGGCGTGCGCACCGTCGAGGACGTGCGTCGACTGCTCAACGCGGGCGCCGACAAGACCAGCTTCAACTCGGCGGCGCTGGCCAATCCCGACGTCATCAACGCGGCTTCGCAGAAATACGGCGCGCAGTGCATCGTGGTCGCGATCGACGCCAAGCGCCGCACGCCCGAAGACGCGCAGCGCGTCGGTGCCAATGGCCTGCCCGTGGGGCCGGGCTGGGATGTCTACAGCCATGGCGGGCGCAAGAACACCGGGCTCGACGCCGTGCAATGGGCCAGCGAGATGGCACGCCGCGGCGCGGGCGAAATCCTTCTGACCAGCATGGACCGTGACGGCACCAAGTCGGGCTTTGACCTCGCGCTCACGCGCGCCGTGAGCGACGCCGTGAGCGTGCCCGTGATCGCTTCGGGCGGCGTGGGCAATCTCGACCACCTCGCCGATGGCGTGCAGCAGGGCGGCGCCGACGCGGTGCTCGCGGCCAGCATCTTCCACTATGGCGAATACACCGTCGGCCAGGCCAAGCAGCGCATGGCCGAACGCGGGATTCCTGTGCGGCTGTAAGCCGCAAATAACCGACAATCAAAGCATGAACTGGCTAGATCAAGTGAAATGGGATGCGCAGGGCCTGGTGCCCGTGATTGCGCAGGAGCACGCCACGGGCGATGTGCTGATGTTTGCCTGGATGAACCGCGAGGCCCTGGCCAAGACGGCGGAGTTGGGCCGCGCGGTGTATTTCAGCCGCTCGCGCAACCGCCTGTGGTTCAAGGGCGAGGAATCCGGCCATGTGCAGCAGGTGCATGAAATGCGCCTGGACTGCGACAACGACGTGGTGCTGCTCAAGGTCACCCAGCAGGGTCACGAGCCCGGCATCGCCTGCCATACGGGCCGCCACAGCTGTTTCTACAGCGTGCTCAAGGACGGCATCTGGACCCCTGTGGACCCGGTGCTCAAGGACCCTGAATCCATTTATCGGTGAATGTTTATGACTGCTTCTGAGAATTTTTCGGCTTCGAGCGAAGGCGCGCTGGCGCGGCTGGCCGCGGTGATTGAAAGCCGCAAGGCGGCCAATGGTGGCGACCCCGAAAAAAGCTATGTGGCGCGGCTGCTGCACAAGGGCCCCGACGCCTTTCTGAAGAAGATAGGCGAGGAGGCCACCGAAGTGGTGATGGCCGCCAAGGACGCAGACCATGGCGGCGACAAGAGCAAACTGCTGTACGAAGTCGCCGATCTCTGGTTTCATACGATGATTGCACTGTCCCACTACGGGCTGCAGCCCGCGGAGGTCATTGCCGAACTCGAGCGCCGCGAAGGCACGAGCGGCATCGAGGAAAAGGCCTTGCGCAAAGCCCACAAGCGCGCCATGGAAGAAGGAGAAGTCGCATGCGTGATGACATCGTCGAAGTCCGTGCCGTAGACCCCCAGCAGATGGAAGGCCTCAAGGCCTGGGGCTGGGTCAGCTATGTGCTGCACCTGATCGTCGCTGTGGCCGCCGTCGTGCCCAGCGCCCAGCCCAGCATCGTGCTGCTGGTGATCGCCCTGGTCATCGACCTGGTCAAGCGCAGCGATGCCACCGGTACCTGGCAGGCCAGCCATTTTTCCTGGCGCATCCGCAGCGTGATCTGGGCCGGCATCCTTTACCTGATCACGGCGCCGCTGTGGCTGCTGTTCTTCTTTCCCGGCTGGATCGCCTGGGTGGTCATCTCCATCTGGTTCCTGTACCGCATCGTGCGCGGCATGGTGGCGATGAACAAGAATCAGGCCATCCAGGCCTGATCACCCTGATTTCCGCACGCGGCCGCCGCGCTCCATTCACCTGTGTTTCCCACTGACATGCACGACCCAGACTGCCTTTTCTGCAAAATCATTGCCGGCCAGATTCCCTCGCGCAAGGTGTACGAGGACGATCAGGTCTTTGCCTTTCATGACATCCATCCGGGCGCGCCCATCCACTTCCTGATGCTGCCGAAAAAGCACATCGCGTCGCTGGCCCAGGTGCAAGCCGAGGACGCCGGCCTGCTCGGCCACATGCTCGCGCTCGCGCCGCGCCTGGCGCAGGAGCAGGGCTGCAATCCGTACCCGGAAGGCGGCTTTCGCGTGGTGGTCAACACCGGCACCGAGGGCGGCCAGGAAATCCACCACCTTCACATGCACATCATGGGCGGCCCCCGCCCATGGTTAAAAGGGTGACCCCCTGAGCGGCTCGCGCCGCTTCCCCCTGAAGGGGGACGGCACCCTCGTTGCGGGGCGGCCCTTGCTTGGTGCCCCCACGCATGGGTCATGCCAGTTCCGGGGGGCGGGAGTCGCGCAAGCGCCCTGGATAACTGTACCGGTCACGTGACAAAAAGGGCGATTCATCAACGCTTCACGCGCGCCCGTCTAAAATGTTCTGAATTCGTTAGGAGATACTCATGGGTTCCTTTTCCATCTGGCACTGGCTGATCGTGCTGCTCATCGTCGTCATGGTGTTCGGCACCAAGAAGCTCAAGAACCTCGGCTCCGATCTCGGTGGCGCCGTGAAGGGTTTCAAGGACGGGGTCAAGGACGGCGGCACGGATGCAGCGGCAGCGCCCGGCGCTGCGCCCACTCCCGGTCAGGTTGCCAACCAGACCGCGGCTGACAAGACCACGATCGACGTCGAAGCCAAGCAGAAAAGCTGAAGCGCTGAGGCGCTGCTTTCATGATTGATATTGGCCTGTCCAAGATGGCGCTGATCGGCGCGGTGGCATTGATTGTCATCGGGCCGGAAAAGCTGCCGCGCGTGGCGCGTACCGTGGGGACCTTGCTGGGCAAGGCCCAGCGCTATGTCGCCGATGTAAAAGCCGAGGTCAACCGCTCGATGGAGCTCGACGAGCTCAAGAAGATGAAGGAAACGGTGGAAGGGGCGGCGCGCGATGTCGAGCAGACCATTCACACCAGTGCCAGCGACTTCGAGAAGGACTGGAACGCCAGCACCGGCGACGGGCTCGATAACGCGTCGGGCAGCTACACGTCTTCCTATGAAGACTCCGCTCGTGGCGTCGTGCCTGCCTACGCCCAGCCGCGCAAGAACTGGCGGCTCAAGCGCACGGCCGTGCCCCAGTGGTACAAGGCGCGCGCAGGTGTGCGCAGCAAGGCACAATCAGGCGCTGCCCGCGTGGCGCGCTTTCGTCCGCAGAAATTCCGCTGAGCCCGCTGCCGGGCAGCAGGTCTGGGGCGATGGCGCAGCGCAGGCACCGCGCTGCGTGCTTTTTTACTGGTCTTCCCGAAAAGTGTCAGGGCCTGACGGCCCGCAATCCCCACCATGTCAGACATTCCATCCAAAGACGACGAGCTGGCCGGCACCGAGCAGCCATTTGTGCAGCACCTGCTGGAGCTGCGCAACCGCCTGCTTTATTGCATTTACGGGATTGCCTTGGCGGTGGCGCTGCTGGCGCTGTGGCCCGGCCCCAACGGGCTGATCGATTTCATCGCCCAGCCGATCAGGGCGCATATGCCGCCCGACGCGAAGCTGATCGCGGTCGGCGTGTTCACGCCATTTTTCGTGCCTATCAAGGTGCTCGGCATGGTGGGCGTGCTCGCCGTGCTGCCGTGGATCATGTACCAGATGTGGGCCTTTGTCTCGCCTGGTCTGTACAGCCATGAAAAGCGCTTTGCGCTGCCGCTGATCCTGTTCGGCAGCCTGCTGGCCTATGTCGGCATTGCCTTCGTGCAGTTCTTCGTGCTCGACAAGATGTTCGGCTTCATCCAGGGTTTCACGCCCGACAGCGTTGCCGCGACCCCGGATATCGCGTCCTACGTCGAAGCCATCCTGTCGCTTTATCTGGCCTTCGGCCTGGCGTTCCAGGTGCCCATCGTGGTGATGCTGCTGGTGCGCTTCAAGCTCGTCGAGATCGAGAAGCTCAAGGCCTTCCGCGGTTACTTCGTGGTGGTGGCATTCGTCATCGCGGCGATTGTCACGCCGCCGGATGTGATTTCACAACTGGCGCTTGCGATTCCCATGTGCATCCTGTACGAGGTCGGCATTCTGGGAGCGGGCTGGTTCAGCCGCGTCTCGCGCTCGCCCGATAGCGAGGAAGAGGAAGCTTCCACTTCGACGGACAAGTAATCCGGCGATTGAGGACATGAAAAAAGCGGCCATTGGCCGCTTTTTTCGTTGGTGCCGTCATGGTTCGACAAGCTCACCACGAACGGTTGTACAAGCTATCGGCGTTGTTGGTTGTCGCGTTGCGCCTGGTTGGGGCGCGCGGTCGGAGTGACCTTGATCGTGACCTCGCCATCGCCGCGGCGCAGCTGGAAGTCGGCGGCGGTGCCCGGCGTCAGGCCGGCCACCGTGGTCAGCAGCTCGGACACGGTGCGCACCGGCTTGTCCTGGACCTGCAGGATCACATCGCCGGGGCGCATGCCGGCCTGGGCCGCGGGGCCCGCCTGCAGTACGCCGGTAACGATCACGCCCGCGCCGGCCTTGACGCCGAAAGTCTCGGCCAGTTCGGGCGAGAGTTCATTCGGTTCGACGCCGATCCAGCCGCGTGTCACATGCCCGTCCTTGACGATGCTGTCGAGCACCATCTTGGCCGTGGACACCGGAATCGCAAAGCCTATGCCCATGCTGCCGCCCGAGCGCGAGTAGATCGCGGTGTTGATGCCCAGCAGGTTGCCGTAGACATCGACCAGCGCGCCGCCCGAGTTGCCGGGGTTGATTGCCGCGTCGGTCTGGATGAAGTTCTCGAAGGTGTTGATGCCCAGCTGGCTGCGGCCCAGCGCGCTGACGATGCCGCTGGTCACGGTCTGGCCCACGCCGAACGGGTTGCCGATGGCCAGCACCTGGTCGCCGACGGCAAGCTGGTCGGAGTTGCCCAGCACGATCACCGGCAGCTTGTCGAGCGCGATCTTGAGGATGGCCAGGTCGGTTTCCGGATCGGTGCCGATCACGCTGGCCTTGGCCTGGCGGCTGTCGGTCAGCGTGACTTCGATGTCGTCCGCGCCTTCGACCACATGGTTGTTGGTGAGGATGTAGCCATCGGGGCTGATGATCACGCCGCTGCCCAGGCCGGTCTGCTCCTGGGTGCCCTGGTCGCCGAAGAAGAATTGGAACCAGGGGTCGTTGCTGCGCGGGTGGCGCACGGCCTTGCTGGTGTTGATGCTCACGACGGCGGGCGCGGCCTTGCGCGCGGCCGCGCTGAAGCTGCCGGGTGCGGGCGTGCCCGCCGGAGTGGCGGGGGCCTCGAGCAAGGCCACGCCAGCGCTGGAACGGGTCATTCCGCCGCGCAGCCAGTCAGGCTGCAGGGTGGCGACGACGAAGTAGGCGGCGACCAGCACGGTCACGGCCTGGGAAAACAAAAGCCAAGAGCGCTTCATGAAATCCATCAACAAGGGTCAAACAAGACGCCATTGTGCGGCATGGCCTGGCGCGCGCAAGTGCCATCGTTGGCGCAGCAGTAGTGGGGTTGCCGATACAGGATAGGTGGAAACCCTAGAATTCCCTCGACTGCGCCAGGCTGCGTTCGCTACCGCCCCGTTCCATCTGTACGGGCTGCTAGACACTTTTCCTCACCCAGGCATTGGAAGAACCGGTTGCCGACCACCTATCCGGTGGCGTCGGCAGCTGCGCTGTCTTGTTGTTGACTTCTTTCTGCGAACACCATGACCACGCTTGATTACTCCACCGGCAAGGCGATACCCGCCGATGCGCCGGCCCGTCCCCTGACGAAGAAGGATTACCGGACCCTGGGGCTCTCGGCCCTGGGTGGCACGCTCGAGTTCTACGACTTCGTCGTGTACATCTTCTTCGCCAATGTGCTCGGTCACCTGTTCTTTCCCGCGCAAATGCCCGAATGGCTGCGCCAGTTGCAGACGCTGGGCATCTTTGCCGCCGGCTACCTCGCGCGGCCCCTGGGCGGCATCATCATTGCCCACTACGGCGACATCCTGGGCCGCAAGAAGATGTTCACGCTGTCGATCTTCCTGATGTCGGTGCCTACGCTGGTGATCGGCCTGCTGCCCACTTATGAGGCTATAGGCATCGCCGCGCCGCTGCTGTTGCTGGCGATGCGCGTGCTGCAGGGCGCGGCGATCGGCGGTGAAATGCCCGGCGCCTGGGTGTTCGTGGCCGAGCATGTGCCGCAAAGGCACTATGGCCTGGCCGTGGGCACGTTGACGGCCGGCATCACCGGCGGCATCTTGCTGGGCTCGCTGATTGCCGTGGGCATCAACAGCTGGTTCAGCACCAGCGAAATCAATGCCTATGCCTGGCGCATTCCGTTCATTCTGGGCGGCGTGTTCGGCCTGGTGTCGGTCTACCTGCGGCGCTTTCTCGAGGAAACGCCGATCTTCAAGGAGCTCGCGGCGCGCAAGAGCGTTGCGCGCGAGCTGCCGCTCAAGACCATCCTGCGCGAGCACCGTCCGGCCATCGTGCTGGTGGCGCTGATGACCTGGGTGCTGTCCACGGCCATCGTGGTCGTGATCCTGTTCACGCCGGCCTATATGCAGAAGGTGTTCGATGTGCCCGCGGCGCTGTCGCTGCAGGCCAACGTTGCCGCGACGCTGATGCTGAGCATAGGCTGCCTGGTTGCAGGCTGGGCCACGGACCGCGTCGGCACCAAGGCGGTGATGATCTTCGGCTGGGGCGGGATGACGCTGACGTCCTACCTGTTCTACCTGGGCCTGCCGGGCTCGCCGACGTCCATCGTCGTGACCTATGCGCTGGTGGGCTTTTTCGTCGGCTCGATCTCGCTGCTGCCCATCGTGAGCGTGCGGGCTTTCCCGCCCGCCGTGCGCTTCTCGGGTCTGTCGTTCTCCTACAACATGGCCTATGCGGTGTTCGGCGGACTCACGCCGGTGCTGATCAGCCTCGGACAGCAGTATGACCGCCTGTTCCCGGCCCACTATGTGGGCGCGATGGGCATTCTGGGCGTGGCACTCGCGTTCTGGCCTCTGGCATCCAAGGGCTGGCAGGTCCGCGACGGCGCAAAATCCTGAACTCCGTCATGCGGGTTGGCGGGCGTGAATGCGACAATCGCGCCATGACCCTCTCGCGACAAGACCTGCTGGGCAGTCTCGACGACCTGCTGCAGCCCCAACGCTTCAAGGACTACGGGCCCAACGGTCTGCAGGTTGAAGGCAAGCCCCGCATCTCCCGGCTGGTCAGTGGCGTCACTGCCAGCCGCGCGCTGATCGAGGCCGCCATCGACTTGCGCGCCGACGCCATCTTTGTGCACCACGGCCTGTTCTGGCGCGGACACGACGGAAGGGTCACGGGCTGGATGAAGGAGCGTCTGCGCCTGCTGCTGGCCCACGACATCAACCTGCTCGCCTACCACCTGCCGCTCGACGCACACCCCGAACTCGGCAACAACGCCCAGCTGGGCCTGCGCCTGGGCTGGGAAGGGCAGGGGCGTTTTGGCGAGCAGGAGCTTGGCTGGCTCGGGAGCGCACCCCACGCCGAGGCCCGCGCGGAAGATCTCGCTGCCCATGTGGAGAACGTGCTGGGCCGCACGGCGACCTGCCTGCCGGGCGACGGCCGGCCGATTCGCCAGCTCGCCTGGTGCACGGGTGGCGCGCAGGGCTTTTTCGAGTCCGCGATTGCCGCGGGCGCAGACCTGTTCCTCACGGGCGAGATCTCCGAGCCCCAGGCCCATCTGTCGCGCGAAACCGGCGTGGCCTTCATCGCCGCGGGCCACCATGCGACCGAGCGCTATGGCGCACCCGCGGTCGCCGCCCATATCGCGGCAGCCCACGGGCTAGACCACGTATTCGTAGAAATCGACAACCCCGCCTGATTTTTCGCGGGGCGGTATTTTTGGAGTCGTTCGTGCTTTCCTTGCCTGATCACATTGCGGCCGCACCGACCGGTCGCAGCATCGCCATCACCCAGGGCGACTGCGCGGGCATAGGCCCCGAAACCATTGCCAAGGCGTTTCGCGATGCGCCCGATGTCCTGCGCGGCTGCTTCATCGTGGGAGAAATCGCAACGCTGCGGCGCGCGGCCGACGTTGTGTTGCTGGCGGGCGACACTTCCATGCCTGTCGCTGCTATCGAAAACCCGGACGAAGCCTGGTCCGTGCCGCCGCGCTGCCTGCCCGTGTTGCCGCTGGCCGGCTTGCCCGGACCGGCCCCCTGGGGGCAAATTTCGCGCGCGGCCGGAGAAGCGGCCGCGCGCTGCGTGCAATGGGCGGCCCAGGCGGCGCTGGAAGGCCGGATCGCCGCGCTGGTGACGGCGCCGCTGCACAAGGAAGCGCTGGCGCTCGCGGGCGTGGACTTTCCCGGCCATACCGAGCTGCTGCAGGCTGCGGCCGCGCAGCACGCGGGCGTGGCGCTGGCCGACATGCCGGTGCGCATGATGCTGGCCAATGACGAGCTGCGCACGGTGCTGGTGAGCATCCATGTGTCGCTGCGCGAAGCGCTGGCCGCCGTGACCCGGCCGCAGATCCTCGAGACGCTGCGCATCACCCATGCAGCGCTGGGCCGCACGCTCGGGCGTGCGCCGCGCATCGCCGTGGCCGGGCTCAACCCGCATGCGGGCGAGGGCGGGCGTTTCGGCCGCGAGGAAATCGACACCATCGTGCCGGCCATCGAGGCAGCGCGCGCGCTCGGCATGGACGTGCACGGCCCGTTTGCGCCCGACACGGTGTTCATGCGCGCACGCAACGCGCCCGGCCACCCCGGCGAGTTCGACGTGGTGCTCGCCATGTACCACGACCAGGGCCTGATTCCGGTCAAGTACCTGGGGGTCGAGAAAGGCGTCAACGTGACGCTGGGCCTGCCGCTGGTGCGCACCAGCCCCGACCATGGCACGGCGTTCGATATCGCCGGCCGGGGCATTGCCGACGCATCCAGCCTGATTGCCGCGGTGCAGATGGCGCGTCAACTTGCGGGCTGACGCGGGGTCCGCTGCAGGGGGCTTTTCAGTCCTTGTACCGCGCACAGCCTGAAAAACTGGCGTGCTCCAGCAAAGGGGCAGCGAGGAAGGGCCGCCCCGCACCGAGGCTGCCGTCCCTTAGCCGGGCGCCCCCCTCCACCGAAGGTTGAGAGGGGGAAGACGCGTCAGCGGCTCAGGGGGTGTTACGAGTCAAACTATCGCGAATTTCGCGCAGCAGCACGATGTCCTCGGGTGTGGCCGGAGCGACCACCGGTGCGGGCGGGGCGCTGCGCTTGAGGCGGTTGACCTGCTTGATCATCAGGAAAATGATGAACGCCAGGATGATGAAGTTGACGGCCACGGTAATGAAGTTGCCGTAGGCCAGCACTGGCACGCCCGCCTTGCGCAGGCCGTCGAGCGTCTGCACCGTTCCTTCGGGCACCGCTCCCAGCACCAGGAACAGGTTGGAGAAGTCAAGCTTGCCGAACACCAGGCCGACGACCGGCATGATGAGGTCGGAGACGACCGAGTCGACGATCTTGCCGAAGGCGCCTCCAATAATCACACCGACTGCCAAGTCAATCACGTTTCCCTTGACCGCGAATTCGCGGAATTCTTGCATCATGCCCATACGCTCAACTCCTGTTGATCAATCAAGGATCTCAGTATTGCTTGACTTGCCTCAGTGTCAACAGAAAACAGCGCATGGAATAACCCCACTCACTCCGCTACAATTTGTAGTTGACCCCCAAATAATAGCGATCTACATCGAGGATCCCCATGAGTGATACTCCAATCGACTCCAGCAAGCGCACGTGGATCATCACGTCGGCCTGCGCTGGTGCGGTGGGCGGCGTGGCAACAGCCGTACCCTTTGTGAGCACCTTCCAGCCGTCCGAAAAGGCCAAGGCTGCAGGCGCGGCGGTGGAGGTGGATATTTCCGCCCTCAAGCCCGGTGAGAAGGTCACGGTGGAATGGCGCGGCAAGCCCGTCTGGATCATCAAGCGTTCGCCCGAGCAACTGGCCGAGTTGCCGGCCCTCGATGGACAGCTCGCCGATCCCCAGTCGCAGCGCAAGCCTTCCGAGCTGACGCCCGAGTACGCGCGCAACGAGTACCGCTCGATCAAGCCCGAGATCATGGTTGCCGTCGGCATCTGCACCCATCTGGGCTGCTCGCCGGTCGACAAGCTGCAGGCGGGTCCGCAGCCCTCCCTGCCCGACGATTGGAAAGGCGGCTTCCTGTGCCCCTGCCATGGTTCTACCTTCGACCTGGCCGGCCGTGTCTTCAAGAACAAGCCCGCGCCGGACAACCTGGAAGTGCCGCCCCACAAGTACCTGTCGGAGACCAAGCTCCTGATCGGTGAAGACAAGGCCTGAGGGAAAACGACATGGCTCACGAATTCAAGGACATCTCTCCGAACGCCACCGCGGGCGCGAAGGTCACGAACTGGTTTGAGAACCGGTTCCCCACGGCTTTCGACGCCTACCGCGTTCACATGTCGGAGTACTACGCTCCGAAGAATTTCAACTTCTGGTACATCTTCGGCTCGCTGGCGCTGCTGGTGCTGGTGATCCAGATCGTGACCGGGATCTTCCTGGTGATGCACTACAAGCCCGATGCCGCCAAGGCGTTCGAGTCGGTCGAGTACATCATGCGCGACGTCCCCTGGGGCTGGCTGATCCGCTACATCCACTCGACCGGGGCCTCGGCCTTCTTCGTCGTGGTCTATCTGCACATGTTCCGTGGCCTGCTCTACGGCTCGTACCGCAAGCCGCGCGAGCTGGTCTGGATCTTCGGCTGCGCCATTTTCCTGGCGCTGATGGCCGAAGCCTTCATGGGCTACCTGCTGCCCTGGGGCCAGATGTCGTACTGGGGCGCGCAGGTGATCGTCAACCTGTTTGCCGCGATTCCGTTCATCGGCCCTGACCTGGCGCTGCTGATCCGCGGCGACTATGTGGTTGGAGACGCGACGCTCAACCGCTTCTTCGCGTTCCACGTGATCGCCGTGCCGCTGGTGCTGCTGGGCCTGGTCGTGGCCCACCTGCTGGCGCTGCACGACGTCGGCTCGAACAACCCCGACGGCATCGAGATCAAGGGCCCGAACGCCCCCAAGGATGAAAAGGGCCGCCCGCTCGACGGCGTGCCTTTCCATCCCTACTACACGGTGCATGACATCCTGGGCGTGTGCGTGTTCCTGTTCCTGTTCTCGGCCGTGGTGTTCTTCGCGCCCGAGTTCGGTGGCTACTTCCTCGAGTACAACAACTTCATCCCGGCCGATCCGCTCAAGACGCCGTCGCACATCGCGCCGGTCTGGTATTTCACGCCGTTCTATTCGATGCTGCGTGCGATCACCACCGAGATGATGTACGTGCTGATCGCCTGCGTGGCGCTGGGTGCGGGCTTTGGCGTGTTCAAGTCGCGCCTGCCATCGGTGGTCAAGGGCGGCGTGGCCGTGGTCGCCGCGCTGGCCATCGTGCTGATGCTGTCGATCGACGCCAAGTTCTGGGGTGTGGTCGTGATGGGCGGTGCCGTGATCATCCTGTTCGCCCTGCCCTGGCTCGACCACAGCCCGGTCAAGTCGATCCGCTACCGTCCCGAATGGCACAAGTATGTCTACGCGGTGTTCGTCGTCAACTTCGTGGTGCTGGGCTACCTGGGCGTGAAGCCGCCATCGCCGGTGTTCGAGCGCATTTCCCAGCTCGGCACGCTGTTCTATTTCGGCTTCTTCCTGCTGATGCCCTGGTGGAGCCGCCTGGGCACACCCAAGCCCGTGCCTGACCGCGTGACGTTCAAGCAGCACTGAGTCGGAGAAAAATAATGAAGAAACTGATACTCACGCTGATCGCTGCCTTCGGGTTTGTCGCGGGCGCCCAGGCTGCCGAAGGCGGCATCGCCTGGGACAAGGCGCCGGTGGATACGACCGACCAGGCCTCGCTGCAAAACGGCGCCAAGCTGTTCGTCAACTACTGCCTGAGCTGCCATTCGGCGGCGTTCATGCGCTACAACCGCCTGCAGGACATCGGCCTGACCGAGCAGGAGATCAAGGACAACCTGCTGTTCACGACCGACAAGGTCGGCGAGACGATGAAGGCCACGATAGATCCCAGGCAGGCCAAGGACTGGTTTGGCGACAATCCCCCTGACCTGACGGTGATCGCGCGCTCGCGCGCCGGCTCCGGTGGCTCGGGTGCGGACTACCTCTACACCTTCCTGCGCACGTTCTACCGCGACGACACCAAGCCCACGGGCTGGAACAACCTGGCTTTCCCCAGCATCGGCATGCCGCATGCGCTGTGGCAGCTGCAGGGCGAGCGCCGCGCGGTGTTCGAGGAACATGACGTCCACGGCCAGAAAACCCAGGTTTTCAAAGGCTGGGAACAGCTCACCCCGGGGTCTATGACGCCTGTGCAGTACGATCGGGCCGTTGGCGACTTGGTGAATTACCTCCAATGGATGGGTGAGCCTGCACAAAACAGCCGTGTACGCATAGGCGTGGGCGTGCTGATCTTCCTTGGAATTTTCATCCTGATTGCCTGGCGCTTGAACGCTGCATTCTGGAAAGACGTCAAGTAACGGACGGTCCACGCCTGAGGGCACGCTTGCTGCGTGTCCGCAGACGGATCGGTACAGAGTGGGCGCTTCATGCGTCCCACTCTTTTTGATTTTTAGGAGCCTTCACCATGATGGTGCTTTACTCGGGAACAACCTGCCCCTTCTCTCACCGCTGCCGCTTTGTGCTGTTTGAAAAGGGAATGGACTTCGAGATCCGTGATGTGGACCTGTACAGCAAGCCCGAAGACATCAATGTGATGAACCCCTACGGCCAGGTGCCCATCCTGGTCGAGCGCGACCTGATTCTGTACGAATCGAACATCATCAATGAATACATTGACGAGCGCTTCCCCCATCCCCAGCTGATGCCCGGTGACCCGGTGGACCGCGCACGCGTGCGCCTGTTCCTGCTGAACTTCGAGAAGGAACTGTTCGTTCACGTCAACATCCTCGAAGCGCGCAACATCAAGGGCAACGAAAAGGCCATCGAGAAGGCGCGTGCGCACATCCGTGATCGCCTGACGCAGCTCGCTCCGGTGTTCCTCAAGAACAAGTACATGCTGGGCGAGAATTTCTCGATGCTCGACGTGGCCATTGCGCCCCTGCTGTGGCGCCTCGACTACTATGGCATCGAGCTGAGCAAGAACGCCGCGCCGCTGCTCAAGTACGCGGAGCGCATCTTCTCGCGCCCCGCCTACATCGAAGCGCTCACACCTTCCGAAAAGGTGATGCGCAAGTAAGCGCCTGCCTGCTGCCCGAGACTTAGCCCATGAATGCATTGGAATCCAGTTCTACCCGGCCCTACATGATCCGCGCGCTCCATGAGTGGTGCACGGACAATGGCCTGACGCCTTATCTCGCGGTGCGCGTGGACCACACGGTCCAGGTGCCGCAGGAGTTCGTCAAGGACGGGGAGATCGTGCTCAACACCAGCTACGACGCCACGGGCGGGCTGCAGCTGGGCAACGACTTCATCGCGTTCAAGGCCCGCTTCGGCGGCCAGCCGCGCGAGATCTCGGTGCCCGTGGGGCGTGTGATCGCGATCTATGCGCGCGAGACCGGCGAAGGCATGGCTTTTCCGCTGGCCCAGGAAGCGTCGGAGCGCAAACCCGTGGGCATCACGCCCCCGGCGCTGAGTTCCGTGCCGACCGAGACCGGTGGCGATGCGCCCATCATGCAGCTTGTGCAGGATGATGACGATGCCCCGGTGCCGCCGCGCACGCCGCCTTCGGGACCGCGGCCCGCGCTCAAGCGAGTCAAATAAGGCCCCCACGCTTGCTTGCTGCGTCCGGAGCTTGTCGAAGGGTTACCTGGGGGGCAAAGCCCCCCAACGCGTTTTTGCCTTGGGGCGGCCCGGCGGCAAAAACCGAGCCCCCACGCTTGCTCGCTGCGTCCGGAGCTTGTCGAAGGGTTACCTGGGGGGCAAAGCCCCCCAACGCGTTTTTGCCTTGGGGCGGCCCGGCGGCAAAAACCGTGCCCCCACGCTTGCTCGCTGCGTCCGGAGCTTGTCTAAGGGTTACCTGGGGGGCAAAGCCCCCAACGCGTTTTTGCCTTGGGACGGCCAGCGGCAAATAAAAATCCCTGGTTTGGATTTCTGCCCATTTTCTATACGCTAGAATTCGGGCTTCGCCGGTTTAGCTCAGTTGGTAGAGCACCCGCCTTGTAAGCGGTAGGTCGTCAGTTCGATTCCGACAACCGGCACCATCTTTTCGACGAAAACGCCCGTCCAGGCCCAGGCATCCGCTGCCCGGCACTCAGGACTTCACCCTGAGGCGTATTTCCGTCACATCCCACCCTTTGACACGCAGATGCGCCGCAAACGCCGGCAGCAATTGGCGCAGCTTGGCCGCGGCCGCATTGCTGTTGACCAGAAGGCACCAGCAACTGCCTTCGATGGGCCCGGCCTGTACCACCTTGCGCAAGGTGATGGGCATCAGCGGCTGTATCGCCTGCAGGCGTGCCGAGGAATCCTGCGTCATTGCCACCAGCTTGGCCAAGGTGGGCGAAGACTGGGCGGCCTGCTGCAGGGAAATAGGGTAATTGCGTCGGTTCATGGCCTGGGAAAGTGGCTGCCGCAGCGCGTCTGCGCGCCGGCTGCGTGGGGAGTGGATGGCAAAAGCCCGCTGGCTCCGGAGCGTTTGCGACTGCGCTTTGCGCAGTGATGTGGGCGGCATGCATGCCCCGCACGGGATGAGGCAGTTAGAATCATTGGATCAGTCTCCGCATTATGGGTTCTTGCTGTAGAAATTCCATGGGGCGGCCCCATCTGAAATCTATTCTTCTTAGGGACTCTGGTTTCCTTGAATGCCCTGGTGCAGGCAAGGTGAATCTGTTTGCATGGCCACCAACTTCCTCACCAAATTATTCGGCAGCCGCAATGACCGGCTTCTCAAGCAATACCGCAAGACGGTGGCTCGCATCAATGCGATGGAGCCCGAACTTGAAAAGCTCAGCGACGATGCACTGCGTGCCAAGACCCAGGAATTCAAGGAGCGGGTGAGTCAGGGGCAAAGCCTGGACAGTCTGCTGCCCGAAGCTTTCGCGGTCGTGCGTGAAGGCTCCAAGCGCGTCATGAAGATGCGCCACTTCGACGTCCAGCTGCTCGGCGGCATGGCCTTGCACGATGGCAAGGTCGCTGAAATGCGCACCGGCGAAGGCAAGACGCTCACCGCCACGCTGCCCGTGTACCTGAATGCGCTGGCGGGCGTGGGCGTGCACGTCGTGACCGTGAACGACTACCTGGCCAACCGCGATGCGCAGTGGATGGCGCGACTGTACAACTTCCTCGGCCTGACGGTGGGCATCAACCTGCCCAACATGCCACGCGAGGAAAAGCAGGCCGCCTACCAGTCCGACATCACCTACGGCACGAACAACGAATACGGCTTCGACTACCTGCGCGACAACATGGTCTACGAGTCGGGTGACCGCGTGCAGCGCCAGCTGAACTACGCCATCGTCGACGAGGTGGACTCCATCCTGATCGATGAGGCGCGCACGCCGCTGATCATCAGCGGCCAGGCCGACGACAACACCGCCATGTACCTGGCGATGAACACCATCGTGCCCATGCTCCAGCGCCAGATCGGCGAAGCCGACCCGCGCACCGGCGAAGGCGTCACCACGCCCGGCGATTTCACGCTCGACGAGAAGACGCAGCAGGTCTTCCTGACCGAGCAGGGCCACGAAACGGCCGAGCGCGTGCTGGCCAGCGCCAAGCTGATCGCCGAGGGCGCTTCGCTCTATGACCCGGCGAACATCACGCTGATGCACCACCTGTACGCTGCGCTGCGTGCCAATCACCTGTACCACCGCGACCAGCACTATGTGGTGCAAAACGGTGAGATCGTGATCGTCGACGAGTTCACGGGCCGCCTGATGTCGGGCCGCCGCTGGAGCGATGGCCTGCACCAGGCCGTCGAAGCCAAGGAAGGCGTGACCATCCAGGCCGAGAACCAGACGCTGGCCTCGATCACGTTCCAGAACTACTTCCGCCTCTACGGCAAGCTCGGCGGCATGACCGGCACGGCCGATACCGAAGCCTACGAATTCCAGGAAATCTACGGCCTTGAAACCGTGGTCATTCCGCCCAACCGCCAAAGCCGCCGCGAAGACCAGCTCGACCGGGTTTACAAGACCACGGCCGAGAAGTACGCGGCCGCGATCAAGGACATCCGCGAATGCTACGAGCGCGGCCAGCCCGTGCTGGTCGGCACCACATCGATCGAGAACTCGGAAATCATCGACGGGCTGCTCAACGAAGCCAAGCTGCCCCACCAGGTGCTCAACGCCAAGCAGCATGCGCGTGAGGCTGACATCGTGGCCCAGGCCGGTCGCACGGGCATGATCACCATCGCCACCAACATGGCGGGCCGCGGCACCGATATCGTGCTGGGCGGCAACCTGGAGAAGCTGCTCAGCGTGGTCGAAGCCGATACCTCGCTGGGCGAGGCCGAGCGCGCGCGCCGTCTCGAGGAAGTGCGCGCACAGTGGCAGATCGAGCATGAGAAGGTCGCGGCCCTGGGTGGCCTGCGCATCATCGCCACCGAACGCCATGAATCGCGCCGCATCGACAACCAGCTGCGCGGCCGCTCGGGCCGCCAGGGTGACCCCGGTTCCTCGCGCTTCTACCTGAGCCTGGACGACACGCTGCTGCGCATCTTTGCGGGCGACCGCGTCAAGGCCATCATGGAACGCCTGAAGATGCCCGATGGCGAAGCCATCGAAGCGGGCATCGTGACGCGCTCGATCGAGTCGGCGCAGCGCAAGGTCGAGGCCCGCAACTTCGACGTGCGCAAGCAGTTGCTCGAATACGACGACGTCGCCAACGACCAGCGCAAGGTCATCTACCAGCAGCGCAACGAGATTCTCGACGCGGTCGACCTGAACGAACTCATCGGCGTGATGCGCGAAGAGACCGTGACCGACATCGTGCGCCAGCATGTGCCCGCCGAATCGATGGAAGAGCAATGGGATCTGCCGGCGCTCGAAAAGCACCTGAACGACGAGTGGCGCCTGGAGCTGCCGCTGGTGCAGGAAGCCGGCACGGCCGAATCCATCACCGACGAGGAAATCCTCGAAAAGGTGCTGCAGGCCGCACAGGCCGCGTTCGATGCCAAGCTGGCGCTGATCGGCCGCGAGAACTTCACCCAGTTCCAGCGCGCCGTGCTGCTGCAGAGCTTCGACTCCAACTGGCGCGACCACCTCGCCGCGCTCGACTACCTGCGCCAGGGCATCCATTTGCGCGGCTACGCGCAAAAGCAGCCCAAGCAGGAATACAAGCGCGAAGCGTTCGAGCTGTTCCGCCAGCTGATCGACCAGGTCAAGAACGAAGTCACGCGCGTGCTGATGACGGTGCAGGTGCAGTCCAACGAACAGCTCGACGAAGCCACCGAAGTGCTGGGCCAGCGCGCCGAGCACATCGCCAACGTGACCTACACCTCGCCGACCGAAGACGGCAGCCAGACCACGGTGCGCGCCGATGAGGCGGCGGCCGCTGCACCGATGGTGCGCGTGGGCCGCAACGATCCCTGCCCTTGCGGCAGTGGGAAGAAGTTCAAGCAATGCCACGGCAAACTGGCTTGAGTCTGCGCCCCCGGCACTGAATGCACGCACGGGCTACGGCCCGTGTTTGCATTGGCGCTGGTCCGTTTTTCCGCATAATCCATCGACATTCCTTTCACGAAAGATATTCGCATGCCTGTGAATCTCTCCGCCCCTGTTGCCGCCGAGCTGCTTGCGATCGACGGTGTCCGTATCGGCGTCGCCGAAGCCGGCGTGCGCAAGGCCAATCGCAAGGACCTGACGGTCGTCCTGCTCGATGAAGGCGCGGCCGTGGCCGGCGTGTTCACGCAAAACCGCTTCTGCGCCGCGCCGGTGCAGGTCAGCCGCGAGCACCTGGCCCAGGGCGGCGCGGTGCGCGCCATGGTGATCAACACCGGCAATGCCAATGCCGGCACGGGTGCCCAGGGCCTGGCCGCTGCGCGCGCCACGAGCGCTGCGCTCGCGGAACTGCTGGGCGTGGCCGCGCACCAGGTGCTGCCGTTCTCCACGGGCGTGATCATGGAGCCGCTGCCCGTCGACCGCATCGTCGCCGGCCTGCCCGCGGCGCTCGCCGACGCCCAGCCCACGCACTGGGCGCGGGCCGCCGAAGGCATCATGACCACCGACACCCTGCCCAAGGCGTTCAGCCGCCAGGTGCAGATCGGTGATGCGACGGTTGCGATCACCGGCATCAGCAAGGGCGCGGGCATGATCCGCCCGAACATGGCGACCATGCTGGGCTTTCTCGCCACCGACGCCAATATCGCGCCCGAGCTGCTGCAGCCGCTGGTGACGGGCCTGGCCGAAGCCTCTTTCAACCGCGTGACCATCGACGGCGACACCTCGACCAATGATTCGTTCGTGCTGGTCGCGACCAACCGGGCAAAGCATGCGCAGATCACGTCTCTCTCCAGCGCCGAAGGCCAGGCCTTGCAGGCAGCCCTGCTGGACGTGTCGCAAAAACTGGCCCAGGCCATCGTGCGCGACGGCGAAGGCGCGACCAAGTTCATCACCGTGCGCGTCGAAGGTGGCAAGACGGGTGCCGAATGCCGCCAGGTGGCCTATGCGATCGCGCATTCGCCGCTGGTCAAGACCGCGTTCTATGCCAGCGACCCGAACCTGGGCCGCATTCTCGCGGCCGTGGGCTATGCAGGCATTGCCGATCTCGACCAGACCGGCATCGACCTGTACCTCGACGATGTGCATGTGGCCATCCAGGGTGGACGCAACCCCGACTACCGCGAGGAAGACGGCCAGCGCGTGATGCAGCAGCAGGAAATCACCGTGCGCGTGCTGCTGGGACGGGGCGATGCTGTCGATACGGTCTGGACCTGCGATTTCAGCCACGATTACGTGACCATCAACGCCGATTATCGTTCTTGACCCTCCCCCCCCCGAGCCGCTGACGCGGCTTCCCCCCGGGGGGACGGCAGCCTCGCTGCGGGGCGGCCCTTGCTCGCTGCCCCTCGCCCGGGCCGCGCCGGTAACTAGCGCTGAGCGCACAACTAGCGTAACGATCGAGACAATCTCATGACCCTGCCCGCCGATACCAACCCCCTTGAGCGCCTGGTGGCGCGTGCCGAGCAGCTGATGCAGCGCATCGAAGCCGTGCTGCCCCAGCCGCTGCAATCGCCCCAGGACTGGAGCGAGGCGATTGCCTGGCGCTACCGCAAGCGCGCCAATGGCTGCGGGCTGCTCGAGCCGGTGCGGCATATCGGCGCGATGGCGTTGTCCGATCTGCAGAACATCGACGGGCAAAAGGAAAAGATCGCGCGCAACACCGAGCAGTTCGTGCAGGGCCGCACGGCCAACAACGTGCTGCTCACGGGCGCGCGCGGCACGGGCAAGTCCTCGCTGATCCGCGCCTGCCTGCACGCCTATGCGGCCCAGGGCCTGCGCCTGATCGAAGTCGACAAGCAGGACCTGACCGATCTGCCCGACATCGTCGACGTGGTCGCGGGCCGGCCCGAGAAGTTCATCATCTACTGCGATGACCTGAGCTTCGAGGAAGGCGAGCCCGGCTACAAGGCGCTGAAATCGATTCTCGACGGCTCGGTGTCCGCCGCGAGCCCCAACGTGCTGGTCTACGCGACCAGCAACCGCCGCCACCTGCTGCCCGAATACATGACCGACAACCTGTCGGTGCAGCGCGGCGACGATGGTGAAATCCATCCCGGCGAAGTGATCGAGGAGAAGATCTCGCTGTCGGAACGCTTTGGCCTGTGGGTCAGCTTCTACCCGTTCAGCCAGGACGAATACCTGCGCGTGGTCGCGCAGTGGCTGTCGGCGCTGGGCGTCGATGACGCGGCGATTGCCGCAGCGCGTGCCGAAGCCCTGGTCTGGGCGCTCGAGCGCGGCTCGCGCAGCGGCCGCGTGGCCCACCAGTTCGCGCGCGACTATGCGGGCCGGGAGACGCATGCCGCGGCCACCGCCAGCATCGCCGATGTCAACGATCTTGCCGAGGAAGCCGAGCTGTGACCGAGAATTCCGCACCGCGCAAACACACCGAAGTCGCCGTGGGCGTGCTGATACGCGCCGACGATGCGCTGCTGCTCACATCGCGTCCCGAAGGCAAGCCCTGCGCGGGCTTCTGGGAGTTTCCCGGCGGCAAGCTCGAAGCCGGCGAGACGGTGGAGCAGGCGCTGCGCCGTGAGCTGATCGAGGAGCTGGGCATCACCATCGGCGCGGCCGAAGTGTGGAAAGTCACCGAGCACGACTACCCGCATGCGCTGGTGCGGCTGCATTGGTGCAAGGTGCGCGACTGGCAGGGCAACTTTGAAATGCGTGAAGGCCAGGCCATGGCCTGGCAGCAGCTGCCGCTCGATGTCAAACCCGTGCTGCCCGGCGCGCTGCCGGTACTCGAATGGCTGGCCCAGGAGCGCGGGCTGGACTTCGACGCCGATTACTACACCCGCGACCTGCCCGCGACAGTCTGAGCCTGCGGGCTGTCAGTCTTGCTCTCTAGGGTCGCCGTGCGGCGCGCCTTCGGGCGGAATCGGCGAAGGCACGCGGAACTCTTCATTGGCCCAGGCGCCCAGGTCGATCTGGCGGCAGCGCTCGCTGCAAAACGGGCGCCAGCGGTTCTGCGGTGCGAAGACGCTGGGGCCGCCGCAGGTGGGGCAGCGCACGATCGGGGCGCCCGGCTTGGGGGCGGTGGGCTGGGGGGGATTTGTCATCGGCGTCCTCAAGCGCAGAGTGTTATTTCAAAGTCCGCGTCTTCGGGGCAGGGCTGGAGCTTGCCGTTCGCATCGGCGCGCATCAGCCGCACCGACACCAGCAGCCGGTTGCCGCTGATCTCGGGCACCAGGTCCAGCGCCGGGTCGATGCGCAGGCGCAATAGCTGGAACGTGCGTCCCGTGGGCAGGTTCTGCTGGAACTGGCCGTTCTCGGCGGCCACACGCTGGGGCACGCCGGTGTCGCGCAGCATCTGCATCAGCACGAACAGCGCATCGGCCAGCGGCGTCAGCGCCGCGGTCCAGCCTTCGAGTGCACGCTGGCGCACGTCGCTGTCCTGGTGCTGCCAGGCGTGGTAGGCCGGCAGGTCGAAACCGCAGGTGCCGCCGGGAATGCTGATGCGGCTGCGAATGGCCATCAGCCAGTCGTTTTCCGTGAGGATCTGGCCGGTCTTGCCGTTCTGGGCATTGAGCGCGGCGAAGCACTCGTCCATGCGGACTATGATCTGGTCGAGCAGCTCGGTGGCGATCGACGGGTTGCCGCGGTAGCTGTAGAGCAGGGCTTTTTGCTTGTCGAGGTCCTTGAGCACATCGGCCTTGAGGTCGACCCGGGCCGCGACATCCATGATCTCGAAGATCGTGACCAGCGCGAAATGGTGGTCGGTCGGATAGGGGCGTGCAATCAGTTCGCCAAGACGACGGAACAGGCACTCCAGCCGGAGATAGGTTCTCAGGCGTTCGTTGAAGGGGTATTCGTAGAGGATCACGCTTGCAGGGCTCCTAGGGCCTGTTCACCTTGTTGTTATCGGCGCGAACAGGACAAAACCGCGCCAATCCAGACGCGTAACGACGCCCTGGCAGGCCACCCGGGCCCTGCGGCTTAGGCCAAGCCTGTCCCATCATAGCCCGAACAACGCAGCGATCCGAACCGCTTGCGCGCGCAAACGCTCCAGATCCTGTGTGTCATTGTAAATAATCATATCGGCTGCCGCTCTGCGCGCCTTGCGCGTGGCCTGCGCCGCGAGGATGCGTTCGATGGCTTCGCGCGGCAACTGGTTGCGTTCGATCACGCGGCGGATCTGTGTGGTCTCGCTGCAGTCGACCACCAGCACCTGGTCGAGCTGGCGGCTCCAGCGGCCCGATTCGACGAGCAGGGGAATGTCCAGCACGATCAGCGCGGCGCCGGCCTGCTCGGCCTGGGCGATGCGCTCGGCCGTGGCCTGGCCCACGAGCGGATGGACGATGGCTTCGAGGCGCTGGCGTGCCGACGCATCGGCAAAGGCCAGCGCGCGCATGCGTTCGCGGTGCAGGCCGCCGTCTTCGGCTATCAGTTCCTGGCCGAAGGCCGCGGCGATAGGCGCCATCGCCGCACCGCCCGCGGCCGTGACGCCGCGCGCGATCTGGTCGGCATCGATGTGGATCGCACCCCGGGCGGCGAGCATGGCGGCGACCGTGCTCTTGCCGCTGCCTATGCCGCCGGTCACTCCCAGGCGCGGCGTGCGCCAGCGGGCCGGTGGCAAGACGCGTGCAGAAATGTTGTCCATCACAAGCCCAGCAGGCCCAGAAAGCGCTCGAGCATGCGCTGCGGGCCGAACAGCAGCGCCGCGAAGCCTGCGCCTGCGAGGAACGGGCCGAACGGGATATAGCCGCCTTCGCGCAGCTGGCTGCGAAACTTCATGATCAGGCCGATGATGGCGCCGATGACGGACGCCGCGAGGATGATGGGCACCAGCGCCTGCCAGCCGAACCAGGCACCGAGCGCGGCGAACAGCTTGAAGTCGCCATAGCCCATGCCGTCCTTGCCGGTCGCGAGCTTGAAGCCCCAGAAAACCAGCCACAGCGACAGATAGCCCGCGGCCGCACCCCAGACGGCGTCGGCCAGCGGCACGTCCGTCCAGCGCAGCGCCGCGGCGAGCAGGCCGGCCCAGAGCAGGGGCAGGGTGATGTCGTCGGGCAGCAAGGTGGTGTCCCAGTCGATCAGCGCCAGTGCAAGCAGCGCGGCGCTGAAGCCGCACCAGGCCAGACCCGTCGGGCTCAGGCCCCAGTGGCCCAGGCAGAACGCGAACAGCGCGGCCGTGGCCAACTCGACCAGCGGATAGCGCGCGCTGATGCGCGCCTTGCAGCCTGCGCATTGGCCGCGCAGCGCGAGATAGCTCACGACCGGAATGTTTTCATGCCAGCGGATCGCATGGCCGCAGTGCGGGCAGCGCGAGCGTGGGGCGCTGAGGCTGATGCGTGCGGCGGCAGCCGCCGCAGCAGGCACCTGGCCCGTGGCCAGGGCCTGTTCCTCGGCGTGGTGGCGGCATTCATCGGCCCATTGCTGTTCCATGATCTTCGGCAGCCGGTGGATCACCACGTTCAGAAAGCTGCCGATGAGCAGACCGAGCACGCCGCCCAGGGCGGCATTTTCCCAACCGATGAGCATCAAACCACCTGTCCCAGCTGGAAAATGGGCAGATACATGGCGACCACGATGCCGCCGATGATGACCCCGAGAAATACGATGATGATGGGCTCCATCAGGCTCGACAGCCCCGCGACCATTTCATCGACTTCCTCCTCGTAGAAATCGGCGGCCTTGCCCAGCATGTGGTCGATGGAGCCGGATTCCTCGCCGATCGCGCACATCTGCAGCACCATCGAGGGGAATACATTGGTGGATGTCATCGCCGCCGTGAGGCTGGTGCCGGTCGAGACTTCCTGCTGTATCTTGTCGGTCGCCAACGCATAGACCGCGTTGCCCGAGGCGCCGCCGACCGAATCGAGCGCTTCGACCAGCGGAACGCCGGCGGCGAACATCGTCGACAGGGTGCGCGTCCAGCGCGCGACGCAGGATTTCTCGACCAGCACGCCAAAGATGGGCAGGCGCAGCATGATGCGGTCCATGGCGATCTGTATGCGCGGACTGCGCCGCCAGGCCTGCATGAAGAAGTAGATGCCGCCGCCGATCAGGCCGAAGATCAGCCACCACCATTGCACGAAGACTTCGCTGATCGCCATGACCAGCAGCGTGGGCGCGGGCAGGTCGGCGCCAAACGAGCTGAAGACGTCCTTGAAGGCCGGCACCACGAAGATCATGATCACCGCGATCACGACGAAAGTCACGATGATGACCGCGCTCGGGTACATCAGCGCCGATTTGATCTTGCCCTTGATGGCCTCGGTCTTTTCCATGTAGACCGCGAGCCGGTCGAGCAGGGTTTCGAGAATACCCGCGGATTCGCCGGCTTCGACCAGGTTGCAGTAGAGGCTGTTGAAGTACAGCGGATGCTTGCGAAAGGCCGCGTTCAGCGAGGTGCCGACTTCGACGTCGGCGCGGATGTCGTTGAGCAGCCGGGTCACGCTGGCGTTGGTGTTGCCGCGCCCGACGATGTCGAACGACTGCAGCAGCGGCACGCCGGCCTTCATCATGGTGGCGAGCTGGCGCGTGAACAGCGCAATGTCCTTGGGGCGGATCTTCTTGCCCGAGCGTGTGCGGCGCTTCTTGATCCGTGTCGGGAAGATGCCCTGGCGGCGCAGCGTGGCCTGGACCTGGTTTTCGCCGCCCGCGCGGGTCTCGCCGCGCACGATCTTGCCGTGCCGGTCCTTGCCTTCCCACTCGAAGACAAAATCCTGGATGCCTGCAGTCGCCATGCCGTTCCCTCTCGTGTACTGGGCTGTTCTATTCGTTGGTCACGGCCAGCACTTCTTCTAGCGATGTCAGTCCCTGGCGCGCCTTGTGCAGGCCGGACTCGCGCAGCGAGCGCACGCCTTCGAGCTTGGCCTGGGCGGCGATTTCGAGGGCGCTGCCATCGCGCAGGATGATGCGCTGCATTTCTTCGGTGATCGGCATCACCTGGTAGATGCCGACCCGGCCCTTGTAGCCGTTGTTGCAGGCCTTGCAGCCCACGGCCTTGTAGGTCACCCAGCTGCCGTCGAGCTCGTGCGCGTCATAGCCCGCGTCGAGCAGCGCCTGGTGCGGAATGTCGGCGGGCTGCTTGCATTGCGGGCACAGGCGCCGCGCCAGGCGCTGGGCGGTGATCAGGATCACGCTGGACGCGATGTTGAACGGCGCGATGCCCATGTTGCGCAGGCGCGTCAGCGTGGACGGCGCGTCGTTGGTGTGCAGCGTGGACAGCACCAGGTGACCGGTCTGGGCGGCCTTGATCGAAATGTCGGCGGTCTCGATGTCGCGGATCTCGCCGACCATGATGATGTCGGGGTCCTGGCGCAAGAAGGCCTTGAGTGCGGTTGCAAAGCTCAGGCCGGCCTTTTCGTTGACATTGACCTGGTTGACGCCGGGCAGGTTGATTTCCGAGGGGTCCTCGGCCGTGGCGATGTTGACGCCGGGCTTGTTCAGCAGGTTCAGGCAGGTATAGAGCGAAACCGTCTTGCCCGAGCCCGTGGGGCCGGTGACCAGGATCATGCCGTAGGGGCGGCCGATGGCATGCATCAGCCGTTCGCGCTCCTCGGGCTCGTAGCCGAGCGCATCGATGCCCATCTTGGCACTTTCGGGGTCCAGGATACGGATCACGATCTTTTCGCCGAACAGCGTGGGCAAGGTGCTCACGCGGAAGTCGATCGTGCGGTTGGGGCCGACCTTGAGCTTCATGCGCCCGTCTTGCGGCACGCGCTTCTCGGAGATGTCCAGGCGGGAGATGACCTTGATGCGCGACGCGAGCTTGTCCTTGATGGCGATCGGCGGCGAGGCAATCTCGCGCAGCTCGCCATCCACGCGAAAGCGCACGCGGTAGTTGTGCTCGTAGGGCTCGAAATGCAGGTCGGACGCGCGCATGTGGAAGGCGTCGAGCAGCATCTTGTGCAGGAATTTGACGACCGGTGCGTCCTCGATGTCCGAGGCAGCGGCATTGGCGCTTTCGGTCGCTTCCTCGGCATCCTCGGTCTTGATGTCGTCGAAGTTGAAGTCGCCCGAGGCGGTATAGCTCTGCAGCGATTCGGCCGCGGTCTTGTGCGTGGCTTCGCACAGCTGCACCAGCTTGTCGTACTCGGCAATGATCCAGTCTATCCCCATCTGGGACGTGAACTTGATGCGTTCGGCGGCCTCCTGGTCCGTCGGGTCGGCCGCGGCAATCGTCAGGCGGTTGTTGCGCCGGCTCAATACCACCACGCGGTAGGTCAGGCAGAGCTTCGCGGGCAGCAGCCCCTGCGGCAGCGTGGCGGGGTCGACGGCGTCAAGATCGAGCAGCGGCGCGCCGAATACCGCGGACAGCGTATGGGCCAGATCGGAGGGGGTGACGGTGCCCGAGCCTATGAGCTCGGCGATGAAACTGGTGCGTGCAGTCTGGGACTTCTGGTGCAGCGCTTCGGCGATCTCGGTCGTGATGGTGCCCGCAGAAATCAGTGCGCGACCCAGTCCGGGAAGCGCCTTGCTGGATGTTGACGAAGTGACAGAGTCAGCAGCAGGCATGGAGCAGGAGGTTGGAGGCGAAAGTGAATTTTCCCTATCATCCCTCATTCGCGGCGGGCTGCATAGCTGCGCGGCAAATTTTGCCCTGGCATGCGCCCAGGCATCCAGTGCAGGGGGCCGGCCCAGGCCAAATCGGGGCGCAGCGCACTGTCCCGTCCGGCGCAGAACGCTGGGCATGGTGGGGACGGGGCAGGGCTGCCCCGGACGCTCCAGGTCGCATGCCACAATGCCCCGCGCACAAGACCGTGCCTATGAACTGGACCATGACGCCTGCGATTTCATCGGATGCCTTCGCGCCGCTGGCCGGGGAAAGCAGCACGCCTTTGTACCGTCAGCTGTATGACCGGGTGCGTGCGTCCATTGCGGCCGGTGACCTGGCACCGGGGGACCGTGTTCCCTCGGCGCGCGCGCTGGCCAAGGAGCTGGGTGTCGCGCGCGGCACGATCGAGCTGGCGTACGAACTGCTCGCATCCGAAGGCTATCTGCTGGCGCGCGGCCAGGCGGGCACGGTCATCCATCCGGCGCTGCAACCCGCCGCGGCGCCGGATTCGCGGCCCGTCGCGCCGCCAGGCGAACGCGCGGCCCCTGCACCGGACACGCTATGGCGGCCCGCACAACTCCTGCCTTTCCAGATGGGCGTGCCGGCAATGGATGCGTTTCCGCGCAAGATCTGGGCGCGGCTGGGCGCGCGCTACCTGCGCGGCATGCAGACCGCGGACCTCGATTACCCGCCGCCGCACGGCTTGCCGGCCTTGCGCAGCGCGATCGCCTCGTACCTGCAGGTCGCGCGCGGCATCGATTGCGGCGCCCACCAGGTGTTCGTCACCACCGGCTACCGCGCCAGCCTGCAGCTGGTCGCGCTGGCGTTGATGCAGCCGGGAGACCGTGCCTGGGTCGAGGACCCCGGCTACCCGCCCACGCGCCAGCTGCTGCGCGAGTCGGGTCTGTTGCCGGTGCCTGTGCCCGTCGATGACTGCGGCCTGGCCGTGGAGCGCGGCATCGCGCTGGCGCCCGACGCGCGCCTGGCCGTCGTCACGCCAGCGCATCAAAGCCCGCTGTCGATGTCGCTGTCGCTGCCGCGCCGGCACGCGCTGCTCGAATGGGCCACGGCGCGCAATGCCTGGGTGGTCGAGGACGATTACGACGGCGAGTTCCGCTATGCGGGTCGGCCGCTGCCCGCCCTGGCCAGCCTGGACCGGCATGGTCGCGTGCTGTATGCGGGCAGCTTCAGCAAGGTGCTGTTCCCCGGAATACGGCTGGCTTATCTGGTCGTTCCGCAGGCGCAGGTGGCTGCGTTCGAGCGGGTGGGGCGCATCTTCTTTGCCGCCGCGACGCCGGCCATTACGCAAGCCATCGTCGCGGAGTTCATGGCCGAAGGGCATTTCTCGCGCCACATCCAGCGCATGCGCAAGCTCTATGCCGAGCGCCGCATGGCGACCATTGCCGCGCTGGAGCGCGGCTTGCAGGGCCGGCTGCGCACCGAGCCGCAGCCCGGTGGCATGCATCTGGTGCTGCGCCTGCCCGGCGAACGCAGCGACCAGCCCCTGGCCGAGAAGCTGCTCGCCAGCGGAATGGCCGTGCAGGCGATGTCGTGCTGGTGGGCATCGCAGCGCACGGAATCGGCCCTGCTGCTGAGCTTCACCAACTGCACGACCGCCACGCAGGCCGAACGCCTGGGCATTCTGATCCGGCAGTCCCTCTGACGGGCCGCGTCCGGCTCAGGACAGCCCGGACTTGTCGAGGCCGTAGAGCTTGTCGGCCGAACCCGGCACGGCGCGAAACGCCACGCTCAACCGGTTCCAGCCGTTGATGGCGACGATCAGGAACGACAGGTCGGCAAGCTCCTCGTCTGTGAGTTCGGCGCGCACGCTGTCGAAGATCGCATCGGAGACACCATGCGCGCCCAGCTGGGTCAGGGCCTCGGTCCATTCGAGGATGGCGCGTTCCTTGGTGCTGAACAGCGTCGACTCGCGCCAGACGGTGACATGGTGCAGGCGCAATTCGCGCTCGCCGTGGATCCTGGCTTCCTTGACATGCATGTCCACGCAGAAAGCGCAGCCGTTGAGCTGCGAAGCGCGCAGCGTGACCAGATGTCCGTGCTGGGCAAGAAACGGCTTGTTGTGCAGCAGGTGGTTGAATTCGACGTACTTCCTGGCGGCATCGGGGGAAGATTTGTAGTAGTCGAGGCGTTGGCTCATGGTCGCTCCAATCGATAGGGCAGGTGGCGGATTCCTGTCACCGGGATGCGCCAGCAAGGCGCTGGCGGTAGTCATCCCGGCCACTCGGTTGGCGCAATTGTGGCGGCGCAATGGCCTGGTCCGTGAGGGCCATGAATGGTGTTTTTGACTGGGCCATGTTGCCTGCGCGGCCTCAGCGCACGTAGGTCAGCGGCAGCGCCGTGGTGAACTTGATTTCCTCCATGGCAAAGCTCGAGGACACGTCCAGCAGCTGGGTGCCGGCAATCAGGCGCTTGTAGACCTTGTCGTAGGCCGCGATGTCGGGCACCACCACGCGCAGCAGGTAATCGACATCGCCGCTCATGCGGTAGAGCTCGACCACTTCGGTGATGGACTGGACCGTGGCGTGAAATTGATCGAACCACTCCTGGCTGTGGGTGCTGGTGCGCACGGCGACAAACACCGTGACGCTGACGTTGGCGTGATTGCGGTCCAGCAGCGCCACATTGCGCGTGATCACGCCGGCCTCCTTGAGGCGCTGTATGCGCCGCCAGCAGGAGGTCTGCGACAGGCCCAGCTCGGTGGCTAGATCCGCCACCGGGATATCGGCGTTTTGCTGGAGTTTTTCCAGCAGCCTGCAGTCAATGGCATCTATTTTCATATTTTCATTGTGAAGTGAAATTTCATATCGGAAATTCGCGAAATAGAGCGGTATTTTGCAAGACCAATACGGGGCGTGTGGTGGAAAATTTTCCCTCTATGGAAATCTATCTTGACGCGAACGCCACCACGGCGGTCTTTCCCCCCGCCCGGCAGGCCGCGCTGGCCGTCATGGCCGACAGCTTCGGCAATCCCAGCAGCATCCATGGCAGCGGCCTCAAGGCGCGCGCCGTGGTCGAACAGGTGCGAGCCAGCGCGCGGCGCGTGCTGGGTGCACCGTCCGGGCAGCTGTTTTTCACCAGCGGCGCCACCGAAGGCATCCAGACCAGCGTGCTGTCGGCGCTGTGCGAACTGCGCCGCCGGCGAGACGCCGGCGAGCCCGCGGCCCAGGTGCTGCTCTATGGCGCGACCGAGCACAAGGCCGTGCCCCAGGCGCTGCACCACTGGAATGCGCTGCTGGGGCTGAACCTGCCTGTCCTGACCATCCCGGTGGATCGCACGGGCCGCCATGACCTCGCCTGGCTGCGCCAGCACGCAGCGACGGCGGGACTGGTCTGTACCATGGCCGCGAACAACGAGACCGGTGTCATCAGCGACCTCGACGCCATTGCCGAGATAGTGGGCGGCAGTCCTGCGCTGTGGCTGGTCGACGGGGTGCAGGCCCTGGGCAAGCTGCCGTTGAAGCTGGTCGAGCGGCGCATCGATTACGCGCCATTTTCCGGGCACAAGTTCTATGCGCCCAAGGGCATTGGCCTGCTCTACGTACGCGCGGGCGCTCCTTTCACGCCGCTGCTGACGGGTGGCGGGCAGGAGGACGGGCTGCGCGGCGGCACGGAGAACATCGCGGGAATCGCTGCGCTGGGCGCGGTCCTGCAGGCCTGGGAAGCCGGGGATGTATTCCAGGCGCCCGCGGCACTGGCCGCGCATCGTGCCCAATTGGTTGCGGCCTTGCGCGCGGCATTTCCCGGGCTGGTATTCAATGCCGGCGATGCGCCGAGCCTGCCGACCACCTTGAACTTTGCGGTGCGCGGAGTCAGCTCCAGGCTGCTGCTGGACCTGTTCGATGCCGCCGACCTGCGCGTCAGCGGCGGCTCGGCCTGCAGCGCCGCCAGGGCCGAGCCCAGCTATGTGCTGCAGGCCATGGGCCTGGACGAATGGCAGACCCAGGCGGCGGTGCGCCTGTCCTTTGGCGCGTTGGACAGTCCGGAATTCATTGCCGCGGCCTGCGCGCGTCTGCAGCGCTGCGGCGAGGTCCTGCGCGCGCGCGGCTTGAGCACGGTGGCGCCAGCCAAGGCCTATGCGCCGCCCCTGGTCACGCGCCTGCTGCATGGCAGCGCCTGCAGCTATCTACTGGCCGATGGCGACAGCGGCGAATGCATCGTCATTGATCCCGTCATGGAGCTGGTCGAGCCCATCACCCGCTGGCTGGGTGGCCAGCAGCTGGCCTTGCGCGCAGTGCTGGGCACGGGCGACGGGACGGCGGCGGCTGCGCGGCAACTGCGAGAAGCCACCGGCTCTGGCCGCGAAGCGGCTGTGGATGCACAGGGCTGGCCGGCGGATGCCGTGCGGCTGGCGCTGGGAGCGCATGAACTGCTGCGCCTGCCGGGCGTGCCGGATGGCCGGGCTGCCTGGGGCCTGCGCCTGGGCGCAAAGCTGCGCTACGCGCTGGTCGGCGACCTGCTGGATGTGGAGCCGTGCGCCGGCGTGACCTGGCTGGACGATTGGCAGGCGCATGGGGCCAGCCCAGAAACCTTGTTGCTGCCGCGCCATGATGCGCACGGGCTGTTTGCGACGACCTTGGCGTCGGCAGGCAATGCACGGCCGCTCGCGGGTGGCGTTGCTGAAAACACCGAGGTTGCGCTGGACCGGCCGGCGCTGGCCCGGCTGCAGACGGATGTGCTGTGGGTGGATGTGCGCGAAGCCTATGAGCGCGATGTCCAGGTGGACAGCCGGCTGATCCAGGGTTCGCAGTCCGTGCCCTTGTCGGGGTTTGTCTCGGCCCTGCCCCAGTGGCTGGAGCTGGCGCCGCAGGTGGCCGTGGTGTTCTATTGCCGCAGCGGCAACCGCAGCGCCCAGGCAGCGCGCGCGCTGCGCCGCCTCGGGCATATGTCCGCCTGGAGCCTGGCGGGAGGGCTGGCAATGGGGGCCGAGCCCTTGCTGGCACGCGTGGCTGAATCCGTGGCGCACGACTGTCCTGCCGCGGCGCGCTGAATTTCGATAGCTTCAATGCAAAAAGCCCAAGTGATTCAATCACTTGGGCTTTTTGCATGAAATCCTGGTCGGGGTGAGAGGATTCGAACCTCCGGCCTCTACGTCCCGAACGTAGCGCTCTACCAGGCTAAGCTACACCCCGATGCAGTTCTTTTCAGGCGCAAAACCGACAAGGGTTTCAGGTGCGTCTGTCCAGAAGCTGAGCCGCCAATTGTAGCAAATTTGCGGTGTGCAAATTGTCCGGAAGCTGGTTTAAGGCATCAATTGCCCGCTGGGCTTCGGCGTGGGCTGCAGCGCGGGCCACATCGAGCGCGCCCGTGGCCTGCACGATGGAGATCACGGCGGCCAGCTGTTCGGTCGAGCCCTGCTCGATGGCCTGGCGCACGACCGCGGCTTTCTCGGGCGTGGCGCGCTGCATCGCGGCGATCAGCGGCAGCGTGCATTTGCCTTCGCGCAGATCGTCGCCGAGGTTCTTGCCCATCTCGGCGGTGTCGCCGGTGTAGTCCAGCACATCGTCGATGATCTGGAACGCCGTGCCCAGCGCCTGGCCATAGATGGCGCAGGCCTCTTCGACGGCCGGGCTGCTGCCCGCGAGCACGGCGCCGAGCTGGGCGCTGGCTTCGAACAGCTTCGCGGTCTTGGAGCGTATCACCTGCAGGTAGCCTTCTTCGTCGAGTGAGGCGTCGTGCATGTTCATCAGCTGCTGGACTTCGCCTTCGGCAATGATGTTGGTTGCGTCCGAGAGGATCTGCAGCACGCGCGTGCTGCCGGCCGCGACCATCATCTGGAACGAGCGCGTGTGCAGGAAGTCGCCGACCAGCACGCTGGCCGGATTGCCGAACGCTTCGTTGGCCGTGGCGCGGCCGCGGCGCATGGTCGATTCATCGACCACGTCGTCGTGCAGCAGCGTCGCGGTGTGGATCAGCTCGACCACGGCCGCGAGGTTGAAGCGCTGGCTTCCCTCGTAGCCCAGGGCCTTGCAGATCATCAGCAGCAGCGCCGGGCGCAGCCGCTTGCCGCCGGCGGCAATGATGTACTGGGAAATCTGGGAGATCAGCGGAACACTGGTGTGCAGGCGGTCGGCAATGACGCTGTCCACCTCGCGCATGTCGTTGGCGATCAGGGAAAGGGGATTGTGGGGGGTGATAGCTGTGGTCAAGATGGTGGCCGCCATGTGAGCCTTGGATTATAGGAACTGTCGGCCGGAAGTGACTACAGTTGGCGTGGGCCATGGCAAGCGATCTGCACGGGCAAGCCGGATGCACGAGAAATTCTGCCATGGTACAATCGCCGGCTCTGCGGAAATTCGTCTGCAGAACTCTCAATTTAAGAGGTCATACATGTACGCGGTCATAAAAACCGGCGGCAAGCAGTATCGCGTTGCTTCCGGCGAAAAAATCAAAGTAGAACAGATTGCTGCGGACGTAGGCCAGGAAATTGTGATCGACCAGGTTTTGGCAGTCGGCAACGGCGCTGAACTCAAGGTTGGCACACCCCTGGTGTCCGGCGCAACTGTGAAGGCAACTGTGGTTGCTCACGGCAAACACGACAAAGTGCACATCTTCAAGATGCGCCGTCGTAAGCACTATCAGAAGCGTCAGGGTCACCGTCAACAGTTCACCGAACTGCAGATCGTGGCAATCGTTGCTTAATAGGAGCTGAGTCATGGCACAGAAAAAAGGCGGCGGCTCTACGCGAAACGGGCGCGATTCCAAGCCCAAGATGCTCGGCGTGAAGGCTTTCGGCGGTGAGTTGATCACGGCTGGTTCCATCATCGTTCGCCAGCGCGGCACCAAGTTCCACCCCGGCGACAACGTCGGCGTGGGCAAGGACCACACGCTGTTTGCCTTGGTCGAGGGCCACGTGTCCTTCTCCACCAAGGGCGCACTGTCCAAGCACATGGTCAATGTGACGCCTGCTTAAGGTTTGTCACTTCGACACGCAGCGAAGCCCCGACCTGTCGGGGCTTTGCTGTTTAGAGCGGCTATCAAAACCCTTGAGGCGTCGTTGCGTTGCCTTGTCGTGCTACTTGCACTGCCTACGGCACCGCGCCTAGCCTCAACCGCAAATCTGAAGATTTGCTGGGTTTTGTTAGCCGCTTTCAAGGGGTATTCTTCCCCTTTTAGTGCCCCGTTCCCCGGGGCCTTATGCTTTTGCGCGGGGCGGGCTACGCAGCACGCTGCCCGAAAGCACACTGTTTTGTAAACTGGATGCCTCATGAAGTTCGTCGATGAAGCTTATATTGACATTGCTGCCGGTGACGGCGGCAATGGCTGCGTCTCGTTCCGACACGAGAAGTACAAGGAATTCGGCGGCCCCAATGGGGGAGACGGCGGCCGCGGCGGCCACGTCTTCGCGGTAGCGGATTCCAACCTGAATACCCTGGTCGATTTCCGTTATGCGCGCCGCCATGAAGCCAAGCGCGGCGAGCACGGCATGGGTTCGGACATGTTCGGCGCTGCCGGCACCGACATCACCTTGCGCGTGCCCGTGGGAACGATCTTCTCCGACCAGGAAACCGGCGAAGTGCTGTACGAGCTGCTGACACCGGGCGAAGTCGTGACCATCGCCAAGGGCGGTGACGGCGGCTTTGGCAACATGCGCTTCAAGAGCGCGATCAACCGCGCGCCGCGCCAGAAGACGCCGGGCTGGCCCGGTGAGCGCAAGAGCCTCAAGCTCGAGCTCAAGGTGCTGGCCGACGTGGGCCTGCTGGGCATGCCCAATGCAGGCAAGTCGACGCTGATCACGGCCGTGTCCAACGCACGCCCCAAGATCGCCGACTATCCGTTCACCACGTTGCACCCCAACCTGGGTGTGGTGCGCGTCGGACCCGAGCAAAGCTTTGTGATCGCCGACATTCCGGGCCTGATCGAAGGCGCGTCCGAAGGCGCGGGCCTGGGCCATCTGTTCCTGCGCCATCTGCAGCGCACCCGTTTGCTGCTGCACGTGGTCGACATGGCGCCGTTTGACGATGCCGTGGATCCCGTCGCCCAGGCCAAGGCGATTGTGGGCGAGCTCAAGAAGTACGATGCCGCGCTCTACGACAAGCCGCGCTGGCTGGTGCTCAACAAGCTCGACATGGTGCCGGCCGAGGAACGTGCCGCGCGCGTCAAGGACTTCGTCAAGCGCTTCAAGTGGAAGGGGCCGGTGTTCGAGATTTCGGCGCTGACGCGCGAAGGCTGCGAGCCGCTGATCAAGACCATCTTCCAGCATGTCCAGACGCAGCAGCGCGCCGAGAACACGCCCGAGGAAATCGATCTGCGCTTCGTCGGCGATGCGCCGGCGGAAGTCGATCCGCGCGATCCGCGCTTTGCGGGCGATGACGCGCAATGAGAGTGCCGGGCGGGCCGCAAGGCCTGCCGGGGGAGGGGCCTGAGGGCCATCGACTGACCAGCGCCTGTGGCCTGCAGGGCAGGCGCTCAAGAACAATCTGAACCATGGCTTCCAGTGTTTTGCGTGACGCGCGTCGTATCGTCGTGAAAGTGGGCTCCAGCCTCGTGACCAACGAAGGCCGGGGCCTGGATGAAGAGGCGATCGCGCAGTGGAGCCAGCAGCTCGCTGCCCTGGTGCGCGGCGACGCCGATGGCGTGCGCCGCGAAGTGGTCATGGTCTCCAGCGGCGCGATTGCCGAAGGCATGAAGCGCCTGGGCTGGAAAACGCGTCCCAGGCAGGTGCATGAACTGCAGGCGGCCGCGGCCGTGGGCCAGATGGGCCTGGTTCAGATGTACGAAACCAAGCTGCGCGAGCAGGGCGTGGGCAGTGCCCAGGTGTTGCTGACCCATGCCGACCTCGCCGACCGCGAGCGCTACCTCAATGCGCGCACCACCCTGCTGACGCTGCTGAACCTGGGCGTGGTGCCGGTCATCAACGAAAACGACACCGTCGTCAACGACGAAATCAAGTTCGGCGACAACGACACGCTGGGCGCGCTGGTCGCGAATCTGGTCGACGCCGACGCGCTGGTGATCCTGACCGACCAGAAAGGCCTGTACACGGCCGATCCGCGCAAGAACCCGGATGCGCGCTTCGTCGACGAAGCGCAGGCGGGAGACCCGGCCCTCGAAGCCATGGCCGGCGGCGCGGGCTCGAGCATAGGCAGCGGCGGAATGATCACCAAGATCCTTGCCGCCAAGCGCGCCGCGGGCTCGGGCGCGTCGACCGTGATTGCCTGGGGGCGCGAGCCGAATGTGCTGGGCCGGCTGGTCGCGGGCGAGGCCATTGGCAGCCTGCTGCTGGCGCAGACGCCGAAAAAGCAGGCGCGCAAGCAATGGATCGCCGACCATCTGCAGCTCAGGGGCGCGGTCAGCGTCGACCAGGGCGCGGCCGACAAGCTGCAGGAGGAAGGCAAAAGCCTGCTGCCCATAGGCATGACGGGCGTCGAAGGCACTTTCTCTCGCGGCGATGTGATTGCGGTGCGCAATCCGCAGGGCCGGGAGATTGCCCGTGGTCTGGCCAACTATGCCAGTGCCGAAGCGCGCTTGCTGTGCCGCAAGAGCTCGTCGGAATTCGAGCGACTGCTGGGTTACAGCGCTGAATCCGAAATGATCCACCGAGACAATATGATTGTTAACGGCACCCCCTGAGCCGCTGACGCGGCTTCCCCCTCTCAACCTTCGGTGGAGGGGGACGGCAGCTTCGGTGCGGGGCGGCCCTTCCTCGCTGCCCCCATGCTGGGCCGCGCCGGTTTCAGGAATGCTTGCGCTGGCTGGCCGCGGTCAGATCGGTCTGAGGATCGGGATCGAAGCTCGCGCCAGGCGGCAATTCAAGCCCCGGATGCAGCAGGCCCAGCGTGGTGCGCGAGGGCTGTGAGGTCATCGGCAGGACGCCACCATCCTGCTCCCGGTTGCGCATGCCGCTGCGCAGGTAGCGATTGCGCTGTTCCTGCCGGGGCAGGTAGCGTGCGAGTTCGGTGAGCGCCATTTCATAGACGCCGCGCTTGAATTCGACCACTACCTCCAGCGGAACCCAGTAATCATTCCAGCGCCAGGCATCGAATTCCGGATGGTCTGTGGCCCTGAGGTTCAGATCCCAATCGTGGCCCATCAATTGCAGCAAATACCAGATCTGCTTTTGGCCTCTGTAATGCCCGCGCGCGTCGCGTCGGATATACCGGTCTGGCACCTCGTAGCGCAACCAGTCCCGGGTTCGGGCGACCACGCGAACGTGGTCGGGCTTCAGACCCACCTCTTCGTGCAGTTCGCGGAACATGGCCTGCTCAGGAGATTCCCCCCGGTCAATGCCGCCCTGCGGGAACTGCCAGCTGTGGGTGCGGATGCGTTTTCCCCAGAACACCTGGTTTTTATGGTTGAGCAGGATGATGCCGACGTTCGGGCGAAATCCGTCCCGGTCAAGCATAATCGAACCCCAATTTTTTGAATTGCGTCCATTATGCATGGTGCCATGCCCCCGGCAAGCGCGCCCGCCTGATTTCCGCTGTACTCTGCCCCCATGAAAGCCTCTCAATTCTTCATCTCCACCTTCAAAGAAGCTCCGGCCGACGCCGAAGTGGTCAGCCACAAGCTCATGATGCGTGCAGGTCTGATCAAACGCTTGGGCGCGGGTGTCTACAACTACATGCCCATGGGCCTGCGCGTGATCCGCAAGGTCGAAGCCATCGTGCGCGAAGAGATGAACCGCGCGGGTGCGGTTGAAATCGCCATGCCCGTCGTTCAGCCGGCCGAGCTGTGGCAGGAAACCGGCCGCTTCGAGAAGATGGGCCCCGAGCTGCTGCGCATCCAGGACCGCCATGGCCGTGACTTCGTGATCCAGCCAACGAGCGAGGAAGTGGTCACCGACATCGCACGCCAGGAACTTCGCAGCCACAAGCAGTTACCCAAGAATCTCTACCAGATCCAGACCAAGTTCCGGGACGAGCGCCGTCCGCGCTTCGGCCTGATGCGTGGCCGCGAATTCATCATGAAGGACGCCTACAGCTTCGACAAGAGCCGCGACGCGGCCCAGCTGAGCTACCAGAACATGCGCCAGGCCTATCAGCAGATCTTCGATCGCTTCGGCCTGCGCTACCGCGCCGTGCGCGCCGACAGCGGCGCGATCGGCGGCGACCTGAGCGAGGAATTCCAGGTCATTGCCGCGACCGGCGAAGACGCGATCGTCTACTGCCCCGACAGCGATTACGCCGCCAACCTCGAGAAGGCCGAAGCGCTGGCCCCCACGGCTGAACGCCCCGCCGCGACCCTGGCGCTGAACAAGACCGCAACGCCGGGCAAGAGCACCTGCGCCGATGTCGCCGAGCTGCTGGGCGTGCCGCTGGCCACGACCGTGAAGTCGCTGGTGCTGGCCACCGACGAACTCGACGACAAGGGCGTGCTGGTCAAGAGCCAGGTCTGGCTGCTGCTGCTGCGCGGCGACCACGACATGAACGAGATCAAGGTCGCCAAGGTGCCTGGCCTCGACGCGGGCTTTCGCTTCGCGACCCAGGCCGAGATCGAAACGCACTTCGGCTGCAAGCCCGGCTACCTGGGCCCTCTGAACCTGTTGCAGCCCGTGAATCTGGTCGTCGACCGCGACGTCGCGGTGATGGGCGACTGGATCTGCGGCGCGAACGCCGAAGGTTTCCACATGACCGGCGTGAACTGGGGCCGTGACCTGCCCGAGCCGACGGTCGTTGCCGATCTGCGCAATGTGGTGGCCGGTGACGCATCGCCCGACGGCAAGGGTCAGCTCGCGATCGAGCGCGGCATCGAAGTCGGCCATGTGTTCTACCTGGGCGACAAGTACTCCAAGGCCATGAACGCCACGTTCCTGGCCGACAACGGCAAGCCCGCGTTCTTCGAGATGGGCTGTTACGGCATTGGCGTCACGCGCCTGCCGGCCGCGGCCATCGAGCAGAACCACGACGAGCGCGGCATCATCTGGCCCGACGCGATCGCGCCTTTCACCGTGGTGCTGTGCCCCATCGGCATGGCGCGCAGCGAAGCCGTGCAGGCGACGGCCACCGGCCTGTATGACGCGCTGATCGCGCTGGGCGTGGACGTGATCCTCGACGACCGCGACGAACGCCTGGGTGCAATGCTTGCCGACTGGGAGCTGATCGGCGTGCCGCACCGCGTGGTGATTTCCGACCGCGGCCTCAAAGAGGGCACGGTCGAGTACCAGCACCGCCGCGAGACCGAAGCCAGCAAGGTCGCGCAGGACGGCATTCTCGACCACCTCAAGGCGCGACTGGGCCTGTGATGCCCACCGGCCGCACCGCTGCACCCCTGCCGCGGTCCGCGGCCGCAGGGCTGCGCCGGCGTGGCCTGCTGGCCGCGCTGCCGGCGTGGCTGGCCCTGCCTGCCCATGCGGGCGGGCAGCTCGAGGAACCGCTGGCCGATTCGGTGCGCACCGCGTTGCGCGCGGCGGTGGCCAGCGCCGGGCCGCCCGAGCTTGCGTTTGCCTCGACCGAAGCCAAGCTGTCTTACCTGCGCTGGCTGGCCGCGATGAGCGACCGGCTCTACCGGCGCAAGGCAGATGCCGATGTGCGACTTGAATTCCTGCAGACCGTCTGGTATGAGTCGCGGCGCGCGGGCCTCGACGTGAGCCTGGTGCTGGGCCTGATCGAAGTCGAAAGCGCATTTCGCAAGTTCGCGATCTCCAGCGTGGGCGCGCGCGGCTACATGCAGATCATGCCGTTCTGGATGCGCGTGATCGGCGATGGCGACGCGGGCAAGCTGTTCCACATGCAGACCAATCTGCGCTTTGGCTGCGTGATCCTGCGCCATTACCTCGACCGCGAACGCGGCGACATGTTCATGGCGCTGGGCCGCTACAACGGCAGCCGCGGCAAGCCGCCTTATCCGAACGCGGTGTTTGCGGCGCAGCGCAGGTGGCTGTTCGATCCCGCGGGCCGCGCCTGATCAGGCTGGCGCAGCCGCTGCGGGCGGAGCATCGGTATCGATGCGCGAAACCATCACCTGGTCGATGCGATAGCTGTCCACGTCAAGCACCTCGAACTTGTAGCCGCCCCAGTTCACGCTGTCGGTGCGCCGCGGCACGCGGCGCAGCATGACCATCAGGAAGCCGCCCAGTGTTTCGTACTCCTGGTCATGCGGCAGGGAGTCGAGCGACAGCGCGCGCAGCACGTCCTGGATCGGTGTCACGCCGTCGATCAGCCAGGAGTTGGCGTCGCGGCGCACGATCTGTTCTTCGTCGTCCATGTCGACCATGTCGCCCATGACCGTGCTCATCACGTCGTTGAGCGTGACCACGCCCACCACCAGGCTGTACTCGTTGAGGATGATCGCAAAGTCTTCGTGCACCTGGCGGAACTGGTCCAGCACTTCGGTCAGCGTCAGCCGGTCGGGAACGACCAGCGCCTTTTGCACCAGCGTGTCGTCGCGCAGCGAGATCGGCTGGTTGGTCAGCGCGCGCTGGAACAGGTCCTTGGCGTCGACATAGCCGACCACATGGTCGATGTCGCCTTCGCAGACCGGGTAGGTCGAAAACGGCTCGGCGGCGATGCGCAGCCGCACCACTTCCTCGGAGTCGTCGCGCAGGAAGTAGGCAATCCGCTCGCGCTGGGTCATGGCCGAGGACACGGTGCGCGAGTCGAGTTCGAACACATTGGCGATCATCTGCTGCTCGCGCTGGCCCATCATGCCGGTGCGCGCGCCGGCTTCGGTCATGGCCAGGATGTCGTCGGACGTGATGCGCTCGTCGCGCTGGGTCGGCAGCTTGAGCAGCCTGAAGAAGCCGTCGGTGGTGCGACTGTAGAGCCAGACGATGGGCTTGAACAGCGTCATGCAGGTCTGCATGGGCCCGACCACGCGCAGCGCCACGGTTTCCGACTCGGCCATGCTCAGGCGCTTGGGGATCAGGTCGGCGAAGACGATGAACAGCGAAGTGATGATGAAGAAGGACGACAGAAAGCCCAGGGTAGCGGCCGTGGTCGGCGAGAACCACAGTTCGAGCGCGCGCGTGAAATAGGGGCTGAAGGCGCCTTCGCCGACGATGCCGCCGAGGATGGCAATCGCGTTCTGTCCAATCTGTACCACCGTGAAATAGTAGCCCGGCTGGTCCTGCATGCGCATCACGCGATCGGCGCGGGCGTCGCCTTCGTCAGCCATCTGTCGCAGCCGCAGGCGCCGGGAGGCGGCCAGCGAGATTTCGGCCATCGAGAAAAAGGCGCTGACAGCAATCAGCACGGCAATGGTGAACAGACTTTGGGACAGACTCATAGGCAAAAGAACGAAAAGCTGCGAAAAGGGCCTCGCAGCAGGGCCATGGCTGGCATTGCATCATAAAAGATGCCAACTCCTTGAAGGAGGCCGCCGCACACACGAAAAATCACCCGGCAGCTTCACCGGCTGCGCAAGGTCCGCCGTTGCCCAAGAGGGGCCTGGCGGCAAAAAGCCGCCCGAAGGCGGCTTGGTGGTTGTCAGCGCAGGCTCAGGCCTTGCTGTCCAAAATTTGCTGGAGTTCGCCGGATTCGTACATCTCCATCATGATGTCCGAGCCGCCGATGAACTCACCCTTGACGTAGAGCTGGGGAATGGTCGGCCACTGGCTGTATTCCTTGATGCTCTGGCGGATTTCCTGGTCTTCGAGCACGTTCACCGTGGCGATGGTCTTGGTGTCGACGCCGCAGGCCTTGAGGATTTGCAGTGCGCGGCCGGAAAAGCCGCACTGCGGGAAGCTCGCGTTGCCTTTCATGAACAGCAGGATGTCGTTGGTCTTGACGAGGTCGTCGATGCGTTGGTGGGTATTGCTCATGGTTGGCTCCAAAGGGGGGGGCGGCCGCTTGTGCGGCAGGGGGTACACCCGTGATTATTTCACTGTCTGTCCAGATCCGTCATGCACCCGCCGGTGCAACGGGCAATGCCGGCCAGATCGTTGCGGCTTTGCACGGCGGCAAAACCCGCGGCGCGCAGCAATGCCTGCACGGCCGGCGCCTGGTCCCAGCCATGCTCGATCAGCAGCCAGCCGCCGGGCGCAAGGTGTGCGGGCGACTGTTCGATGATCGCACGGATGTCGGCCAGCCCGTCCGCGCCGCTGGCCAGTGCGCACAAAGGCTCGTGCGTCAGAGCGGCGAGGTGCGGGTCATCGGCGGCGATATAGGGCGGGTTGCTCACGATCGCGTCGAATAACTGGCCGGGCGCGAGCGCCTGCAGCCACGAGCCCTGGGCGAACTGCACATGCAAGTCGAGGCTGTGCGCATTGCCCCGGGCAACGGTCAGCGCATCGGCGCTTGCATCCACGGCCCAGACGCTGGCGTCGGGGCGCTGCTGCTGCAGCGCCAGCGCAATCGCGCCGCTGCCCGTGCCCAGGTCGACGATGCGCGGCGCATTCCAGTCGGCCAGCACTTCGAGCGCCCAGTCGACCAGGGTTTCGGTGTCGGGGCGCGGGTCGAGCACGCGCGCATCGATCTGCAGCGCCAGGCCGTAGAACTCCTTGCGGCCCGTGAGATAGGCCACGGGCTCGCCCGCCAGGCGCCGTGCGGCCAGCGCGTCGAATGCCTGCTGCTGTTCTGGCGTGAGTGCGTCGGTATCGTGCGTCAGCAGCCAAGCGCGGCCGGCATCGGGCCGGCCCACCGCATGCAGCAGCAGCAACTGGGCATCGATGCGCGACAGACCGGCCTGCTGGGCCTGGCGCAAAGCTTGTTCATTTGTCATAGGAATGGGTCATCCATGGCGTTCGCATTGTGCACAGCCTTCGAAACTGGCGTGTCCCAAAGCCAGCGACACCGAGCAAGGGCCGCCCCGCAGCGATGGTGTCGTCCCCCTGGGGGGAAGCGGCGCAGCCGCTCAGGGGGGTCAAGTGTTGACTTCCAGCTCGGCGAGCTGTTCGGCTTCGCGCGCGTGCTGCAAGGCCTGCAGCACGTCGCCCATGTCGCCTTCCATGATGTACAGCAGCTTGTAGAGCGTGAGGTTGATGCGGTGGTCGGTGAAGCGGCCCTGGGGGAAGTTGTAGGTGCGGATGCGGTCGGAGCGGTCGCCGCTGCCGATCAGCCCCTTGCGCTGGGCGGCCTCCTTGGCCGCGCGTTCGCTGCGCTCCTTTTCCTGGATGCGCGCCTGCAGCACCTGCAGTGCCTTGGCCTTGTTGGCGTGCTGGCTGCGTCCGTCCTGGCATTCGGCGACGATGCCCGTGGGCAGGTGGACCACGCGCACCGCGGAATCGGTCTTGTTGATGTGCTGGCCGCCGGCGCCGCTGGCGCGGAAGGTGTCTATGCGCAGGTCGGCCGGGTTCAGCGTGATCGCCTGGGCTTCGTCGGGCTCGGGCATGACGGCCACGGTGCAGGCGCTGGTGTGGATGCGGCCCTGGGTCTCGGTCGCGGGCACGCGCTGCACGCGGTGGCCGCCGGACTCGAAGCGCAGCTTGCCATAGACCTGGTCGCCGGAGACATGCAGCACGATTTCCTTGTAGCCGCCGACTTCGTTCTCGTTGGCGCTCATGACTTCGACCTTCCAGCCCACGCTGTCGCAGTAGCGCGTGTACATGCGCGCCAGATCGGCGGCGAACAGCGCCGACTCGTCGCCGCCCGTGCCGGCGCGGATTTCGAGGTAGGCATCGCGCGCATCGTCAGGGTCCTTGGGCAGCAGCAGGCGCTGCAGCTCGTCTTCGAGCTGGGCCAGTTCGGCCGTGGCGCTGGCGATTTCCTCCTGCGCCATGTCGGCCATTTCGGGGTCTTCGCGCATTTCCTGCGCTGCGGCCAGGTCGGCCTCGCGCTGCTCATAGCGCGCGTAGCGCCCGGCCACAGCCGTGACCTCGGCATGCTCGCGCGAAATCTTGCGGTACTGGGCCATGTCGCTCATGATGTCTTCGCGCGACAGCAGGAAGTCGAGTTCCTCTAGGCGCTGGGCGAAACGTTGCAGCTGGCTGCGGAGAAAATTTTGCATGGCGGGGAGCGGTTGTGCGCTATGCAGGGCATAGCTGAAAAGGGGGCTGCACCATCAGTGCGGTACCGGCGCGCGGCTGGCGAGACGTGGCCGGCGAGGCGCGGCCAGGCAGGCGCGCGACCGGGAGCGCCGCTAGAGCGCGTTCTTGTCGCCCTGCGAGCGCAGGAACAGCCGCGAGACGGCTTGAACGGTCTGGGCACGCTGCTGCGCGTCGCCCGAATGCAGTTCGGTCATGGTGCCGTGCAGCATCTTCTGCGTCAGGCCGCGCGACAGCGCTTCGAGCACGGCGTCCATGTCTTCGCCCTTGGCCAGGCGCTTCTTGGCGCGTGCGATTTCCGCGGCGCGCCAGGCATCGGTCTGCGCGTGCAGTTGCTGGATCAGCGGCACAACGCCGCCTTGCGGGCTGCGCTGGTCCATCCAGTGCAGAAAGCTCTGCACGCCAGTGTCGATGATGGCTTCGGCCTGGGCCACGGCGGCCTGGCGGTGGGCCTGGGCGGTCTGCACCACATGCGCCAGATCGTCCACGGTGTAGAGATAGACGTCACGCAGCGCCTTGACTTCGGGTTCGATGTCGCGTGGCACGGCCAGGTCGACCATGAACATGGGCCGGTGCTTGCGTTTCTTCAGCGCGCTCTCGACCGCGCCCAGTCCGATGATGGGCAGGCTAGAGGCCGTGCAGCTGATCACCGCGTCGTATTCGTGCAGGTGGTCGGGCAGCTCGGACAGGCGCATCACTTCGGCGCCGAAGCGTGCGGCCAGTTTCTCGCCGCGCTCCATGGTACGGTTGGCGATCGTGATGTGCTGTGGATTCCTGGCCGCGAAATGCGTGGTCGCGAGCTCTATCATTTCGCCCGCGCCGACAAACAGGATGCGAATCTTGCCCAGGTCTTCGAACAGCTGGCCGGCCAGGCGCACGGCGGCCGCGGCCATGCTGATGCTGTGCTCGCCGATCTCGGTCGAGCTGCGCACTTCCTTGGCGACGGCAAAGCTGCGCTGGAACAGCTGGTTGAGCGTGGTGCCCAATGCACCCGCGGTTTCGGCGGCGCGCACGGCGTTCTTCATCTGGCCGAGGATCTGCGCTTCGCCCAGCACCATCGAGTCAAGGCCGCTGGCAACGCGAAACGCATGGCGCGCGGCCAGGCCTTCTTCCAGTTGATAGGAGTGCGAGCGCAGCACCTCGGGGCTCACGCCGCCGCTGCGCGCGAGCCAGTCGAGCGTGTGGGCAATGGCCGGGGTGTTGGCCGCGCAGTAGATTTCGGTGCGGTTGCAGGTCGACAAAATGGCGGTTTCAACGCCGTCGTGCCGGCCACTGCTTGCCAAAGACTGGCGCAGGCCTTGCAGCGTCGGTGCGATCTGGTCGAGCGCAAACGCAAAACGACCCCGCAAATCAAGCGGAGCCGTGTGGTGGTTGATGCCTAAAGCCCAGACTGCCATAGACTGAGATTATAAAATTTATGCGCCAACTTGGCATCCTCTGCTTTCATAAGCCTTGATTTAGGTCATCTGCCATGGGTTTTCCCGCCGCGCTCGCGCATCTGCTGAACTTTTTCGCCCCGGCCCTGGTGCTCGCGCTGGGGCTGGCCGTAGCTGCCCGCTTCATCGTATCGAAAGCATCCCATATTACTGGCTGGTGGGCACAGGTAGCTATCAATTTCGCTGTCGGTGGTGGCGTGCTGCTGGGCGGGCTGGTCTGGTTCGGGCACGATGGCAAGCTCGCCACCTATGCGGCGCTGGTGCTGTCATGTGCTTGTTGCCAGTGGGTTCTCTCGGGCGCCTGGCGGCGCTGATACGACCGGGTGGTCGTGCCCCGACGCGGCCTGTTTGAGCAGCCATTCGCGGAAATCGAGCAGCGCCGGCGTCGGTGTGCGGCCTGCGGGCCGGCATAGAAAGTAGCCGCGTTCGATCTGCACGGCCTGGTCGATCGCGACCACGATGCGGCCCGCGGCCAGGTCGTCCTCGATCAGGCAGCGCTGGACCACGGCCACGCCCATGCCCGCAATCACCGCCTGCACCAGCATGGACACCAGCTCGAAGTCGGCGGCCGGCGCGGGCACTTCGCCTTCGCAGCCGGCATGTGCGCACCACTGGGCCCAATTGCCCTGGTAATTGGTATGCGCGAGCAGCGGGCGGCGCAGCAGGTCGGCAGGCGTGCGTATGGCCTGGGTGCCCAGCAGGTCCTGAGGGCGGCAGATTGGCACGAGTTCGCGCCCGACGATGTAGTCGGCCGCGATATGCGCGGGCCAGGGGTTCTGGCCTATGCGCAGCCAGCCGTCGATCTCCGGCGCGTTGACCGGGTCGTCGCGGCGGTAGGGCGCGAAAGACAGCATGACGCCGGGAAAGTGCGCGTTGAAGTCGGGCAGCCGCGGGATCAGCCAGTGGCTGAACAGCGTGGGCGTGACCGACAGGCGCAAGTGCGTGCCGGCATGCGGGCGGCGCAGCTGGGCCGACGCCGATTCGATGGTCACGATGGCCGGGCCCACCGCGTCAAGGTAGGCCCGCCCGGCAGCCGTGAGCACGCTGCGCCGGCCATGGCGCTCGAACAGTGCCAGCCCGAGGTGCTCTTCGAGCCGGGCGATCGCGCGGCTGATCGCGCCCTGGGTGACATGCAGATTGTCGGCCGCGAGCGAGAAGTTGCCCAGGCGCGCCGCGGTTGAGAAAGCGTGCAATTCGGAGAGGGAAGGGGAGTGCATGCGCATGGCGCGGGCAATTATGACGGTTGGTAATAGTTGCGTGTCATTTTGTCTCTTTTCGCGGGCGCGCAGTCTGCCCAGAATCAGCGTTTTCGAACCACATCCCCCGAGAGGATTTCCCATGGCCCTGCGTAGAACCCTGTTGTCCAGCCTTGCAGCCTGCGCTGCGACCGCCTTGCTGGCGCCCCTGGCCCATGCCCAGGCCGATTACCCCAACCGCCCGTTGCGTCTGATCGTGCCGTTCGGCGCCGGCGGTTCGACGGACATGGTGGCGCGCCTGCTGGCCGACAAGATGGGCCAGGTGCTGGGCAAGGCCGTGGTGGTCGAGAACCGCGGCGGCGCAGGCGGCTCCATCGGTGCCGATGCGATCGCCAAGGCCGCGCCCGATGGCTACACCATAGGCATGGCGACCGTGTCCACGCACGGCTCGAACCCGGCCATCATGGCCAAGCTGCCCTATGACGCCGTCAAGGACTTCGCGCCCATCACCAACGTGATGTCCGTGCCCAGCGTGTTCGTGATCCATAACAGCGTGCCGGCCAGGACCATGCAGGAATTCATCGCGCTGACCAAGGCCGAGCCCGGCAAGTACACCTTTGCCTCGCCCGGCAGCGGCTCGCTGGGCCATGCGAACATCGAGAACTTCATGAATCTGGCGGGCATCAACATGCTGCACATCCCCTACAAGGGCGCGGGCCAGGCGATCAACGACGCGCTCGCCGGCCAGGTCACGGCGATGACCGACAACCTGCCATCGACGCTGGTGCACATCAAGTCCGGCAAGCTGCGCCCGCTGGCCGTGCTCGCGCTCAAGCGCAGCGAGGTGCTGCCCGATGTGCCCACCTATACCGAGCTGGGCTTCCCCGGCATGGGCGACGGCGGCTGGTTCGGCCTGGTCGCGCCTGCGGGCACGCCCCCGGCCATCATCGCCAAGCTCAATGCCGCGGCGCACAAGGTCATGGCCATGCCCGACTACCTGGAGAAGCAAAAAGGCATTTCGGGTGAATCCATGGGCAATACGCCGGCCGAGTTCAGCCGCCAGATCACCGCCGCCATCGACCGCTACACGGCCGTTGCCAAGCGCGCCAACATCAAGCTGGATTGATGTCCGCGCCTGACTTCCTGCAGCCCCGCCCGGACACCCCGGTCGAGGTGTTCGCGCCGACCGCGCGCGCCCTGCCGCTGGTCTGCGACTCGCCGCACAGCGGCACCGCCTACCCGGCTGATTTCGGCCACTGCGTCGAGATGGCGCTGCTGCGCCGCGGCGAAGACACCGATGTGCACAGGCTCTGGCAGCGCTGGCCCGCGCATGGCGCGACGCTGCTCGCGGCGACGTTTCCGCGCACCTATATCGATGTCAACCGTTCCGCCGACGACATCGATCCGGCGCAGCTGGCCACGGCCTGGCCGTCGCCGCTCGCGCCCAGCGTCAAGACCCGCCAGGGGCTGGGCCTCATCTGGCAGCGCATCATCCGCGACGGCCAGCCCACGCCGCTTTACGACCGCCAGCTCAGCGTGGCCGAAGTGCAGTCGCGGCTGCAGGGCTACTGGCAGCCCTACCACGCGGCGCTGCGGCAGGCGATAGACGACAGCGTCGCGCGTTTCGGCGGCGTCTGGCACCTGAACCTGCATTCGATGCCCAACGACGTCTACCGGCGGCTGGGCCGCACGGATGCCACGCTGGCCGACTTCGTGCTCGGCGACCGCGACGGCACGACCTGCGCGCCGGAGTTCATCCGCCTCGTGGGCGAGCTGCTGCAGGCCGGTGGCTACAGCGTGGCCTACAACGAGCCGTACAAGGGCGTGGAGCTGATAGGCCGCATAGGCCAGCCGCAACTCCACCGCCACAGCCTGCAGATCGAGATCCGCCGCCCCATCTATATGGACGAGGACACGCGCGCGCCGAATGCCGGCTTCGCGCCGCTGCAGGCGCATCTGGACAAGGTGATGCAGGGTGTGGCCGAGTATGTGCGGGCCCAATTGCCTTTGTCTGGCATGGCCTGATTTGACGGCGTCCATGAAAAATCCAGGCCATGGCCTGGATTTTTGTTTGTGTGATGCCCTTCGACAAGCTCAGGGCGAACGGGAGGTGGAGGCTCACCACGAACGTTTGAGCTCGGGCATGACCGCAAAAGATCCGTTCGGGCTGAGTCCTGAGCCCGTCGAAGGATCGAAGCCCCGGTATTCGTCCAGCTGATGGAGAACGAACAGCCGGGGCAGTTTCAGGCGGCAGGGCTGAACAGATCCACCCGGTCGCTGATGATGCCGTCCGTGCCCAGGTCGAGCAGCCGCTGCACGGCCCATTCGTCGTTGACGGTATAGCTGAGGCAGCGCATGCCCAGGCCATGCACCTGTGCCACGCGTGCGGCATCCCACAGCGCGTGGTTGAAGACCATGGCCACGCAGTCCAGGTCTTGCGCGATCTGGAAATCGGCATCGTCTGCGGCGAACTTGTCGACCAGCAGGGCGCGCGGGATATGCGGCGCGGCTTCCCTGGCGGTCTGCAGCGCTTCGGGCTTGAACGAGCTGAACAGGGGCTGGACGGCGTCGCGCGGCCAGATGCGGGTCATCAGTTCGGCGACGATGCGGCCGGTCTCGGCTTCCTGGCCGGGCGTGGGCTTGATTTCCACGTTGAGGCACAAATGGTTGGCCAGGCACCAGCGTGCCAGCGCCTCGAGCGTGGGCAGGGCTTCGCCGGCGTAGGCGCGCGAATGCCAGCTGCCGGCGTCTAGCCGGGCGATCTCGCCCATGGTCAGGTTGCTGCCCGTGCCCTGGCCGTTGGTCGTGCGCTCCAGCGTGGCGTCGTGCAGCAGGAAGGGCACGCCGTCGCTGCTGAGCTTGGCGTCGCATTCGAACATGCGCCAGCCATGGGCCGCGCCCAGGCGGAAGGCGCTCATGGTGTTCTCGGGGGCGAGCTTTCCGGCGCCGCGGTGGGCAATCCAGCGGGGATAGGGCCAGGAGGTCGAGGGGGCGGTCATCGCTAATCCATTAAAAATGACGGGGAACGTAAAAAGAGAGCCACTCGGGCTCTCTTGCGGGGTGCAGTTAGATGCGTTTTCCAGTCTCTGCATTGAACCAGTGCAGTCGGCGTTCTTCGCGCGGCTGGATGCGGATGGTGTCGCCGGCCTTGGGGAAGGCATGGGCTTCCTCGATGCGCACGGTGACCATTTCACCGCCCACGGTGCCGTAGACCAGGCGCTCGGCGCCCAGCAGTTCGACGGTGATGATTTCCATCTCCCAGCCGCCGCTGGCCACGATGTCGATGTGCTCGGGGCGTATGCCCAGGATCTGGCCGGCCTTGCCGCCGGGCGCGTTCTTCAGCAGGTTCATGGGCGGCGAGCCGATGAAGCTGGCGACAAAGGTCGTGGCCGGGGTGTTGTAGACCTCTTCGGGCGTGCCGAACTGGTCCATCACGCCGCCGTTCATCACGATCATGCGCTGGGCCAGGGTCATGGCTTCGACCTGGTCATGGGTCACGAACAGGCTGGTGATGCCCAGCTCGTTGTGCAGCTTCTGGATTTCGATGCGGGTCTGCGCGCGCAGCTTGGCGTCGAGGTTGGACAGCGGCTCGTCGAACAGGAACACCTTGGGCTGGCGCACGATGGCGCGGCCCATGGCGACGCGCTGGCGCTGGCCGCCCGAGAGCTGGCGTGGCTTGCGGTCGAGCAGGTGGCCCAGCTCGAGGATCTTCGCGGCCTTGTCGACGCGCTGCTTGATCTCGTCGACGGGCACCTTGGCGATCTTCAGGCCGTAGGCCATGTTTTCGAAGTTCGTCATGTGCGGGTACAGCGCGTAGTTCTGGAACACCATCGCGATATCGCGCTGGGCCGGCTCCAGGTTGTTGACCACGCGGTCGCCGATGGAGATGTCGCCGCCGGAAATTTCTTCCAGGCCGGCAATCATGCGCAGCAGCGTCGACTTGCCGCAGCCCGAAGGGCCGACGATGACGATGAATTCGCCGTCCTGGATCTCGGCGTTGACGCCGTGTATCACGGGAATTGCGGTCTTGCCGCTGCCGTAGCGCTTGACGACGTTCTTGAGGGTAATGGATGCCATGAGAGTATTCGTTCAGATCGTTCAGAGGTTCAAAAGGAGCGGATGCTGGGCTTATTTCTCGGTGTCCACCAAGCCCTTTACGAACCACTTTTGCATCAACATCACCACCGCCGCGGGCGGCAGCATGGCGATGATGGCGGTGGCCATCACGATGTTCCAGTCCACGGCGGCTTCACCGCCGGCGAGCATGCGCTTGATACCGATGACCACCGGGTACATGTCTTCGCTGGTAGTCATCAGCAGTGGCCACAGGTACTGGTTCCAGCCATAGATGAACTGGATCACGAACAGTGCGGCGACCGAAGTCTTGGACAGCGGCACCAGCACGTCCTTGAAGAAGCGCATGGGGCCGGCGCCGTCGATGCGCGCGGCTTCGACCAGCTCGTCCGGCACCGTCAGGAAGAACTGGCGGAACAGGAAGGTGGCCGTGGCCGAGGCGATCAGCGGCAGCGTGAGACCCGCGTAGGTGTTGAGCATGCCCAGTTCCGCCACGACCTTGTAGGTCGGCAGGATACGCACTTCCACGGGCAGCATCAGCGTCAGGAAGATGGCCCAGAAGCACAGCATCTTGAACGGGAAGCGGAAGTAGACGATGGCGAAAGCCGACAGCAGCGAAATCGCGATCTTGCCGACGGTGATCACCATGGCGGTCACGAAGCTGACCCACATCATGTGCATGACGTTGGTGTTCGAGCCCAGCTTGCCCGAGCCGAACAGCGCGGCCTGGTAGTTGTCCCAGAGGTGTGCGCCGGGCAGCAGTGGCATGGGGGACTGGACGATCGCATCCGCGGTGTGCGTGGACGCGACGAAGGCCAGGTACAGGGGGAAGGCCACGATCAGCACGCCCACGATCATCACGAAGTGGGAGAAGATTGTGATCCAGGGACGGCGGTCAACCATGGCAGGGCTCCAGATTCAAAACAGGTGCGGTGAAGGAGGTAGTCATCAGTACTGCACCTTCTTTTCGACGTAGCGGAACTGCACCACGGTCAAGGCCACGACGATGATCATCAGGATCACCGACTGGGCGGCAGAGCTGCCCAGGTCCAGCGCCTTGAAGCCGTCCTGGTAGACCTTGTAGACCAGGATGGAGGTCGACTGACCCGGGCCGCCGGCCGTTGCTGCGTCGATGATGCCGAAGGTGTCAAAGAACGCGTAGACGATGTTGATCACCAGCAGGAAGAAGGTGGTCGGCGACAGCAGGGGCAGCTGGATGTTCCAGAACCGGCGCCAGGGGCCGGCACCGTCGATGGACGCGGCCTCGATCAGCGATTTCGGAATCGACTGCAGGCCGGCCAGGAAAAACAGGAAGTTGTACGAGATCTGCTTCCACACCGACGCCAGAACCACCAGCGCCATGGCCTGGTTCTCGTTCATGATGTGGTTCCAGTTGTAGCCCAGCTCGCCCAGGTAGTGGGCGACGACGCCCAGCGAGGGAGAGAACATGAACATCCACAGCACACCGGCAATCACCGGCGCCACGGCGTAGGGGACGATCAGCAGCGTCTTGTAGATCATGGCCGCGCGCACGATGCGATCGGCAAAGATCGCCAGGCCCAGCGAGACCGTGATACCCAAGCCCGCCACCAGCACCGAGAACAGGGCGGTGCGCATGAAGGAGTTGAGATAGGTCGGATCGTTGAGCAGGTTGGTAAAGTTCTCCAGGCCCACCCATTCGGTGCTCATGCCAAAGGCATCTTCGATCTGGAACGACTGGAGTACTGCCTGGGCCGCGGGCCAGAAGAAGAAGATGCCAATGACCAGCAATTGGGGCATCAGCAGCGCCCAGGGCAGCCATGTCGAGCGGAAAAGTACGCGTTTTTCCATGGGATTCACAAACAAAAAAAACCGCCGAACCCCTTTGATGGAATTCGGAGGATTGGAAGGCGCCGGCCACCTTGGGTGTGAAAAGCGAATCTAAACGAACCGAGTCGAAGCGCTTAATCCAGCGAATATGCGCGTATTGTGCCTAGCTGGCAGCCGCTGTGCCAGCGTAAAACCCGCTATATCGTCAAATATAGGGGTTTAGCCTTGTATAAATTGCTTACTTCTTGTTGGCGCGCTCGAAACGCACCAGCAATTCATCGCCACGCTTGACGATGGAGTCCAGCGCGTCCTTGCCCGACTTCTTGCCGCTCCAGACCTGTTCGAGTTCTTCGTCCTCGATGGTGCGGATCTGCACGTAGTTGCCCAGACGGATGCCGCGCGAGTTGTCGGTGACCGTGCGGATCATCTGTTGCACGGCCACGTCGGTGCCGGGATTCTTCTCGTAGAAGCCCGACTTGTTGGTCAGGTCATAGGCTGCCATGGTGATGGGCAGGTAGCCGGTGCGCTGGTGGCTGGCGGCCTGGACCTTGGTCTGCGACAGGAAGTCGAAGAATGCAGCCACGCCCTTGTACTCGGCAGGCTTCTTGCCGGCCATGACCCACAGCGATGCGCCGCCGATGACGGTGTTCTGCGGAGCACCCTTGACGTCGGGGTAGTAGGGCAGGGGAGCGAGTGCGTAGGCAAACTTGGCGTTCTTCGCCACGTCGCCGTAGAAGCCCGACGAGGTCTGGATCATCGCGCATTCACCGGAGGTGAACGAGGCCTGTGCGGTCGAGGCACGGCCCTTGTAGACGAATTCGCCCGCGGCGGCAGCCTTGCCCAGGTTGTCGATGTGCTTGACGTGCAGCGGCGAGTTGACCTTCATGCGCGCGTCCATGCCGCCCAGGCCATTGGCCTTGGTGGCGAATTCGACGTTGTGCCAGGTCGAGAAGCTCTCGAGCTGGGTCCAGCCTTGCCAGGCCAGCGTCATCGGGCAGCTGTGGCCGCTGGCCTTGAGCTTCTTGGCGGCTTCGAACACTTCGGGCCAGGTCTTGGGTGCCACGTCGGGGTTCAGGCCGGCCTTCTTGAAAGCGTCCTTGTTGTAATAGAAGATCGTGGTCGAGCTGTTGAACGGGAAGCTCAGCATCTGGCCGTTGGGCGCGGTGTAGTAACCGGCCACGGCGGGGATGTAGGCCTTGGGGTCGAAGTTCAGGCCGGCGTCGGTCATGATCTTGCCCACGGGCACGGTCGCGCCCTGGGACGCCATCATGGTCGCGGTGCCGACTTCGAACACCTGCAGGATGTGGGGTGCGTTGCCCGAGCGGAAAGCGGCGATCGCGGCCGTCATGCTTTCATCGTAGACACCCTTGAAAGTAGGAACGACCTTGTATTCCTTTTGGCTTTCATTGAACTGCTTGGCCAGGTCGGTGACCCACTCGTTGTTCACCGCCGTCATCGAATGCCACCACTGGATTTCGGTTTGGGCTTGGGCGGAAACGCAGGTGGCAGCAATGGCTGCAGCGATGGCCAATGGTTTGAAATTCATGAAAACTCCTCGAATCGAGACGAAAGAACAATCCGCCCATGCTAGGTGCAGGGCATGACAGATTTGTGTCATGGATTGTGCGCATATGCCGCGTGTCACATCAACGCGTAAACCCGCAACCGGCCGGGCTGGCCAAGGATTCGTCGCAAGAATGTGAAAGAAACGTAACGCGGGCGAAATTGCATTCTAGGGCACGGCTCCGGGCTGATCCGCGCGTAAATATAGGGGAAACACCAATTGCTGGGACGTCGATTCTTTTCCTTTTGACGCGTTTTTGGTTGCTGCAAACGCCCGCGGCGCCGGGGGCCATCGCCAGTGCGGATGCATCAAGTAACAGTGCGCGGCTTAAAATCTCCATCCCCATGGCAAAGGGCGTACAAAACGCCCAACACGGTCCACCCCATGAACTTTCCGATTGCGCAGGCCGCCTTGTTGGCCAAGGCTGCCGAACCTGCCCGTCTCCGAGAAATCCCCTACAACTACACCTCGTTCTCCGACAGGGAGATCGTGATCCGGTTGCTGGGCACGTCCATGTGGGACGTGTTGAACCAGCTGCGCGAAGAGCGCCGCACGGGCCGCTCTGCACGCATGCTCTACGAGGTGCTCGGAGATATCTGGGTGGTGCAGCGCAATCCCTATCTGCAGGATGACCTGCTCGACAACCCCGAGCGCCGCAAGTCGCTGGTCGACGCGCTGCAGCACCGCCTTGCCGAAGTCGACAAGCGCCGCGAGCCCGGCATAGACGCCGAGCGCGATGTGCTGGTCGGCCAGCTGGTCGAAGCCGCGCGCGGCGCGATCGCCGAGTTCGACACTACCTTCGAAGCCGCCACCGAACTGCGCCGGCGCGTGCAGCGCACGCTGCGCCGCCTCACGGCCAAGGACAACATCAAGTTCGACGGACTCTCGCGCGTGAGCCACGTCACCGACGCCACCGACTGGCGCGTCGAGTACCCGTTCGTGGTGCTGACGCCCGACACCGAGGCCGAGATGGCCGGTCTGGTCAAGGGCTGCATCGAGCTGGGGCTGACCATCATTCCGCGCGGAGGCGGCACGGGCTACACCGGCGGCGCGATTCCGCTGACCTGGCGCAGCGTGGTGATCAACACCGAGAAGCTCGAAGCCATGACCGAAGTCGAGATGCTGCGCATTCCGGGCCAGGCCCAGGAAGTGGGCACGATCTGGACCGAAGCCGGCGTGGTGACGCAGCGCGTGGCCGATGCGGCCGAGCGCGGCGGCTTCGTGTTCGCCGTCGACCCCACATCTGCCGAAGCCTCGTGCATAGGCGGCAATGTCGCGATGAACGCCGGCGGCAAGAAGGCCGTGCTGTGGGGCACGGCGCTCGACAACCTGGTCAGCTGGCGCATGGTCACGCCCGATGCGCAGTGGCTCGAAGTCACGCGCACCGACCACAACATGGGCAAGATCCACGATGTCGAGGTCGCGACGTTCGAGCTGCGCTACTTCGAGGCCGACGGCAAGACGCCGGTGCGCAGCGAGACGCTGAGCATTCCCGGCAAGAGCTTTCGCAAGGAAGGCCTGGGCAAGGACGTGACCGACAAGTTCCTGTCGGGCCTGCCGGGCATACAGAAAGAGGGCTGCGACGGCCTGATCACCAGCGCGCGCTGGGTCGTGCACCGCATGCCCCAGCACACGCGCACGGTCTGCATGGAGTTCTTCGGCAACGCCAAGGACGCCGTGCCCAGCATCGTCGAGATCAAGGACTTCATGTTCGCCGAGCAAAAGCGCTCGGGCGTGCTGCTGGCCGGCCTCGAGCATCTCGACGACCGCTACCTCAAGGCCGTGGGTTACGCGACCAAGAGCAAGAAGGGCAATGGCCATCTGCCCAAGATGGTGCTGCTCGGCGACATCGCCGGGGACAACGCCGACGACGTGGCACGCGTCGCGGCCGAAGTGGTGCGCATCGCGAATTCGCGCAATGGCGAAGGCTTCACCGCGGTGAGCGCCGAGGCACGCAAGAAGTTCTGGCTGGACCGCAAGCGCACCGCTGCGATCTCGCGCCACACCAACGCCTTCAAGATCAATGAAGACGTGGTGATTCCGCTGCCGCGCATGGCCGAGTACACCGACGGCATCGAGCGCATCAACATCGAGCTGAGCCTGCGCAACAAGATCGCGCTTTGCGACGCGCTGCACGACTTCTTCGCCCACGGCAATCTGCCCCTGGGCAAGCAGGACGACGCGGGCGAGATTCCTTCGGCCGAGCTGCTCGAGGACCGGGTCCAGCAGGCGCTGGAGCTGGTCGACGGCGTGCGCGCGCAATGGGCCGGCTGGCTCGCCGATGTCGAAACGCTGTTCCCCGAACTGCAGGACCACGGCCTGCGCGCGAGCTGGAAGACCCAGATCCGCGCGCCGCTGGCGCAGATCTTCTCGGGCGGGGCGTTCAAGCCCATCCTCGACGAAGCCCAGGCCATACACCAGAAGGTGCTCAAGGGCCGCGTCTGGGTGGCGCTGCACATGCATGCCGGCGACGGCAACGTGCACACCAACATCCCGGTCAACAGCGACAACTACGAAATGCTGCAGACCGCGCACGAAGCCGTGGCGCGCATCATGGTGCTCGCGCGGCGTCTGGACGGCGTGATCTCGGGCGAGCATGGCATAGGCATCACCAAGCTCGAGTTCCTCACCGACGAAGAGCTCGCGCCGTTCGCGGCCTACAAGCAGCGCGTCGACCCCGAAGGCCGCTTCAACAAGGGCAAGCTGATCCGCAATGCGCATCTCACGGCGGGCGAGCTGCGGCACGACGGCCATGCGACGCGCGAATCGCTGATGTATTCGGACCTAACCAACGCCTACACCCCGAGCTTCGGGCTGATGGGCCACGAGTCGCTGATCATGCAGCAGTCGGACATCGGCGCGATCGCCGACTCGGTCAAGGACTGCCTGCGCTGCGGCAAGTGCAAGCCGGTCTGCGCCACGCATGTGCCGCGCGCCAACCTGCTCTACAGCCCGCGCAACAAGATTCTCGCGACCTCGCTGCTGGTCGAGGCCTTCCTCTACGAGGAGCAGACGCGGCGCGGCGTGTCGATCAAGCACTGGCAGGAATTCGAGGACGTGGCCGACCACTGCACGGTCTGCCACAAGTGCTTCAACCCCTGCCCGGTCAAGATCGACTTCGGCGACGTGACCATGAACATGCGCAACCTGCTGCGCAAGATGGGCAAGAAGAGCTTCAATCCGGGCAACAAGCTCACGATGACGTTCCTCAACGCGACCAATCCGGACACCATCAAGCTCATGCGCAAGGCCATGGTCGGCGTGGGCTTCAAGGCCCAGCGCATGGCCGTGGACATTCTCAAGGCCGTGAGCCGCAAGCAGACCGCGCGTCCGCCGTCGACCGTGGGCAAGGCGCCGATCAAGGAGCAGGTGATCCACTTCATCAACAAGAAGTTGCCCGGTGGCCTGCCCAAGAAGACCGCGCGCGCGCTGCTGGACATCGAGAACAAGGATTACGTTCCCATCATCCGCAACCCGCAATCGACCAACGCCGATACCGAGGCGGTGTTCTACTTCCCCGGTTGCGGCTCGGAGCGCCTGTTCAGCCAGGTGGGCCTGGCCACGCAGGCCATGCTGTGGCATGCGGGCGTGCAGACCGTGCTGCCGCCGGGCTATCTGTGCTGCGGCTACCCGCAGCGCGGCAGCGGCCAGTTCGATGTCGCCGACAAGATGATCACCGACAACCGCGTGCTGTTCCACCGCGTCGCCAACACGCTCAACTACCTCGACATCAAGACCGTGGTGGTGAGCTGCGGCACCTGCTACGACCAGCTCCAGGGCTATGAGTTCGACAAGATCTTCCCCGGCAGCCGCATCATCGACATCCACGAGTTCCTGCTCGAGAAGGGCATCACGCTGGGCCAGGCCGGAGGCTATCTGTACCACGACCCCTGCCACACGCCGATGAAGCTGCAGGACCCGATGAAGACCGTCAAGGGCCTGATGGGCGACCAGGTGCTCAAGAGCGAGCGCTGCTGCGGCGAATCCGGCACGCTGGGCGTGAGCCGTCCCGACATCTCGACGCAGATCCGCTTCCGCAAGGAGGAAGAACTGCTCAAGGGCCAGGCGCAGCTCAAGGCTGCGGGTGCGCTGGACGCCCAGGACAACGTCAAGATCCTGACCAGCTGCCCGAGCTGCCTGCAGGGCCTGAGCCGCTACGGCGACGACCTGCAAAACGGCCTGCTCGAAGCCGACTACATCGTGGTCGAGATGGCGCGCAAGATCCTGGGCGAGAACTGGATGCCCGAGTACGTCGAGCGTGCCAACGCCGGCGGCATCGAACGGGTGCTGGTATGAACGACAGCGGTTGCGTGCTCTGCACCACGCCGGGCGGGGCCCTGGTCTGGCAGGGCGCGCGCGTGCGCGTCATCCGTGCCGACGAGCCGGGTTTCCCGGCGTTCTACCGCGTGGTCTGGACGGACCATGTCGCGGAATTCTCCGACCTGTCGCCGGCGGAGCGGGGCCTGTGCATGGACGTGGTGGCCGCGGTCGAGCGCGTCTTGCGCGCGCAGCTGCAGCCGACCAAGATCAATCTCGCGGCGCTGGGTAACATGGTGCCGCACCTGCACTGGCATGTGGTTGCGCGCTTTGACTGGGACAGCCACTTTCCGGCGCCGATCTGGGCCGCGGCCCAGCGCGAACGCACACTGGAGCAGGAAGCCGCGCTGGCTGCGCGCCTGCCCGAAGTCGATGCGCTGTTGGCTGCGGCACTGCAGCCCTGGTCTTGAACATAGAAAAGGTGACGACATGGCAGGCTTGAAGCCCGGAATCCCGACCCCCGAATCCCTCACCGTGCATGGCGCCTCGCGCGTGCTCGAAGTCGGCTATTCCGATGGCGCGCAGTTCCGTCTGCCGTTCGAGCTGCTGCGCGTGTATTCGCCCTCGGCCGAAGTCCAGGGCCACGGCCCGGGCCAGGAAGTGCTGCAGTACGGCAAGCGCAACGTGGAGATCGTTGCCGTCGAGCCCGTGGGCAACTACGCGATCAAGCCGATCTTCAGCGATGGCCATGAGAGCGGGCTGTTCACCTGGGTCTATCTCTATGAGCTGGGCACCGAACAGGAGCAGCGGTGGGCGCAATACCTGCAGCGGCTGGAGGCGGCGGGCGTGGACAGGGATACGCCCATGCCGGGCAAGTCCGCCGGACACGGCTGTTCGAGCCACTGAAGCCTTGCTGGCGCGCGCGGCGCCTACGGACAATCCCTGGTCCGGCGTGTCGAGGATGCTATATTAATAGTAGCTTCGGCCGCAGTTTCAGCCTGCGCCGCAGATGATTTTTCCATTGAGCTGCAGGCCTGGCAAGCCCTGCGACGCCACGGGGTTGTCGCTGTACGCCAGACGCATGCTCGGCTTAGCATTGATGGCATATGAGCACCACACATTTCGGTTTCGAGACGGTCGACGAACAGGAAAAGGCGCGCCATGTGCGCGGCGTCTTTGATTCGGTCGCGTCCAAGTACGACGTCATGAACGATTTGATGTCGGGCGGCATGCACCGCGCCTGGAAGGCCTATACCGTCATGGTGGCCAACCTGCGCGAAGGCAGCAAGGTGCTCGATATTGCCGGCGGCACGGGCGACCTGTCGCTGGCGTTTTCCAAGAAGGTCGGCGCCAGCGGCGAAGTCGTGCACACCGACATCAACGAAGCCATGCTGCGCGTGGGCCGCAGCCGGCTGATCGACAAGGGCGTGCTGCTGCCGACCCTGGTCTGCGATGCCGAGCAGCTGCCGTTTCCCGATGCGCATTTCGATGTGGTGAGCGTGGCCTTCGGCCTGCGCAACATGACGCACAAGGACGCGGCGCTGCGCGAGATGTGCCGCGTGCTCAAGCCCGGCGGCCGGCTGCTGGTGCTCGAGTTCTCGCGCGTCGCCAAGCCGCTGACCAAGGCCTATGACTGGTATTCGTTCAAGGTGCTGCCCACGCTGGGCAAGCTGGTCGCGGGCGATGACGCGAGCTACCGTTATCTGGCCGAATCGATACGCATGCACCCCAGCCAGGATGAACTCAAGGCGCTGATGAAGCAGTGCGGCTTCGGCCATGTCGACTACCACAACATGACGGGCGGCATCGTGGCGCTTCATGTGGGTATCAAGTGCTGAGTAGGATAGAGACGAGACACGCCGCAATCCCGGGCGTATGTAAAACGAACAACGGAAGGAAGATGACATGATGAAGCTCTGGTCGGTAGTACTGGTGGCAATGCTGTCGGTGGTGCATCTGGATGCCGACGCCAGGCGCATGGGCGGCGGCAAGTCCATGGGCAAGCAATCGAGCAATGTGACGCAGCGTGATTCGGGCGCGACGCCTGGCAATTCCGCTGCGCCCACGCAGAATGCAAGCAACAATTCGGCTGCGGCCCGGCCCGGCGCTGCGCCGGCGGCGGCAGCGCCCAAGAAGCCCTGGGGCGCGATGCTCGGCGGCCTGGCCGCGGGCCTGGGCCTCGCCTGGCTGGCCAACTCGCTGGGCTTTGGTGAAGCGTTCGCCAACATGCTGATGTTCGGTCTGCTGGCGATGGCCATCATGGTCGTCGTGGGCATGGTGATGCGCGCGCGCAAGGCCAAGGCCGGCAACGTCAACGCGGCGCGCAGCCCGTTTGCCTTCCAGGGCGCAGGCGCTGGCGGTGCGGGCGATGTGCCCATGGCCCGCCAGTACAGCCCGGACAAGGTCGGCAACGATGCGTCGGCCCGTCCCTGGGAAAGCCAGGCCACGGCCTTCGAGCCGGCCGCGGCTTCGGCTTCGGGTTCGCTGATTGGCGCGGGCCTGCCTTCGAGCTGGAGCGTGCCCGAAGGCTTTGACGCCGAAGGTTTCCTCACGGCCGCGAAGAGCAACTTCGTGACCCTGCAGCAAGCCTGGGACCGTTCCGACATCAACAGCCTGCGCGCGATGATGACCGACGGCATGCTGTCGGAAATCCGCAGCCAGCTGGCCGAGCGTGAAGCCGAGCATCCCGGCGCGGTCAACCAGACCGACGTGCTGATGATCGAAGCCCAGTTGCTGGGCATCGAAGACCTGGGCGACGGCTACATGGCCAGCGTCGAGTTCTCCGGCATGATCCGCGAAGAAGCTTCGGCCAGCCCCAGCCCCTTCCGCGAAGTGTGGAATATGACCAAGACCAAGAGCGGCAACAGCGGCTGGCTGGTGGCCGGAGTGCAGGCTTTGCAGTAATTTCCACAAGGGCGCCCAGCAGAACCCGACGCAACGACGTCTCAAGGGTTTTGTGGGGCGCACTAACTAGGGAATAATCGGGGACTATGGCAACACAGTCCCCTTTTTCTTTCCTGAACGGCCTCCTGGAACGCGTTGTGTCAGGCCCGCAACTTCCTTCCTGGCTGGTGCACGAAGTGCAGCAGCGCACGGTGCTGTTCCTCAACCATGTGCTGATGCAGGAGAAAGCGGCGATGGAGCGTCTGGTGCGGCAAAAAGGCCGCGTCGCCCGCGTCCAGTGGCGCTCGTTCTCCATGGCGCTGGCGATCACGCCCGCCGGCCTGCTCGACCTGGCCGAAGCCGACGCCGTGCCTGATCTGCAGCTCGAAGTCGCCGACTCCTCGCCGCTGGCGCTGGCCCAGGCCGCGCTGCGCGGCGACAAGCCGGCGATCCGCATCGAAGGCGATGTGCAACTGGCTGCGGACATCAACTGGCTGGTCGACAACGTCCAGTGGGATATAGAGGAAGACCTGGCGCGCGTGATCGGCGACGCGCCCGCGCATACCGTGTCGCAGGTCGCGCGCAAGGCCACGCAGACGCTGCGCCAGTTCGTCGGCGCGCGTGGGGCACGGGCGACGGATGCAGGCGAGACGCATCCTGGGGACGCTGGCGGCCGGAATCTGCCATGAGCCGCTTGCTGCGTGGGGTGACCATCCTGTGGGTGGTGTTCCGGTACGGGCTCGATGAACTGGTGCTGTCCGGCTTCAAGCAGCCGTCGCTGCGCCTGCTCAGCCGGGTGCTGACCGTGGGCCGGCGTTTCCATACGCCGCGCGGCGTGCGCCTGCGCCAGGCGCTAGAGCAGCTCGGGCCCATCTTCGTCAAGTTTGGCCAGGTGCTGTCGACGCGCAGCGACCTGCTGCCGCCCGACGTGGCGCTCGAGCTCGCCAAGCTGCAGGACCGCGTGCCGCCGTTCGATCCCGAGATCGCGGTCGCGACCATCGAGCGCTCGTTCCAGCGGCCGCTGGCCGAGATCTTCGTGAGCTTCGATCGGCAGCCCGTGGCCAGCGCCTCGATCGCCCAGGTGCATTTCGCCGTGCTGCGCGACCGCCACGGCGTAGAGCACGAAGTGGCCGTGAAGGTGCTGCGCCCCGGCATGCTGGCGGTGATCGACAAGGACTTGCAGCTGATGCACATGATGGCGCGCTGGGTGGAGCGCCTGTCGGCGGACGCCAAGCGCCTCAAGCCGCGCCAGGTGATCGCCGAATTCGACACCTATCTGCACGACGAGCTCGACCTGATCCGCGAAGCCGCCAATGCCGCGCAGCTGCGCCGCAACATGGAAGGGCTGGACCTGGTGCTGATTCCCGAGATCCACTGGGATTTCTGCCATCCGCAGGTCATGGTCATGGAGCGCATGAAAGGCGTTCCCATCAGCCAAGTCGAGCGGCTGCGCGAAGCCGGCGTGGACATTCCCCAGCTCGCGCGCGATGGCGTGACGCTGTTCTTCACGCAGGTGTTTCGCGACGGCTTCTTCCACGGCGACATGCACCCGGGCAATATCCAGGTCAGCCTCGATCCGCAGACCTTCGGGCGCTACATCTCGATAGACTTCGGCATCGTCGGCACGCTCACCGAGTTCGACAAGGAATACCTCGCGCAGAATTTCACGGCGTTCTTCCGCCGTGACTACAAGCGCGTGGCGCAGCTGCATATCGAAAGCGGCTGGGTGCCGGCGACAACCCGCGTCGAGGAGCTCGAGTCGGCGATCCGTTCGGTCTGCGAGCCGTATTTCGACCGGCCGCTCAAGGAAATCTCGCTGGGCATGGTGTTGATGCGGCTGTTCCAGACCTCGCGGCGCTTCCAGGTCGAAATCCAGCCGCAGCTGGTGCTGCTGCAGAAGACCCTGCTCAACATCGAGGGCCTGGGCCGCCAGCTCGACCCCGACCTCGACCTGTGGAGCACGGCCAAGCCCTTCCTCGAGAAGTGGATGCTCGAACAGATGGGGCCGCAGCGTCTGTGGCGCGAACTGCGCAACGAGGCCCCGACCTATGCCAAGCTGCTGCCCGAGCTGCCGCGCCTGCTGTACCGCGCGCTGCACAACAACAACGACGACCAGAACAAGGCGCTGCAGGAGCTGGTCAGGGCCCAGCATCGGACCAACAGCCTGCTGCAGGCGCTGGTCTATGGCGGCGTGGGCTTTCTGCTAGGACTGCTGGTGATGCAGGTCCTGGCGCGCGTGCGGTTTTATTGAATCCCGCCTGCCGGAGGGATAGGCCCTTCGATCCTCGGGCAGGCTCAGAACCCAGGGCGAACGGGGGCCGCGCAGCCCCTGCTCGCAGGCCCGCCTTGTATGACGCCCCCATGGTTTTTCATTGCGCGCATCATTTGCACCACAGGTCTGGATGGAGGGTGCCTATTGCCTTGATAATCCGCAGCGGTTTTGACAATACCCGGGGTTGGGGAGAGGTGCCATGCTGATCACGTTCATCGTTCTGTACTTGCTTGCGTCCATAGGGATAGGCTTGCATGCGGCCACGCGCGTCAGGAATACGGCCGACTATGCGCTGGCCGGCCGCAGCCTGCCGCTGGCGGTGGTGGTCGCGACCACCTTCGCGACCTGGTTCGGTTCGGAAACGGTGCTTGGCGTTTCGGCGCAATTCGTCAAGGAAGGCCTGAGCGGCGTGGTCGAAGACCCGTTTGGCGCGGGCATGTGCCTGGTGCTGGTCGGCCTGTTCTTTGCCTACAAGCTCTACCAGAAGAACCTGATGACCATCGGCGACTACTACCGCCTGCGGTTCGGTCGCACGATAGAAATGCTGTGCTCGGCAATCATCATCTTCAGCTACCTGGGCTGGGTGGGCGCGCAGATCACCGCGCTGGGCCTGGTGTTCAACCTGCTCACGCAGGGCGCGATGTCCGTCACGGCCGGCATGGTGGTGGGCACGCTGATCGTGCTGGTCTACACGCTCTACGGCGGCATGTGGTCGGTGGCGATGACGGATTTCGTGCAGATGATCGTGATCGCCGTGGGCCTGCTGTTGATCGCCTGGTACGCGGCTGATCTGGCCGGCGGCGCGGGGCGCGTGATCGACTTCGCGGCGCGCGAAGGAAAATTCCGCTTCTTCCCGGAAAGCGCCGACGCGCGCGAGTGGCTGTTCTTCATCGCTGCGGCAATCACCATGATGCTCGGCTCGATTCCGCAGCAGGACGTGTTCCAGCGCGTGATGTCGTCGAAGAACGCTTCCGTGGCGCAGCGCGGCCCCATCATCGGCGGCATTTTCTACATCCTGTTCGCCTTCGTGCCTATGTTCGTGGTCACGGCCGCGGTGCTGGTCATGCCCGAGACCGCCAAGGCGCTGCTTGCCGACGACCCGCAAAAGCTGCTGCCCACGCTGGTGATGGAGCGCATGCCGCTGGCGCTGCAGATCGCGTTCTTCGGCGCGCTGCTGTCGGCCATCATGTCGACGGCCTCGGCGACGCTGCTCGCGCCGTCGACGGCTTTCGTCGAAAACATCCTGCGCAACCTGCGCCCGAACATGACGGATGCAGACACGCTCAAGGCCATGCGGCTGTCGGTGCTGGGCTTCACGCTGTGCGTGCTGGTCTACTCGATCGCCATGCAGGGCAGCTCGATCTATGAAATGGTCTCGGGTGCCTACCAGGTGCCGCTGGTCGGCGCGCTGGTGCCGCTGGCGGCGGGCCTGTACTGGAAGCGCGCCACGACCCAGGGCGCGCTGGCGGCGGTGGTGATGGGCCTGGGCGGCTGGCTGATCGTCATCTGCGTGCCCGGCTGGGCCGAAGTCTTTCCGCAGCAGCTCGCGGGCCTGCTGTGCGCGGTGGGCGGCATGTGGGCCGGATCGCTGCTGCCGCAATGGTTCGGCAACAAGCGTGAAGCGGCGCATCATTTCGCTCAGACGCCGGCCTGAAAACTCGGGCAGGGGCTCACACACCCCTGCCGGCGCCGGGTTCGAGGCGCGTGCCTATAATCGAGGGTTTTGCACTTTCCCTCGATTCGAAGCGCTATGCCCATTTACGCGTACAAGTGTGGTTCCTGTGGTCATGCCAAGGATGTGCTGCAGAAAATGTCCGATGCTCCGCTGACGCAGTGTCCGGCCTGCAATGCACAGGCGTTCTCCAAGCAGCTCACGGCCCCTGGCTTTCAGCTCAAGGGCACGGGCTGGTATGCCACCGATTTCAAGAATGGCGGCAGCAAGCCTGCGGCCGCTTCGGCGCCTGCTGCCGCAGATGGCGCCGCCCCCGCTGCTGCCGCTGCGGCGCCGGCCGCAACCGCTGCGGCGGCGCCGGCCGCCGCGCCTGCCACCGCCAGCGCTGGCGCGGCCGACTGAGTCCGGCACATGGCTGCTCTGCGCAAATGGCTGTTCACCGGCCTGCTGGTGATTGTTCCCGGCGTCATCACCGTCTGGGTGCTGAACTGGATCGTGGGTACGCTCGACCAGACGCTGACCATCCTGCCCGAGGCCTGGCAGCCCGACCGTCTGCTGGGCTTTCACATTCCCGGCTTCGGCGTGCTGCTGACGCTGGGCATCTTGCTGGTGGTCGGGGCCGCGGCGAGCAACCTTGCGGGCCGCACGCTGGTATCCTGGGGCGATGCCGTGGTCAGCCGCATTCCTGTGGTGCGCTCGATCTATTCGAGCGTCAAGCAGGTTTCGGACACGCTGTTTTCCGAAAGCGGCAATGCGTTTCGCACGGCCGTGCTGGTGCAGTGGCCGCGTGAAGGCGTCTGGACCGTGGCCTTCGTCACGGGCTCGCCCAGCGGCGAGATCGCAGCCTATCTGCGCGACGAATACCTGAGTGTGTTCGTTCCCACGACCCCGAACCCCACCGGGGGCTATTTCGTGATCGTGCGCAAGAGCGACTGCATTGAACTCGACATGAGCGTGGATGCCGCGCTCAAATACATCGTTTCGATGGGCGTGGTGGCGCCACCCGACACCACGCTCGCGAACCCGAAATAACAAACCTTGTCGCGTCCCAAGAGGGCGCAGGAAGACTAGCCATGGCCATGCGCTCCCACTATTGCGGTCTTGTGACCGAAGCCCTGTTGGGCCAAACCGTCACCCTGTCGGGCTGGGTGAACCGTCGCCGCGACCACGGTGGCGTGATTTTCATCGACCTGCGCGATCGCGAAGGCCATGTGCAGGTGGTCTGCGACCCGGACCGCGCCGAGATGTTCCAGACCGCCGAAGGCGTGCGCAACGAATTCTGCGTGCAGGTCAAGGGCCTGGTGCGCGCGCGCCCCGCGGGCACGACCAACGACAAGCTCAAGAGCGGCCAGATCGAAGTGCTGTGCCATGAACTCAACGTGCTCAACGCTTCCGTGACGCCGCCGTTCCAGATCGACGACGAGAACCTGTCGGAAACCGTGCGCCTCACGCACCGCGTGCTCGACCTGCGCCGTCCCTACATGCAGAAGAACCTGATGCTGCGCTACAAGGTCAGCATGGAAGTGCGCAAGTTCCTCGACGCCAATGGCTTCGTCGACATCGAAACGCCCATGCTCACCAAGAGCACGCCCGAAGGCGCGCGCGACTATCTCGTGCCCAGCCGCGTGCACGACGGCCAGTTCTTCGCGCTGCCCCAGTCGCCCCAGCTGTTCAAGCAGTTGCTGATGGTCGCGGGCTTCGACCGCTACTACCAGATCACCAAGTGCTTCCGCGACGAAGACCTGCGCGCCGACCGCCAGCCTGAATTCACCCAGATCGATATTGAAACCTCGTTCATGGATGAGCAGGAAATCCGCGACATGTTCCAGGGCATGATCAAGACCGTGTTCCAGACCGCGCTGGGCGTGGACCTGGGCGATTTCCCGGTCATGAGCTACCAGGACGCAGCCCGTCTCTATGGTTCGGACAAGCCCGACCTGCGCGTCAAGCTCGAATTCACCGAACTGACCGACGTCATGGCCGATGTCGACTTCAAGGTGTTCTCCGCACCCGCGACCACGCCTGGTGGCCGTGTCGTGGCACTGCGCGTGCCCGGTGGCGCGGCCATCAGCCGCGGCGAGATCGACGGCTACACCGAGTTCGTCAAGATCTACGGCGCCAAGGGCCTGGCCTGGATCAAGGTCAATGAAGCTGCCAAGGGCCGCGAAGGCCTGCAGTCGCCCATCGTCAAGAACCTGCACGACGCGGCCCTGGCCGAAATCGTCAAGCGCACGGGCGCCCAGGACGGCGATCTGATCTTCTTCGGCGCCGACAAGGAAAAGATCGTCAACGACGCCATCGGCGCGCTGCGCATCAAGGTCGGCCACAGCGAGTTCGGCAAGAGCCACGGCCTGTTCGAAGACCGCTGGGCGCCGCTGTGGGTGGTCGACTTCCCGATGTTCGAGCATGACGAGGAAAACGACCGCTGGGTCGCGGTGCACCACCCCTTCACGGCGCCCAAGGATGGCCATGAAGACCTGATGGTCACCGATCCCGGCAAGTGCATCGCCAAGGCCTACGACATGGTGCTCAACGGCTGGGAAATGGGTGGCGGTTCGGTCCGTATCCACCGCGCCGAAGTCCAGAAGAAGGTGTTCGACGCGCTCAGGATCACGCCCGAAGACGCACAGCTCAAGTTCGGCTTCCTGCTCGACGCGCTGCAATACGGCGCGCCCCCGCACGGCGGCCTGGCGTTCGGCCTGGACCGCATCGTCACGCTGATGACCGGTGCCGAGTCGATCCGCGACGTGATCGCCTTCCCCAAGACCCAGCGCGCCCAATGCCTGCTGACCCAGGCACCGAGCCCGGTCGACGAGAAGCAGCTGCGCGAACTGCACATCCGTCTTCGGAACCTCGACGCAGCAAAGGCTTAATAGCTCCCGGCTTTCCTGAACAGCGGCACCCGCTTGACCCTAGGGTCAGGCGGGTGCCGTTTTTTCTTGGGTGCCCGCCTGGGCCACAATGGTCCATGGCGAAAATTCCGCAATCCGTGCTGGTGGTGATCCACACGCCGCAACTGCAGGTACTGCTGCTGCAGCGCACGGGCCAGCCGGAGTTCTGGCAGTCGGTGACCGGCAGCAAGGACTTCGAGGACGAAGACTGGGAAGCCGTGGCCGCGCGCGAGGTGCGCGAGGAAACCGGCATCGACGCCCATGGCCCGGGCTGCCGCCTGCTCGACTGGCAGCTCGAGAACGTCTACACCATCTACCCTGAGTGGCAGCACCGCTACGCACCGGGTGTCTGGCACAACACCGAGCGGGTGTTCGGTCTGGAGGTTCCGTCCTACACCTGCGTGGGCTTGAATCCTCGCGAACATACCGCATTTGCTTGGCATGCTTGGCACGAAGCGGCGGACCGCTGTACGGCTGCATCGAACGCGGAAGCGATATTGCTTCTGCCTCGCCTCGCGTCCCCTATCCTTTGTTCTACCCGCTGTACATGACTGTTGCCCATCCTTCCGACTCCGGCATCCTGCGTGTCGCGACCTACAACATCCACAAGGGCGTCCAGGGGCTGGGCCCGGCGCGGCGGCTCGAGATCCACAACCTGGGCCTGGCCGTCGAGCAGCTCGACGCCGACATCGTCTGCCTGCAGGAAGTGCGCAAGATGAACCGGCGCGAAGCGCTGTACTTCGACCGCTGGCCCGAGGTGTCGCAGGCTGAATATCTCGCACCCGAAGGCTATGAGTCGATCTACCGCACCAATGCCTATACGCGCGACGGCGAGCACGGCAACGCGCTGCTGACCCGTTGGCCGGTGCTGGCGCACAAGCACGAGGACATCTCCGACCACCGCTTCGAGCAGCGCGGCCTGCTGCATGTGGAGATCGATATCCAGGGCCGGTGCGTGCATGCGATCGTCGTCCATCTGGGCCTGATCCGCGGCAGCCGCATGCGCCAGATCGCGCAGCTGCAGCGCTTCATCGAGCGCGAAGTGCCGCCGGGCGCGCCGCTGGTCGTCGCCGGCGACTTCAACGACTGGGGCGGCCAGATCAAGCGCATGCTCGCCGGCTTTGGCCTCTACGAGTTCGATGATGCTGCGGGCATGATGACCTATCCCTCGCGTCTGCCACTGGCCCAGCTCGACCATGTCTATGTGCGCGGGCTCACGCCCTGCGGCCTGCATGTGCCCAAGGGCAAGATCTGGTGGCGCATGTCCGACCACCTGCCATTGATCGCCGAGTTCAAGCTCTGAGGCTGCGGCCCCGGATCACCGGGCTTTGCAGCGAAAACCGGGGAAGTCCTTTGCGAGGGCAAACAGCGCAATCGCTGGTAGGATGCCCGCATGCTCAGAGAACTCGCTGCCGCCGACATGAATACCGCCAGCCCCGACGAAGGGACGCCCGTTTCCGTGAAAATTCGTGAGCGGCTTGCTGCGGCACGCAAGCGCTACAACGCCAACGACAACATCGCGGAATTCATAGAACCCGGCGAACTCGAGAAATTGCTCGACGAAGTCGAGTCCAAGATGCAGGGCGTGCTCGACAGCCTGGTCATCGATACCGCCAAGGACCACAACACGCGCACCACGGCGCGGCGCGTGGCCAAGATGTATGTCAACGAAGTGTTCAAGGGCCGCTATACGCAGGCCCCGGCGATCACCGAGTTCCCCAACGCCGAGCACCTCAACGAATTGATGATCGTCGGCCCGATCACGGTGCGCAGCGCCTGCAGCCACCATTTCTGCCCGGTCATAGGCAAGATCTGGATCGGCGTGCTGCCCAACGAACACACCAATGTCATAGGCTTGTCCAAGTACGCGCGCCTGGTCGACTGGGTCATGGGACGCCCCCAGATCCAGGAAGAAGCCGTGGTGCAACTGGCCGACCTGATCATGGAAAAGACCCAGCCCGACGGCCTGGCCATCGTCATGGAAGCTTCGCACTTCTGCATGTCCTGGCGTGGTGTGCGCGAGATGGACTCGAAGATGCTCAACTCGGTGATGCGCGGCGTATTCCTCAAGGACCCGACGCTGCGTCGCGAATTTCTCTCGCTGATTCCCGGAAGGAACTGATACATGCTGGTGCGCCTGATCTATGCAAGCCGAGCCGCAGACGATTCTGCCGCTGCGATCGAAGCCATCCTGACCCAGGCGCGCGAGCACAACCCGGCCTCGGGCATCACCGGCGTGCTGTGCTATGGCGGCGGCGTGTTCCTGCAGGCCATCGAAGGCGGGCGCTCGCAGGTCAGCGCGCTGTTTGGCCATATCCAGCGCGATGCGCGCCACCAGGATGTGGAACTGCTGTACTACGAGGAAATCGACGAGCGCCGCTTTGGCGGCTGGACCATGGGCCAGGTCAATCTGTCGCGCATCAACCATGCGATCGTTCTCAAGTATTCCGAGACCATCGAGCTCGATCCCTATGCGGTGTCGGGGAAGATGTCGCTGGCGCTGCTGGAAGAGTTGATGGCGACTGCCTCCATCATGGGCCGGGCTTGACCATAGCCCCCACGCTTGCTCGCTTCGCGTAGCGCGCTGTCCCCCAGGGGGGCCCTCGCCGCCTTGGGGCGGCCCGGCGGCGGCTCGATCCGCCCTTCCCGAACTCTCTGCTCAATCGTACCGGCCCTCCACTAGCCCCTTGCCACGCACCATCGAGGGACTGGTGATCCAGGCTGGTGACGAGCGCCGCGGTTCAAGAGCGTCTGAAAGCCTTTTCATGCCCACTCCCGAAACCCTGATCGCGTTCTTTGGCGTTGCCGTGCTGCTGGCCTTCAGCCCCGGCCCGGACAATGTGTTTGTGCTGCTGCAATCGATACGCCACGGCGCGCGCGCCGGCATGGCCGTGGTGGTGGGGCTTTGCGCCGGGCTGGTGGTGCATACGGCGGCCGTGGCCCTGGGGCTGGCCGCGGTCTTTGCTTCGTCGCCGATGGCCTTCACCGTGCTCAAATACTGTGGCGCGGCCTATCTCGCGTATCTGGCCTGGCAGGCCTGGCGTGCACCTGTCACGCAGGCCGACACCGCAGCGCGCCAGGCCGGTGTCGAACTGAGTGCCCGCGCGCTGCGCCGCATGAGCGCGCGCGGCATGCTCATGAGCCTGACCAACCCCAAGGTATTGATGTTCTTCCTGGCGTTCCTGCCGCAGTTTGCCGATCCGGCACGCGGCAGCCTGGCGCCGCAGATCATGGTGCTGGGCGGCGTGTTCATGCTGGCCGCCTTCCTGGTGTTTGGCGCCATGGCCTGCTTCTCCGGCGCGTTTGGCCGCCTGCTGCAGCGCTCGGCCCACGGCCAGCGCTGGCTCAACCGACTGACCGCGCTGGTCTTTGTCGGCCTGGCCGCGCGCCTGGCTTCATTGGAAAAGTAGGCACCCCCTGAGCCGCTTCGCGCTAGGCGCGCCCCGGCTTCCCCCTCTCAACCTTCGGTGGAGGGGGGCGCCCGGCTAGGGACGGCAGCCTCGGTACGGGGCGGCCCTTCCTCGCTGCCAAGCGGCTGGGGCGCGCCAGTTTCAAAGGCTGCGTACGCTAAACGCCGGCCGGGCCCATTAGGCCCAGGACAGGGCCGAGAGGTCGTTGACAAACACCGGCATGTCTTTCCACAGGCCGCGCAGGTCCTTCCTGGCCACCGTGACCCATTGCGGCTGGTAGAGAAAGGCATGCACCGCGTCCTGCGCGATCAGGCGCTGGGCTTCGGCCAGCAGCCGTGCGCGGTCCGCGGGGCGGGACGCGCGCTTGATCTGGTCGAACAGCGCGTTGAATTGCGGCGACTGGTAGCCCCAGTAGTAGTCGGGCTTGGCGAAGTTGCCCAGGTCGAAAGGCTCGACGTGGGAAATGATCGTCAGGTCGTAGTTCTTGTTGCCATAGGTGCCGCTGAGCCACTGCGCCCATTCGACGTTCTGCAGCTTGACTTCGATGCCTATCTTGGCGAGCTGGGCCGCAATCACTTCACCGCCCTGGCGCGCATAGGGCGCGGGCGGCAGCGTCATGGTCAGCGTCAGCGGCAGTTTCACGCCGGCTTCGGCCAGCAGCGCCTTGGCCTTGTCGAGGTCGTAGGGGTTGATGCCCGTGGTGTCGACATAGCCGAAGGCCGTGGGCACGTAGTAGCTGCCTATGGGCACGCCATAGCCTTCGGCCGCGCCGTCGATCACCGTCTTGCGGTCGATGGCGGCGGCGATGGCGCGGCGCACGCGCACATCGTTCAAGGGCTTGCGCGCGTTGTTGATCGCGACAATGGTCTTGGCGCGCGAGCCGCTGACCAGCACCTGGAAGCGCGGGTTGGCCTTGAATTGCGCGACGCTGCGCGGTGACACGCGCGGGAAGCAGTCGACGTCGCCGGCCATCAGCGCCGCGACCTGGGCCGCGGGATCGGGAATGAAGCGGAACGTCGCGCGCTGGATGTGGATGTCCTTGGCCGTGCGGTAGTCCTTCCAGGCCTGCAGCGTGACGGACGCACCCTTGCTCCAGCGGCCCATCTGGTAGGGGCCGGTGCCCACGGGCTGGGTGGCGTTGGTGGCCGCGCTCCTGGGCTCGACAATGATGGAGGTGGCCTGGCCGAGCACGAACAGGAAGTCGGGGTCTATGTCCTCGTTGGTGATCACCACCGTGTGCGGATCGACGATCTGCGTACGCATGCTCGCAAAGTTGCGCTTGTCCTTGTTGGTGCTTGTCTCGCTCGCGGCGCGATCGAACGAGAACTTCACCGCATCGGCATTGAACGGTACGCCGTTGTGGAACTTGACGTTTTTGCGCAGCTTGAAAGTGAACGTCTTGAGATCGGCGCCGACTTCCCAGCTCTCGGCGAGCAGCGGCGAGACGCTGCCGTCGGAATTGATCTTGGTCAGGGTCTCGAAGATGTTGTAGTGCACGATCTCGGCAATCGACGAGGCCGCGCCGGCCGTGGGGTCCAGCCCTGGCGGCTCGAGCGTGAGCGCGAGCACCACGGCGCTGTTTTTCCTGTCCTGGGCAATGGCGCTCCAGGGCGCGAGCAAGGTCGTGCTGGCCAGGGTGCTGGCGGCCAATACACTGCGGCGATTCAACATGGGGGATGTCTCCGGGCGAAACGTTCTGGGGGCGTGTTCAGCCTTTGCAGGCTGGCGGTGCATCCCCCTTTTTACACTATTGCGGCGCTGGCAGCGGCACGCTCGCGGCGGCGCGCGCGCGCGCGTCCCGGCGCGATTCTCGGCACGGCCGCGACCAGGGCGCGGGTATAGGGGTGGCGGGCGTCGCTGAACAGCTGCGCGGGCGCACCGCGCTCGACGATCTGCCCCTGGTAGAGCACGACCACTTCGTCGCACAGCTGCTGCACCACGGCCAGGTCGTGGCTGATCAGCAGATAGCCCAGGCCGTGCTGCTGCTGCAGGTCCTGCAGGAGATTGAGCACCTGGGCCTGCACCGACACGTCGAGCGCGCTCACGGGCTCATCGGCGACGATCAGGCGCGGGCGCGTGATCAGCGCGCGCGCGATCGCGATGCGCTGGCGCTGGCCGCCCGAGAATTCGTGCGGGTATTTGTCCAGGTCGCTGCTGCGCAGGCCGACTTCGGCCAGGGCCTGCGCGGCCTGCTCGCGCTGCTCGGCGCGGCTGCCCAGGCGCAGCGCCTGCAGCGGCTCGGCGACGATGCGTGCCACGCGCTGGCGCGGGTCCAGCGAGCCATAGGGGTCCTGGAACACCATCTGGAAATCGCGCCGTGCGCCGCGCAGCGCCTTTGGCGCGAGCCGGTGCAGGTCCTGACCCAGCACTTTCACCTGGCCGGCGTCGGGCTTGTCCAGCGCCATCACCAGCCGGGCCAGCGTTGATTTGCCCGAGCCCGATTCGCCGACCACGCCCAGGCTGCGGCCGTTTTCCATGCGCAGGCTCACGCCGCGCAGGGCCTCGATGCGCGGCGGCGCGCTGAACAGCCGCTCGCGCGGCAGCCGGTAGCTGCGCGCGAGGTCGGTGACTTCGAGCAGCGGCGGGACAGGTGGGGTGACAGGGGACATCATGGCAGGGCGGCGGTCGCGGGGAAGGGGGCATGCACCACTTCGGGCCGCAGGCAGCGCGTCCGGTGGTCTGCGTCGGCGCCGGCATCCACGCGGATGGCGGGCGGGCGCTGCTGCGAGCACAGATCCATGGTGTGCGGGCAGCGTCCGGCAAACGGACAACCGGGCGGCATGTCGGCGAGTTCGGGCACGCTGCCGGCGATCGTCGGCAGGCGTCGGTGCGTCACCATCCCGTGCGCGGCAATCTGCGGCCGCGCGGCCAGCAGTCCGCGTGTATAGGGGTGGCCGAGGTGGCCGAAGATCGCTTCGGTCGTGCCGCTTTCGACCACGCTGCCGCCATACATCACGAGCAGCTGGTCGACGTTCTGCGAGACCACGCCCAGGTCGTGCGAAATCAGGATCAGCGCCATCTGGCGTTCGTCGACCAGGTCGCTGATCAGGTCGAGGATCTGCTGCTGTATGGTCACGTCGAGCGCGGTCGTGGGCTCGTCGGCAATCAGCAGGTCGGGCTCGCAGGCCAGGGCCATGGCGATGGTGACGCGCTGGCGCTGGCCGCCCGAGAACGCATGCGGATAGGCGTCGAAACGCCGCGCGGCGTTGGCGATGCCCACGCGGTCGAGCAGGGCCAGGGCCCGGCGCCTGGCCTGGGCGGCATCGAGGCCGCGGTGGCGGCGCAGCGGCTCGGCCACCTGCCGGCCTATGCTGTGCAGCGGGTTGAGCGCCGTCATCGGCTCCTGGAACACCATGGCGATGCGGTTGCCGCGCAGCGCGCAGCGTTCGGACTCGGGCAGGCCTATGAGTTCCTGGCCATCGAAGCGTATGCTGCCCGAGAGCTGCGCGCGTTCGGGCAGCAGGCCCATCAGCGCCATGGCCGTCAGCGACTTGCCGCTGCCCGATTCGCCGATGATGCCCAGCGTGGCGCCGCGCTCGAGCGCGAAGTCCATGTCGCGCACGGCCGTGACCGGGCCGCGCGGCGTGGCCAGCGTGAGCTGCAGATTGGAAACTTCAAGCAATGCCATGGTGCTGCGAAGGTACAGGTTTCAGCGCGAGCGCGCCAGCCGCGGGTCCAGCAGGTCGCGCAGGCCGTCGCCCAGCAGGTTCAGGCCCAGTACCGCCAGCGCGATGGCCAGGCCCGGCCAGATCGCCAGCAGCGGCGCTTCGAACATCAATGTCTGGGCTTCGCTGAGCATGCGCCCCCACGAAGGCTGGGGCGGCTGCGTGCCCAGGCCCAGGTAGGACAGCGCGGCTTCGGCCAGGATGGCGATTGCGAACTGAATGGTTGCCTGGACGATCAGCATCGGCACGATATTGGGCAGCACATGTTCGCGCGTGATCGCCCAGCGGTTCTTGCCGCAGGCGCGCGCCGCGAGCACGTATTCGCGCGACCAGACCGCGTTTGCCGAAGCGCGCGTGACGCGCGCGAAGGTCGGGATGTTGAAGATGCCGATGGCGATGATGGAGTTGACGATGCCCGCGCCGAACACCGCCGTGAGCATGATGGCCGACAGGATCGCGGGAAACGCGAACGTGAAGTCGGCCAGCCGCATGATGGCTTCCTCGACCCAGCCGCGGCGCGCGGCGGCCAGCAGGCCCAGCGCCGTGCCCAGCCCCAGGCCTATGCCCACGGCGATCACGCCGACGAGAATGGAATTGCGCGCGCCCACGAGCAGCAGCGAGGCGACGTCGCGCCCGAACGCGTCGGTGCCCAGCCAGTGCGCGGCGCCGGGCGGCTGGAGCTTGGACGGCAGGTCCATCTCGTAAGGTGACCAGGGCGTCCAGACAAACGACAGGCCCGCGGCGAACAGCAATGCCAGCGTGAGCGCCGCGCCGAGCACGAAGCTGCGCTGGCGCAGTGCGCGCTGCCAGGCGGTGGGTGCGGCGCTGCGGGCAAGAAGGGCGGGCGGGCTCATAGGTCGCTGGCTTTCAGGCGCGGATCGATGACCGCGTACAGCAGGTCGACGACGAAATTGACCACAATCACCATCGTCGCCAGCAGCATCACGCAATTGCGCACCACGATCAGGTCCCGGTTGGCAATCGACTGGAAAATCAGCCGGCCCAGCCCGGGCAGGTAAAACACGTTCTCGACGACGATGGTGCCGGCGAGCAGGTTGGCGAACTGCAGGCCCATCACCGTGATCACGGGCACCATGGCATTGCGCAGCACATGGCCCCAGAGCACGGCGCGCGCAGACAAGCCCTTGGCGCGCGCGGTGCGCACGAAGTCCTCGCGCAGCACTTCGAGCACGGCCGAGCGCGTGATGCGCGCCAGGATCGCGGCCTGCACCACGGCCAGCGAGATCGCGGGCAGCAGCAAGGCCTTGAGCGCGACCCAGAAACCGCCGCCCGCGTCTTCGGTCCAGCCCGGAAAACCGCCGGCAGCGAACCACTGCAGCTTCACCGAAAACAGCAGGATCAGCAGGATGGCGAACCAGAAATTCGGAATCGCAATCCCCAGCTGCGCCAGGCCCATGACGCCGACGTCGCCCCAGCGGTTGTGGCGCGAGGCCGCATAGACACCGGCGAGCAGCGCCAGCGCGGTGGTGATCAGCATGGCCAGCACGGCCAGCGGCACCGTGAGCGCCAGGCGCTCGAGCACCAGGTCGCGCACCGGGCTGCCATAGGCATAGCTGTTGCCCAGGTCGAGCACCAGCAGTCCCTGCACCCATTGCAGGTAGCGCTGCCAGGCCGGCTGGTTCAGCCCGAGCTGCTCGGCCAGCGCCTGCACGGCTTCGGGCGCGGCGTCCGGCCCCATCAGCACCTGGGCCGCATTGCCGGGCAGCACTTCCAGCACCACGAACACCACGGCCGACGTGGCGACCAGGGTGGCGATCAGCGTGAGGAGGCGTTTGAGGAGAAAGACACTCATGAAAGGGGCGGTTCAGCAGGCAGGGCAGAGCATAGCGGCAAAAATCGATACCAGGCGGCCGGGACAGGCCGCGCGGCATGGGCATGTCCGCTATCGCTGCGGGACTATTGATCTGGGCCGGATAATTGCGCCTATATGAAACCTGTGCCGTCTTCTCCATTGTGTTGCCAGGCGCGGCTGCGCGCGCGCGGGGTGCCGACATGGCCTTGATGATCACCGACGAGTGCATCAACTGCGACGTCTGCGAACCCGAGTGCCCGAATGACGCGATCTACATGGGCGAGCTGATCTACGAGATCACGCCGTCCAAGTGCACCGAATGCGTAGGCCATTTCGACGAGCCGCAGTGCGTGCAGATCTGCCCCGTGGCCTGCATTCCAGTGCATCCCGACCATGTGGAAAGCCGGGAGACGCTGTTCGAGAAGTTCACGCGGCTGGAGGCGGTGAAGGCACAGGGGGGTTGACGGATTTTGAGGACAGGCCGTTCATGGTTCGACGGGGGCGCCGAGCCAGGCTCACCACGAACGGTGATCCGTTCGCCCTGAGCTTGCCTGCGCGGCCCGGTCGAAGGGTGGACGGCCTGCAGTCCAGTGGTTGCAAGGCGTTGTGTTTAGTCGCCACACGCGTCTCAGCCGACTTTCACGCTTCCGCCCTCAGCCACCGGCTTCGCCGGCTTGGGCCTGGGCGGCTTGGTGGTATGGATCTGCAGCGTCGCCTTCTCCATGTCGCCCGCCTGCAGCAATTTCCAGGATTTGAGTGAGTGCGCGATGCTGTCCTCGATCAGCGTGCGCTGGTCGGGCGCGGGTTTTTTCAGCACCCAGTTGGCGACTTCGGCGCGGTCGCCCGGGTGGCCTATGCCTATGCGCAGCCGCCAGTAGTCACCCGTGCCGAGTTGCGCATGGATGTCGCGCAGGCCGTTGTGGCCCGCGTGGCTGCCGCCGCGCTTGAGCTTGGCCTGGCCCGGAAGAAGGTCGAGCTCGTCGTGCACGACAAGGATTTCCTCGGGCAGGATCTTGAAGAAGCGCGCCAGCGCCCCGACGGACTTGCCAGAGAGGTTCATGAAGGTCTGCGGCTGCAGCAGCCATACGTTGTTGCCGTCGACGCTGGCGCGCGCGGCCAGGCCGAAATAGCTGCGTTCGGGCTGCAGCGTGACCTTGAGCTCCCGGGCCAGCCCGTCTATCCACCAGAAACCGGCGTTGTGGCGCGTGTCCGCATACTCGGGGCCGGGGTTGCCCAGGCCGACAAACAGTTTGATCATGTGTGAATTATCTCCATGGACCGCAAGCATAGGTCTCCCCAAAGCGAACGGCCCACGCGCATGAAGCGGTGGGCCGTTGGCTTTGGGGCAGCGCACAGGCCTTGCGGCCTGGACGCTGCACTCAAGAAGTGATTACTTCTTGCCCTTCTTGGCGGGAGCAGCGGGAGCTGCAGCGCCTTCGACGGGAGCGACGAGTTCATCGGCCGGAGGCACGATGGAAACCAGCGAAGGATTGCTTTGCGCGCCACGCACGTGAGCAACCACGCCCTTGGGCAGCTGGACTTGCTTGAGCGTGAACGAGGAACCCTTTTGCAGGTTGCTCAGGTCCACCGTGATGAACTCGGGCAGGTCCGAAGGAACGCAGACCACGGGCAGGGCGGTGACCAGAGGCGTCACGATGCACTTGTCCTGGGCCACTGCGGGCGACTTGTCGGCGCCTTCGAAGTGCAGGGGCACGTTCAGGTGCAGCTTGGTGCTTTCGTCCACGCGTTGGAAGTCAACGTGCAGGACGAGTTGCTTGAAGGGGTGGAATTGCACGTCACGCAGCACGACCTTGCTGGTCTGGCCGGCGATGTCCATTTCCAGAACGCTGGAGTGGAACGCTTCCTTCTTCAGGGCGTGCCACAGGTCGTTGTGGTCCAGTTCAATGGCCAAAGGTTCAGCGGAACCGCCGAACACGATGCCGGGGGTCTTGCCCGAATTACGCAGACGGCGGCTCGCACCCGTACCTTGCTTGGCGCGCTCTGTAGCGACGAAGTTCATGATTAGCTCCTGTGTGAGTCGACCGCGACCAGTCGGACTCGTTTGATAAAAAGACAGACCGGCACATGCCCGACTGTCCTTGGGATGCTCTGAAACACACAAAACCTCCCGAAGGAGGTTTGCGCCGGCCAGGCGGCCGGAGATCTCGTATGAGGTCTTATTCCGAGAACAAGCTGAGTACCGAGTCACCCGTGGAAATGCGCTTGATCGTTTCGGCGATCAGCGGTGCCACGGAGACTTGGCGAATCTTGTTGCAGGCCTGGGCTTCAGCGCTCAGGGGAATGGTGTTGGTCACGACGACTTCGTCGAGTGCCTCGCCGCCGGCGATGCGCTCGATGGCCGGGCCCGAGAAAATCGGGTGGGTGCAGTAGGCGTAGACCTTCTTGGCGCCGCGCTGCTTGAGCACTTCGGCAGCCTTGACCAGGGTGCCGGCAGTGTCGATCATGTCGTCCATGATCACGCAGTTGCGGCCGTCGATGTCGCCGATGACGTGCATCACTTCGGAGACGTTCGCCTTCGGGCGGCGCTTGTCGATGATCGCCAGATCGCAGTTGAGCTGCTTGGCCAGGGCGCGTGCGCGCACCACGCCACCGACGTCGGGCGACACCACGATCAGGTCTTCGTAGTTCTTCTGGCGCAGATCGCCCAGCAGCACCGGCGACGCGTAGATGTTGTCCACGGGAATGTCGAAGAAGCCCTGGATCTGGTCAGCGTGCAAGTCCATGGTCAACACGCGTCCCACGCCGACGGCCTGGAGCATGTTGGCCACGACCTTGGCCGTGATCGGCACGCGCGACGAACGCGGGCGGCGGTCCTGGCGGGCATAACCGAAGTAGGGGATCACGGCGCAGATGCGCTCGGCGGATGCGCGCTTGAGCGCATCGACCATCACCAGGAGTTCCATCAGGTTCTCGTTGGTGGGAGCGCATGTCGGCTGAACAACAAAAACGTCGCGGGTGCGAACGTTTTGTTTGATCTCGACGGTGACTTCACCATCGGAGAATCTGCCCACTTCCGCGGCGCCAAGCTTGGTGCCGAGATGGCTGGCAATCTCTTCGGCCATGCCACGGTTGGCATTGCCGGTAAAAATCATGAAGTCTGGATGATTGGTCTGCATGAGCTTCCCAGTGTTTATGGGTTTGCTTGTACGCAATAAGACATTTGGCAGGGGAAGAAGGACTCGAACCTTCGCATGCTGGAATCAAAATCCAGTGCCTTAACCAACTTGGCGACTCCCCTACACGGGTCAATTGCGTATGCAACCAACCGGTAACTTTTAATCTCTTGCCCACCCGCGAAGCGGATGAACGTCGAGATTTTCGCAAACTTTGACAATCCATTCGCTGGGTGCGTCTGTCATGGCAATTGCTTGCTTCATCGGTGCAAACACTGCACTTCCTGAGCCCGTCATTCTACCGTGTAATCCGTGTGCTTGGAGCAAATTGATTGCTTTTTCCACATCGGGGCACAGGGTTTGTGCGACCGGCTGCAAGTCGTTATGACCGAAGTCAAAGTGCTTTGCAGCGAAGACCGGCATTATAGCATGCTCTGAATTACGTTTGAGGTCGGGGGAGGAAAAAATCAATTTTGTTTCCAGTCCCGCATCAGGCTTGACTACAACGAAGCGCTGCCGCGGCAGCGCTTTTTCGAGTGGCGTGATTATATCGCCTATGCCTTCGACCCAGGCATTGCGCCCGCGCAGGAAGAACGGCACATCCGCGCCCAGGCGCAGGCCTATGGCCTCGAGCGCCGGCCGCGGCAGATCCAGCTTCCAGAGACGGTTGAGCGCCAGCAGCGTGGTTGCCGCATCGGACGAGCCGCCGCCCATGCCGGCCTGGGCGGGAATGCGCTTGTCGATGCCGATATGCGCGCCCGCGCCGCAGCCCGTAGCCTGCTGCAGCGCGCGCGCGGCACGCACGATCAGGTCGTCGTCCGGCAGGCGCATGCCGCTCAGGTCTTCGCGCGTGATCGTGCCATCGGCGCGCAGATCGAAATGCAGACTGTCCTGCCAGTCGATCAGCATGAACACCGATTCGATCAGGTGGTAGCCGTCCGGCCGGCGGCCGGTGATGTGCAGGAACAGGTTGAGCTTGGCCGGGGCCGGCACATCGTAGAGCGAACGCATGGAATGGAAACCGAAAAAATCAGAAGGAAACCTGGAGGATGGCGGGCGCCGGGCTTCAGCGCTCGAGCACCAGGCGCAGCGTGGCGCGTGGCAGCGGATCGGTGCGTTCGGCGCGCAGACGGCCTTGGGCCAGTTGCGTGAGATCGGCCTGCCAGCCCGGCGCCGCAGCCGGCTCGCCCGCGAGCCAGGAAAACAGCGAGCCAATGGGCAGCGCCGTTCCCACGGTGTCGCGCACCAACGCGTCGAGCGAAGGCGATTCGCGCAGCTGGCCGCCCTGGCGCAACTGCGCGCCCGCGGGGCTCCACTGCAGCTCGGCGAGCACCGCGCCGAAGGGGCTCAGCAGCGCGAGCTGGCCCGCGCGTTCCGAGCCCTCAAGCTCGAACGAGGCGCTGAACGACTGCTCCTGCTCCTGCGTGTCGTGCAGCTGCAACGCCAGGCGCCCGCTCCAGTAGGCAGCGGTGTCGGCGGGCGCGGGACGAGCGGGCGGCTGGGCGCAGCCGCTGAGCCACAGCACCGCGGGCGCTGCCGCGAGCAGCAGCGCGCGGCGCGTGGGCAATGGGCGCGGCCTGGCCTTCATGGCTCGACGCCCAGGCGCTGCAGCGTTTCGCGCAGCGTGTCGTTCTCGGCGTTCAGCTCCAGGCCTTTCTTCCAGATGATGCGCGCCTGGCGCTGCTGGCCGTTGCTCCAGAGCACTTCACCCAGGTGGGCGGCGATTTCGGCGTCGGGGCGCAGCGCAAAGGCTTTTTCCAGCAAGGCCAGGGCCTGCGTGATGTTGCCGCTGCGAAATTCGGTCCAGGCCAGGCTGTCGATGATGAACGGGTCGTTGGGCGCGGTTTCGAGCGCCTTGGTGATCAGCGCGCGCGCTTCGTCGAGGCGCACGCCGCGTTCGGCAAAGGAGAAGCCCAGCGCGTTGTAGGCGTGGTGAAAGCCCGGGTCGCGCTCGATGATGGCGCGCAGCAGGCTTTCCATTTCCGGCAGGCGGCCGACCTTTTCGGCCAGTATGGCGGTGTCGTAGGCAATTTCGCTGTCCTGCGGGAACTGCTGGTGCAGCGCCGACTGCAGCGTATAGGCCAGCGCCGGCTGATCGGCTTCGCGCACCAGCTGCACTTCGGCCTGCTGCTTGAGGCGCTGCTGCTGCGCGGTGTTCGCGGGCACGGCCTGGATCACGGCGCGCGCCTGGTCGAGCTGGCCCTGCTGGGCGAGTATCGAGGCGCGGCGCACCTGGACGTTGAGCAGTTGCGCGCCGCCGTCGATGCGGTCCAGCCATTCGAGGGCCTGCGCAAAGCGGCCCTGCTTTTGCGCGATCAGCGCGTGCTGCAAGGCCGACTCGGTGCGCGCGTTGCGCTGGATGCCGGCATTGGACAGCTGGGGAATCAGTGCATCGAAACGCTGCAGTGATGCTTCGGCCGCCTGCCAGCGCTGGGTCTGCACCTGCATTCTGGCCAGCGTGAACCACGCGTCGGCGTAATCGGGGTTTTCGCGCGTGATCGCGATGAGCTGGGCTTCGGCGGGCTCTAGCCTCTCCTGGCCCAGCAGGATGCGCGCGTAGGCCATGCGCATGTCGGCGCCGCGCTGCTTGTCGACATAGCGCGCGACCACCGGCTCGGCTTCGCGGTGGCCGTTTTCGAGCAGTTCCAGCGCCAGCAGCGCGGCAGCGCCATTGCCCGGCGACAGGGCTTCGGCGCGCTGTATGGCTTCGAGCGCGGCCTGGGGCTTGCCCGCGCTCAGCTGCATGTGTCCGATGGCGGCGTAGGCCGCAGGGCCGGCGGCCGGATCGCCGAGCTCGCCTTGCAGCGCCTGGGCGACGATGTCGGCCGCGAGGGCCTTGTCGCTGACGCGGCTGAAAAGCTGGGTGATAGACAGAAAGACCACGGGCTTGCTCGGCGCGGGGGTGGTGGCGATTTCCTGGCGCAGATACGGCAGGGTGTCGGCCATGCGGTTGAGCGCCACGAGGATCTGCAGCACATAGCGGTTGGCGTTGCGCGATTCGGGGAAGGCCTGGCGCCAGGCCTGGGCCGCGGCCAGCGCCTGGTTGCCGGCGCGCGCCTGCAGCGCCATTTCGGTGGCACGGCGGTACAGCTGGGCGTTGTTGCTCTGGCGCGCGGCGTTGAGCATCAGCGCCTGGCCGCTGGCCGGGTCACCCACGCCTGCAGCCATTTCGCCGACCAGGATTTCATAGAACAGCTCGGCGTTGAGGGCCACGGCATCGCCTGCGTCGCTCTCTGTCTGCGGGGCCAGGGTTTCGGCGCCCGGGGGCACTGGCGCCGCCTGGCTCCAGGCAATTGCGGGAGCGACGACCAATGTGGCGGCCAGCGCCAGGGCCCGAGGGCGTAGAGGATGAACCATCGAATGATAATAATCGAACGGGGTCTCCCTGCGGCGAATGCGGTGCTGTGGCGCGCGGCACCGGGGCGAGGCCGCGCAGCGGGGCTTGCATCATGGTGAAAAAGCCCCAATTGCGAAAGATGCCGCCGCGCGTTTCGCATCGGCGCCGGGCCCGCAGGGGGCCCATTTTTCAGGACTGTCATGCCCGAATTACCCGAAGTGGAAGTCACGCGCCTATCGTTTGCGCCCTCGATCGCGGGCGCGCGCATCGAGTCGGCCCGCCTGGGCAAGCCCTTGCGCTGGCCGCTGGGGCTCGCGCCCGAAGCGCTGGTCGGGCGCGAAGTGCTGGCCGTGCGCCGCCGCGGCAAATACCTGCTGGTCGACATGAGCGAAGGCCTGCTGCTGCTGCACCTGGGCATGTCGGGCAGCCTGCGCTTCGCGCCCGCGCACGCATTGCCGCCGGCGGGCACGCACGACCATTTCGATCTGGTCACTAACCAGGGCGTGCTGCGCCTGCACGACCCGCGCCGGTTTGGCGCCGTGGTCTATGCCGCGGGCGAGGGCGACCCGGTGGCGCAAAAGCTGCTCGGTCGCCTGGGCATGGAGCCGCTCGAGGATGCGTTTGCGCCGCAGGCGTTCCATGCGGGCCTGCAGGCCAGCCGCACGCCGATCAAGCTGCTGCTGCTCGGCGGCAAGCTGGTGGTGGGCGTGGGCAATATCTATGCGTCCGAAGTGCTGTTCATGGCGCGCATCTCACCGCTGGCGCCGGCCAACAGCATAGGGCCGCGGCGCGCGCGCCGGCTCTACGATGCGATCCGGCAGGTGCTCGCGGCCGCCGTCGCGCAGGGCGGCACCACGCTCAAGGACTTTTCGAATGCCGACGGCATGCCCGGACATTTCCAGCTCCAGGCCCAGGTCTACGACCGCGAAGGCCTGCCCTGCACGCAGTGCGCGGCGCCGCTGCGCATGCTGCGCCAGGGGCAGCGCAGCACCTTTTACTGCACGCATTGCCAGAAGCTTTGAGCAGCCCCCAGCGGCCCCCGGCTTGCTGCGCCGGCGCTGGGTCACGCCGGTATCATTGCAACGTGCCCTGTATCGTTGGTTGGCACTTGCTATATATTTTGTGAAGTCGGGCGCCCTGTCCGCAGTACATCCGCGGGAGAGCGAAGTTGGCCACACCATTCAATGCGCAGTTTGACCAGCACGGCCACTGGCGCCGTGATTTCGCCCGGCAGTTGCACCATCTGCGCGACTGGCTTTCGGGCCACGAGCTGCTGGACGCGGCCGTCGACGAGCGCCTGCAGCGCCTGCAGGCGCAGGTGCGCGGCGACAAGGTCATGGTGGCTTTCGTCGCCGAGTTCTCGCGCGGCAAGTCCGAGCTGATCAATGCGGTGTTCTTTGCATCCTATGGCCGGCGCCTGATGCCCGCGGGCGCGGGCCGCACCACCATGTGCCCGGCGGAGCTCGGCTGGGACGAGGGCCTTGAGCCCAGCCTGCGCCTGCTGCCGATAGAAACGCGCGAGCACGCGCCCAGCCTTGCCGAGTGGCGCCTGCGGCCCGAGGCCTGGCAGCAGTGGCCGCTAGCCGTCGATGACGGCGCCCAGCTCGCGGCCATGCTCGCCAAGGTGGCCGAAACGCGCCGCGTGCCGCTGTCCCAGGCCAGGGCCTGGGGTTTCTGGCAGGACGAGGCGAGCACCGATGAACAGCCTCGTGTCGATGCCCTGGGCCTGGTCGAAGTGCCGATGTGGCGCCATGCGCTGATCAACCTGCCCCATCCCCTGCTGCGCGAGGGGCTGGTGATTCTCGACACGCCAGGCCTGAATGCCGTCGGCGCCGAGCCCGAGCTCGCCGTCAACCTGATTCCCCAGGCCCATGCGGTCGTCTTCCTGATCGCGGCCGACACGGGCGTGACGCAGTCGGACCTGGCCGTCTGGCGCGCTCACCTCGCGCCCAGCGACAGCGCCGACCTGTCGCGGCTGGTGGTGCTCAACAAGATCGATACGCTGTGGGACCGGCTGAGCACCGGCCAGCAGGTGCACGCGCAGATACAGCGCCAGCGCACGGCGTCGGCCGAAACGCTGGGCCTCTGCGTCGAGCGCGTGCTGCCGGTATCGGCGCAAAAAGGCCTGGTCGCGAAAATCGGCAACGAGGCCGCGCTGCTGCGCGCCAGCGGGCTGATGGCGTTCGAGCAGGCGCTGTCCGAAGGCATCATGGGGCAGCGCCAAAGCGTGCTGCGCGCGGCCGTGGCGAGCGGCGTTGCGCACCTGCAGACCGAAGTCGTGCGCCGGCTCACCATCCGCCGGCGTGATCTCGACGACCAGATGGCCGAGCTGCGCAGCCTGCGCGGCAAGAATTCCAGCGTGATCGCGGCGATGCGCGCGCGCATCGAGCAGGAGCAGGCGGAGTTCGACGCCAGCGCGGCGCGCATCCAGGCATTGCGTGCCGTGCAGGCGCGCATGCTGCAGGCCCTGCTGCAGTCGCTGGGCGCGGGCGCGATCGAAGCCCGGCTCGCGGCGCTGCGCGAGGCGCTGGCGCGCGCTGGCCTCAAATTCGGCGCGCGCAAGGCCTACGTTGCGACTTTCGCGCAGTTGCGCGGCGTGGTCGACCAGGTGCTGTCCGACGCGGCCGAGCTGCAGCAGATGGTGGTCGCATCGTTTCGCGCGCTCAATGCCGAGTTCGGCTTTTCGCTGCAGGCCACGGCCTCGTGGCCGCTGCAGGATCTGGCGCGCGACCTGGGCCAGATCGAGCGCGGCTACCTGCATTACCTGGGCCTTGGCCATGCGCTGCAGCTCGCGCGCGGCGACTATTCGCAGCGCCTGATCCGCGCGCTGGCCCAGCGCCTGGCCGGCGTTTTTGGCGCGGCCGGCCAGGAGATGGCGCTGTGGAGCCAATCGGCGATGGCGCAACTCGATGCACAATGGACAGAACGCAAGCGCAGCTTCACGCGTCGCATCGAGGCCGTGGACCGCATCCAGCTCGCGGCCAGCAGCCTGGTCGAGCGCATCGCCGAAATCGATGCGGCCGAGCACGAGATCACGGCGCTCACGCAGCAACTGGCGCAACTTTGCGAGCAGTTGCTGGAGCCGCCCGCGGCGCAGCCGGCGCTTGCAACCCAGGACCCCACACCGGTAATCTGATCTTGACGACATCTTCCATCGCCGCCGCCGTCGTGCAGTGGCAGGCCTCGCATGGCCGCAACCATCTGCCCTGGCAGCAAACGCGCGACCCCTACCGGGTCTGGCTTTCCGAGATCATGCTGCAGCAGACCCAGGTCGCGACGGTGCTCGGTTACTACCCGCGCTTTCTCGCCCAGTTTCCCGATGTCGCGAGCCTTGCGGCCGCGCCCGAAGACGCGGTGCTCGCGCTGTGGAGCGGCCTGGGCTACTACAGCCGCGCGCGCAATCTGCACAAGTGCGCGCAGGCCGTGATGGCGCTGCACGGGGGGCGCTTTCCCGAGACGGCCGAGCAGCTCGCGACGCTGCCCGGCATAGGCCGCTCGACCGCGGGCGCGATCGCGGCGTTCTGCTTTTCCGAGCGCGTGCCGATTCTCGACGCCAACGTGCGGCGCGTGCTCACGCGCGTGCTGGCCTTCGACGCCGACCTGGCCGTGGCGCGCAACGAGCGCGCACTGTGGGATCTGGCGACCGGGCTGTGTCCCGATCCGCGCGAGCTCGATCTGCACCAGGCCATGCCGGGCTATACGCAGGGCATGATGGACCTGGGCGCAAGCCTGTGCCTGCCGCGCAAGCCGGCCTGCCTGCTGTGCCCGCTGCACAGCCAGTGCCGCGCGGCGCGCGCCGGCAACCCCGAAGACTACCCGGTGCGCACGCGCAAGCTCAAGCGCAGTTCGCAGTCCTGGTGGCTGCTCGTGGCCCAGGACAGCGCAGGCCGCATCTGCCTGGGCAAGCGCCCGGCCACGGGCATCTGGGCCGGGCTCTACAGCCCGCCGGTGTTCGAGGACGCGGCCGCGCTCGACGCCGCAGTGCAGGCGCGCTGGCCCCGGGGCGGCGTGCAGCTCGAGCACCAGCCCGCCTTCCTGCATGTGCTCACGCACCGCGATCTGCATCTGCATGCGGTACTCGCGCGCGTAGCCGCCGCTGAACCCGCGGCCGATGATTGGTATACGCGGGCGCAGTGGACGGATATGGGGCTGCCGGCGCCGGTGAGGAAATTGCTGGAGCGCGAGGGCTAGATTTCCGCTGCCGCCGTGCGCGCATCAAGCTCCCGGTGCCGGGTCAGCGTAGGCCAGTCCTTGCCGAAGTGCGCGGCGAGTTGCTCGACCAGATAGACCGAACGGTGCTGGCCGCCGGTGCAGCCTATGGCCACCGTGACATAGCTGCGGTGGTTCTGTTCGAGCAGCGGCAGCCAGTACTCGAAGAACTGCGCGATCTGCTGGCGCATCTCCAGCACTTCGGGCTGCTGGCGCAGGAAGGCCTGCACCGGCGCATCCTTGCCGGAAAACGGCCGCAGCTCGGTGTCGTAGTAGGGGTTGGGCAGCATGCGCACATCGAACAGATAGTCGCAGTCGGCCGGAATGCCGTACTTGAAGCCGAACGACTGGAACACCAGCGTCATCTGCCCCTGGGGCATGGTCAGCAGACTCTTGACATAGCTTTGCAGCTGCGACGGCCGGATGCTGCTGGTGTCTATGACCTGCGACTGCTCGCGCAGGTCGGCGAGCAGCTCGCGCTCCCATTCGATGGTCTGCACCAGCGCCTGGCGGCCTTGCTGCAGCTCGTCGCTCGACAGCGGGTGGCGCCGCCGGGTTTCCGAAAAGCGCCGCACCAGCGTGGCCGTGGTAGCGTCGAGAAACAGCGACTGCACCACTGCGCCCTGGCTGCGCAGCAGCGCGAGCTGCGCGGGCAGTTCGGGCAGGGCGGTGGCGCTGCGCGCATCGATGGCGATGGCCACGCGGTTGCCATGGTGCGCATGCTCGAGCGCGACGAACGAGGCCAGCAGCTCGGGCGGCAGGTTGTCGACGCAGTAGTAGCCCGCGTCCTCGAGCGCATGCAGCGCCACGGATTTTCCGGAACCGGACATGCCGGTGACCAACACGATTTCAAGTGACATGCATCAACCTTTGCGCGCGGGCACTGTCGCTTGCTGGAGCATTTCGCGCGCGTGTGCCATGGTGGTTTCGGACAGGCGCTCGCCGCCGAGCATGCGCGCGACTTCGGCGACGCGCGTCTCGGGCACGAGCGCGGTGACGGTGCTGGTGGTGGTCTGCTTGTCGCGCTTCTTGGCGACGACAAGGTGGTGGTCGGCGCAGGCCGCGACCTGGGGCAGGTGGGTCACGGCCAGCACCTGGCGGTCCCGGCCGAGCTTGTGCATCAGCCGGCCCACGGTCTCGGCGACGGCGCCGCCCACGCCTGAATCCACTTCGTCGAAGATCAGCGTCGAGGCTTCGCCCAGCTCGCTGGTCGTGACCGCGATCGCCAGCGAGATGCGCGACAGCTCGCCGCCCGAGGCGACCTTGCCTATGGGCTTGGGGCTGGCGCCCGGATGGCCGGCGACGAGAAACGCCAGCGCGTCCATGCCGTGCGGGCCGGGCTCGTCGGCTGCGGTCTGCGCGACTTCGAAGCGCCCGCCCTGCATGCCCAGTCCCTGCATGGCCAGCGTGATCGCGCGCGACAGCTTGGGTGCGGCCTTGGCGCGCTGCTGCGACAGCGCCCGCGCGGCCTGCTCATATTGCACCTGGGCGGCATCGGCCTGGGCGCGCAGGCCGGCGATATCGACCACGGCATCGAGCTGGCGCAGCTCTTCCTTCCAGCCCGCGAACAGCTGCGGCAGCTCGGCGGGCAGGTGCTTGTAGCGGCGCGCGAGCTGCATCCACAGCGACAGCCGGGTGTCGAGTTCGGCCAGGCGTTCCGGGTCGAGGTCGGTGCGGCGCAGATAGGACTGCAGCGAATGGCGCGCATCGCCGATCTGCGCCAGCGCCGAGGCCAGCACTTCGGCGATTTCCTTGAATTCGGGGTCCAGGTGCTCCTGGTCCTGCAGCTCGCCGTGCGCGCGCGTGAGCGCCGCGAGGCTGCCGGCTTCATCGTCTTCAATGGCGAACAGCGCGCCCTGCGCCGTGTCGAGCAGGGATTGCGCATGCGACAGGCGCGTGTGCTGGGCGTTGAGGTCTTCCCATTCGTCATCGCCCGGGGCGAGCTTGTCGACTTCGCCGATCTGCCACTGCAGGCGCTCGCGTTCGCGCTGCAGGCTGTCCTGCGCGGCAATGGCATGCTCGAGTGCCTGGCGCGCGTTGCGCCAGACGGTCCAGAGATTGCGCAGCGGCTGGGTCTGCAGGCCCGCGTAGGCGTCGAGCAGCTCGCGCGCCGCATCGGGGCGGGCCAGGCTTTGCCAGGCGTGCTGGCCATGGATGTCGAGCAACTGCTCGCCGACGGTGCGCAGCTGCGTGGCCGTCGCCGGTGCGCCATTGATCCAGGCCCGGCTGCGGCCCTGGGCATCGATCACGCGGCGCAGCAGCAGGCTGTCCTCGAGCGCGAAGCCGCCTTGCTCCAGCCAGGGCTTGAGCCGCGCCGGGCATTCGAACTCGGCGCAGATATCGGCCTGCGGCGCGCCTTCGCGCACCACGCCCGCATCGGCGCGCGCGCCCAGCGCGAGCTGCACCGCGTCGATCAGAATGGATTTGCCCGCGCCGGTCTCGCCGGTCAGCGCCGTGAAGCCGCCATGCAGGTCCAGGTCCAGCGCCTGGACGATGACGAAGTCGCGCAGCGCAATGCGTTTGAGACCCATGTCAGCTGCCTCCCTCGTTCCAGCCGAGCTTCTTGCGCAGCGTGGCAAAGTAATTCCAGCCCTTGGGGTGCAGGAAGCGCACGGAGTGCTCGGCCTTGGTGACCAGGATGCGGTCGCCGTGCAGCAGCGAGGCCAGCGACTGCATGTCGAAATTGGCGCTGACATCGCGCCCGCCCACCACTTCGATCACGACTTCGGTCGCATCCGACAGCACGATGGGGCGGTTGGAGAACGTGTGCGGCGCGATCGGCGCCATGACCCAGCCCGGAATCGAGGGGTGCATCATCGGCCCGCCCACCGACAGCGCATAGGCCGTCGAGCCCGTGGGCGTGGCGATGATCAGGCCGTCGGCGCGCTGGTTGGCGACGAAATTGCCGCCGACTTCTACGCGCAGCTCGACCATGCCCGAAGTCGCGCCGCGGTTGACGACCACGTCGTTCATTGCCAGCGCTTCGAACACCAGTTGATCGCCGCGCATCACGCGCGCCAGGATCATGGGCCGCAGGTCTTCCTCATATTCCCCTTGGAGCATGGGCGTGAGGGTGGTCTGGTAATCTTCGAGCGGAATATCCGTGACGAAGCCCAGACGCCCCTGGTTGATGCCGATCAGCGGCGTGCCGTAGCGCGCCATGTGGCGGCCTATGCCCAGCATGGTGCCGTCGCCGCCCACGACCAGCCCGAGGTCGCAGTGCGCACCCAGGCCGTCGACATCCATTGATCGATAGTTCTGTATGCCCGCATGTCTGGCGGTATCGGCGTCGACAATGACTTCGCATCCCTGGCTGCTGACAAAGCTGGCAATATCCTGGAGGGCGTGGCGTGCACTGTCAGGGCTGGCGCTGCTGGATGCGGGCGACTGGTATTTCCCGATCAGTGCGACTCGGCGGAACTTAGACGTCATTTTGAAATTACATCATTAAAATCACTACATGCTCGATGACCGTGCCAAGTTGTTACTCAAAGCGCTGGTCGAGCGCTACATCGCCGACGGCCAGCCCATAGGTTCACGCACGCTCTCGCGTGCCTCGGGCCTTGAATTGTCGCCTGCGACGATACGCAACGTGATGTCCGACCTCGAGGAACTGGGGCTGATTGTCAGCCCGCACACCTCGGCGGGCCGCATTCCCACGGCCAAAGGTTACCGATTGTTCGTTGACACCATGTTGACAGTCCAGCGCGACGACTTCCACGCGCCCGCGCTGCCCGCCGAACAGCCGCAGAAAGTCATCGCCAACGCGGCCCATCTGCTGTCGAGCCTGTCGCACTTCGTGGGCGTGGTGATGGTGCCCAAGCGCACTTCGGTGTTTCGCCAGATCGAGTTCGTGCGCCTGTCCGAGAAGCGCTTCCTGGTGATCATCGTCTCGCCCGAAGGCGATGTGCAAAACCGCGTGATCTTCACCGAAGTCGACTACACCTCGTCGCAACTCGTCGAAGCCGCGAACTTCCTCAACGCCAACTACGCGGGCCTGGCCATGGAGCAGGTGCGCGAGCGCCTCAAGGGAGAGGTCGAGCTGCTGCGCGGCGAAGTCGCGGCGCTGATGCAGGCCGCCGTCAACGTAGGCACCGAAGCCATGCAAAGCGATGAAGCCGACGTCGTGATCTCGGGCGAGCGCAACCTGCTGGCCGTGAGCGATTTCTCCAGCGACATGGACCACCTGCGCCGCGCGTTCGACCTGTTCGAGCAAAAGACCCAGATCCTGCGCCTGCTCGACATCTCCAGCCAGGCCGAAGGCGTGCGCATCTACATCGGCGGCGAAAGCCATGTCGTGCCCTTCGAGGAACTGTCGGTCGTGAGCGCGCCGTACGAGGTCGACGGCAAGATCGTCGGCACCCTGGGCGTGATCGGCCCGACGCGCATGCACTACGACAAGATGATCCAGATCGTCGACATCACGTCCAAGCTCGTCACGAATGCCTTGAGTCATCGCAGATAGGCTCTACAATAGTCGAGTTTTGCAGCCGCCACTCTTTTGTGCGGCGCTTGCAGATAATCCAGTTAAGGGCCTCTAGCTCATGCTTGGTTAGAGCAGCGGACTCATAATCCGTTGGTGCCGTGTTCGACTCACGGGAGGCCCACCAATCAGCAACCAACCTTGCGAGGTTGGAAAAAAGCCAACCTTTCGAGGTTGGCTTTTTTGTGGGCGACGGCGCAATGCCGTCGTATCGGCAGTTCCTAGAACAGCACGCGGCAGCGTATCGTGCCCGCAATGTCCAGGAGCTGGGCCATGGGCAGCTCTGCCGAGTCCGCGCCTATGTCCATCACCACGTAGCCGAGCTTTTCATCGGTGCGCAGGTACTGCCCGGCGATGTTGATGCCGTGCTGCGCGAACACCTGGTTGATGGCCGACAGCACGCCGGGCACGTTGTGGTGCACGTGCAGGATGCGCTTTTGGCCGGGGTGGGCGGGCAGCGCCACTTCGGGGAAGTTCACGGCCGAAGTGGTCGTTCCGTTGTCGCTGTACTTGATCAGCTTTTCTGCGACCTCAAGCCCGATGTTGGCCTGTGCCTCCGCGGTGGAGCCGCCGATGTGCGGGGTCAGGATGACGTTGTCCAGGCCGCGCAGGGGCGAGGCGAATTCGTCCTTGTTGGTGCGCGGCTCGACGGGGAACACGTCCAGGGCGGCGCCCAGCAATTGGCCCGATCGCAGGGCGGTGGCCAGCGCATCGATCTCGACCACGGTGCCGCGCGAGGCATTGATCAGGATGGCGCTGGGCTTCATGGCGGCGATTTCGGCCGCGCCCATCATCCATTGCGTCGAGGGCAGCTCGGGCACATGCAGGCTGACGATGTCGCTGACGGCCAGCAGTTCCTGCAGCGAGGCGGCCTGGCGCGCATTGCCCAGCGGCAGCTTGGTGACGATGTCGTGGAACACGACCTGCATGCCCAGGGCTTCGGCGAGCACCGACAGCTGGGTGCCGATCGAGCCGTAGCCAACGATGCCCAGGGTCTTGCCGCGGATTTCGTAGGCGTTGTCGGCCGTCTTGAGCCAGCCGCCACGGTGGGCCGCGGCGTTCTTGGCGGGAATGCCCCGCAGCAGCAGGATGGCTTCGCCCAGCACCAGTTCGGCCACGGAGCGGGTGTTCGAGTAGGGCGCGTTGAACACCGCCACGCCGCGCTGGCGTGCGGCGTTCAGGTCGACCTGGTTGGTGCCTATGCAAAAGCAGCCCACGGCCACCAGCTTGTGCGCGGCCTGGAAGACGGCTTCGGTCAACTGGGTGCGCGAACGGATGCCGACAAAGTGCACGTCGGCGATCTTGCGCTCTAGCTCTTCGGATGGCAGCGCGCCCGAGACCGCTTCGACATTGGTGTAGCCCGCGTTCTGCAGCAGCTGCAGGGCGCCGGGGTGGATACCTTCGAGCAGCAAAAACTTGATCTTCGACTTGTCCAGCGAGGTCTTGGTGGTCATGGCATGGGTCCGTTTGTGCAATTTCCCATTACAGCGGATTCCCGATACCGTTACGCCGGATAGGTGCACCGCGACAGGCGCAGTGCAGCCAGTCCGGGCGGCAAGGTATCGGGAGGAGGGAGAGCCGGGCACCGGCAGGGCGGGCCTTTTGTCTGCGGGAAATGCGGTGTTGAATGTCTAAATGAGAATTATTACAGATGGCGAGTGGATAGTCCACGAGCCGGCGCCGACAGCCTCGGCGGATATGGATGGGCGCTGCCGGGATGGCGGGTCGCAGGCTGACGCGTTCCGCCGGCGCGGGAGACTGTTCATTTTTCGCGTAAAGCGGCACACTGCCTCCTGTCAATTCGCCGTGCCTGGGCCCGCATTCCCGCTGGCCAGGCGAGCTGCAACCGGATGCGCTGCATCGCATTCCAAATGAGATGAAGGCGGTATGAGTCTCGGGATTTCCAAAACAGTGCTGCGGCGCATCGTTCTCGGCAACCTGCTGGTTGCGGCCCTGCTGTGCCTTGCCACCGGGCTCAGCATGCATGCCAATTACAAGGCGGACATGGAGCTGGGGGTCGCCGTCACGCGAAACCAGGCCCGGAGCCTGGGCCTGGAGCTCACGGCAGAGTTGCGGCTGGTGGACAACGCGCTGTCATCCATTGCCAGCCGGTTTCGCACCCGGTCCTTTGACGGCCTGCCTGCTGCCCAGCGCGCATTGCAGGACATGCTGCAGGAACAGCGGGCGCTGATTCCCTTTGTCACGGCGCTTCGGGCCGCCGACGGCGATGGGCAGGTGCTGCTGATCGCGAGTGAAGTCACCGAGCCGTTTTCCGTGCAGAACCGGGACTATTTCGAGCAGGCCCGGCGCACGGACCAGATGGTGGTGTCCGCCCCGCTGGTGAGCCAATCCTTCGATAAATGGGCCATCGTGCTGGCCCGGCGTCTGCAGGCCGAAGACGACAGTTTCCAGGGCATTGTCTATGCCATCGTCGCGGCCGAGCATTTTCAGCGGCTGTTCAGCCAGCAATCGCTGGGCCCGGACAGCGCCATGGCGTTGCGTACCGACGATGCGCGCCTGGTTGCGCGCTTCGATGCGAACCAGCCGCAATCCGAGGAAGGCACCGGCGGGGCGGTGGTGTCCGAGCAATACCACGAGGCGCTGCGCCACCATGCCGAACATGGCTGGTACATCACGCCCACGCTGCTCGATGGCGTGGAGCGCATCACCGCCTACCAGCGGCTGACGAACTATCCCCTGACGGTCTCCACGGGCCTGGGCACCGAGACCTACCTGGCGATGTGGCGGGCGTCCGCCTGGCGCGCCTGGGGGCTCACGGGTCTGTGCATCGTGCTCATCGCGCTGGGTTCGGTCAGCCTTTACCGCCTGCAAAAGCGCGAGCGACTGGCGAAGATCAAGGTGACGGAACTGCTCAAGGAGCAGGAGCTGTTCATCGACAATGATCTGATCGGCATCGCGCGGCTGCGCGATCGCCAGGTGCTGTGGACCAACCAGGCGATGCAGCGCCTGGCCAAACGCTCCGCCCAGAATCTGCTGGGCGCACCGATCCGCATCCTCTACACCGACGATGCCGCATACCAGCAAGGGGGCGAGCTGGCTTACGGTTCGCTGCGCGCCAGGGGGAAATTCCACACCCAGATGCAATTGCTGGGCAGCGATGCGCAGCGCTTGTGGGTGGATGTGAGCGGCATCCGGCTGAACGACGAGGAGTCGCTGTGGATTTTCGTGGATATCGACGGGCTCAAGCGTGACGAGCAGACGGCGCAGTACCTGGCCAAGCATGACGCACTGACAGGGCTCGCGAACCGCCGTGCGCTGGAGGAAACCCTGGAGCATGAACTGGCCGCTTCATTGGCGAAGGCCGGGCATGCGCTGCTGGCCGTCTGCTTCATGGATCTCGACGGCTTCAAGCGCGTGAACGACACCTACGGGCACGATGCCGGCGATGAGGTGCTCAAGGTCGTCGCCGCACGGCTCAAGGCCCAGGCGCGGGCCTCGGATTGTGTGGCCCGGCTCGGTGGCGACGAGTTTGTCGCGCTGCTGGTCGGCCTGGGCTCGCCCCAGGAAGCCGTGGAAATCATGGAGCGCTGCCTGGCGGCGATCACCCAGCCTATCCGGCTGCGAAACGCAGCGGTGGTGCATGTCGGCGCGAGCATGGGCGTGGCGCTCAATGCCGAATCCGGCGATTCGGCGGCGAAGCTGCTGCAACTGGCCGACGAAGCGATGTACGCCGCCAAGCGGGCGGGCAAGGGGCGCATCGTTGTCGCGCGCAGCCCGCATGACCTGCGCGTTCCTGAGGACCAGCCGTAGAAAGCCGGGCTTCTCAGCCCCGGCCCACGAAAGGCATCTTCGTCGCCATGACGGTGTGGAACAGCACGTTGGCCTCGAGCGGCAGGTTGGCCATGTAGAGCACCGACTGGCCGACGACAGCCACATCGATCATGGGCTCGACGGCGATCTCGCCATTGGCCTGGGGCACGCCCTTGGCCATGCGCGCGGCCAGGTCGGTCATCGCATTGCCGATGTCGATCTGCCCCACGGCAATGTCGTACTGGCGGCCGTCGAGCGCAGCGGTCTTGGTCAACCCCATCACCGCATGCTTGGTCGCCGTGTAGGCGATGGAGTTGGGGCGCGGTGCATGCGCGGAGATAGAGCCGTTGTTGATGATGCGCCCGCCCTGCGGGCTCTGGTCGCGCATCACCTTGAACGCCTGCTGCAGGCAATAGAACATGCCGTTGAGGTTGAGGTCGACCACTTCGCGCCACTGCTGCGGCGTCCAGTCGATGAAGTCGCCCGGCGGATTGCTGCGGCCGGCGTTGTTGAACAGCAGGTCCACGCGGCCGAAGCGGGCGACCGCGCTGGCGAACAGCGCGGCGACCGCATCCGCGTCACTCACATCGGTGGGCACGCAGTGCACGCGATCGCCCGCGCCATGCAATGTCTGCGCTTCCTGCCTGACCTCATCGAGCAGCTCGGCGCGCCGACCGGCCAGCACCACATGGAAGCCGCCCTCCAGCAATGCATGGGCCACGGCCTTGCCAATGCCCGAACCTGCGCCCGTGATGACCGCTACCTTCTTGTCTGTCATTTCAAATTCTCCAGCGTGATGTCGAACCCTATTGTGAGTTCATTGCGGTGGGGGCTGAGCGCTGACCGGCTCGGGGCCCGCGTTGCATCGGTCTTTGGTCGCAGACACCGTGTCGGCGGGCAGGGCATGCGCAGCCAGGGAAAACCCAAAAGCCTGGACAATGTCTCCATACACCCTTGGAAGAAAGCTCCCATGCGCACTACCGGCTTTGGCATCTCCACCGCATTTTCCGCAGCCGCTTTGCTCGCGGCCCTGTTCTCCCCGGCCGCGCACGCGGTGCTCAAGGTCGGCGATGTGGCGCCGGCCTTCACCACCCAGGCGGCCGTCGCGGGCAAGCCTTTCGAGTTCGACATGAAGGCCGCGCTTGCCAAGGGGCCGGTGGTGCTGTATTTCTTCCCCAAGGCCTTCACCCAGGGCTGCACCCTGGAGGCCCACGCGTTTGCCGAGGCCTCGCCGCAGTTCAACGCCATGGGCGCGCAGGTGGTGGGCATGTCGCATGATGACATCGCCACCTTGCAGCGCTTTTCCACCGAAGCCTGCCGAGACCAGTTTGCCGTGGCGTCCGACCCCCAGGCCAAGACCATACGCGCCTACGACGCATCGGCGGCCGCCAATCCCCAGCGCGCCGACCGCATCTCGTATGTGATCGGCCAGGACAGCCGTATCAAGTTCGCCCATGTCGGCTCCGATCCGGTGGAGCATGTGGAGCAGACCAAGGCGGCCGTGCAGCGCTTGCAGCGCGACGCGAAGAAGTAAGCGCAACCAGTATCGATGCGTCTGGCGAACTGGCCCTCGGCGGCGCCGGGAGCGTTGGTCGCGGTCTGCACGCGCGCGCCGCATGAGAACGATTCTCAGTAGAATATCGACCACCTTTGCCGGATCCGGCGTTTTACCCGTGACGGATTTTCTTGCCCGCTTCAACGACTTCTTCTGCCGCGCGACTGCATGCCCTGACCGGTTCAGGGCCGGCGCTGGCGTGGCCGCGCCGCAATGGGGGCAGGGCATGAAGCGCGACTTCCTGCCGGGCGAAGGCGGGCCGCTGCAGGCGCAGGCTTCGCCCGCGCCGGGCGAACAGCTGGGCCAGCTCTATGCGCGCTGGCGCGCCCCGCTGGCGCGCATGATGCGCCGCTATTTCGGCTCGGCCGCCGAAGTCGAGGACGCGACGCAGGAAGTGTTCGCGCGCCTGGCGGCCACGGGCAGGGCGATTGCGCCCGCCGAGGAGCAGCCCTATCTGCGCCGCGCCGCGCGCAATGTCGCCATCGATGGCTGGCGCAAGAGCGCACAGCGCGAAGGCCTGCAGCGTGTCGCGCTCGAAGACGGGGCCGACGAGCCTGGCCTGTACACCGACGCCGGCCATACCGACGCGCACGCGGGCCACCACCAGATGCTGGGCCGCCTCGACCAGGCGATCCAGGAGCTGCCCGCGCGCCAGCGCGAAGCGTTCACGCTGCACCGCATCGAAGGCCATACGGTCGAGGAAACCGCGCTGCGCATGGGCATTTCCACGCGCATGGTGGTCAAGCACCTGAGCCGCGGCCTCGCGTACTGCCAGGTGCGCGTGAGCTATGCCAGCAGCGCACAGATGCGGCAGATGCATGTCGTGCTCAGCGGCGCGCAAGAAGCCGCCGACGCCGACAATGGAGACGCACCATGAGGCCCATGCCCGCCGGCACGACCCACAGCGCGCTGCTGCAGCAGCACCGCGCCGTGGCCGACTGGTGCGTGCGCCGCGAGCAGCCCGGCTGGACGGCTGCCGATGAGCGCGCGCTGCAGGCCTGGCTGGACGCCGACCCGCAGCGCCGCGAAATCATGGATTCCATGGGCCGCACCTTGCGGCTCGCGGGCCAGTTGAAACAGTTCCGCGCCGAGACCTCGGGCGCGCAGGCCGCCGCCGCGCCACAGCCGGCCACGGCCGGTGCGCGCCGGGCGCCATGGCTCACGCCCGCACGCCGGCGCAGCTTCGCGCCGGCGCTGGTCGCGGCCTGCGTGGCGCTGGTGGTCGCGGGCTGGTGGCGCTGGGACGCCACGCCCAGCTACCGCCTCGATCTCGCGACCGGCCCGGGCGAGACGCGCGCCGTCGATCTGCCCGACGGCTCGCAGATCGCGCTCAACGTCGGCACCCGCGTGCAGGTGCGCTACTACCCGCGCCGGCGCGAAGTGCTGATGGGCGAAGGCGAAGCGTTCTTTCGCGTCGCGCCCAACGCAAGCCAGCCGTTCACGATAGACAGCGGTGACAGCCGCGTGCGCGTGGTCGGCACGGCGTTCAACGTGCGCGCCGCGCCGCCCCAGCTGACCGTCAAGGTGCTCGAAGGCAAGGTCGAAGTCCAGCCCCGGCGCAGCGCCACGGCCGAGCCTGCGCTGCTGCTGGGCCCGGGCGTCGGAGTGGCCATCGACACTGCCTCCGGCCGCCACCAGAGCCTGCGCGCCGCGCCGGACGAAGTCGGGCGCTGGCGCACGGGCCAGATCCATTTCAGCCGCACGACGCTGGGCGAAGTCGCGCAGGAGCTGGGACGCTACCTGGGCAAGTCGGTCACGGTCGATGACGAGGGCCTGAAGGCGATGACGATCTCGGGCTTCCTGATGATCCACTCGGCCGATGACTTCATCCAGGCGCTGCCCGATGTGGTACCGGTGCGCGTCGAGCGCGACCCGGTGGGGAACTGGCTGATTTCCAGGCGCTGAGGCGGCGAGGTTTTGCCGCGGGCGGGCGTTGTCACGCCAACAAACCGCTCGCCCTGAGCAAGGTAAGCGAGACGAAGTCTCGCAATGCGTTGACGAGAAACAGCGGGGCTTGTCCATGAGGACAGGCCGTTCATGGTTCGACGGGCTCACCACGAACGGTTTTTACCCGCTCGCCCTGAGCTTGTCGAAGGGTCGGTATTTTGAACGTAGGCCACTCTTCGCCGCTGTTTGCTCAAATCGAGTGCTTTCTAAGTCATTGATTTACGTGACAAAAAAAGCTGTTTCTTGAGAGCCCGCCTGGGCGGCCCCGTCGAAGGGTGAACGGCCTGTCCTCGGAAACAGGGCGGGGATTTTTCTGTCCTCAGTCCATGATGGAAGGCGCCGGCGCGCCCCGCAAAAATAATTGAAATAATTTTCATTCCGCAGGTTCCATGTTTGCACCCATCTCCGTTCTACCTATTGAGGGCGCGGAAATTCTTCCGTGCCCCGGCTGCCAGCCACGGACCAGAAGGGTGACCTTCGTTCTTCCGCCAACAGCCACGAACACAGCGCGCAGCTTGCGCGAAGTGCTTGCAGTGGGCTGATGCTTCCCGGAAACGGGGCGACTTCCTGCCGAGCCGCTTCGACAAGGCGCCGAACGAAGACGGAAGCAGTGCAATGCGGCAAGGTCAAGGCAGCAAGAGAGCCCATTTCCCCAGGGGGCGGGCAGGGCGGCGGGGGTATCCGGCATCCACGGTGATGGCCTGGCTGGCCTGTGGCGTGCTCATGCCGGCGGCGGCGCAGGACATCACAACTCCCCCGTTGCCGCAGCGTGCGACAAGCGCGCAGGAGCCGCGCGTCGCGGTGAGCATTCCTGCCCAGCCCCTGCTGAGCGCACTGCGGGCCTTCGGTCTGCAGACCCGGTCCCAGGTGCTGTTCCACGAAGCCCTGCTTTCCGGGCGCGAAGCGGTTGCGGTCTACGGCGCCTATACGCCGCAGGAGGCGCTCGAGCTGCTGCTCGCGCGCACCGGCCTGGCGATTGCGACGCAGCGCGCGCGCTCGTTCACTCTGAAAGCCGCGCAAGGCGGTCCGCAGGCGCGCGGCGCGCTGCGCTGGACCGTGCCGGCGATCGCCCTTTCCTGAGCCGGAGCACCGCCATGTTTTCTTCGCTTCGCCAGTGCACCTCCTGGCTGCATACCTGGACCGGCCTGGTCGTAGGCTGGGTGCTGTTCTTCGTGTTCGTCACCGGCACGCCCGGCTATTTCCAGTCGGAAATCACGCGCTGGATGCAGCCCGAGCGGCCCATGGTCCAGGCCCAGCCGCTGGCCGACCGGGCCGCCGCGTTCGATCTCGCGCTTGACCGCCTGCAGCAGGTCGCCCCGGGCGCCGCGAGCTGGCACATCAACCTGCCGCACGCGTCGCTGCAGCCGCGCGGCTGGCAGGAATTCGGCATAGGCTGGGAGGAGATGCCGCCCGATGGCCACGACCGCGGCCCCAGCGGCAGCGAAAAGCTCGATCCGGCCACCGGCACGGTGCTGCCATCGGGCGCCGAGCCGCGCGCCACGGCCGGTGGCGGCACGCTCTACCGCATGCACTATCTGCTGCACTACATCGATTTTGACTGGGGCATACGCATTGTCGGCGTCTGCACCATGCTGATGCTGATGGCCATCGTCACCGGGGTCATCACGCACAAGAAGATCTTCAAGGACTTCTTCACCTTTCGCCCCGGAAAAGGCCAGCGCAGCTGGCTGGACGCACACAACGCCGTGAGCGTGATGGCGCTGCCGTTTTTCCTGATGATCACCTACAGCGGCCTGGTGTTCTTCCTGTTCATGTACATGCCCGCGGGCATCAACACGCTCTACGGCAGCGACCAGCCAAGCCGCAAGCCGTACTTCACTGAAATGTTTCCCGAGTTCAACCGCAAGCCGGTGGCCGTGACCCGCCCCGAAACCGCGCTGGCGCCGCTGGTGGCCAAGGCCGAGGAAGCCTGGGGCGCGGGGCAGGTGCGCAGCATCAGCCTGATGCAGAGCCAGGGCGAGGGCGAACCGCTGGCACTGACGCTGACCCGCGTCAATGGCGGCTCGCTGGATTTCCAGCGGCCCGACACGCTGCGCTTCGATGCGCGCAGCGCCGCGCCGCTGGCGCCCGAACCGCTGGCGGGCGGCGCGGCCCGGACCACGCAGGCCGTGATGCTCAACCTGCACGAAGGCCTGTTTGTCGGTGCCTGGGGCCGCTGGGTGTATTTCCTCGCGGGCCTGCTGGGCTGCGCGATGATAGGCACCGGCCTGGTGCTGTGGACGGTCAAGCGCCGCAAGCACCATCTGGGCAGCGGCTTCGAAGGCAAGGAGCACTTCGGCGTGCGCCTGGTCGAGAACCTCAACGTTGCCACCATTGCCGGCCTGCCGCTGGCCGTGGCCGTGTATTTCTGGGCCAACCGCCTGCTGCCGCTGGATATCACCGACCGTCCGGCCTGGGAGGTGCACAGCCTGTTCGCGGTCTGGCTGGGCACGCTGTTCTACGCGCTCGCGCGGCCGCTGCACCGCGCCTGGATAGAGCTGTTCTGGGCGGGCTGCGCGGCCTATGCGCTGGTGCCTGTCATCAATGCGCTGACCACCGACAGACACCTGCTCAACAGCCTGCGCGCCGGCGACTGGGTGCTCGCGGGCTTTGATCTGACGATGTGGGGGCTGGCCGCGCTGCTGGGGCTGATGGCCGTCAAGGTCACCCGCCGGCTCGATCCGGCACGCGCGGCAAGGAAGGCCGCCGCTGCACTGCCGGTGCAGGAAGGGAGTGCGGCATGAGCAAGGCGGTTGCACTTTCACGCGCCTACCGCCTGGCCGTGGCTTCGCGCGTGCTTGCCGCCGCATTCGGCGGCTATGCGCTGGCGTCGGCCGCCACGGTGCTGCTGGCGCTGGTCTGGCCTGCGCCCCAGTCCCAGGCCTTGCTGTGGGCCAGCATGCTGAGCTTTGCGATCTACAGCGTCGCGGTGATCTGGGTGTTCATGGCGCGCACGGCAACGCGCGCCTGGGTGGGCCTGGTGCTGGTCACCGCCGCGGTGTCCGCGCTCGCCTGGCTGCTCAGGACCGGAGGTGCGGCATGACCTGGGTACACATTGCCATCCTGCTGGTCAGCCTCGCGGGTCTTGCCGCGCTGGCGCTGGCCACCGAACGCCATGCCGAACATCTGCTGCGCCGCGTGCCCGCGCCGCACTGGCGCCTGCTGGCGCGCGTCACTGGCTGGCTGCTGCTCGCGCTGGCGCTGGCGCTGGGCATCGCCTGGCTGGGCACGGGCGTGGGCATCACGCTGTGGCTGGGGTGGCTCAGCATTGCCGCGCTGGCGCTGGTGTTTGCGTTTCCCAAATGGCCCTGGCAGCCGCAGGTACGCGCCAAACCGGCGCGGCCCGCGCGCGCCGCCAAACCCGCAGCAGCGGCGCAAGCCGCGCCGCCTGCGCCCCCGCGTGCGCGCCGCTGGACCGCTGCGGCGCTGCTGGCGGCGGTGCCGCTGGTCTATCTGCTGGCCCTGCAGGCCACGCCGGTCAAGCCGCTGCTGCGCGCCGATGCGATCGACGGCACGGTCGGCCCATGGACCTTCCGCCTCGCCGAAGCCGAGCGCCGCGGGCCCGATCTGGTGGCCATGGACATTCCGATGAAGTCCTACCAGCTGCGCTTTTGCGAGGCCTGCGACGAGCAGATCCGCGCGGCCTATCTCAAGGTCAACAAGCCGCGCTCGCTGCGCGCTGCGGGCATCGTTCTCAACGGCACGCGCTGGGACCGCGGCGTCGACATCCAGCTGCCGGCCAACACCACGGCCGACAGCGCGCTGTGGCTCACGGTGGTGGGCAAGGACGGCGGCGTGCATCAGGCGCAGGTGCGCCTGGGCGACGTGTCGCCGGCGACGGTCGCCTGGTTCGAGCAACGCGAAGCAAGGCCGCCAGCGGGGCGCGACGCCCCGCAGCAAGCCCCATCGCAGGTCAATTAGAAAGGCCATTGAAATGACATCTCCACACCCTGTTTGCCGCGCCCGCCGGGCACTGGCCGCCTGCGCGCTGCTGCTGTCGGTGGCCGCGCCGGCCCTGGCCCACAACCCCGTGGTCGAATGCCGCCAGATTTCGGCCGACACCATCCAGTGCCGCGGCGCGTTCTCCGACGGCTCGCTGGCACCCGGCGTGCGCCTGGATGTCATGGGCTACGACGACAAGGTGCTGCTGTCGGGCAAGCTCGACAAGAGCTCGATGCTGAGCTTCAAGAAACCCAAGGGCGAATTCTTCGTGCTGTTCGACGCGGGCCCGGGCCATGTGGTCGAAGTCGATCACGCCGAAATCGTCGCGGGCGCGGCGCGATGAGCACGACGCAGATCGTGCGCCCGGCTGGCGCCGGGCACGAAACCCTGGCCGTGCTCGCCGGCTGCGCGCTGATCCTGGCCGTTGCCGGCACGGTGGTGACGCTGCGCGCCGCACCGCAGCAAAGCCATGCCGTGGCCGCAAACCAGCTCGATGCGCGGCGCGACCTGACGGCGGCCGAGCAGGGGGTCTACGCCGATTTGCGCATCGCGCTCGAAGAGATCGATGCCGAGCGCGGTGCGCAGGCCAGCCTGCCCGCGGTGGCCGCCTTGGCCGAAATGGGCCTGCCGCCGTTCGCGCAGGACGCGAGCAGCGCGCAGCGCGGCGCCCATGTCTGGACGCTGGTCGGCGATGGCGCCACCCAGGCCTATCTGGGCTTGAGCGCCGACAGCGCCGTCGCGGCTTCGGTGCTGCTGCGCGTGGCGCCGCCCGCGCATGGCCACGGTGATTCCGGCGCGGCCCACGCGCATGAAAGCCCGCCCGATATCTGGATGCACCGCAGTGCCCAGGCCGCGCCCGCGGCGCTGGACGCCGCGCAGCTCACGCGCGCGGGCTGGCGCCAGGTCGTCGCGCGCTTCGATGCGGGCGTGACCCGGCTGCAGCGCTAGCGCCGCTGCGTCGTCGCTGTCGCCGCCGCCTTTTTCCTTGATGCCTTTTCGCTGCCTGCGCGCAGCGTGCCCTTTCGTTGGAGTCTCACGCCCATGTCCCCCATTTTCAGCCGCCGCCGCTTGCTGCAGACCGGCCTGGCCGCCACTGCCGCGCTGACGTTGTTTCCCCTGGCCGCGCAGGCGCGCCGGCTGCGCATAGGCATCACGCTGCACCCGTACTACAGCTACGTCACCAATATCGTCGGTGATCTGGCCGAAGTCGTTCCGCTGATTCCGGCCGGCTTCAACCCGCATGCCTACGAGCCGCGCGCCGAGGACATCAAGCGCATTGGCGGCCTCGACGTGGTGGTGCTCAACGGCATAGGCCATGACGACTTCGCCGAACGCATGATTGCCGCCAGCAGCAAGCCCACGCTGCCGGTCATCGAAGCCAATGCCCAGGTGCCGCTGCTGGCCGCCGTAGGCAGCGCGGCCAACGCCGGCCGCAGCGGCAAGGACAGCTCGGGCCAGGTCGTGAACCCGCACACCTTCCTGTCGGTGGCCGCGTCCATTGCCCAGGTCAACACCATTGCGCGCGAACTCGGCAAGCTCGATGCGGCCAACGCCCAGGCCTACCGCACGAATGCGCGCGCCTATGGCCAGAAGCTGCGCAAGCTGCGCGCCGACGCGCTCGCGGGCCTGGCCGAAGCCCCGGGCCGCAGCCTGCGCGTGGCCACCATCCACGGCGCCTATGACTATCTGCTGCGCGAGTTCGGCCTCGAAGTCACGGCCGTCGTCGAGCCCGCGCACGGCATAGAGCCCAGCCCGGCGCAGCTCAAGGCGACGATAGACCAGATGCGCAACCTGGACGTCAAGGTCATCTTCTCGGAAATGGACTTTCCCTCGGCCTATGTCGACACCATACGCCGCGAAACCGGCGTGCGTCTCTATGCGCTCACGCACATCTCGTACGGCGACTACACCCCGCAGAAGTTCGAGCAGGACACGGCGAAAAACCTCGCGACCGTGGTGCGCGCCATCCGCGAGGCCGGCCAATGACGCCGCAGCATGGACCGGCCATCGCGTTCGATCGCGTGGGCCTGACGCTGGGCCAGACCACGGTGCTGCGCAAGGTCTCGCTGCGCGTGGCGCCGGGCAGCGTGCATGCGCTGGTCGGCCCCAACGGCGCGGGCAAGAGTTCGCTGATCAAGACGCTGCTGGGCCAGACGCCGCACCAGGGCCGCGTGGCGCTCGAATGGGCGGGCGCGGCGGGCGTGATGGGCTATGTGCCGCAGGCGCTGGCGTTCGACGCCGGCCTGCCGATGACCGTCAATGACTTCATGGCCGCGATGACCCAGCGCAAGCCCGCGTTCCTGGGCTTTGCGCGGGCACGCGTCAACGAGATCGGCGCGGCGCTGGACCGTGTCGGCATGGCCGACAAGCGCAATCGCCGCATGGGCGCGCTGTCGGGCGGCGAACGCCAGCGCGTGCTGCTCGCCCAGGGCCTGGTGCCCGCGCCGTCGCTGCTGGTGCTCGACGAGCCCATGGCCGCGCTCGACGAGGCCGGCGCGCAGGTGTTCGAGCAGTTGCTGGCCGACTGGAAGCAGGCCGGCGTGACGGTGTTCTGGGTCGAGCATGACCTCGAAGCCGTGGGCCGGCTGGCCGACCATGTGACGGGCCTGAACCGCGGCGTGCTGTTCGACGGCCCGCCGCGCGAGGTGCTGACGCCGCAGACCCTGCTTGACCTGTTCTCCACCCGCCCGCGCACCGCGCGGGCTTCGGCCCAGGAGGCCGCAGCATGACGCTCTTCGATACCTTGCGCCTTGCGATCCAGGGCTGGGCCGAAGCCGGCGCGCTGCCCGCCGCGCTGACCTATGGCTTTGTCGTCAACGCCGTGCTCGCGGGCCTGATCATCGGCCCGGTGCTCGGGGGCCTGGGCACGCTGGTCGTGGTCAAGCGCTTCGCGTTCTTCTCCGAAGCCGTGGGCCACTCGGCGCTGACCGGCGTGGCCATAGGCATCCTGCTGGGCGAGCCTTATACCGGGCCCTACGGCAGCCTGTTCGGCTACTGCCTGCTGTTCGGCATCAGCCTCAACTACCTGCGCAACCGCACGGGGCTCACGCCCGACACGCTGATCGGCGTGTTCCTGTCGGTATCGCTGGCGCTGGGCGCAAGCCTGCTGCTGCTGCTGTCGGGGCGCGTCAATATCCATATCCTGGAGAACGTGCTGTTCGGCTCGGTGCTGACCGTCAACAGCCAGGACCTCGCGGTGCTGGCCGTGGTCGCGCTGCTGACGGTGGCGCTGAGCCTGCCCAACTACAACCGGCTGATGCTCGCGAGTTTCAACCCGCAGCTCGCGGCGGTGCGCGGCGTGCCGGTCAAGGCCATGGACTATCTGTTCGTGGTGCTGGTGACCGTGGTCACCGTGGCTTCGGTCAAGGTCATAGGCGCGATTCTGGTCGGCGCGCTGCTGGTGATTCCGGCCGCGGCCGCCCGGCTCTTGAGCCAGTCGCTGCGCGGCTTCTTCTGGCTCAGCGTGCTGATCGCCACGTTCAGCACCCTCGCGGGCATTTTGCTGCCCATCGAATTCGCACTGCCCCTGCCTTCGGGCGCGGCCATCATCCTGGTGGCCGGGGCGGTCTTCATGCTGGCCGCGATCCTGCGCGGCCTGGTTCCGGGATTGAAAGGACTGCCGTCGTGAAACCCTTGTTGACTGTGCTTCTCGCCGCTGCGGCGACCCTGTTCACGGCCGTGACGGCGCAGGCGCAAACGCCTGTCGCCGCCCCACCGTCCAAGTCCGTTCAGGTGCTCGTCGGCCACCTGGTCGCGCATGGCCTGGCCGCACAACTGATCGAAGGCAGCGGCATCACGCTGGCGCGCGCCGCGCCGGCGACCCTGCCGCCCGCGCGCCAGCTGGCCTATTTCGAAGGGCGTGGCGCGAAGGCGCTGGCCCAGGCGGCGGCGCAGGCCGACGCGGTGATCACCATGCGCTCGCTGTGGCCGCAGGACCCTTTGTTTCCGCTGGCGCGCCGCGCGAATATCCGCATCGTCGAAATCGACGCCGCGCGGCCCATCGACGGCGCGCTGCCCGGCATTGCGCTGCAGCCGGGCGCGGACCTGGGCAGCTACCCGTGGCTGCATCCGGTGAACCTGGGCCGCATGGCCGATATCCTTGCCACGGATCTTGAACGGCTCGCGCCCCAGGCCGCGCCGGTGCTGGCGCGCAACCTGGCGGGCCTCAAGCAGCAGTTGGTCGCACTGTCGGGCCGCACCGAGTCCGCGCTGCTGGCCGCGCCCAATCTCACGGTGGTGTCGCTGTCGCCGCGCCTGGACTATCTCGCTTCAGCCTTCCATCTCGAACTCGTGCCGGGCAGCGCCGATACCCAGGCCCTGGCGGCGCTGATCCGCAGCGAAGGCGTGGCCGCGGTGCTGCACCACGAGGAACTGCCGGCCGAACTCGCCCAGGCCGTGACGGCTGCGGGCGCGGCCGTGGTGGTGCTGGCCACCGACGGCCAGCAGCCGGTCGCCGACATGGCCGCCCTGGCCGCGCGCCTTGTCGACGCGCTGCGCCCGCGCTGAGCGGCGCTGTTCCGACCTCTCATATTCCTGTCCATTCCATGACTGCATTTCCTATCTCCCGCAGCGTCGCGCCCGCCCTGGCCGCGCTCGCGCTGTCCCTGTCGCTGGCCCAGTCGGCCCGCGCCGACTACCTCTGGCTGCAGCGCGACGGCGCGCAGGCGCGCGTGTTTGCCGGCGAGCTGCCCAGGCCGCTGGCGCAACTGCCCGCATTGCGCGACGCCAAGCCGGTCGCGCCCGAAGGCAAGCCGCTGGCGGTCGAGACCGCAGCCAATCATTTTGCGTTCACGCCGGCGGAGCAGGGCGATGCGCGCTTTACTGCGACGCGCGCCGACGCCGAGGGCGTGCTGACCTATTTCCAGGCCAGGCTCGGCCGCACCGAGACCAAGGCCGTCAACGACTTGGAGCTGGTGCCCACGGTTGCCGGCGGCAATACCTTCCAGCTGGTGTTCAAGGGCCGTCCGGTCGCGGCCAGCCAGGTCAATGTCGACACCTCCGAAGGCTGGCGCCGCGTGCTGGCGCCGGCCAGTGACGGCACGGTGAGTTTCGAGCCTTCGTTTCCCGGCCTCTACGTGCTGGAAGTCTCGGCGCGTGTGGACAACGGCTCGGTCACGATTGATGGCAAGAAATACTCGGATGTGCGCCACACCGCGACGCTGAGTTTCGAAGTGGTACGTTGAAATGACTTCGCCTGATTTTTCTTCCAGTTTTCCGCGCCGGCGCTCGCGCGCCACGCGCTATCTGCTGCCGCTGGCTGCCGTGCTGGCGCTGGGCGTGCTGTGGCTGGCGCTGCGCCCGGCGGCGGCCTCGCCCTGGCAGACCGTGACCGTCGCCAGGGGCGACATCGAGGCCAGCGTGGCGGCCATCGGCACGCTGCAGCCGCTGCGCTCGGTCGATGTCGGCGCGCAGGTGTCGGGCCAGATCACGCGCCTGCTGGTGCGCGCGGGTGACGTCGTCGAGAAGGGCCAGCTGCTCGCCGAGATCGACGCCAGCGTGCTCGCCGCCACGGTCGAAGCCGGCCGCGCGCAGATTGCCGGTCTGCGCGCCCAGGCCGACGACGCGCGCGCCCAGCATGAACTTGCGGGCCAGCAGTACGCGCGCCAGCAGCAGATGGCCAGGGACGAGGCCACGCGCCTCGAAGACCTGCAGACCGCGGCGGCGACGCTCAAGTCTGCGGCGGCGCGCATCGCGCAGTACGAAGCGCAGATCATCCAGACCGCCGCCAGCCTGCGCGCCGACGAAGCCCGGCTGGGCTATACGCGCATCTACGCGCCCATCGCGGGCACGGTCACGGGCCTGGATGTGAAGGAAGGCCAGACGCTCAATGCCACCTACCAGACGCCCACGGTGCTGCGCATTGCCGACCTGCTCCGCATGACGGTCTGGACCGATGTGTCGGAAGCCGACATCCGCCAGGTCCAGGCCGGCATGCCCGCCTACTTCAGCACGCTGGGCAGCGACCGCCGCCGCTGGAGCGGCACGGTGCGCCAGGTGCTGCCCGCGCCCGCCGTGTCGACGGCAGCGCCGGGCGCGGCGACGGGCGGCATGCCCCCTGCGGGCACCAAGGCTGTGCAATACACGGTGCTGTTCGATGTCGACAACCCCGACGGCGCGCTGATGCCGCAGATGACAGCCCAGGTCACCTTTGTGTCGGCGGCCGTCAAGGACGTGCTCACCGCGCCGCTCGCGGCCTTCACGGCGCTCGATGGCGAGTCCGGCACCTACGAGGCGCGCATCCTGGCCGAGAAGACGCCTGATCAGCTGGTCGAAGTGCGCCGTGTGCAACTGGGCACGCGCAACCGGCTGCTGGCCGAAGTCACGGGCGGCCTGGAAGAGGGCGAGCGCCTGATCACCGGCGAAGCGCCGCCCGATGCCGGCGTGCGGAGATTCCAGTGGTAGCCAGCCTCACGCCGCTGATCGAGCTGCGCGGCATACGCAAGCGCTACGGCGGGGCGGATGAGACCGACGGCCAGCAGCCCGAAGTCGAGGTGCTGCACGGCATCGACCTGACGATACATGCGGGCGAGTTCGTCGCCATCGTCGGCGCATCGGGCTCGGGCAAGTCGACGCTGATGAACCTGCTCGGCTGCCTGGACCAGGCAAGCGCCGGCACCTATCTTTTCAACGGCCGCGATGTGGCCTCGCTGGACGCCGATGAAAAGGCCTGGCTGCGGCGCGAGGCCTTCGGCTTCGTGTTCCAGGGCTACCACCTGATCGCCACCGAATCGGCCAGCGAGAACGTTGAGATGCCGGCGATCTACGCGGGCATGTCGGGCGAGGCGCGCGCGCGCCGCGCAGCGGCGCTGCTCGAACGCCTGGGCATGGGCGACAAGCTGCACAACCGGCCCAACCAATTGTCGGGCGGCCAGCAGCAGCGCGTGTCGATCGCGCGCGCGCTGATGAACGGCGGGCGCATCATCCTGGCCGACGAGCCCACCGGCGCCCTCGATTCCAGGAGCGGCGCCGAAGTCATGCGCCTGCTCAACGAGCTCGCCGACGCCGGCCACACCATCGTGCTGATCACCCACGACCGCAGCGTCGCCGCGCAGGCGCAGCGCGTGATCGAAATCCACGACGGCGATATCGTCGCCGACAGCGCCAGCGACCCGCGCCGCGCGCTCATGGCCCTGCCCGTGCTCGACATGGCCGGCGCCGCGGGCGATGACGGCGCCTCGCTGTGGCAGGACCTGCGCGAAGCCGCGCGCACCGCCTGGCGCGGCATGCGCATCAACCGTTCGCGCACGGTGCTGACGCTGCTGGGCATCGTCATCGGCGTGGCGTCGGTGATCGTGATGCTGGCCATTGGCGAAGGCGCGCGCCAGAAGATCGTCGCCCAGATGGGCACGCTGGGCACGACCATCATGTACATGGGCAGCAAGACGCCGGCCAGCGGCGGCCCGGCGGGCCAGCTCACGCCCGAAGACCTGGAGGCGGTCGCCGCGCTGGCGCAGATCCGCACCGTGATGCCGGTGATCGGCGACCCGATCACCGTGCGCCATGGCAATGTCGACCGCCAGGTCTACGTGTTCGCGGCCAGCGAGCGCATGCCCGCGGTGCACCACTGGCGCGTTGCCCAGGGCCGCTACTACACCGCCGCCGAGGACCGCGAACTCGCGCCGCTGGTGGTGCTGGGCCACCAGGCAAAAGAGCATTTCTTTCCCGACACGCCCAACCCGCTGGGCCGGCAGTTGCTGATCGGCACCTCGCCGTTCATCGTCATCGGCGTGATGGCCGAGCGCGGCGCCGAATCGGCCGCGCAGAACTACGACGAAATGGTGTTCATTCCCTACCAGTCGGGCCGGGCGCGCGTCTACCAGGCGCAGACCCAGCCCGACTATGTGGTCGTCGACGTGGCTTCGTCGGGCCAGGTGCTCGAAGCCGAGGCGGCGATGCGCAAGCTGCTGCTCACGCGCCATGGCGGGCGTGAAGACTTCGCCATCAGCAACGCCGCCGCGCGCCTGCAGGCCGAAGCCGCGACGCGCCAGAGCATGACCATGATGCTGGGCCTGATTGCCGCGGTGTCGTTGGTCGTCGGCGGCATAGGCGTGATGAACGTGATGCTGATGACGGTGCGCGAGCGCACGCGCGAAATCGGCATACGCATGGCGACCGGCGCGCGCCAGCGCGACATCCTGCGCCAGTTCCTGACCGAGGCGGTGCTGGTCACGCTGGTCGGCGGCACGGCGGGCGTGCTCGCAGGCCTGGCGATTGGCGCGGGGCTGATCGTGGCCGGCGTGCCCGTGGTGTTCTCGGCGACGGCCATGGCCGGCGCCTTTGGCTGCGCGGTCGCGACCGGCCTGCTGTTTGGTTTCATGCCGGCCAGGACGGCGGCGCGGCTCGATCCGGTGATCGCACTGGCGGGGAAATGAGGATGAACGTGGGACTGAACCGCAAGATGGGGGTGGTGGTCATGGCGCTGGTGCTGGCCGGGTGCGCCGCGCCCACGCCACCAGCATCGGGGGCCGCCATGATGGCCCTGCCAACGCAATGGCGCGGCGATGCCGTCGCGTCGCCCGTGGGCATCTCCGCCGACTGGTGGCGCAGCTTTGGCAGCGCCGAACTCGACACGCTGGTGCACCAGGCGCAGGCGCAGAGCCTGAACGTCGCGGCGGCCGTGGCGCGCGTGCAGCAGGCCGGCGCTCTGGCGCGCATCGCCGGCGCGGCGCTGCTGCCCGAAGTCGGTGCGGGCCTGAACGCTAGCCGCCAGCAGCGCATGGGCGGCAACGCCAGCGTAGACGGCCGCCTTTTTGGCGCGGGCCTGAGCGCGAGCTATGAAATCGATTTTTGGGGCCGCAACCGTGCGGGCCAGGGCAGTGCGCTGGCGACGTTGCAGGCCAGCGCGTTCGAGCGCGACACGCTGCAGCTCACCGTGACCGCGGGCGTGGCCACGGCCTGGCTGCAGGCGGTGGCGCTGCGCGAACGCATTGCGATTGGCGAGCGCAATCTGCAAAGCGCGGCCCGGCTGCTGGCGCTGGTCGAGTCACGGGTGCGCGCGGGCGCGGCCACGCCGCTGGAACTCGCGCAGCAGCGCGGCCTGGTTGCCGGCCAACGGCGCGGCGTCGAGGCGCTGCGCCAGCAGGCCGGCGACGCGCGCAGCGCGCTGGCCTTGCTGCTGGGGCAAAGCGGTGGCCCGGCCATTGCCACGCAGACGCTGGCGGCGCTGCAGGCGCCGGCCATTGGTGCGGGCCTGCCGGTGGAGCTGCTCACGCGCCGGCCCGATATCGCGCGCGCCGAAGCGCAGCTGGTCGCGGCCGATGCGAATCTGCTGGCCGCGCGCGCAGCGCTGCTGCCGCGCCTCACGCTGACCGGGGGCATCGCCAGCGGCGCAGACCGGTTGCGCCGCGTGTTCGACAACCCGCTGTACTCGCTGGCCGCGGGCCTGGCCGCGCCGGTCTTCGATGCCGGGCGGCTTGCGGCCGGGCGCGACCTGGCCCGGGCCCGGCGCGAGGAGTTGCTGGCCAACTACCGCGCGGCCATCTTCGCGGCTTTTGCCGATGTGGAAGTCGCGCTCAATGCCGTGGCCGGGGTGGCCGCGCAATCCGCGGCGCAGGCCGAGGAACTTACCCAGGCGCAACGGGCACTCACTCTGGCCGAGCGCCGCTACCGAGCGGGCGACTACAGCCTGCTGACGCTGCTCGACGCGCAGCGCACGCTGTATGCGGCGCAGGATGCGGCGGTGCAGCTGCAGGCGCTGGGCCTGCAGGCATCGGTTGCGCTTTACAAGGCGCTGGGTGGCGGCTGGTCGCGGCCGGCCGAGGCGGCGCTTGCCGCGAATTCAATGACCATTGAAGGCCTGACCCCATGAGTACCGCCAGCATGACCATATTGCAGAGCCTGCGCGCCGCGGGATTGACGCCGACCTCCGCGCGCATAGGCGTGCTGCAGGTGATGGCCGCGCACGACCCGCGGCGGCTCAACAGCGAGGAGATCTTTCGCGACATGCGCCGCCGCGGCATGCGCACCAGCCTGAGCACGGTCTACCGCATCGCGCACAAGCTCTACGCGGTCGGCATGCTGCTGCGCGAGATGGACGACACCGGCAAGGTGCACTACCGGCTGCCGCAGGCCAGTACCGACACGCAAGGGGTGCGGCTGATCTGCCGGCGCAGCGGGCAAAGCGTGATGCTCGAGGATGCGCAACTGCATGCGGGCCTGATCGCTGCGGCGGCGCGTGAAGGATTGAATGTGTCCGGACAGACCTTGGTGCTTGAAGTGCACACGCTCTGAGCAGGGACTTGGCGGCTTGCGTGGCGTTGCATATGGCTGTACATTTGTACAGTGAATCTGCAAAACAAACTCGCCATTCTGGCCGATGCCGCCAAGTACGATGCGTCCTGCTCGTCCAGCGGCAGCGCCAAGCGCAATGCCGTGGGCGGCGGCATGGGGTCGACCGAGGGCGCGGGCATCTGCCACAGCTATACGCCCGACGGGCGCTGCATTTCGCTGCTCAAGATCCTGCTGACCAACTTCTGCGTCTACGACTGCAAGTACTGCATCAACCGCGTCAGCTCCAATATTCCACGCGCGCGCTTCTCGGTGGCCGAAGTCGTGAACCTCACGCTGGACTTCTACCGGCGCAACTGCATCGAAGGCCTGTTCCTGTCGAGCGGCATCATCCGCAGCCCCAGCTACACCATGGAGCAGATGGTGGGCGTGGCGCGCACGCTGCGCCTTGCGCATGGCTTCAAGGGCTATATCCACCTCAAGACCATTCCCGATGCCGACGCCGAACTGCTGGCCCAGGCCGGCCTGTACGCCGACCGGCTGAGCATCAATATCGAGCTGCCCACGGTGCAGGGCCTGGCCCAGCTCGCGCCCGAGAAGGACAGCGCGACCATCCACCGGGCGATGGGCCAGCTGCACGAGCACATCGCCACGTCCAAAGCCGAGCGCAAGGACGCCACCAGCCGCGCCATCGTCTCCATGCCCCAGTCGCGCCGCACGCGGCCGGCCGCGCCCCAGGCGTTCGCGCCCGGCGGCCAGAGCACGCAGATGATCGTCGGCGCCGATGGCGCGGACGATGGCGACATCATCGTCACCAGCTCCAGGCTCTACACCGGCTACGGCCTGCGCCGCGTCTACTACTCGGCGTTCAGCCCTATTCCCGACGCGACGGCCGAACTGCCGTTGATTGCGCCGCCGCTGGTGCGCGAACACCGGCTGTACCAGGCCGACTGGCTGATGCGCTTCTATGGCTTCGAAGCGCATGAAATCGTTCCGCCCGGTGCCCGGGGCCAGCGCATGCTGTCGCTGGAGCACGACCCCAAGCTGGCCTGGGCGCTGGCCCACCGCGCGCAGTTTCCCGTGAACCTCAACACCGCGCCGCGTGAAATGCTGCTGCGTGTGCCGGGCCTTGGCGTGGGCAGTGTCGACAAGCTGCTGGCCGTGCGCCGCTGGCGCCAGCTGCGCAGCGCCGATATCGAGCGCCTGCGCGTGCCCCAGGCCAAGGTGCTGCCGTTTGTCGAATGCCAGGACTGGAGCCCGGGGCGCAGCCTGGACGACCCGCTGCTTGCGGCCAAACTTGTTGAGCCCATGGCGCCCAAGCCCGTACAGGCAAGTCTTTTCTGACGCCCCATGATCACCCACACTTTCATCCTGCCGCGCGATGGCTGCGACTTCGCGCACTGGCGCGGTCTGGCGCGCTGGCTGTGGGCGCAGCAGGTGCCGCCCGAAGCCGTGGTCTGGCATACCGAAGACGCGCAGGCCCGGGCGCCCGACCTGTTCGCGCCGGCGCCGCACGCGACGCAACTGGCTGACCTGCCCGCCGCGCCCGAGCGGCCGCTGACCGTGCCGCGCTCCTGGCTGGCCCAGGCCGAGCAATGCCTGCTGCACCGCGCGCCCTCGCGCTTTGCGCTGCTGTACCGGCTGCTGTGGCGCATGCAGCTCACGCCCGGCCTGCGCCACGACCTGCTCGATGCCGACAGCGTGCAGATGCAGCACTGGATCCAGGCCGTGCGCCGCGAAGTGCACAAGGCCCATGCGTTCGTGCGTTTTCGCCCTGTGGCGCTGGCCGACGATCCGCAGGACGGCAGCGGGCCGCTGCATGTCGCCTGGTTCGAGCCCGAGCACCATATCGTGCAGGCCGCGGCGCCGTTCTTTGTGCAGCGCTTCGCCAACATGCGCTGGGCGATTCTCACGCCCCAGTGCAGCCTGCGCTGGTGGCCGCAGGCGCCCGACATCGCGGCGCTGGCCGACCAGGGCGTGCAGCCCCGCTTTGCCGTGCAGCCGCTCGCAGGGCGGCCCGGCGTGCTCAGCTGGGGCCCGGGGGCGCGCGCCGACGACGCGCCCGATGCCGACGCCGGCGAAGGCCTGTGGCTCACCTATTACGCGCATATCTTCAATCCCGCCCGGCTCAAGATCGCGGCCATGCGCAAGGAGATGCCGCGCAAGTACTGGCACAACCTGCCCGAAACCCAGCTGATCTCGCCGCTGGTCCAGGCCGCGCAGGCGCGCAGCGCGGCCATGCTGGCGAACGCACCGACGACACCGCAGCGCAGATTGCCGCGCAGCAAGCCCGCGTTGTAGGCCAGCGCCGCCTTGTGCCCGCAGGCGCCGCTCAAGGTGTTGACTGCGCTGCGTTCAGAAACGGTAATGCGGATTCCCACGAAAAAAAGGAGCCGCGATGAACCGCCTTGAAGTGCCTGTCATCAAGCGCCGCGATGCGCTGATCGCCTGCGCCGCCACTGCCGCGGGCGCCAGGGCGGCGCAGGCCGTGGAGACGGTCCCGGCCCCCGCCCCCGCCACAACGGCCAGCAGCTCTGCGCTGATGGCGGTGTCGCTGCACGTGAATGGCCAGGCGCGCAGGCTCGAACTCGACCCCCGCACCACCTTGCTCGACGCGCTGCGCGAACACCTGCATCTCACGGGCAGCAAGAAAGGCTGCGACCACGGCCAGTGCGGCGCCTGCACGGTGATCGTCGACGGGCGGCGCATCAATGCCTGCCTCACGCTGGCCGTCATGCACGAAGGCGCGCAGGTCACCACCATCGAAGGGCTGGGCTCGGCCCAGCAGCTGCACCCCATGCAGGCGGCATTCGTCAAGCACGACGGCTTCCAGTGCGGCTACTGCACGCCCGGGCAGATCTGTTCGGCCGTGGCCGTGCTCGATGAAATCAGGCAGGGCATTCCCAGCCATGTGAGTGCCGATCTCAGCGCGCAGCCGCTGCTGTCGGTCGATGAACTGCGCGAGCGCATGAGCGGCAATCTGTGCCGCTGCGGCGCGTACGCGAACATCGTCGACGCGATGGCCGAAGTCGGAGGTCTCGCATGAAGGCTTTCACCTATGAGCGCGCCAGAACCCCTGCCGCGGCCGCGGCTGCCGTTGCGCGCCAGCCCGGCGCGAAGTTCATCGCGGGCGGCACCAATCTGCTTGACCTGATGAAGCTGCAGATCGAGGCACCGCAGCATCTGGTCGATGTCAACGCCCTGGCGTTCGACAAGATCGAGCCCACGCCCGAAGGCGGGCTGCGCATAGGCGCGCTGGTGCGCAACACCGACCTGGCGGCCGACATGCGCGTGCGCCGCGACTATGCGCTGCTGTCGCGCGCCCTGCTGGCCGGCGCCTCGGGCCAGCTGCGCAACAAGGCCACGACCGCGGGCAACCTGCTGCAGCGCACGCGCTGCGCCTACTTCTACGACACCGACCAGGCCTGCAACAAGCGCCAGCCCGGCAGCGGCTGCAGCGCGCTGGGCGGCGTGACGCGCCAGCATGCGGTGATAGGCGCGAGCAGCGCCTGCATCGCCACGCATCCGAGCGACATGGCGGTGGCGATGCGCGTGCTCGACGCCGCCGTCGAGACCGTGCGGCCCGATGGCCAGGCACGCGTGATTCCCATCGCCGACTTCTACCGTCCGCCGGGCCAGACGCCGCACCTCGAGACCGTGCTCGAAGCGGGCGAGTTGATCACCGCGGTCACGCTGCCCGGGCCGCTGGGTGGCGCGCATATCTATCGCAAGGTGCGCGACCGGGCATCCTATGCATTCGCGCTGGTGTCGGTGGCGCTGGTGGTGCAGCCCGATGGCACGGGCCGGGTGGGGCTGGGCGGTGTCGCCCACCAGCCCTGGCGTTCGCCGCGCGCGGAAAGCCTGCTGCCGCAAGGCGCGCAGGCCGTGACGGCGCAGTTGCTCGCGGGCGCCGCGCCCACGCACGACAACACCTTCAAACTGCCCCTGGTCGAGCGCACGCTCGCCGCCGCCCTGCTGCAAGCGAGGTCCTGAGCATGAAATTCGATACTCCCGCGACCACCAATCCCATAGACCGGCTGCAGTACATCGGCCAACCCATCGACCGTGTCGACGGCAAGCTCAAGACCACGGGCACGGCGCCCTATGCCTATGAACGCCATGACGTCGCGGCCGATGCCGCCTATGGCTGGGTCGTCGGCGCGGGCATCGCCAAGGGCCGCATCGCGGCCATGGACCTGAAAGCCGCGCGCGCCGCGCCCGGCGTGCTGCACATCGTCACCGCGCGCAATGCGGGCCAGCTGGGCCAGGCCAGGAACAATACCGCGCCGCTGCTCGGCGGCCCGGTGATAGCGCACTACCACCAGGCGCTGGCGCTGGTCGTCGCCAACACGTTCGAGCAAGCGCGCGCCGCGGCGCAGCTGGTGCGCATCACCTATGCACCTGCCGATGGAAAATACGATCTCGCCGAAGCGCGCGATGGCGCGCCGCGCGCGCCGGGCTCCAAGGACAATCCTGCGCATTCGGTGGTCGGCGACTTCGCCGCTGCCTATGCAAAGGCCGAGGTGACGCTGGACGCCACCTATTCGACGCCCGATCAGTCGCACGCGATGATGGAGCCGCATGCGACGACGGCCGCATGGAGCGGCAAGCAGCTCACGCTGTGGACGTCCAACCAGATGATCGACTGGAGCGCGGGGGACGTGGCCAGGACGCTGGGTATCCCGAAGGCCGATGTGCGGCTGGTGTCGCCTTTCATCGGCGGGGGCTTTGGCGGCAAGCTCTGGGTGCGCGCCGACGCCTTGCTCGCGGCGCTGGGCGCGCGCGCCGTCAAGCGGCCCGTGAAAGTCGCGCTGCAGCGCCCGCTGATCGCCAACAACACCGTGCACCGGCCCGCGACCATACAGCGCATACGCCTGGGCGCGACGCCCGACGGCCGCCTCACGGCGCTCTCGCACGAAAGCTGGTCGGGCAATCTGCCCGGCGGCTCGACCGAGCCGGCCGTGGACCAGACGCGGCTGCTCTATGCCGCGCCCCACCGCGAAAGCGGCGTGCGCCTGGCCGTGCTCGATCTGCCCGAAGGCAATGCCATGCGCGCGCCCGGCGAGGCCAGCGGCATGAGCGCGCTCGAGGTGGCGATGGACGAGCTCGCGCACCGGCTGGCGATGGACCCCATCGAGCTGCGCGTGCGCAACGACACGCAGGTCGACCCCGAGCATCCCGAGCGGCCGTTCTCGCAGCGCCGGCTGATCGAATGCATGCGCACCGGCGCCGAGCGCTTCGGCTGGAGCCGGCGCCAGGCGCAGCCGGGCCAGGTGCGCGATGGCCGCTGGCTCGTGGGCATGGGCATGGCCGCGGCGTTTCGCAACAACCTGGTGATGACTTCGGGCGCGCGCGTGCGCCTGGACAGCCGCGGCGTCGTCACGGTGGAAACCGACATGACGGACATAGGCACGGGCTCGTACACCATCATTGCCCAGACCGCGGCCGAAGTCATGGGCGTGCCGCTGGAGAAAGTGTTTGTGCGCCTGGGCGACTCGGCGTTTCCCGCATCGGCCGGCTCGGGCGGCCAATGGGGCGCGAACAGCGCGACTTCGGGCGTTTACGCGGCCTGCATGAAGCTGCGCGCTGAAGTCGAAAGAAAGCTGGGTTGGAGCGCCGGCGAGGCGCAGTTCGCCAATGGACAGGTCAGCGCGGGCGGGCGCTGCGCGCCGCTGGCCCAGGCCGCGGGCGAAGACGGCCTCGAAGTCGAGGACAAGATCGAATTCGGCGATCTCGCCAGCAAGCAACAGCAGTCGACGTTCGGCGCGCATTTCGTCGAAGTCGGCGTCGATGCGGACACCGGCGAGATCCGCGTGCGGCGCATGCTGGCCGTGTGCGCCGCGGGCCGCATCCTCAACCCCAAGACCGCGCGCAGCCAGGTGATGGGCGCGATGACCATGGCCGTGGGCGCGGCGCTGATGGAGGAGCTTGCCATCGACAAGCGCCATGGTTTCTTCGTCAACCACGACCTCGCGGGCTACGAGGTGCCGGTGCATGCCGACATCGCGCACCAGGAAGTGATCTTCCTCGACGAGACCGACCCCATGTCCTCGCCGATGAAGGCCAAGGGCGTGGGCGAGCTGGGCATCTGCGGCGCCGCCGCAGCCGTGGCCAACGCCATCTTCAACGCCACCGGCATACGCGTGCGCGACTACCCGATCACGCTGGACAAACTGCTGAAGGGCCTGCCTGCCGTGGCTTGATGCTGGTTGCCGGTTGCTGCGGGTGGAGAAGCGGCGCGGGCCGCTGGCTGTACGCGGGCACGCGGCTTCGCTATCCTCTGGGGTACTACATCCCCAAGCCCCGCTTTTTCTCCATGCCCCGGAAAATTCCCCCCTTGAATCCGTTGCGCGCCTTTGAAGTGTCGGCGCGGCTCATGAGTTTCACCAAAGCGGCCGAAGAGCTGTTCGTCACGCCGTCGGCGGTCAGCCATCAGGTGAAGTCCCTCGAAGCCAATCTGGGCATCGCGCTGTTCATCCGGGACTCCAAGACGCTCACGCTCACGCCCGCGGGCAAGGCCTATCTGCCGGGCGTGCAGGAGGCGTTTCGCCAGCTGGCCGTGGCCACCTACCAGTTGCACCGCGAGCAAAGCTCGCCGGCGCTCAAGATCAATCTGCCGCCGACCTTTGCGGTCAAATGGCTGATACCGCGCATGCGCGGCCTGGCCCAGGCCATTCCCGGGCTGGACCTGAAGATCTCCACCTCCAAGCACATGGTGGATTTCACCCGGGACGACGTCGACATGGAAGTGCGCTACGGGCGCGGCGTGTATGCCGGCCTGCAGGCCGAGCTGTGCCTGCCGGTCGATGTATTTGCCGTGTGCAGCCCGGCGCTGCAGCAGGGCGCGCATCCCATTCAAACGCTCAGCGACCTGCGCCACCATGTGCTGCTGCACGATGACAGCACCTATGACGATGTGAGCAACCCCAACTGGGCCGCCTGGCTGGCGCACATGGGCATGCATGACATAGACACCAGCCGCGGGCCTGCGTTCTGGCCCAGCCATCTGGTCATCGATGCGGCCATCGACGGCCAGGGCGTGGCGCTGGTCAAGAAGAACTGGGTCCGGCAGGACCTGGCGGCGGGCCGGCTGCTGCGGCTGTTTCCCGAGTTGAGCCTGCCGGTGGAGTACGCCTACTACCTGGTCTACCCGCAGGAGCGCGCCGACGATGCGCGCATCCAGTCCTTTGTGCAGTGGATGCGCGCGGAGCTCGCGGCCAGCGCATGAGGCGCGGGCCTAGGCCCAGCCCGCAATGCGGTAGATGCGCGCCGCATTGCCGGCCCACAGCGCCTGCTGCTCGGCCGGGGTCAGGGGGGCAATGGCCTGGGCAAAGGCGGACACGATGGCGCCGTAGCTGGTGACCAGGCTGTCCACGGGGAAGTTACTGGCGAACATGCAGCGCTCGGCGCCAAAAATGGCAATCGCTTCCTGGATCAGCGGCACATTGTCCCGCGCCGTCCATGGCCGGCCCAACTGGCCCAGGCCCGATATCTTCAAGGCCGTGTTGGGGGCGTCGGCCAGGCGTGCCAGGGCGCGCCGCCAGCCGGCCAGGCCCGCCGCGCTGCGCTCCGAAGGCAGGCCCGTGTGGTTGAGCACCAGCGTGGTGGCCGGAAAGTCGCGCGCCAGATCCAGTGCCTGCTCCAGATGCCACCAGGGCGCCTGCAGGTCGAACGACAGGCCGAACTGCGCCAGCAGCGCATAGCCGTCGCGCCAGCGCGTGTCGTCCATGGAGCCTGGCTCCCCACGGCGCGCCTCCTGCGCCGTCAGGGACACCACGGGCTTGTGGCGAATGCCGCGCACCATGGGGAAAGCGGCCTGCGCCGCGAGCACATGCCGCGCCTGTGCATGGCCCAGATCCGCATGCGCCACCACCACCGACGGCCGCTGGTAGCGCTGCGCCAGCGTCGTGAGCCAGCGGGTCTCGTCCACGGGCGCGGCCCGGCTCCATTCGGCCTCGATGTGCACGCTGGCCGCGGGGGCGCAGGCACCTGTGTCGCGCGCGAAATCGCCCGGCAGGTAGTTGCGCTTGAGCGCTTCGTAGCTGCCGTAGCGGAAGTGGGCCACGGGCGCGTCCTGCAGCCAGGGGTGCGGGTTGTGCGTCAGATCCCAGAAGTGGTGGTGCGCGTCGATGAAGGGCGGCGGCGCGGCGGTAGCGTGGTCCATGGAAAGCGGCATTCAGTCAATAAAAGCGCAGATCAAGCCGGCTCCAGCGCCTTGCCGGCCGTGCCAAACGCACCGGCGCTTTGCAGCTGCGCAATGCGCTGCGCGGACAGGCCCAGCTCGGCAAACACTTCCTGGGTATGCGCGCCCAGCAGCGGTGCGGCCCGGCGGATCTGCTGGGGCGTGCCCCGCATTTTGACGGGAAAGCCCAGCATCTTGATCCTGCCTTCGACCGGGTGCTCGACTTCCACCACCATCTCGCGCGCCACCGACTGCTCGCAGGCCAGGGCTTCCTCGAAGTTCTGGATGGGCGCGGCCGGCACGCCGGCGGCCACCAGCAGCTCCACCCATTCGTCTGCGGGACGGCGCGCGAACTCGGCTTCTAGCAGTGCGATCAGCGGCGCCCGGTTCTGCAGCCGCTCGACATTGCCGGCAAAGCGCGGGTCCTCGAGCAGATCGGTGCGCTCCACGACTTCACACAGGGCGCTCCACAGCTTGGGGTTGGCCGCGCCAATCACGAAGTAGCGGTCGGCCGCGCGCATGGCCTGGTAGGGCGCGCTCATGCGGTTGGCGCTGCCCAGCGGCGTGGGCACGCGGCCCGTGCCCCAGAACTCGGCCGTCTCCCAGATGGACAGGCCCAGCGCCGTCTCGAACAGCGAGGCATCGATGTACTGGCCCGCGCCGCTGTGCTCGCGGCCGATGACGGCGCTCAGGATGGCATAGGCCGCAAACAGGGCCGCACCCAGGTCGGCAAACGGCACGCTGGATTTCATGGGCGGGCCATCGGGCTCGCCCATGACGCTCATGGGGCCGCTGCTGGCCTGGGCGATCAGGTCCAGGCCGGGGCGGCGCGACCAGGGGCCGGTCTGGCCAAAGCCGGAAATGCTGGCATACACCAGGCGCGGATTGATGGCCTGCAAGGTGGCGTAGTCTATCTTCAGCCGCGCGGCCACGCCGGGCCGGTTGTTCTCGACCAGTACATCGGCGTTGCGCACCAGCTCGTAGAACGCTTGCAGGCCCTGGGCGTTCTTCAGGTCGATCTCCACGCTGCGCTTGTTGCGGTTGAGGGCGAGAAAGCCGCCGCTGTCGTCGCCCTTGAGCTTGAAGCCCATGGCGCGGCGGGTCTGGTCGCCCACGCCCGGCGTTTCCACCTTGATGACGTCGGCGCCCATGTCGCCGAGCAACATGCAGCAATAAGGGCCGGCCATGATCTGGCTGACGTCGAGAACCCGGATGCGCGAAAGAGGAAGTGTCATGGCAATGCCTGGAAAGAGGAAGGGGTGGGGGCGTGCATTCAGCGGCCGACGAACTGGGCACGCTGCTTGGCTAAAAAGGCCTGGTAGCCGATGCGGAAGTCCTCGGTTTCAAAGCAGTCGTAGGCTTCCTCCTGCTCGGCTTCGGTCAGCGGTTGGGGCTGCGCCAGGCGCTGCACGAAACGCTTGTGCCAGCGCGCCACCAGCGGTGCGCCCAGCGCAATGCGGCGTGCGGCGGCCTGGCCTTCCTCGCGCACCGCGGCGTCCGCCACCACCCGGTTGACCAGTCCCTTTTGCAGCGCTTCGGCCGCGCCGAACACCCGTCCCTCGAGCACGATTTCCAGCGCCACCGCGCGCCCGGCCAAGGTCACCAGGCCCGACAGCTCGCCATAGGACATCACCAGCCCCAGGCGGTTGATGGGCGCACCAAAGCGGCTGGACTCGCCGCAGATGCGCATGTCGCAGACCGAGGCCAGCTCCAGGCCGCCGCCGACGCAGGCGCCCTGGATGACGGCCAGCGTCGGGTGGCGGCTGTGCGCCATGGCCTGCATGGCCCGGTGCGTGACCCGGCCGTAGGCCAGCGCCTGGGTCTTGTTCAGGCGGGTCCGGGGAAATTCCTCGATGTCCGCACCCGCGGAAAAGGCGCGCTCTCCCGCGCCGGTCACCACGATGCAGCGCACCGTGTCGTCCGCGTCCAGCTGCTGCATCAGGTCGCCCAGGCGCTGCCACATGCCCAGGTTCATGGCGTTCATCTTGTCGGGGCTGTTGAGCGTGAGCGTGACGATGTGCTGATCGTCGCGGGCCAAAAGAATCGAGTCGTCCATGGTGTCGAAAGCCTTCATAAAACCGGTCGCATATCGCCGTTGCGGCCCAGTTTAGGCAGGCACTTTCGCGGCCTCAAGCGAGAAAAACTGTGCCTTGGCACGAGAAAAACTCGGCCGCGCCTGCATGAGAAAAACTCGCCCTCAGCCGGAGTAATTTCACGTTGTTGCCCCGGCAGGCGCTTCCTACACTAGCGACCGTTCAGCATGCCTTTGTCCTGCGGGCTTTCCTCAGGCAGACAAGGCGACCACAACGACTACAGGAGACACGCAATGCAACGACGCCACCTTTTGGCCGCAGGGCTGACGGCCTTGCCCTTTCTGGGCCATGCCAATACCGCCCGCTCCCTGCTGCCCAGGACATCCATTCGCATCCTGGTGGGCTTTCCGCCCGGCGGCGGCACCGACGTGGTGACACGCGTGATTGCCCAGCAGCTGGGCCAGCGCTGGGACCGCGCCGTGGTGGTGGAAAACAAGGCGGGCGCAGCGGGCGTGATCGCCGCGGAATATGTGGCCAAGCAGCCTGCGGACGGCGCCACGCTGCTGATGACCAACTTCAGCAACCATGCGGTCGCTCCCAGCCTGCACCCGCGCCTCGGTTACGTGGTGGAGCGCGACTTCAGCCCCATCGTGCTGGTGGGCATCGTTCCCAGCCTGCTGATCTGCCGCCGGGAACAGGAAGCGCAGACGCTGGCGGCCATTGTCCAGCGCTGCCAGGCCCAGCCCGGGGCCGTGAGCTTCGGCTCGGCCGGTCCGGGCTCCATCCAGCACCTGGCGCTGGAAATGTTCCAGATGCGCGCGGGCGTCAGCGCCCTGCACACGCCTTACCGCGGGTCCGCGCCCATGCTGGCCGACCTGCTTGGCGGCCAGATCGACTACAGCTTTGAAACCATGGCCTCGGCCACGCCCCATGTGGCCAGCGGCAAGGTGGTGGCGATTGCCCAGACGCGGCTGCAGCGGGCCAAGGCCCAGCCGCAGATTCCCACGCTCGCCGAAGTGGGTTTTCCCGGTTTCGATGCGAGCACCTGGTACGGCCTGGCCGGCCCGGGCGGCATGGCCGAGCCGCTGGTGCAGGCCATCAACCAGGACGTCAACGACGTGCTCAAGCTCCCCGTGGTCGCCGAGAAGCTCATGGCCTTTGGCGCGGAGGATGGCGGCGGGAGTTCCGCGCGGTTCACCGCCTTCATCGCCAGCGAAAAGGCCAAGTGGGCCCATGTCATTCGCGAAGCAAAGGTGGTGATCTGATGAACGCCATGGACTTCTCGATCGCCCAGACGCTGCCTGTCGATGCCGCCGCCGCAGCCCTGGTGGGCCGCGCCTGGCGCCCGGCAGCGCCCGATGGCACAGTGCCCGCCGGCCCCTGCGTGGTCGCGGTGCGCGGTGATCGCCTTTGCGATCTGAGCGCGCACACGCCCACGATGTCCGCGCTGCTCGAGCACGGCGATCGCCTGTGGCTGGCGCGCGAAGCCCCGGGCCCCGACCTCGGGCCGCTGGCCGAATGGCTGCACAGCAGCCTTGCGCATGGCGGCGACCCGCAGCAGCGCCATCTTCTGGCGCCCTGCGACCTGCAGGTGGTCAAGGCGGCAGGCGTGACTTTTGCCGCCAGCATGCTGGAGCGGGTGATAGAGGAGCAGGCGCGCGGCGAAGCCGACAAGGCCCATGCCATACGCAGTTCCATGACGGCCATCGTGGGCAACGATCTCGCGCGCATCGCGCCGGGCTCGGCCCAGGCCATGGAGCTCAAGCGCCTGCTGTCTGCCCAGGGCCTGTGGTCGCAGTACCTCGAAGTGGGGATTGGCCCCGACGCCGAAGTCTTCACCAAGGCGGCGCCGCTGTCCTCGATGGGGCATGGCGCGAGCGTGGGCCTGCACCCGGCATCCGAATGGAACAACCCCGAGCCCGAGATCGTGCTGGCCGTGAATGCCCAGGCGCAGATCGTGGGCGCGGCACTGGGCAATGACGTCAACCTGCGCGACTTCGAAGGCCGCAGCGCGCTGCTGCTGGGCAAGGCCAAGGACAACAACGCCTCGTGCGCCATCGGCCCCTTCGTTCGCCTGCTGGACGCGCACTTCACGCTCGCGGACATCGGCACGGCGGAAGTGGCGATGACCGTGGCAGGCCTCGACGGCTTCGCGCTTCATGGCCACAGCTCCATGCGCCACATCAGCCGCTCCCCGACCGAACTGGTGGGCCACGCCATGGGGGCGCACCACCAGTATCCCGATGGCATGTTCCTGTTTTGCGGAACGATGTTCGCTCCCACGGAAGACCGCGACGCGCCGGGCTCGGGCTTCACGCACCACCTGGGCGATGTGGTCACCATCCTGAGTCCCCGCCTGGGCGGGCTGATCAACCGCGTGGGGCGCAGCGATCAATTGCCGCCCTGGCAATTCGGCATAGGCGCACTGATGCGCAACCTGGCCGCGCGGGGCCTGCTGTAGACGCGGGCCGGGCTTCACTTTCATACGCATATATGACATTGCCTCACATTGGTTTTATCGGCATCGGCCTGATGGGCGAAGCGATGACGCTGCGCCTGCGCGCCCAGGGCTACGGGGTCACGGTCTGGAACCGCGAGCCCCGCCGGCTGGACGCCGTCATTGCCGCCGGCGCGACCCGCGCCGCAACGCCCGTGGAAGTCGCGCAGCACAGCGACATCGTGCTGCTGTGCGTGCTCGACGACGCGGCCGTGGAACACTGCACGCGGGGGCCCGAAGGCCTGGCCACGCGGCCCGCGTGCCGCGCCCGGCTGGTCATCGACTTCTCGACGATCTCGCCCGAAACCACGCGCACGCTGGCCGAATTCGTGTCTGCCCAGGCCGGCATGCAATGGCTGGATGCGCCGGTGTCGGGCGGCCCCGAAGCCGCGCGCAGCGGCCAGCTGACCATCATGGTGGGCGGGCGCGCGCAGGACTTCGCGCAGGCGCGCACGGTGCTGGACGCGCTGGGCAGCCAGGTCACGCACATGGGCCCCAGCGGCGCCGGGCAGACCGCCAAGATCATCAACCAGGCGATTGTCGGCGCGGGCTTCGTGCTGATGAGCGAAGCGGCGCTGCTGGCCGAAGCTGCGGGCATGGATGCCGCGCAGCTGCCCGCCTGCCTGCAAGGCGGCTTTGCCGACAGCACGCTGCTGCAAAAAGTCTACCCCCGCATCCATGCCCGGGCGTTCGAGCCGCCCATAGGCTATGCGCGCCAGCTGTCCAAGGACATGCAGGCCGTGGCCGCGTTTGCGCAGGCCTTGCAGTGCGAGCTGCCGCTGGTGAACGCCGCGGCCCGGCGCTTTGCGCAGTATGTGGACGCGGGCGCGGCCATGGCCGATTCGGCTTCCCTCATCCGGCTGTATGAAAGCGAGGCCGCCGCGCGCCAGGCGGCAGGGGAGGGGGCCGCGCCATGAGCTCCGTCATTACCTGCATTGAAGACCTGCGCGTGCTGGCGCAAAAGCGCGTGCCCAAGATGTTCTATGACTACGTCGACGTGGGCTCGTGGACGGAAAGCACCTACCGCGCCAACGCCGCGGATTTCCAGTCGCTGCTGCTGCGCCAGCGCGTGGCGCGCGACCTGTCGCAGCGCAGCCTGCGCTCGGCCATGGCGGGGCAGGACGTGGCCATGCCCGTGGCCATTGCACCCACGGGCCTCACCGGCATGCAGCGCGCCGACGGTGAGATCCTGGCCGCCCGCGCCGCCAAGGCCTTCGGCGTGCCGTTCACCCTGTCCACGGTCAGCATCTGCTCCATCGAGGACGTGGCCGAAGGCACGCAAGGCCATCCGTTCTGGTTTCAGCTGTATGTGATGCGCGACCGCAAGTTCGTCCAGCGGCTGATAGACCGGGCCAAGGCCGCGCAGTGCTCGGCGCTGGTGGTGACGCTGGATCTGCAGATCAGCGGCCAGCGCCACAAGGATCTGAAGAACGGCCTGTCCGCGCCGCCCAGGCTGAGCCTTCTGAACCTGCTGAACATGGCCGGCAAGCCCCGCTGGTGCCTGGGCATGCTGGGCACCCGGCGCCGCACTTTCGGCAACATCATCGGCCATGTGGAAGGCGTCGACGACATGGCGTCGCTGGCCGACTGGAGCTCCAAACAATACGACCCCGCGCTGAGCTGGGAGGACATCGCCTGGATACGCCGCCAATGGCCTGGAAAGCTGATTCTCAAAGGCATCCAGGACGTGGAGGACGCCCACCTGGCCGTGGCCAGCGGCGCCGATGCGCTCATTGTCTCCAACCACGGCGGGCGCCAGCTGGACGGGGCGCCGTCGTCCATACGGGCCCTGCCGGCGATTGCCCAGGCCGTGGGCCGGCAGATCGAAGTGCACATGGATGGCGGCGTGCGCTCGGGCCAGGACGTGCTCAAGGCCGTCGCCCTGGGCGCCAAGGGCGTCTACATCGGCCGCGCCATGCTGTATGGCCTGGGCGCCATGGGCGAGACAGGCGTGACCCGTGCGCTGGAAATCATCCACAAGGAGCTGGACCTGACCATGGCCTTTTGCGGCAAGACCGATATCCGCGAGGTGGATGCATCCATCTTGCTTCCCACATAAGAAAACCACAGACCCTTCAGGAGACAAAAAATGATTCATGCACCCACCAAGAAAACCGGTCCCGCACGCCGCCGCTGCCTGGCCCTGAGCGCCGCCCTGCTGGCCATGAACGCCGCCACGGTCCTGGCACAGACCGCGCCCTATCCACAACGCTCCATCGAACTGGTCGTGCCCTACCAGGCCGGCGGCGGTGCCGACGTGATGGCCCGCGCCTTTGCCAACGCCGCGGCCAAGCACCTGCCCCAGAGCATCATCGTCGTCAACAAGCCCGGCGCTGCGGGCGTTGTCGGCTGGCAGGAGGTGATCCGTGCACGGCCGGACGGCTACAAGGTGGCGCTGACCACCGTGGAAGTGACCTTCCTGCACCACCTGGGCCTGGCCAAGTTCGACCAGCAGGCGCTGCGCCCCATCGCCAAGCTCAACGCCGATCCGGCCGTGCTGGTCGTGCGCGAGGATGCGCCCCATTCGACCGTCGAGGAGTTCCTGGCCCATGCCCGCAAGCCCGAGGCCAATGTGCGCATCGGCAATGCCGGCCAGGGCTCGATGTGGCACATGGCCTCCGCGGCACTGGCCGAAAAGGGCAAGGCGCAGTTCAACTACATCCCCTATCCCGGTGGCTCGCCCGCGCTGCTGGCGCTGCTTGGCGGGCATATCGATGCCGTCATCGCCAGCGCGCCGGAAGTGATTCCCAATGTGCTTGCCGGCAAGCTCAAGGCGCTGGGCGTCATGTCCGAGAAGCGCATCAAGGGGCTGGAGAACACGCCCACGCTGCGTGAACGCAATATGGACCTGGTGCTGGGCACCTGGCGCGGGCTTGCCGTGCCCAGGGACACGCCGGATGCGGTGGTCAACGTGCTCAAGGTCGCGGCCGAGAAATCCATGCAGGAACCCGCGCTGCGCGAAGTGATGGAAAAGCAGTACTTCACCACCGACACCTACGAAAACGCCGCGGCCTTTGCCGCCAGCATGGACCAGGAAAGCGCAGCGCTCAAGAGCATTGCCTCCCGGATCAGCAACAAGAACTGAACATGCTTCAATCGATCAATGCCCGCACGGGCCTGGCCCATGGCGCCGCCTGGGCCGAATCCACATCACGGGACATTGACCTGGCAGCGCTGCAGGCGCGCCAGGTGGCCCGTGATTTCGCCGCTTCCACGACCGGGCTGCGGGCCACGCTTTTGCGCGGCATAGGCCAGCGGCTGCTGTTCGCGCGCGAGGCCCTTGTCGCCCTGGCCGACCGCGAGACCGGGCTGGGCCTGCCGCGGCTCAACGGCGAGCTGGACCGCACGGTGTACCAGCTCGAGCAGTTCGCACTGGCGCTGGACCAGGGCGCAGTGCACTTGCTGCTGGACGAGCCGGCCGTGGCCGGCGCTGCGCCGCTGGGGCGCCCGCGCATGACGCGCATACGCGTGCCGCTGGGGCCGGTCGCGGTGTTTGCGGCCAGCAATTTCCCGTTCGCGTTTTCCGTCGCCGGCGGCGACACCGCTTCGGCCCTGGCCGCGGGCTGCCCGGTGATCGTCAAGGCCCACCCCGCGCATCCGGCCTTGTCGCTGGCGCTGGCCGAGCAGGTCCAGGCGGCCGTCGCCCAATGCGGTCTGCCGGCCGCGGTGTTTCAACTGGTGCAGGGCGCGGGCATCGCCGTGGGAGTGACGCTGGTCCAGGCGCCGGCGATTGCCGCCGTGGCGTTCACGGGCTCGCTCAAGGCCGGGCGCGCGCTGGCCGATCTCGCCGCGGCCCGGCCGCGGCCCATTCCTTTCTTTGGCGAGCTGGGCTCGGTCAATCCCCTGATCGTTCTGCCTGCGGCCCTCGCATCGGGCGCGGCGCAGCGGGCTGCGGCCCTGGCGCAATCCATCACGCTGGGCGCGGGGCAGTTTTGCACCAGCCCCGGCGTCATCCTGGTGCCCCAGGGGGAGCCGGGCGACGGCTTTGTGCGCGAACTGGCCGGGCAGCTGTCGCAGATGCAGCCCCATGGCATGCTGACGGCCGGCATACGTCAGAGCTTCGAGTCCGGCGTGCAGGCCTGGTGCCATGTCCGCGGCGCTCAGGTGCTTGCGGGCCAGGCCGGTGGCTCTGCCGCCACGCCTTGCGCCACGCTGGTGCAGGTATCGGCCGCGGATTACCTGGCCCAGCCGGCCTTGCAGCACGAAGTGTTCGGGCCTGCGGCGCTGGTGGTGCGCACCGCTGCCCTGCAGGAGATGGAGGATGTGCTGGGCGCGATTGGTGGAACATTGACCGTCACCCTCTGGGGCATCGATGGCGATGCAGCGCAAGTCACGGACGAGATCCAGGCGCTGGTGCGCAGGGCGACCGACGTGGCGGGCCGCGTGCTGTTTGCCGGCGTGCCCACGGGCGTGGCGGTGACGGCGGCGCAGCAGCACGGCGGGCCTTACCCTGCATCCACCGCGCCCGGCACCACCTCGGTAGGGCTGGCCGCGATGGACCGCTTTCTGCGCCCGGTGGCGCTGCAGGATGCGCCCGATGGGCTGATCCAGCGCCTGGCCTGCGGCTAGGACAGAGCGCCCCCACGCCCGGGACCGCCGCGGCCTGTTACCCAATGCTGCCAAATGCGGACGAAATGAGGACGCAGCGTTGGCCGCCCCCCGCTATAGTCGAAAAACAAGTGGGAGCAGGGCGCAGGCCCTGTGCATTGGAGGGCCCTATGAATGAAATCGAACTGAAGTTCCAGGTGCCGGTGGCGCAGCGCAAGGCCGTGCACCGCGCGCTGGCCACGGCCAAGGCCAGGACACTGCGGCTGCAGGCGCAGTACTTCGACACGCCCGACCAGCGGCTGGCGAAAGCCCATGTCTCTTTGCGCCTGCGCCAGGAGGGCGATGACTGGGTGCAGACGCTCAAGTGCCCGGGCGAGAACCGCTGGACGCGGCTGGAGCACGAAGTGCCGCGCAAATCCGAAGACGGTGAACCGGTATTGGATGTCGCGCTGCATGCGGGCACTGCCGCGGGCGCGCAACTCGCCGCGGCGCTGGGCGACCAGGCCGCGAGCCTGCAGGTCTATTACGCCACCGACGTGCAGCGCACCTTGCGCATGATCCGCAGCGCGGGCGTGCAGGCCGAAGTCGCGCTCGACGTCGGCGAGATTCGCGCCGGCAGCGACACCCGGGCGCTGCATGAAATCGAGTTCGAACTCAAGACAGGTGCCGTGGACGCGCTGGTTGCGCTTGCGACCCGCTGGGTCGAGCGCCATGGCCTGTGGGTCGATGTGATCAGCAAGGCCGAGCGCGGCCAGCAGCTCGCGCAGCGCGCACCGGCCGTCGCACCGCTGCACGCGCAGGCCGTGGTGCTCAAGGAGCCTTACCTGCCCGACGCCGCGCTGCGGCAGATGGTCGGTGCCTGCCTGGCCCATCTGCTGCCGAATGCGGCCGAAGTCGCGGGCGGCGCCGCCGAGCCCGAGCATGTGCACCAGACCCGCGTGGCGCTGCGCCGCCTGCGCACGGCGCTGCGCATCTATGGCGACTGGTCGCCCGGAGTCGATGCCCACTGGGAGCCCGCGCTGGCCACGCTGTTCGGGCAACTGGGCGGCGTGCGTGACCGCGATGCGCTCGAAGCCGAGCTGCTGCCCGCGTTGCGCGCCGCGGGCGCACCGCTGGCCGAACTGCCGGCCGAAGCCGCGGACACCGCCATCGACGAGGTTCTGCGCGCCCCCGCGACGACCTGCCTGTGGCTGGCGCTGATCGCGTTTGCCAACGGCGCACCGCAGCCTGTCCCCCCGTCGCCGCCCGCCGCCGAGTTGCGCGCGCTGGCCGCGGTCAGGCTCGATCAGCTGCAGCGCCAGTTGGCCAAGGATGCAAAAGCCTATGCGGATTTCGCGGACGAACAGCGCCACCGCGCGCGCCGGCGCCTCAAGCGCCTGCGCTACGCGATCGAGTTCGCGGCCTCGCTGTTTCGCGAGAAGAAGGTGCAGGCCTATCTGCAGCGCCTCAAGCCCGCCCAGGATGCGCTGGGCCAGTACAACGACCTCGTGGTCGCCGAGCAGGCGTTCGGCCAGCTGCTGCCCGCGCAGCCTGAGGCCTGGTTTGCGCTCGGCTGGCTTGCGGCGCGGCGCACGGAATTGCTCGATGCATCGCAGCGCCGATTGCGCAAATGGGCCAAGGCCCCGGGCTTTTGGTAAGCGCATTCACGGCATTTGCAAAAAAAGCCGGTTTTTTGCCTGAGGGCCTGAAAACTGCGGCTAGAATACGAAGCTTAGCGGCTGTAGCTCAGCTGGATAGAGTACTTGGCTACGAACCAAGGGGTCGTGGGTTCGATTCCTGCCAGCCGCACCAAACGTGAAACCTCAGAGTAGCAATACTCTGAGGTTTTTTCGTTTTTATTCCCGCTCGCGATACCTTGTCGCGCGCTCCTATGCCGCAGCCACGGCCGGCAGCACCAGCGTAAACGTGCTGCCCACACCCTCGGTACTTGTCACTTCAATCTGCCCGCCATGGCGCGTGACCACGGTGTGCACGAACGCCAGGCCCAGGCCCACGCCGTTGGTCTGGGCGTTGTTCTGGTTCTGCAAACGGTCGAAAGCCTGGAACAGCCGGCCCTGCTGGTCGGCCGGAATTCCCTGGCCATGGTCGCGCACCGACAGCGCCCAGTCGTTGCCGCGCGCGACCAGCGTGCATTCGATGACCGCGCCGCCCGTGGTCGGCTGGGCCGGGCGGCCATATTTGATTGCATTGCCGATCAGGTTGACGATGGCGCGGCGCAGCAGCGAAGCGTCGCCCTGCAGCAGCGCTGCTTGTTCGGGCGGCGTGAACGACAGCTGCATGCCTTGCGCCTGGGCCTGGGCCCAGCAGTCGTCCATGGCCTGCTCGAGCACCCAGGCCAGATCCACGCTTTCCTGGCGCAGCGGCTGGTTGCGCGCACGCGCGAGGTGCACGAAGTCGTCGGCCAGCGTCAGCGACGCCTGGGCATAGCGCTCTATGCGCTGCAGCAGTTCTGGGCTGGCCGGGCCTGCATGGGTGTCCCGCATGTCGAGCAGCGTGATGATGGCGCCTATAGGCGCGCGGATGTCGTGCGAGATGAAGTGCATTGCCTGGTCGCGCTGGGCCAGGGCCTGGCGCATGGCGCTGAGGTCGACCAGGGTGATGATCCAGCCGCTGGTCGCGCCCGTGGCCAGCGGCTTGCGCAGCAGCATCAGGCTGCGGCCCTGGCGGTCTTGGCCTTCGAGGTGCAGCGGTGCGTCGGCGCTGCGCAGGCTTTCGGGTGTGAGCAGCGCGGCGCCGCTGTCGCGGTCGCGCAGGCCTTGCAGCAGCGTGGGCAGCGCCACGCCGGTGATTGCCGCTTGCCCTGCGCTGGCCGCGTATTGCTGGGCCAGCGTATTGGCCAGCAGCACCCGGCCCTGGTCGTCGCAGACAAACGTCGCCGAAGGCAGCTGCAGCAGGCTTTCGCTGACGAAATGGTGCAGGCGGCGCAGTTCGCGCGATGCATGCTCGACAGCGCTGATGCGGCGTTCGAGAAAGTCGCCGCCCGTCTTGGCCGCGGGCTGCATCATGGGCAGGCCTTTTTGCAGGTCCTGGATTTCGAGGCCCAGGAAGTGGGCCGCGGCGTTCAGGCGCCGCCAGCTCCACAGCGGGTAGATCAGCGCCAGCGCCGTCAGCGCGGCCGCGGGCGCGAACTGCACGCCGAAGGCCAGTGGCGCGAGCGCCGCGGCCAGCAGCGTCAGGCCCAGCAGGCCCGCGCAGACCGCGAGCGCCGAAGACGGGCCGAGCACCGCCAGGCCGACCAGGGCCAGCAGCACCGGAGTCGCGTTGAACGCCCGGTTGGCCCAGGGCGTGGCGGGCTGCAGATGGCGGTGCTGCAGCGTGCCGTTGAGCACATGGGCGAGCATGTCCACGTTGGGCAACTGGCGCAGCCCCGTGCCCGAAGGCGGCGAAAAGCCCGGGCCCAGGCCGGTGGCGGTCGCGCCGATCAGCACGTACTTGTCGCGAAACGCCGCGGCCGGAATCGCGCCGCGCAGCACGTCGATATAGGCGTAGCGCGTGAACGCCGGCTGGGGCCTGGCGTAGCGGATGATCTCGCGCTGCTGGCGCTGCCAGCTGGTGTCGGCGTCGGTGCCTGAAGCGGCTTGGGCGGCGGGCGCCTGGGGCGCGCAGGGCGGCGTTGCGGGTTCGACCATGCAGTGCATGGCCAGCGCCAGATGCGGCCAGGGCCGGGCCGGCGGGCCCTGGTGCGCGTAGTAGCTGCGCGCCACGCCATCGCCGTCGACCTGCACGTGCACATGGCCCAGCGCCCTGGCGCCTTGCACCAATGCGTCCATCGGCAGATCGGCGGCGTTGCGGGCACCGGGGGTGCTGCGCACCACGGGCAGCACCACGCGGGCGCTGCGCGCGATGGCCCGCGCCAGCATCAGGTCGTCGCCGGGGTAGTCGAGGTCCTCTTCATTGAACAGGATGTCCATGCCTATCGCCAGCGGCGGCTGCTGCGAGAGCTGCTGCAGCAGCTGCGCGTGCAGCGCGCGCCGCCAGGGCCAGCGGCCGATCGCGGCAAGGCTTGCGTCGTCGATGGCAATGATGACGATGTCCGGCGACGCGTCGGGCTGGTTCAGGCCCGTGGCGATGTCCTGCACGGCGGCGTTGAAGCGCACGAAGTGCCCGGGTCCGCTGAACCACAGCACCAGCGCAAAGATCGCCGTGGCCAGCGCTGCCCATTCGAGGCGCTGCCAGTGAAAGCGGCGGCGGGCAGGGGCGGGCGGCAAGGCGGACAGGCTCAAGACGCCTTACTGGCGATGCAGGGGCAGGTCGGCGCCGGTGCGCAGGCGCTGGCCCGAGCCGTCGCGCACGGTGTTGCCGGCGGCGAATTCGCGCGCCGCGGAAAAGCGGCTGCGCAGCCCGTTGCTGTCGATGACCTGCAGCTGCACGTAGTAGCGGCCCGGTGCGAGCGTGTTTGCGGCCCAGCGCGGCTCCTGCAGCAAGGCGTCATGCTGCACGTCTGCGAAAGCCAGGTCGCTGGCCACCATCAACCGGTAGCTTTGGCCGGGCTGGCCCGGCCAGCTCAGCTGCGCCGTGCCGTCCTGGTTGCCCAGCGCGAGCTCGTCGGCGGCCAGGGTGGGCGGCGGCGTGGCCACGGTGAATGCCTGGCCCGCGGCAAACGGTCCCTGGTCGGCAGCGTCGGCCGGCGTGCTGCGGATGCTGGCCGCGCGCCACTGGTAGTCGCCCGCGGGCAGCGCATCGACGGACAGCCGGCATTCGCCGTCCACCCGGGAGTCGAGCAGCGGCTGCGCAAATCCGGTTGCACCGGCTGCGCCCGCGACCTGGATGCGGTAGGCGATGGCGCCGGGCACGGTGGTGCATTGCAGCGCGCCTGCGCCCTGGGCGAGCACGCCCGCGGCGGCCGGCGTCTGGTAGAGCGGCGGCACGGGTTGGGACTTGATGCGTATGCTGCGTTGCGCCAGGCGCCCGGGAATGCCCTGGGCGTCGATGGCGCGCAGCGCGAGAAAGTAGTCGCCGTCTTCGAGCGCCGCGAACCGCTGCTGCGGCGTGTCGCTGGCCGCGCTGCGCACCACGGCGCTGAATTGCGCATCGCGCGCGACCTGCAACTGGTAGCTCCGGGCGTTGGAAATCGCGGGCCAGATGATGTCTAGCCAGTGGGCGTCTTCGTAGCGCTCGGGCAACTGGGCCAGATCGGGCGCGGGCAGCAGCGCGGTGGGTGCTCCCACGGCGGCCTGGGCCGTCACGGCCAGGCCCTGGCCGGCCTCGAGCAGCGACACGCGGCTGGCGTTCGGGCGCTGCGCGGCGGCGCTGGCCACGGCCACCGAGCCTTCGTCCACGGCGGTGATGGTGCGTCCCGTGGCATCGGCCTGCACATGGAAACGCGTGCCGCGCACGCTGGTCGACGCCACGGGCGTGCGGATCTCGAAGTGGCGCTGGTCTGCGGGTTCGCGTGTGACCGATGCATCGAGCGCGCCCGAATGCAGGTCGAGCACCGATTGCAGGCTGCCCGCGCGGCCGCGCCGGCGCATCTGCTGCAGTTGCACGTCGGACTGTGCCTGCACCCGCACCAGCGAGCCGTCGGCCAGGCGCACCGACACGAACGCATTGGCGGCCAGTTGCAACTGCTCGCCTTCCTGCAGCACTTCGCCGGCCTGGACATTGCGCCGCTGCGCCGCGCCTGCCGGCGTCTGGCTGTCGCTGCTGCGGCGCGCGGGCGTGATCGCCACGGCCTCGCCGCGCACGTATTCGACCGAGGCCGTGGCCAGGCGCAGCAAGCGGTCGGGAAAGCGCAGCGTGAAGCCCGGCTGCAGGTGCAAGGGATTGGCGACGCGGTTGAACGACTGCAGTTCAGGCCACAGGCGGTGGTCGCCCAGGTATTGGCGCGCGATCTGCTCGAGCGTGTCGCCCGGCGCCACGCGGTGGGCAATCAGGCCGTCGACCATCAGTGGCGTGGCTTGCACGGATGCGGCCATGGTCCAGGCAAACAAGAGGGCGCAGACGGTGCGCAGCGGGGGGCGGGGCAGGGAGGCAGTGGGGCGACAGATCATCATGGGCAGGGCAGGCCGTCAGGTCGGTGGCGGCGGTGCAGCCGGGGAGTCGCGGGCATCCAGGCGGTAGCCATAGCCATAGATGGCCGAGATGGTGTAGCACTGGCCCGGACGCAGGTTCATCAGCTGGCGCAGGCGCGAGATATGGGTGTCGAGCGTGCGCGACAGCACTTCGGCGCTGTGGCCCCAGACCGCATCGCGCAGGTGGTCGCGCGACATCAGCCGGCCCTGGTTCTGGAACAGCAGCTTGGCGAGCGCGAACTCGCGGTGGGTCAGCTCGAGCGGCTGTCGATTGAACTCCAGCGACTGCGTCGAGGATGTGAAGCGATAGGGGCCGAACTCCTGCACATCTTCCTGGCCGTCGGGGTAGGCCCGGCGCAGCAGCGCATGGATGCGCGCGCTGAGTTCGCCCATGCGTACCGGCTTGACCATGAAGTCGTCGGCGCCGCTGCCCAGGCCGGCGACGATGTCGCTCTCTTCGCTGCGGTGGGTGATGAAGAGGATGGGAATTTCCTTGCCGATCTGCTCACGCACCCATTGCACCACCTGCGGGCCCGAGGTGTCGGGCAGCTCCCAGTCGATGATCAGCAGGTCGAAAGTCTCGCGCCGCATTTCCTGCATGAACGCGGTGCCGGTGGTATGCGTGCGGCATACATGGCCGGCGCCCTGCACGACCTGCTGCACCATTTCCAGGTACAGCGGGTCATCATCCAAGACTGCAATTCGGCGCATCTTCGCTCCTTTTGATGGCGTCACATGGGACCACGGCGCCTTCAGGCGTTGGCCGCGGCCAGCAACTGGTCCAGCGCCTGGGTGACTTCTGCGGGGTCCACGCCCTCGACGGGCGCGAGGCGCGCGCCCAGCTCGGCGAGTGCGGCCGCTCCCTGCTGCTGCAGCCGCGCAATGCTCTGGCCGGCTTCCTTGGGGGCGTCGAAGCCGGTGCTTTGCAGCAGCAGCTGGCCGGTCGCCGACAGCAGCTTGAAATAGAACTTGCCGTCGGCCTCGCGGTACTGCTTGAACTGGGGCAGGGCCGACTTCTGGGCCTTGGCCGCTTGCGGGGCCTGGGCCTGGGCGAGGCTGCGCAGGCCTACGGCTTCGCGCAGCTGCTGGGTGAACGGCGTGGCCAGCGCGCGCGCGCGTTCGCCGCCGGCGCGCAGGATCCTCTCGATCTGCGCGGGGTCGGCCATCAGGCTTTCATAGCGCGCGCGCATCGGTGCGATTTCCTGGTCCAGGCGCTCGAACACCAGCTGCTTGGCCTCGCCCCAGGCAATGCCCTGGGCGTACTGCGCGGCCAGCGCCGCGGTTTCCTCGACCGAGGCAAAGGCCTGGAACAGCTGGAACAGCGCCGAGCCTTCGACGTCCTTGGCTTCGCCGGGCGCGCGCGAGTCGGTGGTGATGCCGTTGATCAGTTTGCGCAACTGCTCGCGCGGCGTGAACAACGGGATGGTGTTGTTGTAGCTCTTGCTCATCTTGCGGCCGTCGAGCCCGGGCAAGGTGGCGACGTTGTCGTCGATCACGACTTCGGGCAGCACCAGCAGTTCACCGTAGAGGTGGTTGAAGCTCGAAGCGATGTCGCGCGCCATTTCCAGGTGCTGGACCTGGTCGCGGCCCACGGGCACCTTGTCGGCCTTGAACATCAGGATGTCGGCGGCCATCAGCACCGGGTACATGAACAGGCCGGCCGTGACGTCGGCATCGACGTCGTTGCCTGCGGCGACGTTCTTGTCGACCGAGGCCTTGTAGGCATGGGCGCGGTTGAGCAGGCCCTTGCCCGTGACGCAGGTCAGCAGCCAGCACAGCTCGGGGATTTCCGGCACGTCGGACTGGCGGTAGAGCATGACCTTGTCCGGGTCCAGGCCGGCGGCCAGCCAGCTCGCGGCGATTTCCAGCGTCGAGCGCTGCACGCGCGCGGGATCGGCGCACTTGATCAGCGCGTGGTAGTCGGCCAGGAAGTAGAAGCTTTGCACGTCGGCGCGCTGGCTCGACTGCACGGCCGGACGGATCGCGCCCACATAGTTGCCCAGATGGGGCGTGCCCGAAGGTGTGATGCCGGTGAGAAATCGGGTAGTTCGCATGGAAAAAACAGCCAATATGTCGCTAAAACAAAAAAGGGGGGCGCTCAGCGCAGCAGCGCGAGCAGCGGTGTCAGCAGCAGCTCAATGGCGCTGGAGCCCAGGTTCATCAGCGGGATCAGCCAGAAGGTGCCGACGATGCCGAGCACCACCAGTGCGAGCACGATGAAAAAGCCAAAGGGCTCGATGCGCGCGACCTGGTTGGCGAGCCGCCAGGGCAGCAGGCCGACGAGGATGCGGCCGCCGTCGAGCGGGGGCAGCGGGAACAGGTTGAAGGCCCACATCACCAGATTGACCAGGACGCCGGCGCGCGCCATTTCGACGAAGAAGCGCTCCTGCACGCCATTGGTCACGAGCACCATGAACACGATGGCCCAGGCAATGGCCTGGAAGAAGTTCGATGCCGGCCCGGCCAGTGCGACCCAGATCATGTCGCGCTTGGGGTTGCGCAGGTTGCCGAACTGCACAGGCACGGGCTTGGCATAGCCGAACAGAAATTGGCCCGAGGTCGCGAAATACAGCATCAGCGGCATCAGAATGGTGCCGACGGGGTCGATGTGCTTGAGCGGGTTGAGCGTGATGCGTCCGAGCAGGTGCGCGGTGTTGTCTCCGAAGTAGCGCGCGGCATAGCCATGGGCGGCCTCATGGACCGTGATGGCGAACAGCACGGGGAGGGCATAGATGAGTACGGTTTGGATAAGATTGGATAAGTCCACGCGATGATTGTCTCAGACCAGCGCCTTTTACGTATGGTCGCGTGCGACTGCGGGCATGTCCGGAGCGCCGAATTGTCAATTTGTTGCAAAATGCAATCGGATCCGTACCTGCCTCGTTGTCCGGCAGGGCCAACCCACAACCAAACACAACATTGAGACAGTTGCGCCAGGCGCAGAGAGAGGCAGAAATGGGATTCGGGAGCTGGAAGATTGGCACACGGCTGGTGATCGCCTTCGGTGGCATCTGCGCGTTGATGGTGGCGATGATGCTGGTGGCCGCCTGGTCACTTGCCGGGGCCGAGCGCGCACTCGAGTCCGGCGGCGCGACCGACGTGGCGCAGACCGCGGTGCAGCAGGTCCGCTGGTGGGTGCTGGGTCTGGGCAGCGCCGTGTGCGCGCTGGCGGTGGGGGCCTGGGTCAGCCTGCGCCAGGGCATCGTGCGGCCGCTGCAGCAGGCGATCCTGATCGCCGAGACCGTCGCGGCCGGCGATCTGAGCCAGGAGTTCAGCTCCAATCTGCAAGGCGATTTCGGCCGCCTGCTCGGTGCGCTGGGCACGATGGAGGACACGCTCACCGAGCTGGTCGGGCGCATTCAGCAGTCCAGCGATTCGATCTGCGTGTCGGCCTCGGAAATCGATGCCGGCAATGCCGACCTGTCGCGCCGCACCGAAGACCAGGTGGCCGCGCTGACGCAGACCGCGGCCAGCATGGAGCAGCTCACGGCCACCGTGCGCCAGAACGCCGATCGCGCGCATTCGGCCAGCGATCTGGCCGTGGGCGCCTCGGCAACGGCCGAACGCGGCGGCGTGGTCGTCGGCCAGGTGGTGCAGACCATGGAAGCCATCAGCGGCAGCTCGCGCAAGATTGTCGACATCATCCAGGTGATCGAAGGCATTGCGTTCCAGACCAATATCCTGGCGCTCAACGCCGCCGTCGAAGCCGCGCGCGCAGGCGACCAGGGCCGGGGCTTTGCGGTGGTGGCCAGCGAAGTGCGCAGCCTCGCCGGGCGCTCGGCCGAAGCCGCCAAGCAGGTCAAGGCGCTGATCACGGCCAGCGTGGACCAGGTGCAAAGCGGCTCGGGCCTCGTCGGCCAGGCCGGCAAGACCATGCAGGAAATCGTGGGCGCGGTCGGCCAGGTCACCGGCCTGCTGGGCGAAATCTCGCAGGCGCTGCAGGAGCAAAGCGAAGGCATCGCCCAGGTCAATCTGGCCGTCGCCCATATGGATGGCGCGACCCAGGAAAATGCGAGCCTGGTCGGCCAGGCCGGCCATGCGGCGCAGGCGCTGTCGGAGCGGGCGCAGGATCTGCAGCGCGCGGTCGGTGCGTTCAAGCTGGATGACGACGAGGTCACGCCGGTGGTCGTCAGCCGGGCCGTTGCTGCGCGGCCGGCGCTGGCGCTGGCGGAGTGAGTTCAATTCCGTTCATCCGAACGGATGAGCAAGCATCGCGCTCAAATTCTTAAATACCGCTCGCCCTGAGCCCGTCGAAGGGCGTTTCAGGGCGCGGTAGTGTGTCGCGAAGTCTCATGTCCGAAGGCCGGGCCGCTCATTCTTCGGTCCTTAGGCGGGCCTGGCATGAACGCATGATGCTCAAAGCCCCAACGGCCCCAATGCTCCCCGTCCCTGACGCACAAGCGTTGCATCCCCGCCATTGGCCATGGTCGTGAGATCCAGCACCGTGGTGGGCTCCTGCGGGCAGGCACCGGCGTCGACGATGGCGTCGAGCAGCTTCTCGAAGCGTTCGCGAATTTCCTGCGGATCGTTCAACGGCTCGGTCTCGCCCGGGGGAATGAAGGTGGAGGCCAGCAGCGGCGCGCCATGCAGCTCGAGCAGCAGCAGCAAGCCCTTGCGGTCAGGCACGCGCAGGCCTATGGTCTTGCGCTGCGGATGGCTCACGCGGCGCGGCACTTCCTTGGTCGCATCGAGAATGAAGGTGTAGGGGCCGGGCGTGCCGAGCTTGAGCAGCCGGTACTGGCGGTTGTCGACCTGGGCGTAGTTCGCGAGTTCGGACAGGTCGCGGCACAGCAGCGTCAGATGGTGCTTCTCGTCGATCTGGCGGATGCGGCGGATGCGGTCCACGGCGTCGCGGTCGTCGAGATGGCACACCAGCGCATAGCTCGAATCGGTGGGCACGGCCAGCACGCCGCCTTTTTGCAGCAGCGTCGCGGCCTGCTTGAGCAGGCGCGGTTGGGGGTTGTCGGGGTGGGCTTCAAAGTACTGGGCCATTTGCAAGCGCTCCGTGGCAGAAGGAAGAGGGGATGTCAGGGCTGCTGAATGCGCTCGGCCAGCAGTTCCCAGACAGGGGTCAGCGTGCCGGGCAGCAGGGGCAAGGCCCCGAGGTCGGTACGCGATTCATGCGGGCTGTGGAAGTCGCTGCCGCGCGATGCGGCCAGGCCGAACTCCTTGGCCATCGATGCATAGGTCAGGTATTCGGCCGTGGTATGGCTGCCGGTGACGACTTCGACACCCTGGCCGCCATGCGTCTTGAATTCGGAAAACAGCGCGTATTCCTCGTTGGCCGTGAAGCGGTAGCGCGCCGGGTGGGCAATGACGGCCACGCCGCCGGCGGCTGTGACCCATTGCACGGCGTCCTGCAGGCGCGCCCAGCGGTGCGGCGCAAAGCCCGGCTTGCCTTCGGTCAGGTACTTGCGAAACACTTCGCCCATGTCGCGGCAGACCTTGGTCTCGACGAGGAAGCGCGCGAAGTGGGTGCGCGAGATCAGCGCCGGGTTGCCCACGTAGCGCAGCGCGCCTTCGTAGCTGCCGGGAATGCCTGCGAGTTCGAGCTGGCGCGCCATTTCGAGCGCGCGCGGGCCACGTCCGCCGCGTGTTTCTGCCAAACCTTGCTCCAGCGCCGCGTTGTCGGCGTCAAAGCCCAGGCCGACGATGTGCACGGTCTCATTGGCAAACGTCACCGAGATCTCGACGCCCGTGAGGCAGGCCAGGCCTTGGGCCCGGGCCGCGGCCGCAGCCTGCTTCTGGCCGCCGATTTCGTCATGGTCGGTCAGCGCCCACAGCTCCACGCCATTGGCGCGCGCACGCGCGGCCAACTCTTCGGGAGTCAGGGTGCCATCCGAGACGATGGAGTGGCAATGCAGGTCGGCGTTGAGGTAAGTGGGCACGGACCCATTGTAGGCCGGGCTTCCACACGGCTTCTGCTTATCGTGCGTAAGAGCGCAGATACAGTTCTGCACCTATAGAACGGGCATGTTCCAGCGTGGGGGCACCGAGCAAGGGCCGCCCCGCAGCGATGGTGCCGTGCCTAGCCGGCCGCCCCCCTCCACCGAAGGTTGAGAGGGGGAAGCCGGGGCCCGCCCAGGGCGATAGCGGCTCAGGGGGGGCTTCCCATTTCCGCGCCTTCAAGCAGGAATTGCACGCGCCGCTCGCCACGCCATTCGTTGACGTCCAGACGAAACGCGATCCGCACGCGCTCGGGCAGCGGGTCGGTGTGGCCGAACCAGATGCCGTCCACGGGCTGGCCGCGGTGGCGCAGCTTGAGCGACAAATGCTTTTCGCCGACCAGGCGCTGCGACAGCACGTCGACTTCCTCGCTGAACGTGGGCGCGGCAAAGCCCTGGCCCCAGACTTCCTGGTGCAGCTTGTCGACCAGGTCGGCATGGCAGTACTCGGGCGCGAGCGGGCCGTCGGTCTCTATGCGCCGCGTGAGCGTCGCGGCGTCCAGCCATTCCCTGGCGACCTGGGCCAGGGCCTGGTCGAAGACCTCGAAATGCTCCTCGGCGATGGTGCAGCCCGCGGCCATCGCGTGGCCGCCAAAGCGCAGCAGCACGCCGGGGTGGCGCTTGGCCACCAGGTCCAGCGCGTCGCGCAGGTGAAAGCCGGGAATCGAGCGGCCCGAGCCCTTGAGCTCATGCCCGTGCCCGGGCGCGGCGCTGGCCGCGAACACAAAGCTCGGGCGGTGCAGCTTGTCCTTGATGCGCGAGGCGACGATGCCGACCACGCCTTCATGGAAATCGGGGTCGAACACGCTCACGGCCGGCGGCGCCTCGTCACCTTCGTCAAACAGGCTTTCGACCATCAGCAGCGCCTGCTCGCGCATGCCGCCTTCGATCACGCGGCGTTCGCGGTTGATCGCGTCCAGCGTCTGGGCGAGCTCGGCCGCGCGGGAGCGCTCTGCGGTCAGCAGGCATTCGATGCCCAGCGTCATGTCGGCGAGCCGGCCCGCGGCGTTGATGCGCGGGCCCAGCGCAAAGCCGAAGTCGAACGTCGTGGCCACGCGCGACTTGCGGCCCGCGGCGTCGAACAGCGCGGCCAGGCCAGGCTGCATCTGGCCCGCGCGTATGCGCTTGAGGCCTTGCGCGACCAGGCGCCGGTTGTTGGCGTCGAGCCTGACCACGTCGGCGACGGTGCCCAGCGCCACCAGCGGCAGCAGGGGCTCTAGCCGGGGCTGGCTGTCGCGGTCGAATACATTGCGCGCGCGCAGCTCGGCGCGCAGCGCCATCAGCACATAGAACATCACGCCCACGCCGGCCATGGACTTGCTCTCGAAAGTGCAGCCCGGCTGGTTGGGGTTGACCAGGGCATCGGCCTCGGGCAGTGCGGGCCCGGGCAGATGGTGGTCGGTGACCAGCACCTGCATGCCCAGCGCGCGCGCCTGGGCCACGCCCTCGACGCTGCTGATGCCGTTGTCGACGGTGATCAGCATGTCGGCGCCGCGCTCCTTGACGCGCCGCGCAATCGATGCCGTGAGGCCGTAGCCGTCGACCACGCGGTCGGGCACGAGGTAGTCGACATGGCGCGCGCCCAGCAGGCGCAGGCCCAGCACGGCGACGGCGCAGGCGGTCGCGCCGTCGCAGTCATAGTCGGCGACGATGCACAGCCGCCGGTCGCTGGCGATGGCGTCAGCCAGCAGCCGCGCCGCAGCATCGATCCCCATCAGGCCCGAAGGCGGCAGCAGGCGGGCCAGCGCGTCGTTGAGTTCGTCGGCCGAATGCACGCCGCGCGCTGCATAGAGCTGGGCCAGCAGCGGGTGGATTCCCGCCTGCTGCAAGGCCGACAGCATGGCGGCGGGAATATTGCGTTCGATGATGTTCATAGCATGGAGGGCAGGTCGGGCAAGCCCTTTGGCTTGAAAACAGATTGGAGCTTTTGCCATGCGCCCGCGCGTTGCGGCCGCCAGGTCAGCGCATTGCGCTCGCCGCTGAGCGTCAGCTCCACGGCTTCGCCGCGCAGATGGGCCGCGAGCAGTTCGCGCAGCAGGCCGGCGTCCAGCGCCTGCCAGGCCTGGCCCCAGACGGGCCAGTTTTCCTGCAGCGCGGCTTCGCGCAGCGCCACCAGCGCGGGATCGATCGGCAGCGGCTGCACGGGCACCGGTGCCTGCAGCCGGCCCGCGCCATGCAGCCAGAACGCGTTGACGGGCGGCAGACCGCGCGCTGCGCGCTGCTCGTTGAACGGGTGGGTGTAGAGCAGCATCTGCACTTCGCTGTGCAGGCGGTTGACGGTGCGCGCGGTCTGCGCGTCGGGCAGCCAGCGGCGCACGTCGCGGCCTATCACGCGGTCCAGCGAGGCCGTGCGCAGGCCGGCCAGCGGCGCACCGCTGGCCAGCCAGCGGTCGGCACGCTCGAACTGCAGCGCGATGCCGTCTTCGGCAAACCAGGGCGCAAGAATCTCGAGCAGGGCGCGCGACTGCGCTTCGTCCAGGCCCAACTGCGCGGGGTCGGCCATGTGCACGGTGTCGGCGCCTATGCGCCAGTGGCAGGGCGACATCCAGGCCCAGGCCTGGGCCTGCGGCGCGGGGTCGGCGCCCTGCTGTTCCCAGGCGGCCCAGGGCACGCCGCTTTCATGGACGGGCAGTTGCAGTGCGCGCGCCCAGGCGCGTTCGTGCGGCGGGCAGAAGTCGGTTTCCTCGCCCAGGTCGCTGCGCACCAGCGCCGCATGCTGGAGCAACTGCTGCAGATGGGGCAGCTGCAGAGTGGGCCACAGCGCGGCCGCGCCTTCGGCCGCGCTGGCGAAGGCAATCGTGTGGGCGATGGTCTGGGCCGAGGTGTCGGCGGTGTCAGGCGAAGGCAGGGAAGCGGTCGGGATCGGGGGCATGGCCGCTATTGTCGGGCAGCGGCCGTTTCTGCTGCGGGGTGAGGTCTCCTGCGCAATCCCAGGGACTTGCACCGGCAATGCCACAATGCCACCACCATGCAAATACCCTATGAGCTGGCCCTGGGCTGGCGTTACACCCGTGCGGGACGCGCAACGCGCCGCAACGGTTTCATCTCCTTCATCTCCGGTGTGTCGATGCTGGGCATCGCGCTGGGCGTCGCCGCGCTGATCATCGTGCTCAGCGTGATGAACGGCTTCCAGAAGGAAGTGCGCGACCGCATGCTCAGCGTCGTCTCGCACATCGAAATCTTCGCGCCTCAGGGCGCGGCGCTGCCCAGCCTGGAGCGCACGCTGGCCGAAGCCAGGCGCAATCCGGACGTGGTGGGCGCGGCGCCGTTCGTGTTTTCCCAGGCGCTGATCGCGCGCGGCGAGGACATGAAAGGCACGCTGGTGCGCGGCATCGATCCGGCGCGCGAGGCTGAAGTCACCGATCTGGCCGAAACCAACGCCCAGGCGCTGGCGCAACTGGTTCCCGGCGAGTTCCGCGTGGTGCTGGGCATAGAGCTTGCGCGCTCGCTGGGCGTGCGCAGCGGCGACGCGGTCACGCTGATCGTGCCCGGCGGCCAGGTCACGCCGGCCGGCGTGGTGCCGCGCCTCAAGCAGATGACCGTGGCCGGGACCTTTGATTCAGGCCACTACGAATATGACTCGGCGCTGGTGATGCTGCACCACGAGGACGCGCAGCGGCTGTTTCGCCTCGAAGGCCCGACCGGCATACGGCTGAAGATCAAGGACCTGCACCAGGCGCCGGCCGTCGCGCGCCAGCTGGCCGACTCGCTGACCGACCATCTGCTGATCCGCGACTGGACGCAGCAGAACAAGACCTGGTTCTCGGCCGTGCAGCTGGAAAAACGCATGATGTTCATCATCCTGACGCTGATCGTCGCGGTCGCGGCCTTCAACCTGGTCTCGACGCTGGTCATGACCGTGACCGACAAGCGCGCCGACATCGCCATCCTGCGCACGCTGGGCGCGAGCCCGCAAAGCATCATGGCGATCTTCATGGTCCAGGGGGCGATGGTCGGCGTGATCGGCACGCTTGGCGGACTCGCGCTGGGCCTGGGCATCGCGCTGAACATCGATGTGATCGTGCCGGCGATCGAGCACGCGTTCAACGCGAGCTTCCTGCCCAAGGACATCTACCTGATCAGCAAGATGCCCAGCGAGCCGCAAAGCTCCGACATCGTGCCGATTGCCGTGATTTCCCTGATCCTGTCGTTCGTGGCGACGATTTATCCCAGCTGGCGTGCCAGCCGCGTGAACCCGGCGGAGGCACTGCGCTATGAATAAGAATAATTCCCAGGCCGTAGTGCTGCAGGCGCGTTCGCTGAGCAAGCGTTTCACCGAAGGCCGGCTTGATGTGCAGGTGCTGCGCAGCGTCGATCTGTCGGTGGCTGCGGGCGAAACCCTGGCCGTGGTCGGGGCCTCGGGCTCGGGCAAGAGCACCTTGCTGCATCTGCTCGGCGGGCTGGACGCGCCCAGCGACGGCTCTGTCTGGCTCAAGGGCCAGGCGCTCAACGACCTGTCGCCGCAGGAGCAGGGCAAGCTGCGCAACCAGCACCTGGGCTTCATCTACCAGTTCCACCATCTGCTGCCCGAATTCAGCGCGCTCGACAACGTCGCCATGCCGCTGCGCATACGCCGCCTGCCCGTGGCCGAATGCCGCGAGCGCGCGCGCCAGATGCTCACCGCCGTGGGGCTGCAGGACCGTGTGCAGCACCGGCCGTCCGAGCTGTCGGGCGGCGAGCGCCAGCGCGTGGCGATCGCGCGCGCGCTGGTGACCGAGCCGGCCTGCGTGCTGGCCGACGAACCCACGGGCAACCTCGACCGCAGCACGGCCGACGCGGTGTTCGCGCTGATGCTGGGCCTGGCGCGCGACAAGGGCACGGCGTTCGTGATGGTCACGCACGACGAATCGCTGGCCGCCAAGTGCGACCGTGTCGTGCGCATCGTTCAAGGGCAACTGGGCTGAGCCACGGCAGGCGGCAATGGCTTTCTGGATAGACACCCATTGCCACCTCGACGCGCCCGAGTTCGATCCCGATCGTTCCGAAGTGCGCGTCGCGGCGCGTGCGGCGGGCGTGGGCCACTGCGTGCTTCCCGCGGTGGAGCGCGGCAACTGGGCCACCGTGCGCGAACTCGCCCATGCGGGGGGCGACAGCTATGCGCTGGGTATTCACCCGCTGTACACGCCCCAGGCGGGTGGCGACGACCTGGACCTGCTGGCCCAGGAGATTGCCGCGCAGCGCGGCGACGCGCGGCTGCTGGCCGTGGGCGAGATCGGCCTGGATTTCTTCGTGCCCGGGCTCGACACCGAGCGGCAATTGCAGATCTACCGCGCGCAGATCGCCCTGGCGCGCCGCTTCGATCTGCCGGTGATCCTGCATGTGCGCCAGTCGAGCGACCGGTTGCTGCAGCAGCTGCGCGCCACCCCGGTGCGCGGCGGCATTGCCCATGCGTTCAACGGCAGCGCGCAGCAGGCGCAGATGTTCATCGATCTGGGATTCAAACTCGGCTTTGGCGGTGCGCTGACCTATGAGCGCGCCCACAAGCTGCGCCGGCTCGCGGCCGGGCTGCCGCTGTCGGCGCTGGTGCTGGAGACCGATGCGCCCGATATTCCGCCGCACTGGGTCTACACCACGGCCGAACAGCGCGCCGCGGGCCGGCCCCAGGGCCGCAACAGCCCGGCCGAGCTGCCGCGCATTGCCGAAGTCATGGCCGGGCTGCGCGGCATCGGCGTCGAAGCGCTTGCCCAGGCGACCACAGCCAATGCCTGCGCGGCGCTGCCGGGCATGGCTGCCTTGCTCTGAATACTGCCTGGCCAGCGCGCAGCACTGGTTTCGGGCCAGAATGCAGCCACATGACTGTGCCGCCGCGATCGCTTTTCCCTTGCGCTACAGCGCTGTCGGCGCCTGCACGCCTGCAGGGCCTTGCGCCCGTGGTGGGCCCGCGCACGCAGTTATTGGTACTGGGCAGTTTCCCGGGCGTGGCATCGCTCGCGCAGCAGCAGTACTACGCCCACCCGCAAAACCAGTTCTGGCGCCTGTTGCAGGCGCTGTGGCCCGGCCATCCCCAGCCCGGCCCGCAGGACTATGCGGGGCGCTGCGCCTGGCTGCTCGAGCGCGGGCTGGGCCTGTGGGATGTCTATGACAGCTGCGAGCGCCAGGGCAGCCTGGATGCGGCCATACGCCGCCCGCAGGTCAATGATTTCGCGGCGTTGCGCGCGCACTGCCCGCAGCTGCGCGTGCTCGCGCACAACGGCGCCGAGAGCTTTCGCCATGCGGACGCGGCGCTGGCCGCGCTGCACCTGCCCGGCGCCGCGCCGCTGAGCCGCGCGCCGCTGCAGGCGCTCAAGCTGCCTTCGACCAGTCCTGCGAACGCGGGCTGGAGTTTTGAACGTAAACGGCTGGCCTGGCATGAAGCCCTGGCCGCCGCTGGATTGGTGACAACGTGACGACCCGCAAGAAAAATGACAGCGCAGAGCTGCCCGAAGTCAGTGTTTCGGACGATGGCGAAGTGCGCCATCTGCACCTGGGAACGCCCTGGATCCAGGGCTCGATGCGGCTCAAGGAGCCGTTCGCGCTCGAACTCGAATACGTGCAGCGCATGATGGCCTGGCTGCTGTTCGTCGACCCGGCCAGCGTGACCAAGCGCTATGCCGTGCAGCTGGGCCTGGGCGCGGGCGCGATCACCAAGTTCTGCCACAAGAAGCTGCGCATGCAGACCACGGCCATCGAACTCAACCCGCAGGTGATCGCCGTGTGCCACAGCTGGTTCAAGCTGCCGCACAACGGCCCGCGCCTGCAGGTGGTGCTGGCCGACGCGGCCGAGGAAATCCGCCGCCCCGGCTGGGAAGACCAGGTCGATGCGCTGGCCGTCGATCTCTACGACCACGACGCGGCCGCGCCGGTGCTCGACAGCGCCGCGTTCTACGCCGACTGCCGCGCGCTGCTGACCGAAGACGGCTGCATGACCGTGAACCTGTTCGGTCGCTCGTCGAGCTACGAGAAAAGCCTGGCGAAGATGGCCGAGGCGTTTGGCGAGGACGCGCTGTGGGCCTTCAAGCCCACGCGCGAAGGCAATACCGTGGTGCTGGCCCAGCGCACCGCCTCGCGCCCGGCACGCGCCGTGCTCGACGAGCGCGCGCAGATGATCCAGTCGCGCTGGGACCTGCCGGCCGCCAAGTGGCCGCGCGGCTTCAAGCCCGTCGTCAAGCGTTGAGCAGCCCCTGAGCCGCTGCGCGGCCCTTCCTCGCCTGAGCTGGAGCACGCCAGTTGCATAGGCTGTGGGTGGTGCGAGTGCCATGGTTACCAAGAGGCCGCGCCAGCGTTTACAGTGGCTGCATGTCCTCCGCCACTTCGCCTTCTTCCCCCGCACCCGCGGTCCTGCCTGAATCCGGGCCGCTGCAGTGGCGCAGCATCGTGCGCTGGCTGCAGGCCGACGGCGTGATCACGCCCCATGAGGCCGAGCGCACCATCGTGCGCTGCTCGCAGGCCGAAAGCAGCCTGCACCCGCTGGTGCGGCTGGCCCATGTGGCGATGGTGCGCGCCGATGGCGCGCCGGCGCTCGACGTCGAGGCGCTGACGCAGTACGTGGCCCAGCGCTGCGGCCTGCCGTACCTGCGCATCGATCCGCTGCGCGTCGACGCGGGCCGCGTCGCCGAGACCATGAGCGCGAGCTATGCCGAGCGCCACAAGGTGTTGCCGGTGCAGGTCACGCCCGAGGAAGTGGTGGTTGCCACGTCGGAGCCGCTGATCGACGACTGGGTCGCCGAAGTCGAGCGCCAGGCGCGGCGCAAGGTGCGCCGGGTCATGGCCAACCCGCTCGACATCAAGCGCCTCACGGCCGAATTCTTCGCGCTTGCCAAGTCGGTGCGCGCTGCGCAGAAAAGCGGCGGCGCGGCGAGCACCGCGAGCTTCGAGCAACTGGTCGAACTCGACAAGGGCAACAAGCAGCTCGACGCCAACGACCAGGGCGTGGTGCGCGTCGTCGACTGGCTGTGGCAGTACGCGTTCGACCAGCGCGCCAGCGACATCCACCTCGAGCCGCGGCGCGAGCAGGGCGTGATCCGCTTTCGCATCGACGGCGTGCTGCACCCGGTCTACCACCTGCCCATGGGCGTGCTCAATGCCATGGTGGCGCGCGTCAAGCTGCTGGGCCGCATGGACGTGGTCGAAAAGCGCCGCCCCCAGGACGGCCGCATCAAGACCCGCAACCCGCGCGGCGTCGAAGTCGAAATGCGCCTGTCTACGCTGCCCACGGCGTTCGGCGAAAAGATGGTGATGCGCATCTTCGACCCGGACAACGCCGTCAAGGACCTCGCGGGCCTGGGCTTCGCGCCGCACGATGCCCAGCGCTGGGAGTCGCTGGTGCGCAGCCCGCACGGCATCATTCTCGTGACCGGCCCCACGGGCTCGGGCAAGACCACCACGCTGTACGCGACGCTCAAGCGCATCGCGACCGAGGAAGTCAACGTCAGCACGGTCGAGGACCCTATCGAAATGATAGAGCCGAGCTTCAACCAGACCCAGGTCCAGCCGCAGCTCGATTTCGGCTTCACCGAAGGCCTGCGCGCGCTGATGCGCCAGGACCCGGACATCATCATGGTCGGCGAAATCCGCGACCTGGCCACGGCCGAGATGGCCGTGCAGGCCGCGCTCACCGGCCATCTGGTGTTTTCCACGCTGCACACCAACGATGCGCCCAGCGCCGTGAGCCGCCTGATGGAGCTGGGTGTGCCGTCCTACCTGATCAACGCGACGCTGCTCGGCGTGCTGGCCCAGCGGCTGGTGCGCACGCTGTGCCCGCAGTGCAAGCAGCCCGATGAATCGACCTCGCGCGACGACCTCGCCGAGGCCGTCAAGCCCTGGAAGCTCAACGGCGGCTACCGCCCTTACCAGCCCGTGGGCTGCACCGACTGCCGCATGACGGGTTTCAAGGGCCGCACCGGCCTGTACGAGCTGCTCACGGTGAGCGAAGCGCTCAAGGAGCAGATTCATGCCAACCCATCGATCGACGGCCTGCGCCGCCAGGCGGTGGCGGACGGCATGCGCCCGTTGCGCCTGGCGGGCGCGCTGCGCGTGGCCGAAGGCCTGACCACGCTGCCCGAAGTCATAGGCAGCACGCCGATGCTGGGTTGAAGGCTTCTCGGTACAAACCCTTGGGGGCTGCGCGTGCAGCATCCTGGGGAATCGTGCAAACCCAGGCTGCATGCGGGCTGTAGCCCGATTTGATGCCGCCAAAAGTAGGCCGCATTGAATGGCCTTTGTAGGTGGAATCCACATTCGGACACAACTTTTCAGGCCCCACAATCGCTCCATCGTGATTTCCGTCTAGGAGACATTTTTGTGAAAATCAAGAGTCAAAAAGACTTTTTTTCCGGGTTGATGTTCTTGGTCGTCGGTGTCGCTTTTGCGATCGGCGCCGTGGACTACAACATTGGTACAGGTGCGCGCATGGGTCCCGGGTACTTCCCGCTGATTCTGGGCGTGTTGATGTCCATTCTCGGTATTGCCATCGGCGCCAAGGGCCTGATCGTTGAAACCGCTGACGGCGACAAGATCGGCAAGTGGGCCTGGAAGCAAGTCTTCTTCATCCTGGCTGCCAACTTCGCGTTCGGCGTTCTGCTGGTCGGTGTTCCTGCGCTGGGCATTCCCCAGTTCGGCCTGATCGTCGCAATCTACGGCCTGGTGTTCATCGCCAGCCTGGGTGGCTACTCCTTCAAGACCAAGGAAGTCACCATTCTGGCGACCTGCCTGGCAGTGGGTAGCTATGCGGCTTTCGTCTGGGCACTGAATTTGCAGTTCCCCGTGTGGCCTAGCTTCATCACGGGTTAAGGGAGCATCGTTCGTGGAACTTCTTGACAATCTGGCACTCGGCTTCGGCGTTGCCTTTACCTTCCAAAACCTGATTTACTGCTTCATCGGCTGTTTGTTGGGTACCCTCATCGGCATCTTGCCGGGCATCGGCCCCGTGGCGACCATCGCCATGTTGCTGCCCGCGACCTACGCCCTGCCTCCGGTGGCGGCGCTGATCATGCTGGCCGGTATTTACTACGGCGCACAGTACGGTGGTTCGACCACGGCGATTCTGGTGAACCTGCCGGGCGAGTCCTCGTCGGTGGTGACCGTGATCGACGGTTACCAGATGGCGCGCAAAGGCCGGGCGGGTCCCGCGCTGGCAGCCGCCGGTATCGGTTCGTTCTTCGCCGGTTGCGTGGGTACCGTCATCCTGGCTGCGTTCGCGCCGCCGCTGACCGAAGTCGCGTTCAAGTTCGGCCCTGCTGAATACTTCTCGCTGATGACCCTGGGCCTGATCGGCGCCGTGGTGCTGGCTTCGGGTTCGCTGCTCAAGGCGATTGCCATGATCGTGCTGGGCCTGCTGCTCGGCATGGTGGGCACCGACGTGAACTCCGGCGTTGCCCGCTACAGCTTCGACATCCCTGAACTGACCGACGGCATCGACTTCGTCGTGATCGCCATGGGTGTGTTCGGCTACGGCGAAATCATTGCCAACCTGTCCAAGCCCGAAGACGAGCGTGAAGTGTTCACCGCCAAGGTGACGGGTCTGATGCCTACCGCAGAAGACTTCAAGCACATGATTCCCGCGATGATCCGTGGTACGGCACTGGGTTCGGCACTGGGCATTCTGCCTGGCGGTGGCGCCATGCTGTCGGCTTTTGCTGCCTACACCATCGAAAAGAAGACCAAGCTCCGTCCGGGCGAAGTTCCTTTCGGTCAAGGCAACATCCGCGGCGTGTGCTCGCCTGAGTCGGCCAACAATGCCGGTTCGCAGACCTCGTTCATTCCCCTGCTGACGCTGGGCATCCCCCCGAACGCCGTGATGGCGCTGATGGTGGGCGCGATGACGATCCACAACATCCAGCCTGGTCCCCAGGTGATGACCAGCAACCCCGAACTGTTCTGGGGCCTGATCGCCTCGATGTGGCTCGGCAACCTGATGCTGATCATCTTGAACCTGCCGCTGATCGGCATCTGGATCAAGCTGCTGACGGTGCCTTACCGCTGGCTGTTCCCCGCCATCGTGCTGTTCTGCGCGATCGGTGTGTACGGCACGAAGAACAGCGAGTTCGACGTGTGGATGGTGGGTATCTTCGGTTTCGTGGGCTATGTGTTCCACAAGCTCGGCACCGAACCCGCGCCGCTGCTGCTGGGCTTCATCCTGGGCCCGATGATGGAAGAAAACCTGCGCCGTGCGCTGCTGCTGTCGCGTGGCGACTGGAGCGTGTTCGTGACCCGTCCCATCTCGGCCGGCTTCCTGATCGCTGCCGTGCTGCTGCTGATCATCGTGCTGCTGCCTGCGGTGAAGAACCGCCGCGAGGAAGCGTTCGTCGAAGACTGACGAAGCTGCAAGCCCCATGCGCTGGGGCATGCAAAGAAAAAATGGCACCTTCGGGTGCCATTTTTTCTTGCCCAGACCGCCGGGGCCCTTGCCAGCGCCGGAGAATGCAGGCCTGGCCCGAGGCAGGCGCGCGGGACAGGCCACAATAGGCGACTCGTCAACGAGGTTTGCATGCTTGCTCCGACTCCCCCGGCACAGCACCCCCAGCGGGTGCTGCTGCACAATGAAATCCATGCGCGTCCCGCCGAAGTCATGGCCGCGCCGCTGGCCATCACCCAGATCGTGATGTGGGCCGACGCCGCGCAGCGCGAAGCCAGCCGCAGCCATGTGGCGCGCCTGCTGCGCGACCACCACCAGTCGCCGCCCGACGACAGCACCACCCATCTGCGCTGCGACCTCGGCGCCTTTCGCCTGCGCTGGGAACTGCACACTGAATTCGTCTCCTGGACTTTCACCGTGGCGCTGGACCCGGCCACCGGGCTGGACGCGCGCGCGCCGCGCACCGCGCTGGCCGAAGTGCCGCGCGAGTGGCTCGCGGCCCTGCCAGGCCAGTGCCTGAGCAGCCTGCACCTCTGGGCGCTGGCGGCCTCGGAGAGCGAGCGCCAGCGCCTGGTGCGCCACATGCTGCACGAGGAGAACGTCGTGGCGTCGGCGGTGGCCGATGCGATGGCGCAGCTGTTCACCGACTTTTCCATCCATGCCGACGGCTGCTCGCGCATGCTGGTGTTCGCCGGCGAGCAGATGTCGCCGCAGCGCCTGGGACGGCTGGTCCAGCGCCTGCTGGAGATCGAGACCTACCGCATGGCCGCGCTGCTGGGCCTGCCGGCCGCGCGCCGCGCGGCCGAAGTGCTGGCCACCGCGGAGCGTGACCTGGCCGAGCTGGCCCAGGCAATTCGCCTGGCCGACCGCGACAGCGAGCCGCTGCTGCTCGACCGGCTCACGCGCCTCGCGGGCCAGGTGGAAAGCGAATACGCGGCCACGCACTCGCGCTTCTCGGCCAGCATGGCGTACTTCGAGCTGGTCGACCGGCGCATCCAGGACATCAGCGAATCGCGCCTGCCGGGCATGCAGACCATCCAGCAGTTCATGGACCGTCGGCTGTCGCCCGCGCGCAGCACCTGCGAGTGGGCCACGCGCCGGCAGAATGCGCTGTCCGAGCGTGTTTCGCGCGTGAGTCACCTGCTGCGCACGCGCGTGGAGATCGAGCAGCAGCAAAGCAGCCAGGCGCTGCTGGGCACGATGAACCACCGCCAGGGCATGCAACTCAAGCTGCAGTCCACCGTGGAAGGCCTGTCGGTCGCGGCCATCACCTATTACATCGTGGGCCTGGTCAGCTACCTCGCCAAGGGCGCGCAGAAGATAGGCTGGCCCTGGTCGCCCGAGTCGACGGCGGCGGTGGCGATTCCCGTGGTCGCGCTGGGCGTCTGGTGGTCGCTGCGACGGCTGCACCACAAGCTTTTCCACGGCCGCGGCTGAACGCGGTCGCGGCTATATTCAATGGCAGGCGCGCTCAGAGGGCGCGCGATTTTTCAACGGCAACGGAGGTTTTCCATGGATTTGGGTATTGCAGGCAAGTGGGCGCTGGTGTGCGGCGCGAGCAAGGGTCTGGGCTATGGCTGCGCGCAGGCGCTGGCCGGTGAAGGTGTGAACCTGGTGATCAACGCGCGCAATCCGGAGGCGCTGGCCGATGCCGCCGCGCGCCTGGCGGCGCTGCCGGGCGCGGGCAAGGTGATTGCCGCCGCCGCCGACATCACCACGCCCGAAGGCCGCGCTGCGGTGCTGTCGGCCGCCGGTGGCCCGGGCGTGGACTTCGACATCGTCGTGACCAATGCCGGCGGCCCGCCGCCCGGCGACTTCCGTGACTGGGACCGCGACGCATGGATCAAGGCCGTGGACGCCAACATGCTCACGCCCATCGAGCTGATCAAGGCCACCGTGGACGGCATGGCCGCACGCGGTTTCGGTCGCATCGTGAACATCACCTCGAGCGCCGTGAAGGCGCCTATCGACATCCTGGGCCTGTCGAACGGCGCGCGCAGCGGCCTGACCGGCTTTGTCGCGGGCGCGGCGCGCAGCTCCATTGCGGGCAAGGGCGTGACCATCAACAACCTGCTGCCTGGCAAGTTCGCGACCGACCGCCTGCAAGGCACCATGCAGGCCGCGGCCAGCAAGACCGGCAAGAGCATCGATGAGATCAGCGAAGCCAGCATGAAGCAGATTCCCGCCAGGCGCTTCGGCAATGCGCAGGAGTTCGGTGCGATCTGCGCCTTCCTGTGCAGCCAGCATGCGGGCTATATGACGGGCCAGAATATCCTGCCCGACGGCGGTCTGTACCCAGGCAGCTTTTAAGAGCGACCAACACAACCCTTGAGGCGTCGTTGCTGTGCCTTGCCGTGCTATTCGCACTGTCTGCGGCACCGCGCCTAGCCTCAACCGCAAATCTTCGATTTGCTGGGTTGTGTTGGCCGCTTAGGTATCTGCCCGGTCAGCGTACCGGGCTGTTCTTTATCGTGAGCTTCGAGGAGACGATGGCTATGAACATGGCAGTGCAAATCGCCGCACCCGGCGGTCCCGAACAGTTGCAGCTGGTCCAGGTCGCGGTAGGCGAACCGGGCGCGGGTGAAGTGCGCATACGCCACAAGGCGGTGGGGCTCAACTTCATCGATGTCTACCAGCGCAGCGGCCTGTACCCGCTGCCCATGCCCTTGAACCTGGGCATGGAGGCCGCGGGCGTGATCGAGGCCGTGGGCGCTGGCGTGCAGCATCTGCAGGTCGGCGACCGCGCGGCCTACACCAGCAATCCGCCGGGCGCGTACTGCGAAGTCCGGGTCATGCCGGCCGACCGCGTCTGCCGCCTGCCGGACGACATCGGTTTCGAGACCGGCGCGGCGATGATGCTCAAGGGCCTGACGGTGCAGTACCTGCTCAAGAAGGTCAAGCCGGTCGAAGGCCTGGTCGCGGGCGACTTCGTGCTGTTCCATGCGGCCGCCGGCGGTGTCGGCCTGATTGCCTGCCAGTGGGCACGCGCCCTGGGCCTGCGCCTGATCGCGACGGCCGGCAGCGACGAGAAATGCCAGCTCGCGCTCGACAATGGCGCCGCGCATGCCATCAACTACCGCAGTGAAGATTTTGCCGCGCGCGTGCGCGAGATCACGGGCGGCGAAGGCGTGAAAGTCGTCTATGACTCGGTGGGCAAGGACACCTGGGAAGGCTCGCTGCAATGCCTGCGCACCTTCGGCCTGATGGTCTGCTTCGGCAATGCCTCGGGGCCGGTGCCGGCGTTCGCGCCGTCGCTGCTGGCGGCGCGCTCGCTGTACGTTACGCGCCAGTCGGTCTACAGCCACATCGCCACGCGCGAATCCTGCCAGGCCATGGCCGACGACCTGTTTGCCGTGGTGCAAAGCGGCGCCGTCAAGATCCACATTGCCCAGCGCTATGCGCTGCGCGATATCCAGCAGGCGCATCGCGACCTCGAGGCGCGCAAGACCACGGGCTCGACGATCCTGACCTTATGAGCGCAGTACCGGTTCCCGACTGGGTCGCGCGCACCCGCGCCATTGCCTGCGCGCCGGCGCTGCAGCCGCGTGAAGCGCTGTATGTCGCGGGCCAGGTCGTGGGGTCGGTGCAGCGCGGCTTGCTGCCCGATCTGGGGCTGGACAATCTGCGGGCCATGGGCATCGACATCGCGGCGCGCAGCGCCGCGGGTGAAACCAGCTGGTGGCTGCAGGCCGAGGCTGGCGATGGCGCCACGCTGGCGCTGCTGAACCGGCTGGCCCAGGTGCTGCGCGCCGATGGCCGCTGCGGCCCGTGGCGCGACGAGCAGCTCGCCGTGCGCAACCCCGAAGGCGAGCGCATCGCGACCGTGGAGCGCGGTGCGGTGCGCGTGCTGGGCATTGCCACCCAGGCCGTGCACCTGGTCGGCGTCGCGCCCGATGGCCGGCTCTGGGTGCAGCAGCGCGCGGCCGACAAGGCGATGTTCCCCAACCGCTGGGACACGCTGATGGGCGGCATGGTGTCCGCGGATGACAGCCTCGACACCGCGCTCGCGCGCGAGACCTGGGAAGAGGCCGGCCTGCGCCTGGCGGCGCTGCAGGGTTTGCGCTACGGCGGCTTCTTCGACCTGGTCCAGCCCAGCGACGAAGGCGATGGCTGCGGCTATATCCACGAGCGCATCCACTGGTATGTGGCGGCCGTGCCCGACGGCGTGGCGCCCGACAACCAGGACGGAGAAGTCCAGGGCTTTGCGCTGCTGCCGACCGAACAGGTCCAGGCCTGGGCCAGCGAGGAAAAATTCACGCCCGAGGCGGCGCTGGTGTGGGCGGGTTATTGGGGCTGGTAGGCGGGCGCGGCCCGTTCATCCTTCGACAGGCCCTGGTCGAAGGATGTGGCTGCGCCCCGGCGGCGCAGCAATTCAGTCTTGCTGCGGTAGCGGCGTTTCGCGCAACCGGCTGGGCGCCAGTGCGCCGGCCGTTTCCAGAATGGGGTAGGCCACCGAGCACAGCAGCGAATTGATGCGCTTGAGTTCGCTGATCAGGTCGATGTGCAGCGAGCTGGTCTCGATGCTGGGCATGGTGTTGTCCGACAGCCGCGCGAGGTGCGAGGCCGAGTAGGCCAGCTCCAGATCGCGAAAACGTGCCTTTTCCTCGAGCAGCTTGTGCGCGTCGCGCACATTGCCGGTGAGGAATACGCTCATCGCCAGCCGCAGGTTGTCGAGCAGACGCGCGTGCAGGTCGTTGATTTCCTGCATGCCGGCTGCCGAGAACTGCCGGCCCTTCTTGATCTTCTTGCTTTCAATGTCCTGCAGCACGCGCTCGATCAGGTCACCGATCTGCTCCATGTTGATGGTGAAGCTGATGACTTCGGTCCAGCGCTGGCCTTCCTTCTCGTCGAGTTCGGCGCGCGAGATCTTGGTCATGTAGTACTTGATCGCCGAGTACAGTTCGTCGACCGTGTCGTCGAGATGGCGCAACTCCGCCGAAAGCTTGAGGTCGTCGTTGACCACGACCTTGTGCATGCCGATCAGCATGGCTTCGACGATATCGGCCTGGTGCAGCGCTTCGCGTGCGGCGCAGGAAATGGCCAGCGACGGCGTGGCCAGCGCCGAAGCGTCGAGGTGGCGCGGACGCAGCGGATTGCCCGAGTCCGGTGCGGGCTTGGGCAGCAACGCGATCACCCATTTGGCGACCATGTTGGTCATGCCTATGAAGAACAGCGTGTTGAAGATGTTGAACGCGAGGTGGAACAGCACCACGTTGCGCGCGCCGTCGCCGATGATGGGCCGCACATGCTGCATCCACAGCCCGATGGCGGGCAGCGCCAGCGCGACCCCCATGATCTTGAACAGCATGTTGCCTATGGTCACCTGGCGCACTTCGACGCTGGACTTGGCCGTGGTCAGCACGGCCACCAGACCGCTGCCCAGGTTCGCTCCCAGCGCCAGGCCCAGGGCCACTTCGAGCGGCACCGCGCCGGAGCTGGCCATGGCAGCAATCAACAGCACGATGGCCAGGCTGGAATAGGCCATGACCGCGAGCACCGCGCCCATCAGCAGTTCGAGGAAGATATCGCTGCTCATGGAGCCGAGCAGCGTGCGGATGACGTTGGATTCAACCAGCGGCTCGGTGGCTTCGACGACCAGGCGCAGTGCCAGCAGCATCACGCCCAGGCCGATCAGCACCCGGCCTATGCGTCCGGGCGTGCTGTCCTGGCGCGTGATGAACAGCACCACGCCGACGAAAATCAACAGCGGTGAGAGCCACGACAGGTCGGTCGCAAACAGCACCGACATCATCGCCGTGCCGACATCGGCGCCGCGCATCACGGCCAGCGCGGCGGGCAGCGTGATCAGGCCCTGGCCCACGAAGGACGAAGTCATCAGCGAGGTGGCCGTGCTTGACTGCACGAGCGCGGTCACGCCTATCCCCGAGAGCACCGCGGAAAAGCGGTTGCCCATGCTGCGGGCAAGCAGGTTGCGCAGGTTCGCACCGAAGACGCGCAAGACCCCGGTTCGAACCATGTGGGTGCCCCACACGAGCAGTGCGACGGCGGCCAGTAGGTTGAGTAAGTGTTTCATGGGCAGAACCGGTCACTATAGCGCGATTGTTGTGCCTATGCCACAAATATGGTTGAAATGGCGCGTTTGTGTGCGTTTATGCGCGTTTGGCCTACGTGGCACCAGGTTGGAGCGGTGCCTGCTTGCGCTGGGTACCGGGAAAACCCGCACTGAAATGCCCTTTGACGGGCTCAGGACGAACGGTAGCGAGGGTTTTTTAACCGTTCGTACTGCGTCCCGAGCCTGTTGAAGGATAGACGGATAGAAGGATGAACCGCCTGTCCCATAGGCATGGGGCAGGCCAGCTCCCAATTCAGGCGTTGCTCTTTTTTCTCATCCTGCGCAGCTCATCCAGGATCAGCAGCACCGCGCCAATGCTGATCGCCATGTCGGCCACATTGAACGCCGGGAAGTGCGAAGTTCCCCAGTAGAAGTCGAGAAAGTCGACCACATAGCCGTGCTGCAGGCGGTCGACCACGTTGCCGATTGCGCCGCCCAGGATGCTTGCCAGCGCCAGGCCCAGCAGGCGCTGGCCGCGGTGGGCGTGCAGCTGCCAGACGATGACCACCGTCGCGACCACGCCGATGGCGGTGAACAGCCAGCGCTGCCAGCCGCCGGCGTCGGCCAGGAAGGAGAAGGCCGCGCCGGTATTGTGCGCGCGCACGATGTTGAAGAAGCCCGTGATCGGCGTGAAGTCGCCGAGCTGGTAGTACTGCAGTATCCACTGCTTGGTGAGCTGGTCGACGACGATCAGCAGCAGCGCCCACAGCAGCCACGGCCAGAGGGCCGGGCGCGAACGGGTGGAGAAGGTCGTGACCATCAGGCGACCGTACGGCTTTCGCCGGCGCCATGCAGATTGCTGTCGCAGCGGCCGCACAGCGTCGGATGGGCGGGGTTGACGCCCACGTCTTCGCGGTAGTGCCAGCAGCGCTCGCACTTCTGGTGCGCGCTGGGCGCGACGCTCGACTGCAGCGAAGCGCCCGTCACGGCCTGCGCCGCCGACGTGATCAACACGAACTTCAGGTCGTCGCCCAGGCTTTGCAGCAGCGCCAGGTCTTCGGGCTCGGCAGCCAGCGTGACTTCGGCCTGCAGCGACGAGCCGACCTGGCCCGTGGTGCGCACGGCTTCGATGTCCTTGTTGACCAGGTCGCGGATCTCGCGGATGCGCGCCCACTTGGCCAGCAGCGCGGCGTCGCCCGCGGGCAGGTCGCTGAACTTCTCGAGGAAAATGGTTTCGCTGTCGCCAAAGATCTTCCAGGCTTCCTCGGCCGTGAACGACAGGAACGGCGCCATCCAGCGCAGCATGGCATGCGTGATCTGCCACAGCGCGGTCTGCGCCGAACGCCGCGCCAGGCTCTTGGGCGCGCTGGTGTACAGGCGGTCCTTGAGCACGTCGAGGTAGAAGCCGCCCAGGTCTTCGGAGCAGTACAGCTGCAGCTTGGCGACCGCCGGGTGGAACTCGTAGGCCTGGTAGTGGCCGATGATCTCGGTCTGCAGCTGGTGTGCGCGCGCCAGGGCGTAGCGGTCGATCTCGAGCATCTGCGCGAAAGGCACGCTGTCGTTGGCGGGGTCGAAGTCGCTGACGTTGGCCAGCAGGAAGCGCAGCGTGTTGCGGATGCGGCGGTAGGCATCGACCACGCGCGCCAGGATCTTGTCGTCGATCGCCAGGTCGCCCGAGTAGTCGGTAGAAGCCACCCACAGGCGGATGATTTCCGCGCCCAGCTTGCTCGACACGTCCTGGGGCGCGACCGTGTTGCCCACCGACTTGCTCATCTTCTTGCCCTGGCCGTCGACGGTGAAGCCGTGGGTCAGCAGGCCGCGGTAGGGCGCACGGCCGTAGATGGCCGAGGCCAGCAGCAGCGACGAGTGGAACCAGCCGCGGTGCTGGTCATGGCCTTCGAGGTACAGGTCGGCTTCGGGGCCGCTGTCGTGGTGCATGTCGGGGTGGGTGCCGCGCATCACATGCCAGAACGTCGAGCCCGAGTCGAACCAGACTTCGAGGATGTCGGTGCTCTTGGTGTACTGGGCGGCTTCCTCGGCGCCGAGGATGTCTTCGGCGCTCACGCGGCTCCAGGCCTCGATGCCGCCTTGCTCGATCATGGCCGCGGCCTGGTCGATGATTTCCATGGTGCGCGGGTGCAGTTCACCCGAGTCCACATGCAGGAAGAAGGGCAGGGGCACGCCCCAGCTGCGCTGGCGCGAGATGCACCAGTCGGGGCGCCCGGCGATCATCGCGCGCAGGCGTTCCTTGCCGTTCTCGGGGTAGAACTGCGTCTGCTCGATCGCCGCCAGCGCGGTCTCGCGCAGCGTGCCCGGTGCCTTGTCCTTGGTGAACACGCCTTCGCCCTCGTCCATGCGCACGAACCACTGGGCCGCGGCGCGGTAGATCACCGGCGTCTTGTGGCGCCAGCAATGCGGGTAGCTGTGGCTGATGGTCTGGCTGTCGAGCAGGCGGCCGGCTTCGCGCAGCGTCTCGATGATGACCGGCGCGGCCTTCCAGATATGCTGGCCGGCGAACAGCGCCAGCTCGGGCGCGTAGACGCCGTTGCCCTGCACGGGGTTGAGGATGTTGTCGTACTCCAGGCCGTTGGCGACGCAGGAGTTGAAGTCATCCACGCCATAGGCGGGCGACGAATGCACGATACCCGTGCCGTCGTCGGCCGTCGCGTAGTCGGCCAGATACACCGGCGACAGGCGGTCGAAGCCGGCGTCGACTTCGGCCAGCGGGTGGCGGAAGTTCAGGTGGTCCAGCTTTTCGCCCAGCGCCGTGGCGACGACGCTGCCCGTCAGGGCCCAGCGTTCCAGGCACTTGCCCACCAGCGCGCTGGCGACGATCAGCAGGCCGCGCTCGGTGTCGACCAGGCTGTACTCGAGCGCCGGGTTGACGTTGAGCGCCTGGTTCGCGGGGATGGTCCAGGCGGTCGTGGTCCAGATGACGATGGCGGCCGGCTTGGTGAGCGCGGGCAGGCCAAATGCCGCGGCCAGCTTTTCGGGCTCGGCCGTGGGGAACATCACGTCCAGCGTCTGGCTCTTCTTGTCGGCATATTCGATCTCGAACTCGGCCAGCGACGAGCCGCAGTCGAAGCACCAGTACACGGGCTTGAGGCCGCGGTAGACATAGCCGCGCTCCATGACGCGCTTCAGGGCGCGCAGTTCCGCGGCCTCGTTGGCGTAGTTCATGGTCTTGTACGGGTTGTCCCAGTCGCCGAGCACGCCCAGGCGCTTGAAGTCGGCCATCTGCTGGGCAATCTGCGCGGTCGCGAAGGCCCGGCTCTTGGCCTGCATCTCGTCGCGCGGCAGGTTGCGGCCGTGCAGCTTCTCGATCGCGTTCTCGATCGGCAGGCCGTGGCAGTCCCAGCCCGGCACGTAGAGCGCGTCAAAGCCTTCGAGCTGGCGGCTCTTGACGATCATGTCCTTGAGCACCTTGTTGACCGCATGGCCGATGTGGATCTGGCCGTTGGCGTACGGCGGGCCGTCGTGCAGGATGAACTTGGGCGCGCCGCAGCGGGCGTCGCGCAGCTTCTTGTAGATGCCCTTGTCGTCCCATTCCTGTGCCCAGCCCGCTTCGCGCTTGGGCAGGTCGCCGCGCATGGGAAACGGGGTGTCGGGCATGTTCAGGGTGCTGCGATAGCTGGCAGCGGCGGGAGAATTTTTGGCTTGATCGGACATGGAAACCTTCAAAGCGAAGCGTTGCCCGGGGAAGTGGCCCGGGCATGGAAAGCGGGGCGGGAGTGGGCGCGGGCGTCATGCCCGGGCCAGCGAAGCGCAGGGCGCGCGTCAAATTCGATCGCGGGTCGTCTGGCGACGGGTTTCGGTATAGCTGGGCGCAGGCAGCGCAGAAAACAACGCGCGCGCATCGTCGCAGTCCTTGGCGATGCCCTCGGTCAGGGCTTGCAGACTGTCGTACTTCAGCTCGTCATGCAGTTTGTGCAGAAGTTCCACGCGGATGATTTTACCGTATGCCCCTTCAGCCCCGAGGTGGGCGGGCCAATCGAGGCAGTGGGTTTCCAGCAGCACGCGCCCGCCGTTGACGTCATTCGGGTCCAGCGAGGGCCGCACGCCCAGGTTGGCCACGCCCTGCAGCGGCGCATCGGACAGGCCGTGCACATGCACCGCGAAAATGCCGCCGGCCGCAGGCTTCCAGTGCGCAAAGCGCAGGTTCAGCGTGCGAAAGCCGTCGTGCGCGCCCGCGCTTGACTCGGCGAGCTGGCGGCCGAGCTTGCGGCCATGGAGCACATGGCCGGAGATGGTGTAGGGGTGGCCCAGCAGCCGTGCGGCCTCGTCCATGCGGCCCGCGGCCAGGGCTTCGCGCACCGCCGAGCTCGACACGCGCAGGCCGTGGACTTCGTAGCTGTTCATGCGCGCCACATCGAAGCCGCTGCGCTGGCCCGCGGCGTCGAGCATGGCGTAGTCGCCGGCGCGCTTGGCGCCAAAGCAGAAATCGTCGCCGACCAGCACATAGCGCGCGCCCAGGCCCTCGAGCAGCACCTCGTCGATGAAGGCCTGGGGCGACTGGCTGGCCAGCTGCTGGTTGAACGGCAACACGACGACCTGGTCGACACCGCAGCGCTCGAGCGCTTCGAGCTTGTCGCGCAGCGTGCAGATGCGCGCCGGCGCGAGCCCGGGCTGGTTCAGCGCCTTGGCGAAATAGTCGCGCGGATGCGGCTCGAACGTGAGCACGCAGGTGGCGACGCCCCGCTGCCGGGCTTCGCCCGCGAGCAGGGACAGCATGGCCTGGTGACCCCGGTGGACACCGTCGAAATTGCCAATCGTCAAGGCACAGGCTGGCTCACGCCCCGAGTGCTGAAAGCCGCGGAAAATCTTCATCAATATGCTTTGTTTTTGATAGCGATGCGCGCATGTCCATCCAGCGCAGCCTGCTGGTTCTTGCTGGAAAGCGAGTATATTGCCTGAGACAGGTTGGTCCTGTCCGGCGGGTTGTTCCGGTCGGGACCATGTTCCTTGGCGATGTGGGTTGCAAAGGAGGCGGGTTGTGAAGGTGCTGAAATTGTCCGCGCAGGGACTGCCGCAGTCCTGGATCACGCTCGAGCAGGCGGTGCTGTACTACGCCGCCGATGCCGTGCGCTGGGAGTCGGGCGGCGCGATTGCCTGTTTCCGCGGCGGCCACAACGCGCGCACCGGACTGCAGTCGCAGATCCTGGTCAACAGCATCATAGGTACGCGCGGCATGCCCGCGATCAACCCGCATGCGCTCAAGCCCGGTCTCACCAACAGCAAGCTGTTTGCGCGCGACCGCTGCATCTGCGCCTACTGCGGCCAGCGCTACGCCGACAGCGAACTGACGCGCGAACATATCCTGCCCCAGGCCGCGCGCGGCCAGGACCACTGGATGAACGTGGTCACGGCCTGCCGCCCCTGCAACCACCGCAAGGGCGCACGCACACCCGAGCAGGCGCGCATGCCGCTGCTGTACGCCCCTTATGTGCCCAGCCTCTGGGAAGACTTCATCCTGCGCAACCGCCGCATCCTTGCCGACCAGATGGAGTTTCTGACCGCGCATCTGCCCAAGTCTTCGCGCATGCTGCTGGGGCATGAAGTGGAGGCGGTGGTTTAAGCGTCTTTGTCTGGGGGAACCAGCGCCGCCGCAAAGTGCCGCGCGGGCGCGGGCAGGTCGGCAAAGCGCGTTGCATACAGGTTGAGGCTGCGCTCGGCCCAGGCATCGGTCAGCGGCACGGCGTGCAGCTCGCGCGCCTCGCCCAGTCTTTGGTACGCCCCCTCGGGCATCACGCCCACGCCCAGCCCGCATTCGATCATCCGGCACATCGCGCTCAGGCTGTCGACCTCGATGCGCTGGCGCAGCATGCGCCGGCCCGCGCGCGCCTCGCGGTCGAGCATTTCCTGCACGATGGAGCTGTCGCGCAGCCCGACCTGCGCATAGTCCAGCGCCTCTTCGTAGGCGAGCTGCGCGTGGCGCGCCAGTGCATGGCCACCCGGCATGATCAGCACCATGCGTTCGCGCCGGTAGGGCATGGACTCGAGCCCCTCGGCTTCATCGCAGGGGCTGCACACGCCCAGGTCGGCAATATGGTCGCGCACCGCACGCGCCACGCTGCGGCTGGTGGCCTGGCGCAGGTCGATGCGGATGTCGGGATGGTGCTTGGCAAATGCTGCAATGTGCTCGGGCAGGAACTGCTCCACGGCAGACGCGTTGGCGCTCAGCCGCACCAGCCCGCGCACGCCGCGCGCATATTCGATCAGGTCGTCGCGCAGGTGCTCCACGCCCAGCAGGATGGTGCGCGCATGTTCGAGCAGCAAGTCCCCGGCGGGCGTGGGGCGCACACCGCGCGCGTGGCGCAGCAGCAAGGGCGTGCGCGCCAGCGACTCGAGCTCGGCGATGCGCTTGCTCACGGCCGACGCGACCATGCCGCCGTGCTCGGCGGCGCGCGCGATGCTGCCCCCCTCGCAGATCAGCACGAACAGATCCAGCGAGGCAAGGTCGATCTGGCGCAAAAAGCTGCGCGAGGAAGTGAATTCGGACATGGGCGGGCGGCATGAGCCATCGTGGATTGGAACGGCTCGAGGAATTTTAGCCACTTCTGGTCGGACGCCCGGGTTCTTAACATCTGCGTTTTGCCCACGGACACGCCCATGCTTCTTTCCGATTCCGACGCACCCCGCGTTGCCCAGGCCCTGGTGGGCCTGGGTGCCGTGCGCATTGCCGCGCACCAGCCGTTCTTCTACACCTCGGGCTGGGCGAGTCCGGTCTATGTGGATGCGCAAGTCCTGATGTCGGATGTCGCGCTGCGGGCCGAAATCATGGACCTCGCGGCGCGCTGCGTGCAGCCGGTGATCGCCGCGCGCGGCATCAATGCCATCGTGGGCACGGAAAGCTCGGGCATTGCCTTTGCGGCATGGCTGGCCGAGCGGCTGGAGCTGCCCATGCTCTATCTGCGCAAGCGCCCCGTGGGCTGGGACATCACGGCCCAGCTCGAAGGGCGTCTGCCGGCCGACGCGAAAGTGCTGCTGGTCGACGATGTGACCACCGACGGCCGCTCCAAGGCCGGCACCGTGGCGGCGCTGCGCCGCGCGGGCCCGGTGGTGGAAGATGTGCTGGTGCTGCTGGACTACGCGCTTTACGCCCAGGAAGCCAGCACGCTGGCCGAGCATGGCCTGTCGCTGCACGCGCTGGCCACCTGGAAGCACCTGCATGAAGCCCTGCTGGCCAGCGGACAGCTGAGCAGCGCGCAACAGGCGACGCTGGCCGACTTCTCTGCCTCGCCCGTGGCCTGGTCCCTGCGCAACGGGGGGACCGGCGCATGATGGCCTGCACTACCGTGACCGAACCGCGCACGCTGGCCGAATCGCTGCTGGCCGAAATCCGCGAAGCGACCCGTGAGGGCCTGGGCGTGACACGCGAAAGCTATGGCAAGGGCGAGAACACCGCGCTGCGCATTCTTGCCGACAAGGCGCAGGAACTCGATCTGCGCTGCGAAAGCGACCGCGCCGGCAACCTGTGGCTGAGCCTGCCCGAGGACCAGCGCGACGCGCCTTTCCTGGTGATAGGCTCGCACGCCGACTCCGTGCCGCAAGGCGGCAATTTCGACGGCCTGGCCGGCATCGTGGCCGGCATGCTGATCCTGGTCGGCCTGCGCGGGCGCCATGAGGACGCGCCGCCGGTGCGCGTGCTCGCGCTGCGTGGCGAGGAAAGTGCCTGGTATGGCAAGGCCTATCTGGGCTCGCTGTCGCTGCTGGGCAAGCTGCCCGCGGCCACGCTGGCGCGCCCGCGGCGCGACGGCGTGGATACCTTGAGCGAAGCCATGGCGCGCTGCGGCGCGGACGTCGATGCCATCGCGCGCGGCGAATCGCTGATCGACACCGCGCGCATTGCGGCCTACCTGGAGCTGCATATCGAGCAGGGTCCGGTCATGGTCAACCGCGGCTGGCCGGTGGCGCTGGTCACGGGCATACGCGGCAACGTGCGCCACAACCTGATCCGCTGCATAGGCGAGTCCGGCCACTCGGGCGCCGTGCCGCGCTGGCTGCGCAAGGACGCCTTGCTCGCCGTGGCCGAGCTGCTGTCGCGCATGGACGAGCACTGGCGCGTGCTGCTGCAGATGGGCATGGACATGGTGATGACCACCGGCATCTGCTCCACCTCGGCGCAATCGCATGCGGTCTCGGTGATTCCGGGCGAGGTCGCCTTCAGCTTCGAAGTGCGCAGCCAGGACACGCAGACGCTGGAGCGCTTCTACACCTTGATGCGCGAGGAATGCGCGGCCATAGAGCGCGCGCGCAATGTGCGCTTCGAGTTCGACGAGCGCCTGTTCACCGAGCCGGCCATCATGGACGCGGGCTGGCTCGATCGCATGGAGGCCGCGGCCTTGCCTGGCGACAAGCTCGAACGCATTGCCAGCGGCGCCGGGCATGACGCGGCGGTATTCGCCAACGCGGGCGTGCCTTCGGGCATGGTGTTCATCCGCAACGAGAACGGCTCGCACAATCCGCACGAAGCCATGGACATAGACGACTTCCTGCTGGGCGTCGATCTGCTGACGCGGGCGATGACTGCCAGGGCCTGAAGACCCTGCCTTCCAACCGGCGGTGCGCATGGCGGCACCCAAGCCATGCCACCGCCGGCATGAAGTTCGCCGGCGGTTGTTCCGATATGATGGCCCCATCCTTTTCCAGGCCCATAGCGAGAGCGCAAGGAGCTATCCGTCATGTTGACTCCGACGTCATCTTTTGCGCTGCGCCGGCGTTGCCTGCTTGGTGGCTGCGTGCTTCTCCTGGGCATGGGCGCCGCCATGGCGCAGCCGGCGGCCACGCTGAGTTTTTCCGAGGCGCAGACCGCGCTGCTGGAGCGTTCGGACCAGCTGGCCGCCGCCCATAGCGCGGTCGAGAGCGCGCGCCTGCGCCGCCAGGGCACGCAAGGTCTGGGCGGCCCGTCGGTGGCGGTCACCGGCATGGCCTACCGTTATTCGGTCAATGCCGATCTCAACCTCGATCCCGCGCGGCGCATGCTCGACGGCACGCTGGGCATGCTGCCGCCCGAGTTGGGGCAGATGCTGCCCGGCACGCCGCAGCTGCCCTCCAATGTCTCGCTGCAGCGCGAGAAGAACAATGCCTCCGCCAGCCTCTCGCTGATCTGGCCGCTGTATATGGGCGGTGTGTCGGACGCCGTGCGCGCCGGGCTCGACGGCGCCACGGACGAGGCATTGGCCGACGCGGCCAGCAGCCGCGAGTCGCTGCATTCCCTGCTGGTACAGCGCTACTTTGGCGCGCAGCTGGCCGAGCGCGCGGCGCAATTGCGCATGCGGGCACTGGACGCGGTGCGCCAGCACGACAGCGCCGCGCAAAGCATGCTCAAGGTGGGCGTGATTGCCAAGGTCGAACGCCTGCAGGCACAGGCGGCATTGGCGGATGCCGAGCAGCAGGCACGCAAGGCGCGCGATGATGCGCAGCTCGCGGGCACGGCGCTGGCGCGCACCGTCAAGGCCCAGGCCCCGGTGCTTCCCAGTTCGCCGCTGTTCGTCAGCAGCCGGCCGCTGGCGCCGCTCGAAGCGTTCGTGTCTGCTGCCCAGCGGCTGCACCCCGGGCTGGGCAAGGTCCAGGCCAAGCAGCGCCAGGCCGAATCGCTGCACGACGCGCAGCAAGCCTTGCGCCGGCCGCAGGTGCTGGCCTTCGGCTCGCACGAACTGGCGACCAGCGGCAAGCCCAACTGGGTGGCCGGCGTGGCCGTGCGCTGGACGCTGTGGGACAGCCTGGACCGCGACGCCATGGCCGCCTCGTCACAGCGCAAGATCGAGCAGGCGCAATCGATGCAGGTCCAGGTGCGCAGCGATATCGCCCTGCTGGTCGAGAAGCACTGGATGGGCGTGGAGCAGGCGCGCCGCCAGTACCTGGCGCAGCAGGCGCAGGAAGACTTGGCGCGCGAGCTGCTGCGCCTGCGCGTGGCCGGTCTCAAGGAGGGCACGGGCACCGTGCTCGACCTGATCGACGCCCAGACGAATCTCGCCAAGGTGCAGACGCAGCGCGCGGAAAGCGCCAATCTGTATGTACAGGCATTGGCCGCACTGCTCGAGAGCTCCGGTCAAAGCGATGCCTTCGCGCGCTACATGGCCCAGGCCGACATCCACATTCCCGCCGACGCACCATGACCCCTAGCACTTCCAAATCCCCATCCCCGGTGCCTGCGCCGTCCCGCGGCAGGCGTTTCGTGCCGGCCATTGCGGCGGTGCTGCTGGTGGTCCTGCTGATTGCCTGGGGATTCTGGCGCGCGGCGCAGCCTGCGCCCCTCTATTTCCAGGGGCAGATGGAGGCCCGGGAGACGGATATCGCCTCCAAGGTCACGGCCCGCATCTCCAAGGTGCTGGTGAAGGACGGCCAGCAGATCCAGCCCGGCGACCTGCTGATAGAGATGGACAGCCCCGAAGTGCGTGCCAAGCTGGCGCAGGCCGAGGCGGCGCGCGATGCAGCCCAGGCCGTGGCGGACAAGGCCCTGGCCGGCGCCAGGCCGCAGGAAGTGCAGATGGCGCGCCTGGGCTGGCAGCGCGCCCAGGCCGCGGCCGAGCTTGCCGAGACCTCCTATCGGCGCGTGCAAAGCCTCTACGACCAGGGCCTGGTCGCGGCACAAAAGCGTGACGAGGCGCTGGCCAACCACCGCGCCGCGCGCGACCAGGCTCTCGCCGCCAAGGCCCAGTACGACATGGCCGCCTCCGGCGCGCGCACCGAAGACAGGACCGCCGCCCAGGCCCAGGCGCGCCAGGTCCAGGGCGTGGTCGCGGAAGTCGAGGCGGCAAGTGCCGAGACCCAGTTGCGCAGCCCCGTGGGCGGCGAAGTCAGCCAGGTGCTGGCCAAGGAAGGCGAGCTGTCGCCGCAGGGCGTGGCCCTGGTCACCGTGGTCGATCTGAGCGACCAATGGGTGGTGCTGAGCGTGCGTGAAGACCATCTGGCGCGTTTCGCGCAAGGCAGCCGTTTCTCGGCGCGCCTGCCGGCATTGGACAACCGCCAGGTCCAGTTCGAGGTGTATTACCTGGGCGTGCTGCCCGACTTCGCCACCTGGCGCGCCACGCGCGCGGGGCAGGGGTTTGATGCGCGCACGTTCGAGGTGCGCGCCAGGCCCGCCGAGCCCATCCAAGGCGCGCGGCCGGGCATGAGCGTCGTGGTGGAAGAAGGCCGCTGAGGCGGATGATGGGCCCGCTGCTCGCCAGCCTCCGGCGCGAAGGGCGGCTGCTGCGTGGCCGCCCCTGGGATCTGGCCATGGTCAGCTGGGTGCCCTTGCTGGCGGTCATGCTGCTGGTCTGGATCTTCTCGGCGGGTCTGCCGCACCGGCTGCCCATCACGGTCTGGGACCAGGACCACAGCAGCCTTTCGCGCCAGCTGGTGCGCTTTCTGGACGCGACGCCGGGCCTGTCGGTGCGCTCGCAGGCGCTCAATGCCTCTGAGGCGCAGTGGGAGCTGCAGTCCATGGCGTCGTATGCGGTCGTGCAGATACCGCCGGGTTTTGCGCGCGATGTGAAGCGCGGCCACGCAGCCAATGTGGTGCTGATGCACAACGCCCAGCTCGCCACGCATTCCAGCCTGATCCAGCGCGATGTGCGCCAGGTCGTCGGCACGTTGTCGGCGGGCATCGAGATGCAGGCGCGTGCCAGGCGCGGCGAGCCGCAGCAGGTGCTGCGGGTGCGCATGGAGCCGGTGCAGACCCATCTGGTCTCGCTGTTCAATATTTCCACCAATTACGAGCAGTTTCTCGCCGCGGCGCTGATTCCGGCACTGCTGCATATCCTGGCGATGACCGCCGGCGCCTGGTCTGTGGGCCGCGAGCTGCGCGACCGCACGCTGGGCGCCTGGATGCAGGAGGCCGGTGGCGACCGGCCCGCGGGCTGGTCCGTGGTGCTGGGCGCGCTCACCGGCAAGCTGGCGCTGCCCTGGCTGACTCTGACATCGTGCGGATGGATGGCTCTGCTATGGCTCACGGCGGGGCGGGGCTGGGCCGTGGCCGGCAGTCTGGTGTGGGTGGGCCTGGGGCTGGCGGCGCTGGTGGCCGTGAGCCTGGCCGCGGGCGCGCTGCTGGCGGCATTGACGCTGTCGCTGCGCACGGCGCTGTCGGGGGCCGGGCTGCTGTCGGCACCCGCATTTGCCTTCAGTGGCGTGGGCTTTCCGCTGCTGGCCATGCCGGCCTCGGCGCGTGGCTGGGCCGTATCCATGCCCTATACCCACTATGCGCGGCTGCAGATCGAGCAATTCCAGATGGGTGCACCGGTGGCCCAGAGCCTGCCCATCCTGTGTTCCCTGGCGCTGGCCACATTGGCGCTGCTGCTGCTGGCCACGGCGGGCCTGGCGCGAGGCCTGCGGCGTCCTGACAAGTGGGGCGGGCGCTGAGCATGGCAAAGCAGCCATCCTTTTTCCGTACTTTCATCGACGCGCTGCGCGCGGTCGTCAGCGATGTCGGCGTGGTGATGCTGCTGGTCGGGGCGCCCGTGCTCTATGGCTTTTTCTACCCCTGGTTCTACGCCGATGAAGTGGTGCAGCGGGTGCCGGTGGCCGTGGTGCAGCAGGACGGCAGCGGCCTGGCGCGCCAGGCGCTGCGCTTTGCCCAGGCCAGTCCGCGCATCGAGGTAACCCTGGTGACCGGCGACGAAGCCGCGGCCCAGCAGGCGCTGCTGCGCGGTGATGTCATGGGCTATGCCGTGCTGCCGCCCGACTTCAAGCGCAAGGTGGTGCGCAGCGAGAACGTCGTGGTGCCGGTCTACGCCAACGGCGCCTATCCGCTCGCGGCCAAGCAGGTGCAGTATGGCTTTGCCGAAGCCGTGGGCACGGTCTCCGCCGGCATCGAGCTGCGGCGCCTGGGCGCCGGCGGACAAAGCAGCCTGCAGGCCGCAAACAGCCGGTCTCCGGTCAATCTGCAGATGCAGGCGCTGTTCAATCCCACCGAAGGCTACGGCAGCTTTGTGGTCGCGGCCGTCGCGGTGCTGATCCTGCAGCAGACCTTGCTGATGGGCGGCGCACTGCTGGTCGGCACCTGGCGCGAGCGCGGCGAGGCCGCGGCGCCGGCATCCGTGTGGCTGGCCCGCCTGCTGGCACTTTGCGTGCTGGGCTGGTTGTCGGGCCTGTACTATTTTGGCTGGATATTCGTCTGGCACGATTTCCCGCGCGGCGGCAATCCGCTGGGGGCGCTGCTGCTGCTGGCGGTCTTTGTTCCTGCTGTCGTGGGGCTGTCGGCGCTGCTCGGCTGGTGGCTGGCGAACCGCGAGCGCGCGATGCAGGTGCTTTTGTTCACATCGATTCCCCTGGCGTTCATGGGCGGCTTCAGCTGGCCCGCGGAGGCATTGCCGAGCGTGCTGCAGGCGCTGCGCTGGCTGTCGCCGAGCACGGCGGCCATCCAGGCTTCGCTGCGTCTCAACCAGGCAGGCGCGCCGGTGCAGGCCGCGCTCTGGTACCTCAGCGTGCTGTCGCTTCTCGCGCTGTGCAGCTGGCTGGCCGTCTTGTGGCTGGGGCGAAACAAGGCCAGCCGTTAGCGGCGCCCGGCGGCCTTGCTGCCCATTTTGTAATTGTGTGCATTTCAGGAATTCCTGAAAACGCCTGCCACGCCATGCTCCAATACCGCCCTTCTTCCTGTCACTGATTGCACCCCCGCAATGATTGTTCGCGAGCGCCCGGCCGGTTATCGGCTTTTTCTTGTCTTGCGGGGCTCGGTGCTGCAGCGCATTCGCCTGTCCCTGGCCATCAACACGCTGCTGGCCATTGCAGTGACGCTGGCCCATGGCAGCCTGTTCTCGGTGAAGATCACGCTGACGCCGATTCCCTTCACGCTGATCGGCCTGCCACTGGCGATCTTTCTGGGGTTTCGCAACAACACCGCCTACGACCGCTACTGGGAAGGCCGCAAGCTCTGGGGCGAGATGGTGATACAGACGCGCACGCTCGCGCGCCAGTGCCTGGGCCTGATCCGCCTGCCGCAGCCCGTCAATGCCAGCCAGCGCGAAAGCGATGTGCGCGTGCGCATGGTCCACCGTGCGATTGCCTATGCGCATGCGCTGCGCCTGCAGTTGCGAGACCAGCCCGAATCCGCCGACGTGCAGCGCTGGCTCACGGCCCGGGAATGGGAGGCGCTGCGCCACAAGCCCGTGGGCCGGCGTGCCGATGCGCTGATGATGAGCATGGGCCAGGAGCTGGGCGACTGCGTGCGCCGCGGCGAGATCGACCCCTGCCTGGCCGCGCGCTTCGACACGACGCTGACCGAAATGGTCGCCGCCGCGGCCTCGTGCGAGCGCATACGCCATACGCCCATGCCGTTTTCGTATGCGCTGCTGCTGCACCGCACGGCCTATATGTATTGCTTTTTGCTGCCGTTCGGCCTGGTCGACATCACCGGCTTCATGACGCCGTTCGTCGTGGCCATCGTCGCCTACACCTTCTTTGGCCTGGACGCGCTGGGCGACGAACTCGAGGAGCCGTTCGGCATCGAGAGCAACGACCTGCCGCTGGACACCATTTGCCGGGGCATAGAGATCAGCCTGCTCGAAGCCTTGAACGCCCCGGACGTGCCTGCGCCGCTGCAGCCGGTGAATTACCAGCTCACTTGAGGTGGGGGCTACAGTCTATGAACCTTCGACTGGTTCAGGTTATCGGCTCAGCACGAATCGCTGATGGCCGTTCACCCTGAGTCCTGAGCCCGTCGAAGAATCGAAGGGTGTCTCCACTCTTGGGCCAGTGCGCCAGTTCATCCTTCGACAGGATGCCCTGCGCCAGGCTCTCAAGAAACAGCTTTTTTTGTCAAATAAATCAATGACTTAGAAATGGTTGGTTTTGTGCAAACAGCGATCGCAAAGTCATGATTTTTTTCCAAAACGAATAGCTAATGGCCGTTCGCCCTGAGCCCGTCGAAGGGCGTCTCCACCCTAGGCCAGTGCGCCAGTTCATCCTTCGACAGGCTCAGGACGAACGGGATTTTTAGGTCATGCTTCACCCTGTTTCTTGCTAACGCATGGCGAGACTTGTCTCGCTTACCCCGCTCTCAAGAAACAGCTTTTTTTGTCAAATAAATCAACGACTTAGAAAGCACTCGATTTGAGCAAACAGCGGCGAACTATGGGCGGCCTACGCTCAAAATACCGACCCTTCGACAAGCTCAGGGCGAGCGGGGAAAACCGTTCGTGGTGAGCCTCGCTCGGCGCGCCCGTCGCACCATGAACGGCCTGCCCTCAAGCCCCGCTGTTTCTTGTCAACGCATTGCGAGGCTTTGCCTCGCTTACCTTGCTCAGGACGAACGGGATTTCGAGAGCCTGCTTTTCAGAGCGGCAAAGGGGCAAGCGCCCAGGTTCCCGCAGGTCTTACGCAAACACCCCCGCCGTCTCCTGCATCCCCGCCGACACCTCGCCCAAATGGTGCAGGCTGTCGCCAAACGTCATCTCGAGCTGCGTCAGCCGCTTGAAGTAGTGGCTGACGATGTATTCGTCGGTCACGCCTATGCCGCCGTGCAGCTGCACCGCCTGCTGGCCGACAAAGCGCATGGCCTGACCCAGCTGCACGCGCGCGCGCGCCACGGCCAGGTGGCGTTCGGCGGCCGGGGCGGTGATCTTGAGGCTTGCGTAATAGCTCATCGAGCGTGCGAGTTCGAGCTGCATCTTCATGTCGGCGACGCGGTGGCGCAGGGCCTGGAAGCTGGCGATCACCACGCCGAACTGCTTGCGCTGGTTCATGTAGTCGACGGTGATTGCCAGCGTCTGCTCCATCACGCCCACGGCTTCGGCGCACAGCGCGGCGTTGGCCACGTCCATGGCCAGCGTCAGTGCCGTCAGGCCATGCTGGGTCAGCAGCGTGGCCGGCGTGGCTGTGCATTGCAGCTCGGCCGCGCGGCCGCCGTCCTGCGTGCCGTAGCCGCGCAGTGCGATGCCGCTGGCGCCGCGCTCGACGAGGAACAAGGCGATCTGGCCATTGAGCTGCGCCGGCACCAGGAAAGCGTCTGCCTGGTCGCCCGCGGGCACCAGGCTCTTGTGCGCGGTGATCACATGGCCGCTGCCGCTGGCCGCTGCCGTGGCGCTGCAGACATCAAGTCGGTAGCGTGCCTTGCGCTCCTGATGGGCCAGCACGAGCAGCGCTTCGCCGCTGGCTATTTTTGGCAGCCACCGGGCCTGGACATCGGCGGGAGCGTACTGGCTCAGCACGGCGCTGGCGATCACGGCCTGGGCCAGCGGTTCGAGCACGATGCCCCGGCCCAGCTCTTCCATGGCCACCATCACGTCGACCGGGCCCTGGCCCAGGCCGCCATGCGCCTCGGGCACGGCCAGCGCCGTCAGGCCCAGCTCGGCGAGTTCGGTGTAGGCGGCGCGCGAAAAGCCGCCCTCGGCCACGGTCTGGTTGCGGCGCTCGAACGTGTACGCCTTGCTCACCCAGCGGCGCACGGCGTCGCGCAGTTGCTGCTGGTCTTCGGAAAAATTGAAATCCATGATGTCTCCTTATTTAGCCACGATGCTTGCACAGGACGCAGCTCTGAAACGGGCATGTCCCAAGCCAGGGGCACCGAGCAAGGGCCGCCCCGCAGCGATGGTGCCGTCCCTGAGCCGGGCGCCCCCCTCCACCGAAGGTTGAGAGGGGGAAGCGACGCAGTCGCTCAGGGGGTGTCATCCAATTACTGTTTGAGCAACGATATTGCGCTGGACTTCATTGCTGCCGCCATAGATGGTGGTCTTGCGCATGTTGAAGTAGGTCGAGGCCAGCGGCGCATTCGCCACTTCGCCGCCAGGGAAGTCGCCCTGCCAGCCGGCTTCCATCGCTTCCTCGATGAAGGGCAGGCTGAACGGGCCGGCTGCGAGCATCATCAGTTCGCTGTAGCGCTGCTGGATTTCGCTGCCCTTGATCTTCAGCAGGCCGGCGATGTCGAGCGGGTTCTTGCCCGAGGTCTCGGCCGAGAGCACGCGCAGCACCATCATCTCGAGCGCGATCACATCGACTTCGAGCAGCGCGATCTGGTCGCGAAAGCGCTGGTCTTCCCAGACGCCTTCGGCCTTGGCGATGCGCTTGAGGCGCTCGAGTTCGCGCTTGGAGCGGTTCACATCGGCGATGTTGGTGCGCTCGTGCGACAGCAGGTGCTTGGCGTAGGTCCAGCCCTTGTTCTCCTCGCCGATCAGATTCTCGACCGGCACCTTGACGTTGTCGAAGAACACTTCGTTGACTTCGCATTCGCCGTCGAGCAGCTTGATCGGGCGCACGCTCACGCCGGGCGTCTTCATGTCGATCAGCAGGAAGGAAATGCCGGTCTGCGGCTTGCCTTCGGTGCTGGTGCGCACCAGGCAGAAAATCCATTCGCCGTACTGGCCCAGCGTGGTCCAGGTCTTCTGGCCGTTGACCAGGTAGTGGTCGCCCTGGCGCTCGGCGCGGGTCTTGACCGAAGCCAGGTCAGAGCCCGAACCCGGCTCGCTGTAGCCCTGGCTCCACCAGACTTCGCCGCTGGCGATGCCTGGCAGAAAGCGCTGCTGCTGCTCGGCGTTGCCAAAGGCCATGATCACCGGCGCGACCATCACCGGGCCGAACGGAATGACGCGCGGCGCACAGGCCAGCGCGCATTCTTCCTCGAACAGATGTTTTTGCACCGCAGTCCAGCCCGGCCCGCCAAAGGCCGTGGGCCAGCCGTGGCCCAGCCAGCCGCGGCTGCCCAGAATCTTGGCCCAGCGCTGCAGGTCGTCGCGCGACAGCCGCAATGCGTTGCGCACCTTGTGCGCGATGTCCTCGGGAAGATGGCTGCGAACCCAGGCGCGAATTTCTTCGCGGAAGGCCTGCTCTTCAGGGGTGAATGCGAGATCCATGCGTCAGTCTCCTGTTATGGGATATTTGTAGCACGGGCGTGCTTTTTCGCCCTGTCCGCAGCGGGACACCCGGTGCCCGACGCGTCAGCGCCGGGCGCCGCTGCGCCGGGCTTGTCGTGCGGTTTTCAATCCTGGGTCGGTGCAGAGGTTGGCTCTACACCCAGTTGCTGGCACAGCGCATGGAGCTGGGCTTCCAGTTGCTCCACCCGGGCTTCCAGCGCCGCGATGCGCTGCTCGGCGACGCTGCTCGCCGCGGCGCGCGGGGCAGGGGCTGCGGGCAATGCCGACAAATCAATCGGGCCGCCGAGCAGCGTTGCCCAGCGCGGCTCGCGCGCGCCCGGCGCACGCGGCAGCAGCACCACCAGCGGGCCGCCTTTTTCCTCGCTGCGTTCCTGCAACTCATCGAGGAAGGCCTCGACCGAGGAAATGTCGGCAAAGCGGTGCCAGCGCTCGGCGTTCAGGCGCAGCTCGGCCGCGGTCTGCGGGCCGCGCAGCAGCAGCAGCGACAGCAGCACGGCCGACTGCTCGGGCACGCCCACGCCGCGCGGGAAGTTGTGCTCCCAGCGCTGGGTGCGGTTGCCGCTCACGGGCGTCACCAGGCTTTGGCGCAGCAGGTCGTCGAGCGCCTGCTGGACGTCGCCTTCATCGAGTTCCATCACGGGATCGCGGCTGCTTTTCTGGTTGCAGCCATTGAGCAGGGCGTTGAGCGACAGCGGATAGCTGTCGGGCACCGTGCGGGCCTTTTCCATCAGCGTGGCAAGCACCCGGGCCTGAACGGGATTGAGCGGAGTGGAGCGTGGGTCAAAGGGCATGGATGAGACAATCGGTGGCAATGAAAAACATCGTGATTCTGATCTCTGGCGGCGGCTCCAACATGGCAGCCATCGTGCAGGCCGCCCAGCAACAGGACTGGGCCCATACCTTGAACGCACGCGTGGCCGCGGTCATCAGCAACAAGGCCGACGCCAAGGGCCTGGAGTTTGCGCGTCAGCAAGGCATTGCCACCGACGTGCTCGACCACAAGACCTTTGCGAGCCGCGAAGCGTTCGACGCGCGTTTGAGCGAAGTCATAGACCAGTACCAGCCCGCGCTGGTCGTGCTGGCCGGTTTCATGCGCATTCTGACACCGGCCTTCGTCAATCATTATGCAGGCCGGCTGGTCAACATCCACCCTTCGCTGCTGCCGGCCTTCACGGGCCTGCACACGCACCAGCGCGCCATCGATGCGGGCTGCAAGTTCGCGGGCGCGACGGTGCATGAGGTGACGGCCGAACTCGACGTCGGCCCTATCCTGGCGCAGGCTGTGGTGCCGGTGCTGGCAGGCGACACGGCGCAGACGCTGGCCGCGCGCGTGCTGGTGCAGGAGCATGCGATCTATCCCCTCGCGGTGGCCGAGTGGCTGGCCCGAAAAGCCTGAACCGCAGGCTTACTGCCGCGCAGCGCTTTCGGCTTCAGGGCTGTAGTCGCCCAGGCGCGTAAACCGCAACTGGCGCTGTCCGTCGATTTCCACGCTTTCGGCAAACATCGCCGCGGGCCGGACCCAGAGGCCGCGCGCGCCGTAGAGCGCGCGGTACAGCGTCATGGCTTCGAGGGTTTCGCTGTGGCGCACCATGTCGAGCACCTGGTAGAGGCCGCCCTTGTAGTGGCGGTACAGGCCCGGCGGCGTAGCGTGCAGGGGGGGCAGATCGTGGTCGGTGGCTTCGTTGGCAGGCATGTGAAAAACGCATGAAAGTCCAGGAAAACAGGGCGGCTGAGCCTGTCGGCGGGTGCGCGCAGTGGCCAGCGAAGGCAGGGGGAACTCCGCAAATGGGACAATCGCCCCCATGCATCCCAACGCCCTCCTTGATGCTTGCTCCGAACTGGTCAAGCGCACCCTGACATTTGAACACCCGGCCGATGCCGTGGTATCCCGCTTTTTCCGTGAAAACCGTGGACTGGGCCAGCGCGAGCGCGCCGCCCTGGCCGAAACGGCCTATACCGTGCTGCGTAAAAAACTGCTGTTCGAAAGCCTTGCGCGTTCGGGCAGCGGCCCGCGCGAGCGCCGCCTGGCGATTCTGGGCTATCACGGCCCGCGCGACTTTCTCAAGGCCGCGCTGAACGAGCAGGAAATTGCCTGGCTGGCCCAGTGCGATGCGGTCAAGCCCGAAGATCTGATGGAGCCCCACCGCCACAACATGCCGGCGTGGCTGGTCGAGCCGCTCAAGGCCCAGCTGGGCGACGGTTTCTGGCCGCTGGCGCAAAGCATGGAAGAGGGCGCTCCCCTCGACCTGCGCGTCAACGCCTTGAAGGACAAGCGCGCCGATGTGCAAAAAGAGCTGGCCAAGGCCGGCATCCGGGCCGTGCCCACGCCGTTCTCCCCTTGGGGTCTGCGTGTGGAAGGCAAGCCTGCGCTGACCCGCTACGACGTGTTCACGCGCGGTGCTATCGAAGTCCAGGACGAAGGCTCGCAACTGCTGGCCCTGCTGCTCGACGCCAAGCGCGGCGAGATGGTGGTCGACTTCTGCGCGGGCGCGGGCGGCAAGACGCTGGCGATAGGCGCGAGCATGCGCAGCACCGGGCGGCTGTACGCGTTCGACGTGTCCGGTCACCGCCTCGAAGCGCTCAAGCCGCGCCTGGCGCGCAGCGGGCTGTCGAACGTGCACCCTGCTGCGATCGCTCATGAGCGCGACGAACGCGTCAAGCGCTTGTCGGGCAAGATCGACCGCGTGCTGGTCGATGCACCGTGCTCGGGCCTGGGCACGCTGCGCCGCAACCCCGATCTCAAGTGGCGCCAGTCGGAAGAAGCGATTGCCGAGCTGACCGTCAAGCAGGCGGCTATTCTCGACAGCGCTGCGCGCCTGGTGAAGTCGGGTGGGCGCCTGGTCTACGCGACCTGCTCCATTCTGCCCGAGGAAAACGAGGCGATTGCCGAAGCCTTCAGCGCGGCCCATCCGGACTTCGTGCCGCTCGAAGCCGCGGAACTGCTTGAACAGCTCAAGGTGGCCGCGTCGGCGAGCCTGTGCAGCGGCGGCGCGTCGGGCGGTCGCTACCTGCGCATGTGGCCGCATCTGCACCAGACCGACGGCTTCTTCGCCGCGGCCTGGGTGCGCAAGTAGTCTCTTGTTGCCAATTACCTGTAAGTGCAGGTAATTGCTTGGTATTCTTCATACGCCGCGCCTTAAAATGAAACACCGCTTTTTCAGGCGGTGTTGCTTTTTGGAAGGTGGGAGCTATGTGGAATCCCGATAGTGCGCTCTGGAGCGCCATGCTCGACTGGCTGGGCCACGGGTTGTGGCGGCTTTCCTGGTGGCAACTGGTGCTCGTGGCGCTGGCCACGACCCACCTGACCATCGTCGCGGTCACGGTATTCCTGCACCGTTGCCAGACCCACCGCGCGCTTGAGCTCGGCCCTGTTCCCTCCCACTTTTTCCGCTTCTGGCTCTGGCTGTCCACGGGCATGGTCACGCGCGAATGGGTCGCGGTGCACCGCAAGCACCACGCCAAATGCGAAACGCCCGACGATCCGCACAGCCCGCAGCAGCGCGGCCTGCGCGCCGTGCTGTGGCGCGGCGCCGAGCTCTACCGCACGGAAACGACCAATGCGCAGACCCTGCGCAGCTATGGCCAGGGCACGCCCGACGACTGGCTCGAGCGCCGCATCTACAGCCGCTTTCCGGGCCTGGGCATCGCACTGCTGCTGGTGCTCTACCTGCTGCTGTTCGGCATTGCGGGCCTGGCGCTGTGGGCGGTGCAGATGGTCTGGATTCCGTTCTGGGCCGCGGGGGTGGTCAACGGCATAGGGCACTACTGGGGCTACCGCAACTTCGAGGTCCGCGACGCGAGCCGCAATATCTCGCCCTGGGGCCTGCTGATCGGCGGCGAGGAGCTGCACAACAACCACCACACCTACCCGACCGCGGCCAAGTTCTCGGTCAAGCGCCATGAGTTCGACATCGGCTGGGCCTACATCCGGCTGCTGCAGGGCCTGGGCTGGGCGCGCGTCAAGAAGCTGCCGCCGCGCTGGCAGGAAGGCGAAGTGCGTGCCGAAGCCGATGAAGCCACGCTCGAAGCCCTGATCGCCCACCGCTACGAGGCCATGGCGCGCTATGCGCGCGGCCTGCGCCTGGCCTGCGCGGCGGAAGTCGAGGGCCTCAAGGCGCGGCGCGCGGGCCGCGACGAAGTCTCGCTGCTCAAGGCCGTGCGGCCTGCGCTGGTGCGCGACCAGGAGCGGCTGCCGCAGCGCACGCGCGCGCAGATCGACCAGGTGCGCGCGGCCCATCCGGTGATCGACCAGATGCTGACCATGCGCGAGGAACTGCGCCAGCTGTGGCTCAACACCTCGCACACGCGCGAGCAGCTCACCGCCGACCTGCGCGCCTGGTGCCGCAAGGCCGAAGCCAGCAACATACGCGTGCTGCAGGAGTTCTCGATCGCGCTGCGCGCCGTGCGCCTGTAATTAGGGGGCCGTGACCAGGCCCTGGCCCACATCGGATTCATCGGTATTGGCGACAAACACATTCTTGCGTGCGTTCGAGATCAGCCGCGCCGAGACGTTGCGTGCCGTGGGCTTGATGTCTGCCTGGCGCAGGAATTGCCACCACAGCGCCGCGACACCGGCCACATGGGGGCAGGCCATGCTCGTTCCGCTGATGGTGCGCAGCCCGCCACCGGGCCAGGCCGAGGTGATGTCGACGCCGGGCGCCGACAGCCGGGCCTGGATGTTGGAGAAATCCGCAACCATGAATTTGCCGTCGGTGCGCCCGACGGCCGCGACCGAGATCACATCGTCGGCCGAGGCCGGCAGTGAAGTGGCGATGCGGTAGTCGCGCTTGAGCGCGCGCCGGCTCTCATTGCCGGCGGCGGCGATGACCAGCGGCGCCACGCCAAAGGCGGCCTGGGCCTTGAGCACGGCCATGATGGCGTCGAACATGCGCAGATTGCCCCCATAGGCTTCAAGCGCCGTGGAGGTGGCCAGGTCGAGCGGCCAGCCGTCGGCCGTGAGGCGCAAGACCATGCCCGGAAAATCGAAGCCCAGCGACATCGAGATGATGTCGGCCTGCTGCTCCATCGCCCAGGTGAGCGCGTGAAACACCATTTCGGACTGGCCAGCGCCGTCATCGCCCAGGACCTTGCCGATCAGCGCGCGCTCCACGCCGCGCGCCACGCCTACGCGCTGCTGGCCGTCGTTGCGGCCGAAGATGGTGCCCGCGCAATGCGTGCCATGGCCATTGCGGTCGCCATTGCCGTGGTCGCTGAAGTCCTTTTCGACCAGCGTCATGCCCGCGAATGCGGGGTGGTCGCGGTCAATGCCGGTGTCGAGAATGGCGACATTGACACCCGCGCCGTCGTAACGGCTCTTGTCCGCGCGCACCGCCTTGATGCCCCAGTTGCTGGCCAGCGCCGTGCGCGGCAGCACCTGCTTCAATTCCACCGGGCTGATCAGCCGCGTGGGCATGGTCGGCACGACCAATTGCACCTGGGGATCGTTCTTGAGTTCGCTGACCGCATGTTCGGGCAAGTGTTCTGTGGACACTGCGGGCAGCGCGCTTTCGAGCGAGAGTATGCCGGTATCGAGTTCACGTTTGCTGATGCGACGCTGATAGACGTATTTCAGGATGATGTAGCGTTTCATTTGCGCTCCACGGGCTGCATCAGCCGAATGACCTCCCATTCACAACTGTGTCTGCCGTTGAGCGATAGTGTGCGCTCACTTGGATGGGGCTGCAATACAAAAAACAGGAGGGTGTGCCCTAGTTGCATGGGAGTGCAAGGCAGTGTGTGGGCCAACGAAAAAAGGACACCGAAGTGTCCTTTTCAAAGAAGCATGAGAGGTTGCTGCTGAAACAGCGGGCAACACCCGTGAAGCGCTTACTTGAGCTTCATTTCCTTGTACTCGACATGCTTGCGAGCCTTGGGGTCGAACTTCATGATCAACATCTTTTCAGGCATTGTCTTCTTGTTCTTGGTAGTGGTGTAGAAGTGACCGGTACCCGCAGTGGATTCCAGCTTGATCTTGTCGCGTCCGCCTTTAGATGCCATGGTATTTCTCCTTCAGGGAATTAGGCTTGGCCACGGGCACGCAGGTCTGCGAGCACGGCGTCGATACCGTTCTTGTCGATCAGGCGCAGAGCAGCGCTGGAAACGCGCAGGCGCACCCAACGGTTCTCGGTTTCCACCCAGAAACGACGGTACTGCAGGTTAGGCAGGAAACGACGCTTGGTCTTGTTGTTGGCGTGGGAAACATTGTTTCCCACCATGGGCTTCTTGCCCGTTACATCACATACGCGTGCCATGAGGACACTCCGATAGTTTTTTACAGCCGTGGTCACCGAGCCCTGCTCAAACAGGTTGCGCAGGTCGTGCCCATGGCCTCACCTCGCCAGAATTCGGGTGGCGGTAACCCGTCGCTGAACCTGTGGCAAGCCTTGCACGCCCCTGTGGGGCATGCTCAAATTCAGCAAAGCCTGCGATTATAGGCGTGCCCCGCCGGGAACGCCCCGGCAAAAGACCTTATTCCTGCTCGAGGAAACGCTGGGCATCGAGCGCGGCCATGCAGCCCGTGCCGGCGCTGGTGATCGCCTGGCGGTAGACATGGTCCTGCACGTCGCCCGCGGCGAACACGCCGGGCACGCTGGTCTGCGTGGCAAAGCCCTTGAGGCCGCCCTGGGTCACGATGTAGCCGTTCTCCATTTCCAGCTGGCCCTGGAAGATATCGGTGTTGGGCGAGTGGCCGATGGCGATGAAGCAGCCTTGCAGCGCGATGTCTTCGGTATGACCGTCCTGGGTGCTCTTGAGGCGGATGCCGGTCACGCCGGACTGGTCGCCCAGCACTTCGTCGAGCGTGAAATGGGTCTTGAGCTCGATCTTGCCCGCTTTGACCTTCTCGTGCAGCTTGTCTACCAGAATGGGTTCGGCCTTGAACTTGTCGCGGCGGTGGACCAGCGTGACCTTGCTGGCGATGTTGGACAGATACAACGCTTCTTCGACGGCCGTGTTGCCGCCGCCGACCACGCAGACCGGCTGCTCGCGGTAGAAGAAGCCGTCACAGGTTGCGCAGCCCGAAACGCCGCGGCCCATGAACGCCTGCTCGGACGGCAGGCCCAGGTATTTGGCCGAGGCGCCGGTGGCGATGATCAGCGCATCGCAGGTATAGGTGCCCGAATCGCCGGTCAGCGTGAACGGGCGCTGGCTGAAGTCGACCTTGTTGATGTGGTCGAAGACGATCTGCGTCTGGAAGCGCTCGGCATGCTCCTGGAAGCGCTGCATCAGTTCGGGGCCCTGCACGCCCATCACATCGGCGGGCCAGTTGTCCACGTCGGTGGTCGTCATCAACTGGCCACCCTGGGCCATGCCGGTCACGAGCAGCGGCTTGAGGTTCGCGCGGGCCGCATAGATGGCGGCGGAATAACCGGCGGGGCCGGAGCCGAGGATCAGAACTTTGGCGTGTTGCGTAGTGGACATGGTTGCACTCATGAAAAACATGCCGACGATCGGCATGTGAAGGTTCATCAATAGGACGGATGATGGAGTATCCCCTGCAGCAGGAGTTTCCGTATGCGCAGTCCGTCAATCACCGGGATTGTAAAAAATCATCAAAGCGCCCGAGATTGGAACGTCTTGTTGCAAGTGTCTGCCTTCTCCCACACAGCCAGTCCGGTGCGCAGGCGGGCTGTGGGGTAAGCTCCCGCTTGCGTATGACTTACACATTGAATGCCCTGAACGGTTCCGCAGGGAAATCATCGACCCGCACCGGATTGGCCCGCTTCGGCCATGAAGTCAGCCTCATCGTGGGGCTGCTGGCGCTGGTGTTTCTGTTGCTGTCGCTGCTGAGCTACTCGCCGCAGGACCCGGCCTGGTCGACTTCGGGCGCGGTCCAGGGGCGCTGGGTGCACAACTGGGTGGGGCGCTCGGGCGCCTGGCTCGCCGACACCTGCTATTTCGGTTTTGGCTTCTCGGTCTGGTGGCTGGTGCTCGCCGCCGTGACGAACTGGCTGGGCTCGCTGCTGCGCTGGACGCGCGGCGGCGTGCAGCCTGCCGACCCGCTGTGGCTGCGCCGCCTGCGCTTCTGGGGCGGGCTGGCGCTGCTGGTGCTGGCCAGCACGTCGCTCGAATGGTCGCGCATGTACCGTTTCGAATCCCTGCTGCCCGGGCACGCGGGCGGCGTCGTGGGCTATGTGTTCGGCCTCAATGCCATGCAATGGCTGGGCTTCACCGGCTCGGGCCTGGCCGGCATCGTGCTGATGGTGCTGGGTGCATCGCTGGTGTTCGGTTTTTCCTGGGGGCAGCTCGCCGAGCGCCTGGGCAGGCGCATCTATTCGATGGTGCGCGTGAGCCGCGCCCAGCATGAAAAGGCCAAGGACGTGGCCGTGGGCCGCAAGGCCGCACGCGCGCGCCAGGTCGATGTGCAGGAAGAGCGCAGCGAAAACGTAGAAAGCCATCCCCTGCCGGTGCAGATCATCGAGCCGGTCATGGAGGCCGCCTGCGCGCCCAGCGAGCGCGTGATCAAGGAAAAGCAAAAGCCGCTGTTCCAGGAGCTGCCCGACACCAGGCTGCCCCAGGTGGATCTGCTCGACGCCGCGCAGCAGCGCCAGGAAACGGTCTCGGCCGACACGCTGGAAATGACCAGCCGCATGATCGAGAAGAAGCTCAAGGACTTCGGTGTCGAGGTGCGTGTGGTCGCGGCCATGCCCGGCCCGGTGATCACGCGCTACGAAATCGAGCCGGCCACGGGCGTCAAGGGCTCGCAGGTCGTGGGCCTGGGCAAGGACCTTGCGCGTTCGCTGTCGCTGGTCTCGGTGCGCGTGGTCGAGACCATTCCCGGCAAGAACTACATGGCGCTGGAGTTGCCCAACGCCAAGCGCCAGTCGATCCGCCTGTCCGAAGTGCTGGGCTCCAAGGTCTACCACGATGCCAAGAGCATGCTGACCATGGGCCTGGGCAAGGACATCGTCGGCAACCCGGTGGTCGCCGATCTGGCCAAGATGCCGCATGTGCTGGTCGCGGGCACGACCGGTTCGGGCAAGTCGGTCGGCATCAACGCCATGATACTGTCGCTGCTCTACAAGGCCGAGGCGCGCGATGTGCGCCTGCTGATGATAGACCCGAAGATGCTCGAAATGTCGGTCTACGAAGGCATTCCGCATCTGCTGTGCCCCGTGGTCACCGACATGAAGCAGGCCGCCAACGGCCTGACCTGGTGCGTGGCCGAAATGGAGCGCCGCTACAAGCTGATGAGTAAGCTGGGCGTGCGCAATCTCGCGGGCTACAACGCAAAAATAGACGAAGCCAAGGCCAAGGAAAGCTTCATCTACAACCCGTTCAGCCTCACGCCCGAGTCCCCCGAGCCGCTGGACCGCCTGCCGCACATCGTGATCGTCATCGACGAACTCGCCGACCTGATGATGGTCGTCGGCAAGAAGATCGAGGAGCTGATCGCGCGCCTGGCGCAAAAGGCCCGCGCCGCCGGCATCCACCTGATTCTCGCGACCCAGCGCCCCAGCGTGGACGTGATCACCGGCCTGATCAAGGCCAACATCCCGACCCGGATCGCCTTCCAGGTCAGCAGCAAGATCGACAGCCGCACCGTTCTTGACCAGATGGGCGCCGAAGCCCTGCTGGGCATGGGCGACATGCTGTACATGGCCAGCGGCACGGGCCTGCCGATCCGCGTGCATGGCGCCTTTGTCAGCGACGAGGAAGTGCACCGCGTCGTCAAGTACCTCAAGGAGCAGGGCGAGCCTGACTACATCGAGGGCGTTCTCGAAGGCGGTGTCGCCGATGGCGATGGCGAAATCGGTGGCGACGGGGATGGAAATGGCGAAAAGGACCCCATGTATGACCAGGCGGTCGAAGTGGTCCTCAAGGACCGCAAGGCCAGCATCTCGTACGTGCAGCGCAAGCTGCGCATAGGCTACAACCGCTCGGCGCGCCTGTTGGAAGACATGGAAAAAGCCGGCCTGGTGAGTTCGCTCACGAGCAGCGGACAGCGTGAAGTGCTGGTGCCGGCGCGAAATGAATAGGGCCTTGCGCCATTGGATGGAGAGTGTATGAAGCGATTTTTGACAAGTATCCTGCTCGTGGCCGGCGCCGGCCTGGCCCAGGCCGACGGGCTGCAAAGCCTCGAGGCCTTCATGCAGGGTGCACAGGCCGGCCGGGCCGACTTCACCCAGACCGTGACTTCGCCGGGCAAGGACGGCCAGGCGGCGCGCAGCAAGACCTCGAGCGGCCAGTTCTCGTTCCAGCGTCCGGGGCGCTTCAAGTTCGAATACCGCAAGCCGTTCGAGCAGCTGATCGTCGCCGACGGCAAGACCCTGTGGATGTACGACGCCGACCTGAACCAGGTCACGCAGCGCGCCCAGGCCAAGGTGCTGGATGCGACGCCCGCGGCCATCCTCGCCTCGGCGGCCAATGTTCAGGCATTGCGTGCCGATTTCGACCTCAAGGCCGCGCCCGACCAGGACGGCCTGCAATGGGTGGAGGCGCTGCCCAAGGCCAGGGACGGCCAGCTGCAAAGCGTGCGCGTGGGCTTTGCGGGCGACAAGCTCGCGGCCATCGACATGCTCGACAGTTTCGGCCAGCGCTCGCTGATGCGCTTCACGGACGTGCAGACCAGTGCCAGCCTGCCCGCCGAGACTTTCAAGTTCGTTGCCCCCAAGGGCGCGGACGTGCTCGCGCCTTGAGTTTCAGCGCCGTTCAGGCGCGCGTGCGCACCGGCTGAAGCCGGTCCATCAGTCCGCAGGCCAGCAGCGTCGCGGCCACGGGCAGCAGCCAGCCCAGGCCCATCGCGGTGCCGGGCAACCGTTCGAGCCAGTCGGGTGTCCAGTCGCTCAGGCCCAGGGCCTGCACGGCGTTGAGCAGGCCGAAGACCAGCGCGACCAGCATCACCGGCACGAATACGCGCGGCGCCGATTTCCACACGCCTGAAAGCAGGCTCAGGCCGACCAGCGCGATCGCCATCGGGTAGATCGCCACCAGCACCGGCACCGCGACTGTGATCAGCTGCTCCAGCCCCTGGTTGGCGAGCAGCATGCTGACCAGGCTCAGTGTCACGACCATGCCGCGGTAGGACATGCCCGGAATCAATGTGCTGAAATAGACGGCGCAGGCACTGACCAGACCGACGCCGGTGGTCAGGCAGGCCAGCAGGATCACGGCCGCGAGCAGCAGCATGCCGGGGGTGCCGAAAGTGTGCTGCACATAGGCCGTCAGGATCTGCACGCCGGTGCTGGCCTCGGCCACCACCGAGCCGCTGTGCGCGCCCAGGTGCATCAGCGAGATATAGACCAGGCACAGCCCGATGGCGGCGATCACGCCGGCGACGATGGCGTAGCGGGTCTGCAGGCGCGCATCCTTCACGCCGCTGTCCTTGATGGCGTTGACGATCACGATGCCGAACACCAGCGCGCCCAGCGCGTCCATGGTCTGGTAGCCCTGGGTGAAGCCCTGGGCCAGCGCGGCGTGCTGGTAGTCGCCCGAGCTCGGCAGCATGCCGCCCGCGGGCAGAAGAAAAGCCGCACCGCCGAGCACGGCCAGGGCCAGGATCAGCACCGGCGTGATCAGCTTGCCGAGGTTGTCCATCAGCTTGCCGGGGAACAGCGCGAGCAGCAGGACCAGGCCGAAATAGACCACGGTATAGGCCAGCAGCGCACCCGCGCCATTGCCGACGAACGGCGCCATACCCATCTCGAACGAGACGGTGGCGGTGCGCGGCGTGGCGAACAGCGGGCCTATGATCAGGTAGACGACAATGCCCAGCAGCGTGCCGGCCACGCGCCCCAGCGGCGCGGTGATCGTGTCCATGCCGCCGCCCACGCGGGCCAGCGCGACCACGGTGAGCAGCGGCAGTCCCACGCCGGTGAGCAAGAAGCCCAGCGCCGCGCTCCAGAGGTTTTCACCCGCAGCCAGGCCCACCATGGGCGGGAAGATGATGTTGCCTGCGCCGAGAAAGAGCGCAAAGGTCATGAATCCCAGGGCGATGAGGTCGCGCGTTTGAAGGGTCTGCATAGATCGGGAAGATGAATGGGGCTGCAAGGCCGCGAAAAGCAAGGGTGGATCGCGCGTGATGACCATTTGCCGGCCTGCGGCTGGCAAATGAAAAAGGGGTGAATTCTAAGTGGGTGCCCACTGGCCGGCATTGCGCAGGGGGCAAAGCCTGAAAGACTGCGCTGTTTTGCGGCGGGTGCGCGCCATGCCGCCGCAGCGCCGAGGGCCTATTGGACGGCCTTCTCGCCCGCTGGTGGCCAAGCGGCTAAGCTTGGCACTAGTGCCCTGTCGGCACATTGCCCACTGCCATGGTTATACCCGTTTCTCTTTCTTTCCCTTTGCTGACCGCGCGCTTGCGCCCGGGGCCGGCCGCTTGTTCGGCGGGAGCACGCCATGTCTGATCTGTTCGCGCAGGAGCCCGTGGCGCCACTGGCCGAAGCCCTCAGGCCCAGGACCCTGGACGAAGTCGTCGGGCAGTCGCACCTGCTCGGTGAAGGCAAGCCGCTGCGGCTGGCCTTCCAGTCGGGCAAGCCGCATTCGATGATTTTCTGGGGGCCGCCCGGGGTCGGCAAGACCACGCTGGCACGCCTCACGGCGACGGCCTTCAAGTGCGAGTTCATCGCGCTGTCCGCGGTGTTCTCGGGCGTCAAGGACATCCGGGCCGCGATGGAGCAGGCCCAGCAGAATCTGGCGCTGGGCAAGCACACCATCCTGTTCGTCGACGAAATCCACCGCTTCAACAAGTCCCAGCAGGACGCGCTGCTGCCGTATGCCGAAAGCGGCCTGGTGACCTTCATAGGCGCGACCACCGAGAACCCGTCCTTTGAAGTGAACTCGGCCCTGCTGTCGCGCGCCCAGGTCTATGTGCTCAAGTCGCTGACCGATGACGAACTCAGGCAACTGCTGCAACGGACCCAGGAAAAGGCGCTGGGCGACCTGGTGTTCGACGAGCGGGCGACGGACACCCTCATCGGCTATGCCGACGGCGACGCGCGCCGCTTCCTGAACCTGCTCGAGCAGACCGGCACCGCGGCCAGGACGTCGGGCATCACGCTGATCACGGCGGAGTTTCTCGAAAACGCCCTGACCCTGAATGCCCGGCGTTTCGACAAGGGCGGAGACAACTTCTACGACCAGATTTCAGCGCTGCACAAGTCGGTGCGTGGCTCCCATCCCGATGCCGCGCTCTACTGGCTGACCCGCATGCTCGACGGCGGCGCCGACGCGCGCTACCTGTCGCGGCGCATCGTGCGCATGGCGTGGGAAGACATAGGCCTGGCCGACCCCCGGGCCATGCAGATCGCCAATGACGCCGCCCTGACCTACGAGCGGCTGGGCAGCCCCGAAGGCGAGCTGGCGCTGGGGCAGGCGGTGATCTATCTGGCCATCGCTGCCAAGAGCAATGCGGGCTACAACGCCTACAACCAGGCCAAGGCCTTTGTGAAGCAGGACAAGAGCCGCGAAGTGCCGGTGCACCTGCGCAATGCGCCGACCAGGCTCATGAAGGAGCTGGGCTACGGCCATGAATACCGGTATGCGCACGATGAGCCCAATGCGTATGCGGCTGGCGAAACCTATCTGCCGGACGACATGGCCGAGCCCGGCTGGTACCAGCCCGTGCCGCGCGGGCTGGAAAGCAAGATCGGCGAGAAGCTGGCGCTGCTCAGGAAATGGGACGAAGAGGCGGGCAAGAAGTAGGCAGGACGCTGCGCTATCGATTGCGTGGCGGGGAGATCACTGCTTCGGTTTGCAGCAATTGCACTCGCGAATCGATGCGATTTTGTGCGATTTAACGTGGTTTGGTGCGGTCCTTTTCGGTTGCACGCAATCCTGCACAAACCATCCAATGACTTATGACATATTTTTGTCTTTTGAGTCGAAATAGACGCTGAAGCCTGTCACATTCGGGGTGTTCCGCGCAGGCCTGTCGCGATCTTTTTCGGCTGTTGGTTTTATGACTACAGCCCCGCAACCCGCAGCCCGCCTTGATTTCCGGGGACCGTTCCGAAGGCAACAGCGCTTGCGCAAGAGGTCTTTCATGGCAGATGCGTTCGATTACGGGACGATGACATTGCCGGGAGTACACTTCGCCCCGTTGACGCCGGCAAGCCTCCCCGCCCCGCTTTCGTGTGTGTGAGTTCGCCTGCGTGTCCGTCAGAAACCCTGGTAAGGAATCCCATGCTATTTGGCAAGCTGCTGCCACGCGAAGGTAATTTTTTCGAAATGTTCAACCAGCACGCGGATCGCATCGTCGAAGCCGCCCATGCGTTCTCGCAGCTGGTGGCGAACTACGGTGATCCCCACCTGCGCGACAAGTACAACCAGGATGTCGACAACGCCGAGAGCGCTGCCGACCGTGTGACGCACGAGGTGAACAAGGCCTTGCACAAGACGTTCATCACGCCGCTGGACCGCGAGCAAATCCACTCGCTGATCAACACCATGGACGACGTGGTCGACCTGATCCAGGATTCGGCAGAGACCATGGCGCTTTATGACATTCGTCATATGACAGATGAAATCTCGCGCCTGACCGACCTGAGCGTCAAGTGCTGCGAGCGCGTGCGCGATGCGGTCAAGATGCTGGACCGCATCTCCGACGCGAACACGGCCGAAGCCGCGCTCAAGACCTGCGAGGAAATCGACCGCCTCGAATCCGATGCCGACCGCGTGATGCGCACGGCCATGAGCAAGCTGTTCCGTGAAGAGCCCGATGTGCGTGAAGTCATCAAGCTCAAGGCAATCTACGAACTGCTCGAAACCATCACCGACAAGTGTGAGGACGTGGCCAACCACATCGAGGGCATCGTCCTCGAGAATTCCTGATCCGGCCGGAGTCCTCACGTAATGGAAACCGTACAAGCCGCCCTCTGGGTCGTGGTCATGCTGGTGGTGCTGGCCTTGCTGTTCGACTTCATGAACGGCTTTCACGACGCGGCCAACTCGATTGCGACCGTCGTCTCCACCGGCGTGCTCAAGCCGGCGCATGCCGTGCTTTTCGCCGCATTCTTCAATGTCATCGCGATTTTCGTGTTCCACCTGAGCGTGGCCGCGACGGTCGGCAAGGGCATAGTGCAGCCGGGCATTGTCGACACCCATGTGGTGTTCGGCGCGCTCGTCGGCGCGATCGCCTGGAACCTGATTACCTGGTACTACGGCATTCCCAGCAGCTCCTCGCATGCGCTGATTGGCGGCATCGTGGGTGCGGTGATCGCCAAGGCCGGCGCGGGTTCGCTGATCGCCAGCGGCATCTGGAAGACCGTGGCCTTCATCTTCGTGTCGCCGCTGCTGGGCTACCTGCTCGGTTCGCTGATGATGGTGGCGGTCGCCTGGATCTGCCGCAGGTCAAGGCCGAACAAGGTCGACAAGTGGTTCCGGCGGCTGCAACTGGTTTCGGCCGGTGCCTACAGCCTGGGGCATGGCGGCAATGACGCGCAGAAGACCATAGGCATCATCTGGCTGTTGCTGATCGCCACGGGTTACACCAGCGTCAGCGACGCGGCGCCGCCGACCTGGACCATCATTTCCTGCTATATCGCCATCGGCCTGGGCACGATGTTCGGCGGCTGGCGCATCGTCAAGACCATGGGCCAGAAGATCACCAAGCTCAAGCCCGTGGGCGGTTTCTGCGCCGAAAGCGGTGGTGCGCTGACGCTGTTCATCGCCACGGCGATGGGCGTGCCGGTCTCGACCACGCACACCATCACGGGTGCGATCGTCGGCGTGGGCTCGACCCAGCGCGCCAGCGCCGTGCGCTGGGGCGTGGCCGGCAACATCATCTGGGCCTGGGTGCTGACCATTCCGGCCAGCGCATTCGTCGCATCGATTGCCTATTGGGTCAGCCTGCAGATATTCTGAGCACCCCCTGAGGCGCTTCGCGCCTTCCCCCTCTCAACCTTCGGTGGAGGGGGACGGCAGCCTCGGTGCGGGGCGGCCCTTCCTCGCTGCCTCCTTGCTGGGGCGCGCCAGGTTCAGGTATCGCTCCCTGGGCTGAGGAGGCTATTGGGAGATCTTGCGCGCTTCCTCGATCTGGTACTCGAAATAGTGCTGGAAGCTGTAGGCCAGGCTCGCCATGAGCACGGTCGCGCCGAACATCAGCGACAGGCCGATCGCAAACACCGTGCCCCAGTGGGTGCGCCCGGGAGCGGCGTCGGCGCCCGTGCTTGGGTTGAAGCGTGCATTCCAGGCGTCGGCGGGCGTGAGGCCATACAGAATGGCGCGCAGCGCGCAGCCGGCAATGGTGAAGCCCAGCAGCGGAATCAGCAGCCAGCTGAGCTGGTCGTCCTGGCCCAGCGCCTGCACGCGCTGCATGCCGTAGATGCCCAGCGCCGTGGGCAGCGGCAGCAGCCAGCCGCGCCAGTCGCCCAGGCCGTAGAGGTAGAAACGGTGCAGGCCCAGTGGCCCGCCGATAAAGGCCAACCAGGCGGCCAGGGTCTTGCTTTTCATGCGCCCATTATTCGCGCGAAGCCGGCTGCCGGCTACCCAGGGATTACGCCTTGGCAACGGGCGGCGTGCGGTCGCCGTCGCCCAGTTCCTTTTCCATCAGCACGATGTCCAGCCAGCGGTCGAATTTCCAGCCCACCGAACGCATGACGCCGATCTCGCTGAAGCCGGCCGCGCGGTGCACGCCGATCGAGCCTGCGTTGGCCGAGTCGCCGATCACCGCCAGCAGCTTGCGCACGCCCGCGGCCTGCGCCTGTTCGCTCAAGGCCTGCAGCAGCAGCCGGCCCAGGCCCTGGCCGCGCGCGGAATCGGCCACGTAGACCGAGTCTTCGGCCGAGAAGCGGTAGGCGGGCCGGGGCTTGAACCAGTTGGCGTAGGTGAAGCCCAGGATCTGGCCATCCTCGCCTGCGGCCACGAGATAGGGCAGGCCGCGTGCGAGCACGTCGGCGCGGCGCGCGGCCATGTCCTGCTCGCTGGGCGGGTCAATCTCGAAAGTGCCGGTGCCATGCAGCACGTGGTGGCGGTAGATGGCAGTGATGGCAGGGATGTCTGACTCGGTGCTGGCGCGGATATTAGGCATAAGGGAAAGAAGTCGATATAATCGTGAGCTTTGCTGCGTGTCGCTGGCCGGGTGGCCATGTCGCGTGTCTCAACGTGGCAGAAAACATTGCAGCAGTTGCTGCAAACCACCCAAAGGATAAATTATGGTCGTCATTCGACTTTCTCGCGGCGGCTCCAAGGCCCGTCCTTTCTACAACATCGTTGTGGCTGACAAGCGCACCCGCCGTGATGGCGCCTTCATCGAGCGTCTGGGTTTCTACAACCCTACCGCACGTGGCGGCGAAGAAGGTCTGCGCATTGCGCAAGACCGTCTGACGTACTGGAAGAGCGTGGGCGCGCAATCGTCGCCCACGGTGGACCGCCTGATCAAGCAAGCCTCCAAGGCAGCTGCTTAATCTGACGCTTCCCTGAAGGCGGGTTCCGTGGCTTATGCTTGCGGAACCCGCCTTTTTTTGTTGCCTGGCCGCCCCAAGGCAAAAAAAGCCCCCTGGGGGGCAGCGCAGTTGCCCTAGGCGGGCCCCGCGAAGCGAGCCGGCGTGGGGGCCTTTTTTATTTCTATTTTTGCTTGCACCATGGCCCTTCTTCCTGTTTTCGAACCCGCTCAACTGCCTGCCGACGCCGTAGAGGTCGGCCGCATCGCGGACGCCTGGGGTGTCAAGGGCTGGTTCAAGGTGCTGCCTTTCAGTGCCGACGCCGAAGTGTTGCTGTCGTCGAAGCAATGGTTTTTGCAGCCGTCCGAGCGCGGCGCGCGCACGTTCACCGGCACGGTGCTGATGCCGGTCAAGCAGGCGCGCGAGCATTCGGGCTCCATCGTCGCCACGGCCGAGGCGGTGGCCGATCGCACGGCGGCCGAGTCGCTCAAGGGCGCGCGCATTTTCGTCTCGCGCGCCGAGTTTCCCAAGGCGGCCGAGGACGAGTATTACTGGGTCGACCTGCTGGGCCTGGACGTGATCAACCGCGAAGGCCTGGTGCTGGGCCAGGTCAAGGACCTGATGTCCACCGGCCCGCAGACCGTGCTGGTGATTGCCTACGAGGAAGATGGGAAAACGCTGGAGCGCATGATCCCATTTGTCTCGGCCTATGTGGACAAGGTCGAATTGCCCGAGCGCCGCATCATGGTCGACTGGCAAACGGATTATTGATGGCCTGTATGTCGTTGCCGCGGCCCGTGCCGCGCAGGAAGGGTCCACGCCATGCGTTTTGACATCATCACCTTGTTTCCGGAGCTGTTCGCGCCGTTCCTTGCCAGTGGCGTCACGCGCCGCGCCTATTCATCGGGCCAGGTCGCGGTGCGGCTGTGGAATCCGCGCGACTATGCCCAGGGCAATTACCGTCGCGTCGACGACCGGCCTTTTGGCGGTGGCCCCGGCATGGTGATGATGGTCGAGCCGCTGCAGGCCTGCCTGGACGCGATCCGTGCCGACCGCGCCGAGGACCCGGCCGCACAGGTGCCGCTGGTGCTGTTCTCGCCCATCGGCCGCAAGCTCGACCACCCGGCCGTGGAGCGCTGGGCGCAAAGCCCGGGCGCGATCTTGCTGTGCGGGCGCTACGAAGGCATTGACCAGCGTTTCATCGACACCCATGTGAACGCGCAGATCAGTCTTGGCGATTTTGTGCTCTCGGGAGGCGAAATCGCCGCGATGGCGCTGCTCGACGCGGTCACGCGGCTGCAGCCTGGCGTGCTCAACGACGAAGGCAGCCACCAGCTCGACAGCTTCAACCCCACCCTCAACGGCCTGCTCGACTGCCCGCATTACACGCGTCCCGAAGTCTGGCAGGGCCAGGAAGTGCCGCCGGTGCTGATCTCGGGCCACCATGCGCTGATCGAGCGCTGGCGCCGTGACCAGAGTCTGGAGATCACCGCCCGCAACCGCCCCGATCTGCTGGCCCAGGCGCGCGAAGGCGGGCATCTGACCCGCAAGGATGAAGCGGTTTTGGCAAAAATAGCGGACGGGCTATAATCGAGGGCTGTCGATCCTCTGCCGGCCGCTGCATTCGAGGAGCCCGGGCTCATAGCATCGGGCAAGTAATGCAGCCATACAGTGCCAATCCCGGTGCTTGCCAATTGTGGCGCGGACAAGATCGTTGGATGTAACCATGAATCTGATCCAGACTCTTGAGCAGGAAGAAATCGCCCGCTTGAACAAGACCATCCCCGTGTTCTCCCCCGGTGACACCGTCATCGTGAGCGTGAACGTGGTTGAAGGCGCGCGCAAGCGTGTGCAGGCCTACGAAGGCGTCGTGATTGCCAAGCGCAACCGCGGCCTCAACAGCGGCTTCACTGTTCGCAAGATCTCCAGCGGTGAAGGCGTGGAGCGTACGTTCCAGACGTACAGCCCGCTGATCGCCGGCATCGAAGTCAAGCGCCGCGGTGATGTGCGCCGTGCCAAGCTGTACTACCTGCGCGAGCGCAGCGGCAAGTCGGCACGTATCAAGGAAAAGCTGCCAGCTCGCAAGACGGCAGCCGCGCCTGCTGCCGCCGCAGCAGCGCCCGCTACCGCCGCCTGAATCGCCTAGGCGTTTCGAGAAAGCCGCTACAGTTCGCTGTAGCGGTTTTTTTATTTTCGGACGCAGTTCCGTCTCTTTTGCAGGAATTGGCCTGTGCTCCCTTCTTCCTTGGTTCCCCCCAGCCCAAGCCCGCTTGCGCCGGGCTTTGACCCCCGTTCGGTGCCCGTGCTGGCCGTCGACAGCCATCTGCCCGCCATTCCTGCGAGCGCCCAGACGGCCGATGCCCTGCGCCACCGCTTTGCGGCGCCGCCGCTGTGGTCGCCGGAGATCGAGCGCGAACTCCTGCTGCCTGATCGCGCGCCGGCCGAAGCCGCGGTGCTGATCGCCATCGTGCAGCGTGACCAGCCCATGGTGCTGCTGACCGAGCGCACGCGGCATCTGTCCTCGCATTCCGGGCAGGTGGCTTTTCCCGGCGGCAAGCGCGACCCCGAGGATGTGGATGCGGCCGCGACGGCGCTGCGCGAGGCGCACGAAGAGGTCGGGCTGGACCCGGCCCTGGTCGAAGTGCTGGGCAATCTGCCGCCCTATGTCACGACCACCGGCTTTGTCGTGACGCCGGTCGTGGGCCTGGTGTCGGCACACGCCCGCTATCAGCCCAATCCCTATGAGGTGGCGGATCTCTTCGAAGTGCCGCTGGCCTTTGTGCTCGATCCCGCCCACCACCAGCGCCACGCGCTCGACCGCCCCGAAGGACGGCGCGAATGGTTGTCCATGCCCTACCAGGACGGGCCTGTGCAGCGCTATATCTGGGGCGCAACGGCGGGCATGTTGCGCAACTTCTATCGCTTCATGAGGGCATGAAGCACTCCGTGTGCGGTTATCGCTTCGCGGTGGGGCGCGCCGCCCTGGCGGCGGGGCGGCCATCCGCCCCTGAGCCGGGGCCCGCCAGTTTCATGGGCGATCGCAAGCGTCATGGATTGCCGAGGCCCGCAGGCCGGACAGGCAAAGTATGATGGCTGCATGAGTTTCTTCGCCATCCTGTTAGCCTTGCTGATCGAGCAGGCCCGCCCGCTGGCCCGCAACAATGCCGTTCACGCGGGGTTGCGTGCCTGGACCGTCTCCGTGCGTCGCAATTTTGATGCGGGTCAGTCGTATCACGGCTGGGTCGCCTGGGGTCTTGCCGTGCTTGCTCCGGCGCTGCTCGCCCTGGGCGTGCATTGGCTGCTGCTGTGGCTCGTGGGCTGGCCGCTGGCCCTGGTCTGGAACGTGGCCGTGCTGTACGTGACGCTGGGCTTTCGCCAGTTCAGCCACCACTTCACGCGCATCCGCGATGCGCTCGAAGCGGCGGATGAATTCACGGCGCGCGAGGAACTCGCGCAGTGGCAGCAGGTGGATACCACCGAAGTGCCGCGCAGCCAGGTGGTGCGGCATGTGATCGAGTACTCGGTGCTGGCCGCGCATCGCCATGTGTTTGGCGTGCTGTTCTGGTATTCGGTGCTCGCGGCGCTGGGCCTGGGGCCCATGGGCGCGGTGCTGTACCGTTCGGCGGAATTCGTCTCGCGCTACTGGTCGCGCCAGGGCTTCATGGGTGCGCAGCCCGTGAGCGAGCGCCTGCAAAGCGCCGCGCGCCAGGCCTGGATGTGGATCGACTGGCTGCCCGCGCGGCTCACGGCGCTGAGCTTCGCGGTGGTAGGCAGCTTCGAGGAAGCGATCGACGGCTGGCGCTTCCATGCGCAGCGCTTTCCCAACGACAACGACGGCGTGCTGCTCGCGGCCACGGCCGGTGCTATCAACGTGCGGCTGGGCGGCGAAGCGCTCAAGGCGCGCGAAGACGCACTGCCGATGCCGGGTTTCGACGGCGAAGCCGATGTCGACGACAGCGACTCGACGCCGGGCCGCCTGCCCGAACTGAGCCACCTGCGCAGCGTGGTCGGCCTGGTCTGGCGTTCGGTGGTGGTCTGGCTGCTGCTGCTGGCGTTGCTGACGCTGGCGCGCCTGCTGGGCTGAACCCTGGCGCCCCTCGTGGGGCGCTTTTTAATACCGCCGCTCGGCGCTCAATTCCTCGAACAGGTCCTGGTAGATCCGGTAGCGGTTGGCGCTGATGTGGTGCGCGCTGTCCTTGGCATCGACTTCGGCCATGACGGCGCAGCCTGGCTCGTGCAGATGGGTGCAGTTGTAGAACTTGCAGTCGGCCGCGCGTGCGCCGATGTCGGGCATGCAGCGCGCGAGGTCCATCGGGCCGATGTGGTGCAGGCCGAACTCCTGGAAGCCGGGTGAGTCGAGCAGCGCGGTCTGGCGGTCTTCGTCGACCCAGTACCAGGTGGTGCTGGTCGTGGTGTGCTTGCCCGAGTTCAAGGCCTGGGAGATCTCGCCGGTCTGCGCGCGCGCGCCCGGCACCAGCAGGTTGATCAGCGTGCTCTTGCCCGAGCCCGAAGGGCCGAGCACCAGCGTGGCCTTGCCCTGCAGGTGCTGCATCAGCACCGCGCGGTCGGTCTCGCTCGATTCGGTCAGCGACAGCGGCAGCACGCCGTAGTTCAACTGGTCGCTGCCGTGGCGCATGTGGCGGTAGGGCAGCAGCCGTTCCCAGGCGCGCGCAAACGGCTCGACCAGATCGCTCTTGTTGAGCGCGATCAGCGGCGTGATGTGCGAGGCTTCGGCGGCGATCAGCGCGCGCGCCAGCTGGCTTTCGGAAAACACCGGGTCGGCCGCGATCAGGATCAGCACCTGGTCGATGTTGGCCGCAAACGACTTGGTGCGGATTTCGTCCTGGCGGTAGAACAGGTTGCGCCGCGGCAGCACCTTCTCTATCGTGCCTTCGTTGCCCTGGCCCGCGGCCGGCATGATCCAGCGCACATGGTCACCGACCACGGCCTGGCTTTTCTTGCCGCGCGGGTGGCAGATGCGGCGCGAGCCGTCCGGGGCTTCGACCACGCAGTGGCGGCCATGGCTCGCAACGACTAGGCCTTCGGGGCGGGCGCTGTCCTGCGTCATGCGAGCAGGGCATCGATGCGGCGCGCGCAATCGAAGTCCGTGGCCGAGACGCCGCCGGCGTCATGGGTGTTGAGGCGCACGTTGCAGCGGTTGTACGTCACCTTGAGGTCCGGGTGGTGGTCCTGCTGGTGGGCGATCAGCGCCACGGCGTTGACGAAGGCCATGGTTTCGTAATAGTTCACGAACGAAAACGTCTTTTCGATCGCCAGGTCCTGGCCGTCGCCGCTGAGCTGCCAGCCTTCGGCCTGGGCGAGTTGCGAGACCAGTTGCGTGGCGGAAAGGGCGCGGCGTGGCTGGGTGGACCAGTCCTGTTGCTTGAGTGGGGTAGTGGTCATGGTGCTGTCATGGGGCGTGAGGGGCCAGGGCAGGAGCGGGCGCCGGCAGGCGCGCGAGGCGCGCTATGGCCGGTGGGTGCGAATAGTAGAAGGCGACGTAGGTCGGGTCGGGCGTGAGCGTCGAGGCGTTGTCCTCATAGAGCGTCAGCAGCGCCGACGCGAGGTCTGCGCCCTGGGACTGTTCCGCGGCGTAGGCATCGGCCTGGAACTCGTCGCGGCGCGAGAAATAGGACATCAGTGGTGTGAGGAAGAAGCTGAACACCGGCACGACCAGCATGAACAGCAGCAGCGCGACGGCCTCATTGCCCGCGAGGGCGCTGGCGCCGGTGAGCAGCATCTCGAGGCTGGGGCGCACGCCCAGCCCGGTGTAGAACCACGGCTGCTGCGACAGCCAGCCGAGCAGCGCGAGCGCGGCCAGGCTCAGCGCAAACAAGCCGACCAGCCGCTTGGCGATATGGCGGTGCTTGAAATGGCCCAGTTCGTGGGCCAGCACGGCTTCGACTTCGCCCGGCGAGAGCTGCTTGAGCAAGGTGTCGTAGAACACCACGCGCTTGGCCGAGCCGAAGCCCGTGAAGTAGGCATTGGCATGGGCCGAGCGGCGGCTGCCGTCCATCACGAACAGGCCCTTGGCCGAAAAGCCGCAGCGCTGCATCAGCGCCGTGACGCGCTGCTGGATGGCCTCGTCCTTGAGCGGCTCGAAGCGGTTGAACAGCGGCGCGATCACGCTCGGGTAGAGCCACATCAGCAGCAGGTTGAAGCCGGCCCAGACGGCCCAGGCCCAGAGCCACCAGAGCGCGCCGCTCGAGGCCATGAGCCAGAGGATCAGCGCGGCCAGCGGCAGGCCGATCACGGCGCCGACCAGCGTGGACTTGAACAGGTCGGCAAGCCATAGCCCGGGCGTGAGCTTGTTGAAGCCGAAGCGCTGCTCGACGACAAAGGTCTGGTACAGCGACAGCGGCAGGCCGGCCAGGCCCGAGATCAGCGCGAACGCGGCAAGCAGCGCGAGCTGCTGGTGCAGGCCCTGGCCCAGCCACTGCAGCAGTTGCTGGTGCAGCGCATCCAGGCCGCCCAGCAGCGTCCAGCCCAGCAGCAGGGCGGTGGATAGCGCCAGGTCGACCAGCCCGACGCGTGCCTTGGCCTGCGTGTAGTCGGCGGCTTTCTGGTGGGCCGCGAGCGGCACATGCCGAGCAAACGCCGTTGGCACTTGGGCGCGGTGGCGCGCGACATGGCGCACCTGGCGCGAAAGCAGCCACAGGCGCGTGAGCAGTTGCAGCACCAGCAGTGCGGCAAAGCCCAGAGTCAACAGCAACGAAGGTGAAAATGGGGTAGGCGAAAGCATCTGCGGGCAGTGTAGGCGACAATTCGCGCCATGTCCGATGCCCCCATCTCCAACCCTCCCGTGCTTGCGAAATCCGATTTGAATCTCGTCTGGCTTGACTGTGAAATGACGGGCCTGCAGCCCGAGACCGACAGGGTGATAGAGATCGCCGTCGTGGTCACCAACTCCGATCTGTCGATCCGCATCGAAGGCCCGGTCTTTGCCATCCACCAGAGCGACGCGCTGCTCAACGGCATGGATGCCTGGAACAAGGGCACGCATGGGCGCAGCGGCCTGATCGAGCGCGTCAAGGCATCGGAAGTGAGCGAGGCCCAGGCCGAGCGCGAGCTGATCGCTTTCCTGTCGCGCTATGTGCCCAAGGGCAAGGTGCCGCTGTGCGGCAACAGCATAGGCCAGGACCGGCGCTTCCTGGTCAACTACATGCCCAAGCTCGAAGCCTTCTTCCATTACCGCAATGTGGACGTGAGCACCTTCAAGGAGCTCGCGCGCCGCTGGAAGCCCGCGGTCTGCGCGTCGTTCAAGAAAGCGCAGCGCCACACGGCGCTGGCCGACGTGCATGAATCGATCGACGAGCTGATCCATTACCGCGCGCATTTCCTTGCGCTCGAGCCGCTGGCGGCCTGACCGTCGCCCGGGGCGGGCTGGCATGGCCTTGGCCAACGTCGGGTAATCCCAGGGGTGCGCTTGCCAATTCCAGTAAAGCCATGTCATAATTCGCAGCTTGCCCCTACCCCTTGGGGTAAGTTTGCGCATCTCCCATCACTCACCGGGCCCCGCTTTTTGATCCGTGCGCCTCGCACGGCAAAGCAACTTATGCCCAGCCGCCTCACTTTCGAGCCGGCCACGTTTGACGGTTGATGTTTTTTAACCGTCATTGAAGCACCGCAGACATCTGTTCGGTGGCGCTTCATCGTGAGAAACAAATGAACGACAACATTATTGAGCAGGGCGTTGCCGCCGCTGCAGAATCTTCTTTGGACCATTCCATTTTGAACGCAGCGCATATTGCTGCCGACGACGCTGCCATCGTTGCAGACGCCGCATCCATCATTTCCGATTCGCTGGAAACTGAAGCTGAACAAGCTGAAGTCGTAGAGCAAAAGCCCAACGGCTTCGTGGAACTGGGCCTGGCCCCTGAACTGGTTCAGGCTGTCGCCGACCTGGGCTACACCCAGCCCACCGCCGTGCAAGCCAAGGCCATTCCGCTGGCAATGAACAAGGGCCCCAACGCGACCGCCTTTGTCGATCTGATGGTGTCGAGCCAGACCGGTTCGGGCAAGACGGCTGCGTTCCTGCTGCCCGTGCTGCACACGCTGCTCGAGCAGCAAGCCGAAATCGAAGCCGAAGGCCGTGCCGAATTCGAGCGCGCCTGCGCCGAAGCCGCGGCCAATGGCGAACCGGCTCCCAAGCGCAAGCGCAAGGACCCGACCAACCCCCGCAACTTCAAGGCTGCCGCTCCCGGCGCCCTGATCCTGTGCCCCACGCGCGAGCTGGCCCAGCAGGTGGCGCATGACGCCATCGAGCTGGTCAAGCATTGCCGCGGCCTGCGCGTTGCCAACGTGGTCGGTGGTATTCCTTACCAGCTGCAAATCGCCAAGCTGCAGAACGCCAATCTGGTGGTGGCCACGCCTGGCCGTCTGCTGGACCTGCAGCGTTCGATGCAGATCAAGCTCGACAAGGTGCAATTCCTGGTCGTCGACGAAGCCGACCGCATGCTCGACCTGGGCTTCTCGGACGACCTCGCCGAAGTCAACCAGATGACGGCACAGCGCCAGCAGACCATGATGTTCAGCGCCACGTTCGCGTCGCGCATTCAGCAGCTGGCCATGCGTGTGATGCATGACAACGGCGCTGGCGTCAAGAAGATCCAGATCGACTCGCCGCAGGAAAAGCACTCCAGCATCAAGCAGGTGCTGTTCTGGGCCGACAATGCCCAGCACAAGCGCAAGCTGCTGGACCACTGGCTGCGTGACACCACGATCAACCAGGCCATCGTGTTCGCTTCCACGCAGGTGGAATGTGACGGTCTGGCCACCGATCTGCAGCAGGAAGGCTTCTCGGCCGTCGCTCTGCACGGTGCACTGAGCCAGGGTCTGCGCAATCGCCGCCTGCAGGCACTGCGCGGCGGCCAGGTGCAAATCCTGGTGGCTACCGATGTCGCCGCACGCGGTATCGACGTGCCCACGATCACCCACGTGTTCAACTACGGTCTTCCCATGAAGGCCGAAGACTACACCCACCGTATCGGCCGTACCGGCCGCGCCGGTCGCACGGGTCTGGCCGTGACGTTCGCCGAATTGCGCGATCGTCGCCGTATCTTCGATATCGAAGCTTTCACCCGCCAGCAGTTCACCGCGGAAGTGGTGCCTGGCCTCGAACCCACGCAGCGCGCTCCCCAGGGCGGTCGCCCTGATGGCCGTGGCCGTGGCGGCGAAAGCCGTGACTACTCGTCGCGTGGCCGTAGCGGCTTCGGCGGCGGTGGCGGTGGCGGCGGTCGTAGCTTCGGCGGCGGTGACCGCGGCGGCTTCGGCGGCGGCGGTGGCGGTGGCGGTGGCCGTAGCTTTGGCGGCGGCGGTGGTGATCGCGGCGGCTTCGGCGGCGGCGGTGACCGCGGTGGTTTCGGCGGCGGTGACCGTGGTGGTGATCGTGGCGGCTTCGGCGGCAACGACCGTGGCGCTGGTGGTTTTGGCGCCCCCCGTGGTGCGGCTCCCCGCGACGACCGTGGCTTTGGCGGTGCTCCGCGCCGTGATGGCGAAGGCTTTGCTCCGCGCAAGCCCGCATTTGCCGACAACCGTGGCGGTGATCGCGGCGGCTTCGGCGGCGGCGACCGTGCTCCCGCACGTGAATACGGTGCGCGTCCGGCCTATGCTGGCAAGCCCGCGGGCGGCCCTGGCGGCAAGCCTTCGTTCACGCCCCACGACGCCCGCAAGCGTCCTGCACGCCCTGCCCGCTGATCTTCAGCGCTGAGCATGCAAAAAAACCGGCCTCAGGGCCGGTTTTTTTATAGTGCGCCCAGCATGAACTGACCGCAAGAAGCTGGACAGTTCGAAGTTAGTGACTCAAGGCCTGAGTTCGGTATTGCACCGGGCTCAGGCTTTTTGGCTTGAGCTTGATGCGTTGGTGGTTGTAGTAGTGAACGCAGCGGCGCTGGCCAGACATCCGTCAAGAGCGCCAGCAGGCATTTACCGGTCCAATGCGGTACACAACGTGATGATTGGCCCAACCCGATCGAAGCCGGCGCGGGCTGGATATTCCCTTGGTGCCGGATCAACTCACCCGGCAGGCACTACTGCATGCGCGCAACCCTTGCCCGATCATCGATCTGAGCTTTCAGCGAACACTGCTGGCAGGTCTGCCTGGGCCATGGATGTCGCCGCCGAAACCGAATTAGAGCGTCGCCCTGGGCGGACGGCCAGCGCGAGTCACCCGACACAGAATGCGGTTTCATATCGGCTATTACCTGCATTTGGCAGCGTATATTCACGCTCCTCAAAAAGCATCTGCATCAGAAAAGGCTGGAGTTTCAGATATCCGTCGAGATATGGCCTTGCAGGCTTCCAGTAAAGGCTGTACGTAAGACTGCAAAGGTTCTTCCTTTTGCCTAAATCGTAAAGTGCTGACGCTGATAGCGGCAAGGGGATGGCCTTGGTGACCAATGATGGCGGCCCCAAAGCAGCAAATGCCGGGCTCTTGCTCCTCGTCATCAATCGACCAACCACGGCTGCGTATGTCTGCGAGTTGGTGGCGTAAATCTGGCAGCGTGGCAATGGTCCTGGGTGTATAGCAGGGTAATGGATCGGGCTGTGCTTTCAGCAATTTCTCGCAAGCAGACTCTTCGAGTGCCGCGAGATAGGCTTTGCCCACCGCTGTGGAGTGAAGCGAGACATTCGTCCCGATGCGCGAAGTCATGCGAACGGCGCTCGGGCTTTCCAGTTTTTCTATGTAAACCATGTGCTGGCCATTCAATACCGCCAAATGAATGGTTTCGCCCGTGATATCGCGCAGTTTCTTGATGTCTTCTATGGCGGCCAAGCGCAGCTCCGAGCGCTCCCAACTCCGGCTGGCCAATTGAATCAGGCGCGGCCCTAAAACCAAGCGGCCTGTTCGAGGGCTTTCTTCCAGCAGCCGTTCTGCAACCAGTGCGGCCACTGTGCGATGAACAGTAGGGCGGGGGTAGCCGCTCAGTTTGCTGAGTTCGGCGATGGTCAGCGGCTCGGCTGTATCGGAGATGAGCTGCAGCAGATGAACAAATTTAGAAAAAGCAGCAGTTCCCGCAATTTGTGAACTTGCCGAAGGGGTGGCCGTAGGCGATCGTTGCATAGCGAAATCAAGATTGGGGAGGGTCTTCTGAGTGCTCATTATCGGCTCGCAGTTCTCGTCGCGCGCGACGGCTGCTGCCGATGGCAGCAAAGCCGTGCTCAGCAGGGGAAAACCCCAGTGTAGTGGGCTTTGGTATGCTTTTACAATGACCACATTGCAGACAACATGTCCATATTGTGGAGTTTAATCATGCCAGTTGACCAGCAAGACGAGCAACCGCTGATGCCATATCAGTACGCCAATCCGGTGGAGGCGTTGCCTGAAATCGTCATTTCAAACGCCATCCCTACCGATGAGAGGTTGTGGGTTCCCCAGGCAGAGAACGTGTGGTTCCGACCGTTGTGCCTCAACGCCAGCCAGGGCTACTGGATGAATCTGCTGCGTGTACGCAAGTCGGGGGTGTTGAGTCGCCATCGGCACCCGCAGGCTGTACACGGTTTCGTGCTCAAGGGCCGCTGGAAGTATCTGGAACACGATTGGTGGGCAGAAGAAGGTAGTTATGTCTTCGAGCCGCCTGGAGAAACCCATACCTTGTATGTGCCGCCGGACGTCGAAGAAATGATTACTTATTTCCAGGTCAACGGAATCATGTACTACACCGACCCCTGGGGAAAAGGAAACGGCTACGAAGACGTTTTCACCAAGATCGACATGTGCAAAAAGCATTTTTCTGAAGTGGGCCTGGGCGAAGACTATGTCAAACAATTCATTCGTTAAAAAGAACAGCGCGGCCCAATACGATTTCACCGGGCTGGTGGCTGTGGTGACGGGGGGGAGTCAAGGTATTGGCGCCGCTATTTCCGAACAATTGGCAGCCTGTGGGGCAACGGTGGCTGTTTGGGACCTGCACCCTCAAGAAGGTCCCCGTCAATGGCGAGTCGATGTGACGGATGCTGAAAATGTCGATAGAGCGTGCCAACAAACGATTGCGGAACTGGGAAAAATCGACATCCTGGTCAACAGCGCGGGCTATGCCGGCGCCACTCAGCCGCTGGAAACATATGAGCCTGCCGAATGGGAGCGGATCATTCTGGTCAATCTCATGGGCACTTTCAATACCTGCCGGGCGGTAGTTCCTGCGATGCGGCGTGCGGGCAACGGGCGAATCGTCAATATCACTTCGTTGGCGGGTAAAGAAGGTACGCCGAATTCGTCGGCCTACAGTGCATCCAAGGCGGGAGCCATGGCCATGACCAAATCGCTGGGCAAGGAGCTGGCCGACACCGATATTCGCGTGAACGCCGTGGCACCTGCCGCGATCCGCACCAGCTTGCTGGATCAAATGTCGCCTGAGCACGTGCAGACCATGATCAACAAGAGTCCCATGCGGCGTCTGGGTGAAGTCCAGGAGGTGGCCGAGATGGTGACGTGGCTGTGTTCGGGCTCCTGCACCTTCAGCACTGGAGCGGTCTTTGACCTGTCCGGCGGGCGTGCTACCTATTGATCCATGCATTTGACGGCATTCGTGTGGATGTCGTCGAACCAGGATGGAGCGGCCAAGTATCACTGCCGGGGAAAGCCTGTCGGTCGATGGCGGCTACCTGATTGCCGAAAACCCAGGGCGCACCCGATGCGCCCAATCTCAAGGAACTCCTATGCCAAGCCAACCCATGGTCGTCATGCGCCATGACGCCGCCACGCTGCGCGCCATGGCCCAGGCCATGCTCGAGCGCGTGGGCTTGTCCAGCGACCGGGCTGCCGACGTGGCGGATATTTTGGTCGAAGGTGACCTGATGGGTCACGACACGCATGGCCTGCAATTGCTGCCTACCTATCTGGCCGAGATCGAAAGTGGCAGCATGGCGGTCGAGGGAGACTTCGACGTGCTGGCCGATCGCGCTGCCGTGGCAACGTGGGACGGCAAGCGCCTGCCCGGCCCGTGGCTCACGCTGCGGGCGATGGACAGTGCAATGGCACGGGCGCGTGATTACGGCACCGGCACGGTGACCATCCGGCGCGCCCACCATATCGGCTGCCTGGCCGCCTACCTGGAGCGGGCTGCGCAAGCGGGCTTCGTGATACTGCTGTACTCGTCGGCTCCGGCGGCCCAGTCGGTGGCACCGTTCGGCGGCACCCATCCGCTGTTTTCGCCCAGCCCGATGGCGGCGGGCTTCCCCACGCCGCAAGGCCCGGTGCTGATCGACGTCTCGACTTCCATCACTACGGTCGGCATGACCACCCGGCTGTACAAGCAGGGCAAGCGGTTGCCGCACCCGTGGCTGATCGACGAGCACGGCAATGCCAGCAACGATCCGGCCGTCCTGTTTGCGCCGCATGCAGGCTCGATCCTGCCGCTGGGCGGCCTGGATGCCGGCCACAAGGGCTATGCGCTATCGCTGATGGTGGAAGCACTGACGGCCGGCCTTTCGGGCCATGGCCGCGACGACCCAGGCAAGAACTGGGGCAATACGGTGTTTCTGCAGATCCTGGACCCCTCGGCCTTCGCGGGTGAAGAGGCCTTTGCGGAACAAATGGGTTGGATCGCACGCGCCTGTACCGACAACCCGCCACGCCCAGGCGTTGATCGCGTGCGCCTGCCGGGGCAGGGCGCCTTGGAGCGCAAGGCGCGCCAGTTGCGCGATGGCGTGGCATTGAATCCGGCCATCCTGTCCCAGCTCCAGCCCTGGCTGGAGAAGTTCGGGATGACTGTCCCCGCAGCACTGACTTGAGTACCAGGCACATGCATTACGAATTCGATTTCAGCTTTCTCGCGACGCATTGGCCGGCACTGGTTGACGGCACACTGCTGACCCTGCGCATGTCCGTGACGACCATCGTGTTTGGCTTCGTCTTCGGCGTGGCGCTCGCCGTGGCCCGCACGCAAGGCGGCCCGCTGCTGCGCAAGGCGGTGGTGTTCTATGTGGAGCTGCTGCGCAACACGCCGCTGGTGGTCCAGGCTTTCTGGCTGTTTTTCGGTTTGGCGGCAATTCAGGTTCGTGTGCCGGCGCTCGCGGCCGCAATCATCGCGCTGGTGATCAATGTGTCGGCCTATACCGCCGAGATCGTGCGGGCCGGCATGGAGTCGATCCCGCGCGGTCAACTGGAAGCTGCGTCATGCCTGGGAATGTCGCGCTGGAAGGTGCTGCGGCTCGTCATCCTGCCGCAGGCGGTGGAGCGCATGTATCCAGCGCTCATCAGCCAATTCGTGCTGATGATGCTGGCCACTTCCATCATGTCGCAGATTTCTGCGGAAGAACTGACGGCTGCCGGTTACGGCATCCAGTCCGATACCTTCCGTGGCTTCGAGATCTACCTCGTCATCGCCGGCATCTACCTCGTCATGTCGTGGCTGCTGCGCCTGACCATGGGGGGCCTGGCCAACCTCGCCTTCGCTCGTCGCCGCCGTCTCAAGACGCCGCTCTGATCTCCTGAATACCAGAAGGAAAACAGCATGCTGTTCGGAATTTCGCTCGACCTGGTCGGCTTCATCTTCAAGGGTGCGGGCTGGACGCTGGTGCTCTCGCTCATGGGATTTGTCGGCGGAGCGCTGGCGGGCCTGCCGATCGCGCTGGCCCTCGCCCGCGGCGGCTGGCTGCTGCGCCGCGTGACCGGCGCTTATGTGCAACTGGTCCAAGGCATTCCGCTGCCGGTGATCATGTTCCTGTGTTATTTCGGCATCAGCATTGCTGGCTTTGACCTGCCTTCGCTGGTCGCGGCCGGGCTCGCCATGACGGCGTATGCCAGCGCCTACCTCGGCGAAATCTGGAAGGGCTGCATCCAGGCCGTGCCGCGTACGCAGTGGGAGGCCGCTGAATGTCTGGCGCTGCGGCCTTTGCAGCGCGTGGGCTACGTGATCCTGCCGCAGGCAGTGCGCATCGCCGTCGCGCCGACGGTGGGGTTCCTGGTGCAGATCGTCAAGAACTCGTCCTATGCCGTGGTCATCGGGTTCTTCGACCTGACCTATTCCGCACGGGTGGTGAACAACTCCACCTTCAAGCCGTTCATCGTCTTCACATTGGCCGCGTTGCTGTACTTCGCGATCTGCTATCCCCTCTCTTCGCTGGCGTACCGCCTTGAAAAGCGCCTGGGGCGGCGCTGACCACGGCCATTGCATATAACAAGGATATTTCCCATGGATGACATCGTCCGCTTTCACAAAGTCTGCAAGTCGTTCGGCACCGCGCAGGTCCTCAAGGGGGTGAGCTTTTCTGTCGGTCGCGGTCAGGTGGTCGCGCTGATTGGCCGCAGCGGCTCAGGCAAGACCACGGCGTTGCGCTGCATCAACGGCCTGGAAACCCTCCAGGGAGGTGAGCTGCAGGTTTGCGGCCGGGATATGCACTCGGGCACGGTCGATCTGCTGGCGTTGCGGCAGGAGGTCGGCATCGTGTTCCAGAGCTACAACCTGTTTCCCCATCTCACCGTGCTGCAGAACGTGACCCTGGCGCCGCGCAAAGTCAAAGGCATTGCACGCAAGCAGGCAGAAGAGCTGGGCATGCAGATGCTGCGCAAGGTCGGGCTGGAGGAGCGCGCTGCCTACTACCCAGAACAGCTCTCCGGAGGCCAGCAGCAGCGTGTGGCCATCGCTCGCTCGCTGGCCATGGAGCCCAAGCTCATGCTGTTCGACGAAGTGACTTCGGCGCTGGACCCGCAACTCACCGGCGAGGTGCTGCGCGTTATCGAGCGGCTCGCACAGGACGGCATGACGATGGTGCTGGTCACGCACGAGATGGCGTTTGCCCGCTCGGTGGCCGATCAGATCCTGTTCATGCACCAGGGCATTGTCTGGGAGCACGGCGGCAGGGATCTGCTGAACAGCCCCACGACTCCGGAACTGCAGCAATTCGTGGCCAACGGGCTGTGAGCCTGTAGGTCATTTCATTTTTCACCCTCATCAAGAGACATATCCCATGAAGTTCAATCGACGTACTTTTTCGGCCTTGGCCGCGCTCCTGCTCGGTGCAGGCGCTACTGTCGCCCATGCTTCGAACGCGCTGGAAACCATCAAGCAGCGCAAGAAGATCCTCATCGCGGTGGACATCGGCTCTTTGCCTTACGGCATGGTGGACGGCCAGGCCCGGCAGGCCGGCTCCGACGTGGACGCGGCCAGGCTGCTCGCGCAGGACATGGGTGTGGATTTGCAGATCGTGCCAGTGACCGGGCCGAACCGGGTGCCGTTCCTGCTCACCCGCAAGGCCGACATCGTCATGGCTTCCTTCTCCATCACGGAAGACCGCAAGAAGGTGGTGGACTATTCCGAGCCATATGGCGTGGTTCCTATCGTGATCGCCGGCCCGGCGGCCTCCGCCGTTGCGTCCTTTGCCGATCTGGCCGGTAAAACCATTGCAGTTACCCGGGGCACCACGATGGACCAGGAGCTGACCCGCGCCAGAAAAGATGTTCCAAGCTTCACCATCGTGCGCTACGAAGACGATTCCACGTCCAATACCGCCGTCGTGACGGGCCAGCAAGACTACATCGCCACGCCGCCCAGCGTGGTCATGGCATTGAAGAAGGTCAATCCGTCGCGTGACCTCGTGGTCAAGTTCACCATGAAAACCAATCCCTATGGCGTCGGACTGCGCAAGAACGAACCAGAACTGAAGGCCTGGCTGGACAACTGGGTCAAGACCAACCTCAAGAACGGCAAGCTCAATGAAATCTACATCCGCTATCACGGCATGCCGTTGCCGGCAGACATGCTGCAGTAACCCCTCTATCTTGATTTGAGAAAACCCCATGCTGAATCCTTCCGACGCATCATCAGCCGTGCGCGTTATCCGGCTGCATCCGCAAGACGACGTCGTCATTGCTCTTGATCAACTGGTGACAGGTACTCTTATTTCTTCAGAAGGGGTCGCTGTCGCCGGGCTGATTCCGCCGGGCCACAAGATGGCCACGCGTGCCGTTGCCCAGGGAGCGCCCGTGCGGCGCTACGGGCAGATCATCGGCTTTGCCAGCAAGGCCATCCAGCCAGGCCAGCATGTGCACTCCCACAACCTGGCCATGGGTGATTTCACGCGTGACTACGCTTTTGGCGAGGAGGCCCGCCCCACCACGTCAGTGGCCGCACCGGCTACGTTCCAAGGCATCGTCCGCGCAGATGGCCGTGTGGCAACACGCAACTACATCGGCATTCTGACTTCGGTGAACTGCTCGGCCACGGTGGCGCGCGCCATTGCCGATCATTTCCGCCGTGACATTCATCCCGAGGCGTTGGCCGATTTTCCGAACGTGGACGGAGTGGTTGCCCTCACCCACGGCACGGGCTGCGCGATGGATGCCGAGGGCGAAGGTTTGGCCATGCTGCAGCGCACTTTGGGTGGCTATGCCTGCCACCCCAACTTTGCCAGCCTGCTGGTCATCGGCCTGGGCTGCGAAACCAACCAGATCCCCCAACTGCTGGCCACCCAGGGTCTGCAGGACGGCGAGCGCCTGCGCGCTTTCACGATTCAGGATACGGGCGGCACCACCAAGACCATCGCCCACGGCATCGAGCTGATCCGCGAGATGCTGCCGGCAGCCAATGCCGTGCGGCGTGAACCGGTGCCAGCAAGCCATTTGCTCGTCGGACTGCAATGCGGTGGCTCCGATGGCTATTCGGGGATTTCAGCCAATCCGGTGCTTGGCGCCGCGGTTGACCTCCTGGTTCAGCATGGCGGCACGGCCATTTTGTCGGAAACGCCCGAGATCTATGGTGCCGAGCATCTGCTCACTCGCCGCGCGCAAACGCCCGAGGTCGGTCGCAAGCTGGTTGCGCGCATCCGCTGGTGGGAGGACTATTGCGCCCGCAATGGTGCGGCGCTGAACAACAACCCTTCTTCCGGCAACAAGGCGGGCGGCCTGACCACGGTGCTGGAAAAGTCGCTGGGTGGTATCGCCAAGGGGGGCTCCAGCAACCTCGTGGATGTCTATGAATACGCCCAGCCGGTACGGGCGCAAGGCCTGGTGTTCATGGACACGCCCGGCTTCGACCCGGTTTCAGCGACCGGCCAGGTGGCTGGGGGGGCCAACCTGATCTGCTTCACCACGGGTCGAGGCTCGGCCTATGGCTGCGCGCCATCGCCTTCCTTCAAGCTGGCAACCAATACCGCGCTGTGGGAGCGGCAGTCGGATGACATGGACATGAACTGTGGCGAAGTGCTGGACGGGCACCGCACCATTCCTGAACTAGGGGCCGAGCTGTTTCAGCGCTTCCTGGACATCGCCTCGGGTGAACGCTCGCGCAGCGAATGCCATGGCTATGGGCAGCAGGAGTTCGTGCCATGGCAGATCAGCGTCATGGTTTGAGACGCATGACAAGCCGGGCAATCCGCATGGCCCGGCTTTTGAAAGAGATGCTGAGCTTTACCGTAGATCTATCCCAGGAGACACAAATGTCCATTCAAATTTCGCGCCGTGGCGCACTCAGACTGGCCGCTGCGGGCATTGCGGCGCAGACCGCATGGGGCGGCGCCGCACATGCGACGAATTTTCCTGTCCGGCCGATAGAACTGATTGTGCCGTTCCAGCCTGGCGGTGGCACCGACGGCGTGGCCCGCGCTTTCTCGGATGCGGCGCGCAGGCACATGCCGCAGAGCGTGATGGTGCTGAACAAGCCGGGAGCCAGCGGCGCCATCGGCTGGATCGACATGATCAACTCCAAGCCTGACGGCTACAAGCTCGCTGTGGTGACGGTGGAGCTGGTCACGCTCAAGCCCATGGGCCTGGCCAAGTTCGGCTACGACGATGTGCAGCCCATCATCCAGTTCAATGCGGATCCCGCGGCCATCACCGTGCGCGCCGATGCGCCATGGAACACCGTTGAGGAATTCCTGGCCGCAGCCAAAAAGGAGCCCGGCAAGATTGGCATGGGCAATGGCAGCAACGGCGGCATCTGGCATTTTGCCGCAGCGGCGCTGGGGCAGAAGACCGGTATCGAGTTCAACCACATTCCGTACCCAGGCGCAGGACCGGCTGTACTGGCACTGCTGGGCGGGCATGTGGACGCGGTATCCGTGAGCCCGGCCGAGGTGGCGCAGCAGTTGCAGGCAGGCAAGCTCAAGATGCTGGCCGTGATGGCCGACCAACGCCTGAAGAACTTCGACAAGGTGCCCACGCTGAAGGAAAAGGGGATCGATCTGAGCATCGGTACCTGGCGCGGCATCGCCGGCCCCAAGAAGATGCCGGCTGAGGTGTTGGCCTACCTCAAGACCGCGGCCACGAAGATCGTGGATGAGTCCGCGTTCCGCGCGGTGCTCGACAAACAGAACTTGGGTTTCGTCTATGCCGACGACCAGGGCTTTCGCGAGCGCATGGTCAAGGACAGTGTGCTTTTCAACGACCTGGTCCAGTCGCTGAACTTGAAGAACAACTGAAGGATCGGGCATGGACGAAACCTATCGCAAAGATCTGTTCGCAGGCAAGACGGCGCTGGTGACGGGGGCCACGCAGGGCATTGGCGCGGTGATTGCCAACCACTTTGCTTCACTGGGTGCCCGAGTGGTGGCGCTGGGCCTGGGGCTGGGCGACGGCACGTTGGATGCTTCGGTGCAGATGCGCCAGGCCGACGTCACTCGCCAGCCGGACGTGGACGAGGCACTGGCGGACCTCGACCGGCTCGACATCGTGTTCAACTGCGCCGGCATCATCCAGCGTGGCGCCGAGCATGAACTGGATGTCTTCCAGCGGGTGCTGGACGTAAACCTCACCGGTACCATGCGCGTGTGCACGGCCGCGCGCAGCAGGCTCCAGGCCGCGCGCGGCTGTATCGTGAACACCGCATCGATGCTGACCTTTTTCGGCGGCAGCCTGGTGCCCGCCTATTCTGCGAGCAAAGGCGGCGTGGGGCAACTCACCAAGTCGCTGGCAATCGCCTATGCGGCCGACGGCATCCGCGTCAATGCCATCGCGCCGGGCTGGATCGCCACGCCGTTGACCCAGGCCCTGCAGGATGACCCGGCGCGCGCGGGTCCCATCCTGGCACGTACGCCGTTGGCCCGCTGGGGCACGCCGCAGGACGTGGCCCGGGCGGCGGTCTTCCTGTGCACTCCGGCGGCCGGTTTCATGACCGGGGTGATCCTGCCGGTGGATGGGGGTTACATGGTGAGCTGAGAATGCTGCCCGACGATGTGGATAAGGCGAGGCGCTGGCGGTGCGAGGCCTGCGACGGTGCCTGCAACGTTTGCGTGGGGCTCTTCGGACGATCGTTGCCGGTCCGTCCCGAAGCCCCAGAGCCGGCGGGTGCCCGATCCCGCGGTGCTGAGCTTGCGTTCATGCTGCAGGCACACTTTTTTGTATCCGCACCAGGCCGTGCGCGCTGCGGCAATGCGCGATGTGTCCGCTGGCGAGTACACCGCCGCTGAATTCCACCTGCAGTTCGTCGCCCGCGCATAGTTGCGGCTGGCCGGCTGCGCATCGGTCAGCCGCATGCGCTGTGGCATGGCGAGGTGTTGCGCAGGCTTTCCTGCTGGGCATTCCTGGCTGGTGCTCTGGGGCTCAATCCTCCGCGCTGCGTCGTCCAATATCCGGCCAGCGCCAGTGCAGGTAGATCCAGGCGCCCAGGCCGACCAGCATCAGTGCCAGCGACGATACCGCCAGCCCCAGGGTCGAGTGCATCACCAGCGGCGCGAGCAGGCCGGCGACCAGGCCGTTGGCGGCCGAGCCGATGAAGGCCTGCAGCGACGAGGCCATGCCGCGGCGTTCGGGGTAGAGGTCTAGCACCAGCAGCGTCACGACCGGTACCATCAGCGCCCAGCCCAGCGAGAACAGCGCAATCGGCAGCATCGCCCAGCTGGCGTGCACCGGCAGCGCCAGCGTGGCAATCACGTTGAGCACCGATGTCAGCAGCATGATCACGAAGCCGTGGCGGATCTGGCGCTTGGGTGGAATGCGGCCCGCGAGGCGGCCGCTGAGCCAGGCGCCGGTCATGATGCCGGAGATGATCAGCAGGAACAGCCAGAAGAACTCGGTCGGGCCCAGCCCCAGGTGATCGCCGAGAAACGCGGGCGCGGCCATCACGTAGAGGAACATGCCGTTGAACGGCACGCCGCTGGCCAGCGCCAGCAGCAGAAAGCGCGGGCTCGTGCCCAGCTTCCAGTAGCCGCGCATCAGGTGGCGGGTCTCGAAAGGCTGGCGCAATTCCGGATGCAGGGTTTCGGGCAGCAGCCGGTAGTTGATGCTCCACAGCAGCACGCCGATCAGCGTCAGAAACCAGAAGATGCTGTGCCAGCCCGCCAGGACCAGCAGCCAGCCGCCGGCGATGGGCGCGATGGCCGGTGCGGCGCCAAAGAAGATTGTCACCTGGCTCATGACTTTCTGCGCTTCCGAGGGCGGGAACATGTCGCGGATCACGGCGCGCGAGACGACGATGCCCGCGCCCGTGGACAGGCCTTGCAGCGCGCGAAAGAACACCAGCTGGCCGATGTTCTGCGACAGCGCGCAGCCGGCCGAAGCCAGCGTGAAGATGGCCAGGCCCCACAGCACGACCGGGCGGCGGCCGAAGCTGTCGGCCAGCGCGCCATGGAACAGGTTCATGAACGCAAAGCCGAACAGATAGGCCGACAGCGTCTGCTGCATCTGCACCGGTGTCGCGCCCAGTGCCTGGGCGATGCCGGAGAACGCGGGCAGGTAGGTGTCTATGGAGAACGGGCCGAGCATGCCCAGCAGGGCCAGCAAAATCGACAGGGTCCAGCGCGGGCCGCGCCAGAGTTGTTGGGCTTGAGGGTGCATGGGGCGTGGCAAGAAGAGGGCGAATGCAGTGGCGCGCGCCTGACGCCAATGGCAGGGTGTGCAGGCAGCGTGCTGATTGTGCCGTGCAAAGCAAAAGTCCGCTGCAGCTGCGTGGACTGGTGGTGCAGTCGCTTGAGGGGTGCTCTCAGGATGCCGTTTCGATCTTTGCAATGGCGAAATTGATCAGTCTTGCGTTGTCAATGGCCGGCATTTGATCGAGGGTGTGAATCTGATCGTCGTCGTGCCGGGACCATTTCCCATCCTTGGCATAAACGCGGTAATGCCCGGCGTTGTCGGCGCCGCGGAACTCGATCACTTCCCTTGGCTCGAGCGTGATGGTCAGTCGGCTGTTGTCCGCCGCATCCGTCGCGTGAAGAATGACCGCTTGATTGAAATCGAAATTTCCCGTGCCGAGCATATGGGTGCCGCTGGCGTCGTGGCGTGCACTGTCGATTCTGACCGTCAGTTGCCTGGGTTGCGCGCCGGGGGATACGCGCCAGCCGGCGGCATCGGTGCTGTCGAAAATGTCCTGCAGGCTGTCGTCCGGGCTGGATATTTTGAGGACTGTCCAGTATTCATGGCTGGTGCTGAACTGATTGTTGAAATCCTTGAGCGCAATCGCCGTGCCGTATAACGCGCTCAGGTCAAATGATTCCGATAATTTCATCAGGAACTCGCTCGCATCCTGCTGCCTGCCAACGATCTGGAAGCGCCATTCACCTGCAGCATTGACCTGGGAGAAGGCCGGCAAGGCCTGCAGGCTGGCGAAGAAGTTCGATAAATCCTCGCGCATGGGGCCTGCCTGCGAATAAGTGCTTTCGATGAGCTTGACGAACTGTTGCGCGGCATGGCGATGCCCGTCGTTGCTGGCCGCTGCAAACGCGTGAAGGTGGTTTGCAAGCCGCTTTGCATCGGCGGAATGGATCAGGAATTTCAGGGCGGAGTTCGCATAGCAGGTGGAGCCGATATTGCTGAATCCGCCCATGGCTTCGGAGTGAGCTTCGATGATGCCGGCCGCCGCGCTCGCGCAGTTTTCCCGGGGGAGGATCGTGGCATCAGCGCTTTCCTGGACGCTGGACGCGGGCGCTTGCGGCCCGGCGCCGCCTTCCCCGTCTTCACCGCCACAACCCGCCAGAATGAGCGCCGCGCAAAGTGCGTGGATGTAGCGGGTGTAGCGCTTGTGGGCCATGGCTGGTTTTCCTCGTTGAAATGTGCAAAAAAATATCGGTCGGGTTCTGCGGGCTGCAGGCCCTGAAGCTCCTGAAGGTGGGTCACTTCTTCGGGAGATAGGTTCCGGCTATCAATTTTTATAAGTGTTTGTTTTATTGCGGTGTCTGGCCCTGGGCAGGGGCGCGCGGATTGGCGGCGCAAAAAGAAAAAGCCCACTTCTTGCGAAGTGGGCTTTTGGATTGGTGGGTCCTGAGTGATTCGAACACTCGACCTACGGATTAAGAGTCCGCTGCTCTACCAGCTGAGCTAAGAACCCAATTGTTTTGTTAGACCACTGAATTGAAAGTGGTGGGTCCTGAGTGATTCGAACACTCGACCTACGGATTAAGAGTCCGCTGCTCTACCAGCTGAGCTAAGAACCCATCTTGAAGGACCAGGGCGCCAACGGCCTTGAACTTCCAAAACGTTGTGCAGCGCTCTTTCGAACACTGCGGAAAAAAGTGGTGGGTCCTGAGTGATTCGAACACTCGACCTACGGATTAAGAGTCCGCTGCTCTACCAGCTGAGCTAAGAACCCACTTTCTCTCTTGCGTTAACAAGCGAGAGCTGGATTATGCACCATTTTTTGCAGGCTTGCAGGAAAAATCAGGCCATGGCGTTGCGGCTGGCGAGTTCGACGAACAGGCCGCTGTGGTCGAGGTCGCCCAGTCCGTGCGCGACGCTGTCGGCGTAGAGCTGCTCGAACAGGCCGGTGATGGGCGCATCGAAGCCGATTTCCGCGGCCGTGGCCAGCGCGTTGCGCATGTCCTTGAGCTGCACGGTCATGCGCCCGCGCGGCGAGAAATCGCGATCGAGCATGCGCTGGCCATGCAGTTGCAGGATGCGGCTGTCGGCGAAACCGCCGGCGATGGCTTCGCGCACCTTGGCCATGTCGGCGCCGCCCTTCGCGGCCAGCAGCAGCGCCTCGGCGACCGCGCCTATGGTGATGCCGACGATCATCTGGTTGGCGAGTTTTGCAAGCTGGCCCGCGCCGTGCGGGCCGACATGGGTCGCGCGGCCCAGTTCGCGGAAAACCGCCTGTGCGCGTTCGAAGTCCACGGGCCTGCCTCCGGCCATGATGGCCAATGTGCCGGTTTCTGCGCCGACGGTGCCGCCCGAGACCGGTGCGTCGAGGTGGGCGATGCCGCGCTCGCCCAGGCGCGCCGCATGGTCGCGCGCCTCGCTGGGCTGGATCGAGGCCATGTCGATGAACAGGCTGGCGTCGCGCATGGCCGCGGCCACGCCCTGGGAGAACAGCACGTCCTCGACCACCGATCCGTTTTCCAGCAGGCTGATGGCGATATCGACGCCGGCCACGGCCTGCGCGGCGGTGTCGTGGACCTGGGCGCCGTCGCTGACCAGCGGCTGGGCGCGCGCGCGCGTGCGGTTCCAGGCATGGACTTCGTGGCCGGCCAGGCACAGGCGACGGGCCATGGGCAGGCCCATCATGCCGGTGCCCAGCACTGCGATTCTCAACGGGGTAGGGGGCATGTCTCCAGACGTCCTTGATGAAGTGCGGCGGATACCCGCGAATGCATCGTGTGTACCGCATTGAAAAGGCCAGGGGCATGCAATGCCCCTGGCCCCTATCATCACCGCTATCGGCGCCCCAAGCTGTCACTGAGCTTGCAGGCGGGAGCGCCTCACATCAGCAGGTGTTCGCCCGCGTTGTCGCCGCCCAGGGTCACGTAGTTGACCTTGCGGATGTCCATCAGCTTCTTGCCGCCCGAGTAGCTGATCGAGCTCTGGATGTCCTGCTCCATTTCGATCAGCGTGCTGGCCAGCGTGCCCTTGACGGGTTCGAGGATGCGCTTGCCTTCGACATGCTTGTATTCGCCCTTGTTGAAGTCCGAGGCCGAACCGTAATACTCCTTGAACTTCTCGCCGTCGACTTCGACGGTGGTGCCCGGCGATTCCTCGTGGCCCGCGAACAGCGAACCTATCATCACCATGCTCGCGCCAAAGCGGATGCTCTTGGCGATGTCACCGTGGCTGCGTATGCCCCCGTCGGCAATGATGGGCTTGGTCGCCACGCGCGCGCACCACTTGAGCGCCGACAGCTGCCAGCCGCCCGTGCCGAAGCCGGTCTTGAGCTTGGTGATGCAGACCTTGCCCGGGCCTATGCCGACCTTGGTCGCGTCCGCGCCCCAGCCTTCGAGCTCGATCACGGCTTCGGGCGTGCCGACGTTGCCGGCGATCACGAACGCCTGCGGCAGCTTGAGCTTGAGGTAGGCAATCATGTTCTTCACGCTGTCGGCATGGCCATGGGCGATGTCGATGGTGATGTACTCGGGCACCAGGCCCAGGTCGACGAAACGGTCGACGGTCTCGTAGTCGGGCTGCTTGACGCCCAGCGAGATCGAGGCAAAGCAGCCCTTGGCGTGCATGTCCTGGACGAACTGCACGTTGTCGAGATCGAACCGGTGCATGACGTAGAAGTAGCCGTTTTGCGCCAGCCAGGTGCAGATAGACTCGTCGACGACGGTCTTCATGTTGGCCGGGACGGCCGGGATGCGGAACGACCGACTGCCCAGCGTGACGCTGGCATCACATTCCGAACGGCTTTCCACGCAGCATTTGCGGGGCAGCAAGAGAATGTTGTCGTAGTCGAAGATTTCCATGAGATTCCAAGCTCCATAAAGGGTCGCGGCAGAACAATTTCTGGGCGACAAGGGCGCTTGGCTTGGAGACCGGTTGGCGGGCGCTGCCGCTAGCGCGGCCACCGCAGGCCTGCAGGGCGCAGGCACAAAAAACCGGACCACAAGAAACTTGGGCCCGGTGCTTGATTCTACCCGCTCTGCGCAGGATGCGTGAATGCCCTCAGGATGGCCTGCCCCGGGGTGCGGCGGCAGGTCGCAAAAGGCTTTTGATGGTGGACATGGTCAGGCGGGGGCGGGGTTTCTACAATCGCAGCATGTTTCCTCTTGACCTGCTCTCCGCCACCGCGCCCGGTGCCTCGCCCAGCGCTGTGCCTGCCTCCCCCCTGCTGGCCGACCTCAACGAGGAGCAGCTCGCGGCCGTGACGCTGCCCACGGGCCATGCGCTGATACTGGCAGGTGCCGGTTCGGGCAAGACCCGGGTGCTGACCACGCGCATCGCCTGGCTGCTGCAGACCGGGCAGGCCACGCCCGCGGGCATCCTGGCCGTGACCTTCACCAACAAGGCGGCCAAGGAAATGACGGCGCGGCTGTCGGCCATGCTGCCGGTCAATGTGCGCGGCATGTGGATAGGCACGTTCCACGGGCTGTGCAACCGCCTGCTGCGCGCCCACCACCAGGCCGCGGGCCTGCCCCAGGCGTTCCAGATTCTCGACATGCAGGACCAGTTGTCGGCCGTCAAGCGACTGTGCAAGCAGCACAACGTCGACGACGAGCGTTTTCCGCCCAAGCAGCTGCAGTACTTCATTGCCGGCTGCAAGGAAGAGGGCCAGCGCCCCGGCGACGTCGCCGTGAAGGACCCCGACACGCGCAAGAAAGTCGAGTTCTACCAGCTCTACGAGGAGCAGTGCCAGCGCGAAGGCGTGGTCGACTTCGGCGAACTGATGCTGCGCAGCTTCGAGCTGCTGCGCGACCAGCCGCATCTGCGCGCCCACTATCAACGGCGCTTTCAGCATATTCTGGTCGACGAGTTCCAGGACACCAACCGCCTGCAATACGCCTGGCTCAAGCAGCTCGCGGGCGACGAGGTGAACGGGCGCATGCAGACCCAGGGCTCGGTGATCGCCGTCGGCGACGACGACCAGAGCATCTATGCATTTCGCGGCGCGCGCGTGGGCAACATGGCGGACTTCGTGCGCGAGTTCGACGTGCAGCGCCAGATCAAGCTCGAACAGAACTACCGCAGCTTCAGCAACATCCTCGACTCGGCCAACGCCCTGATCAGCCACAACAGCCGCCGCTTGGGCAAGAACCTGCGCACCACGCAGGGCCCGGGCGAGCCGGTGCGCGTCTACGAGGCCCACAACGACCTGGCCGAAGCGCAGTGGATGGTCGAGGAGATCCGCCAGCTGGTGAAGAACGACGGTTTCGAGCGCCAGCAGATCGCGGTGCTGTACCGCAGCAACGCCCAGAGCCGGGTCATCGAGACCGCGCTGTTCAATGCGGGCGTGGCCTACCGGGTCTATGGCGGCCTGCGCTTTTTCGAGCGCGCGGAAATCAAGCACGCACTGGCCTATCTGCGCCTGCTGGAGAACCCGCATGACGACACCAGCTTCATGCGCGCCGTGAACTTCCCGCCGCGCGGCATAGGCGCGCGCTCGGTCGAAGTGCTGCAGGACGCGGCGCGCAGCGCGGGTTGCTCGCTCAGCGACGCCGTGACGGCCGTGCCCGGCAAGGCCGGCGCGAACCTGGGCGCCTTCGTCGCCAAGATCGAAGTGCTGCGCGAGCAGACCCAGGGCAGGAATCTGCGCCTGATCATCGAGGCCGTGCTCGAGGAAAGCGGCCTGCTCGCGCACTACCGCAACGAGAAGGAAGGCGCCGACCGCATAGAGAACCTGCAGGAACTGGTGAACGCGGGCGAAAGCTTCGTGACCCAGGAAGGCTTTGGCCGCGATGCCGTGGCGCTGCCGCTCGACGAACATGGCCAGGCACTGCGCCAGAGCCCCGTGAGCCAGGGCCTGGACCCCGCCCAGCCGCAGCTCGACGAAGCGCTGCCGGTGCTCAAGCCCGCGGCCGGCATCGTGGATATCGACACCGGCGAAACGCTGTCGCCGCTGGTGGCCTTTCTCACGCATGCGGCGCTCGAAGCCGGCGACAACCAGGCCCAGGCGGGCCAGGACGCGGTGCAGTTGATGACCGTGCATGCATCCAAGGGCCTGGAGTTCGACGCGGTGTTCATCGGCGGCATGGAAGAGGGCCTGTTCCCGCACGAGAACGCGATGAGCGACAGCGGCGGCCTGGAAGAAGAGCGGCGCCTGATGTACGTGGCCATCACGCGCGCGCGCAAGCGCCTGTACCTGAGCCATTCGCAGACCCGCATGCTGCACGGCCAGACGCGCTTTCACATCAAGAGCCGCTTCTTTGACGAGTTGCCCGAGGGCGCGCTCAAGTGGATCACGCCCAAGCAGCAGGGCTTTGGCACCTTCACGCCCCAGTCCTCGGGCGGCTACGGCGGCGGTGGTTACGGTGGCGCAAGCCGCGGCGGCTATGGCGCCAAGTCCGAGACCTTTGCCAGCCCGCCCGTGCCGCCGCAAAAGGCCGCGCCCAGCCATGGCCTGCGCGCGGGCATCGCCGTGTTCCACAACAAGTTCGGCGAAGGCAAGGTGCTGGCCATCGAGGGCTCGGGCGACGATGCGCGCGCCCAGGTGGATTTCCCGCGCCACGGCACCAAATGGCTGGCGCTGGCCATTGCCAAGCTCACGATCGTCGACTGATACCGGCCGGCTGCGTATGGAGGAAGAAAAAGACCGGGTTCAGGCGGCTTCGAAGGCGCGCACGGCCATTCATTTGCTGCACCCGCAGCAGTTGCACGACAGCCTGGCCCTCGCGCCGCAACCGTCGCTGCGCATTGCGCTGATCGCCGGGCTGCAGTCCAGCCTGGCCGTGCTGGCTGCGCTGGTGCTGGCGCTGTGGTCGCCCTGGCCCGAGCTGGTGGGTTTTCCGGCGCTCGGTGCGCTGGCCGCATTGTTCGGGCGCTTTGCGCCGCTGCCGCAGCGCCGGCGCATCGTCGCCGTGTGCGCGCTGCTGCTGGTGCTCGCCGTGCTGCTTCCCGCGCTGGCGTCGCTGTTCGGTGCGCGTCAATGGGCGCTGGTGCTGGTGCTCGCGCTGGTGGCGGGCGGCGCGACGGTGGCCGTGAGCCGCTGGAACCTTGGCGGCCCGGGCGCGGTGATCATCGTCTTCGCGGCCGGTGCATCGCTGCACCCGGTGGCGAGCTGGCAGGAGCTGGGCGCGCGCCTGCTCGCCACCGCGGCCGGCGGCCTGATCGGCTGGCTGGTCTGCTGGCTCAGCGACGGCCTGCGTGCCCAGGAGGTGCGCGCGCTGCACTTTCCCGCGGTACGTATTCCGCCGATGTCGCATCAGTGGGTTGCGGGCGCACGCATCGCCATGGGCGCGGCCATCGCGGCGCTGCTGGCCTGGGCCGCGGGCGCCCAGCACCCGGCCTGGGCGGCGATAGGCGCGACGGCCGTCATGCAGGGCAGCCATCTGCACGTGACCATGAGCCGGGCGCTGCAGCGTCTGGGCGGCACCGTGGTCGGCGCCTGCCTGGTCTGGCTGATCCTGGCCCAGCAGCCGCCGCTGTGGGTCATCGTGCTCGCAATAGTCGTCTTCCAGTTTCTTACGGAAGTCATCATCGGTTTCAACTATGCACTCGGGCAGATCACGGTCACGCCGATGGCGCTGTTGATGACAATGCTGGCCGCGCACGCGCCTATGCTGGGCAATATGCCCGTCGAGCGCGTCGTGGACACCCTGTTGGGCGCGGCTGTCGGGATCGTGCTGGCGGTGCTGTTCTCTAGCGTAGACGAGCGTGTTCACCTGGCCGAGATGCGGCGCAAGAAAGGCTGACCTGATGCGTTTCACGCTATCGTCATATTGATTTCCTAGAGTGGCGGCACCCGTCGATGAATCGACAAAACCAAGAGAGTCGCCCCGTGAGCAAATCCATTTCCGACAAGGTTGTCCGCAACCAAAGTGCCAACACGCCTTTCAGTACCGTTCTCGAGAAAAGCCTCTCGCGCCGTGCCGTGACACGTGGCAGCCTGGGTGCTGCAATGGCGCTGATGGCGGGCTTCAGCCTGACGGCCTGTGGCGGTGACAACGACCCCGTCGTGGCCCCCACCGATCCCGTGCCGCCGGTGACGCCGGAACCCGTGCCCGAGCTGAAGCTGGGCTTCGAGTCGCTGGCCAACGCGATGACCGAGGCCTGCATCGTGCCCGCGGGCTACACCGCGCATGTGCTCGGCGCCTGGGGCACGCCGCTCAACGACAACGCCGCCGCCTGGGACAGGAACGGCAACAACAGCTCCAACGACCTGTTGAACTCGACCGGCATGCACCATGACGGCATGCACTACTTCCCCATCGACGGCAGCTCGACCGAAGGCCTGCTGGTGGTGAACCACGAATACATCGATGAGTTCGCGCTGCACCCCGCCGGCCCGACCAAGGTGGCGGGCAAGCGTCCGGCCGAAGAAGTGCGCAAGGAAATCAATGCCCATGGCGTGGCCGTGATGCACCTGCGCAAGGAAGGCACGAACTGGAACATTGTGCTCAACTCCAAGTACAACCGCCGCTTCACTTCGGGCACGCCCATGCGCCTGGCCGGCCCGGTCGGCGGTACCGACTGGGTCAAGACGCCGTTCTCGCCCAACGGCACGCAGGTGCGCGGCACCAACAACAATTGCGGCAATGGCACCACGCCCTGGGGCACCTACATCACCGCCGAGGAAAACTGGGCGGCCTGCTTCGTCAACACCGGCACGCGTCCCGCCCACCAGCAGCGCGTTGGCGTGCAAAGCGGCAGGGGCCGCTACGAGTGGGAAACGGCGGCCGCCGACGTGAGCGAAGTCAACGGCGAGTTCGCGCGTTTCAATGTCACGGCCAGCGGCGCGGACGCACTGTCGGACTGGCGCAACGAAGTCAACGGCTTTGGCTACCTGGTCGAAATCGACCCCTACGATCCGTCGAGCATTGCGACCAAGCGCACGGCGATGGGCCGCTTCGCCCACGAAGGCGCGGCCTACGGTAACCCGGTCGAAGGCCAGCCGCTGGCGTTCTACAGCGGTGACGACTCGCGCTTTGAATATGTCTACCGCTTTGTCTCGGAAGCCGTCTGGGATCCCAAGGATGCGACGCGCAGCGACCGCCTGAACGTCGGTGCCAAGTACCTCGACAAGGGCACGCTGTATGTCGCGCGCTTCAACGACGACGGCTCGGGCGAGTGGGTGGCGCTGGCGTCTGCGACCGTGGGCAAGGATGGCAAGACGCTGGGCGCCGAGTTCGGCAGCCTGGACGCGATCCTGATCAACACCCGCGGCGCGGCCGACTTCGTCGGTGCCACGCCGATGGACCGCCCCGAGTGGACCGCAGTGCACCCGACCAACGGCGACGTCTACCTGACGCTGACCAACAACACCAGCCGCAATGCCACGACCGGCACCAATGCCGCCAACCCGCGCCTGAACAATGCCAACGGCCACATCATCCGCTGGCACGATGCGAGCGGCTCGAATGCCTTCCGCTGGGACATCTTTGTCTTTGGTGCGCCTGTGGATGGCGATGCCGACACCAACCGCTCGTCGCTGAGCGCGCTGAATCAGCTGGCCAGCCCGGACGGCCTGGCCTTCGACAACCGCGGCATCATGTGGATCCAGACCGACAACGGTCTGGACGGCGGCCGCAACAACGACGTGGCCAAGGCGACCAACGACCAGATGCTGGCCGTGATTCCCAAGCCCATGTCCGAAAGCACGGGCACGGGCCCGGTGATCAATGCGAGCAACCAGGCCGAGCTGCGCCGCTTCTTCGTGGGCCCCAACGAAGCCGAAGTCACGGGCATCGCGTTCACGCCCGACCACACCAGCATCTTCCTGAACATCCAGCACCCGGGCAACTGGCCTGCGTATGGCACGAACGATGCCACGGCCTCGGCTTCGGGCACGGTGCGCCCGCGCTCGTCGACGGTGGTGATCCAGAAGATCGACGGCACGCCGGTCGGCGTCTGAGGCGACTGCCATCTCCCAGGGGCCCGCAGAGAGGGCCCCCAACAAGAAACGCCCCTCGGGGCGTTTCTTGTTGGCGTATCAGCGGTTGCTGTGCTCAGCCTTCATGAAGCTCGGCAGCGGTGGGGTCGCTGGCATCGGGCGCGGAAAAGCTGTCGCGGAACGTGAACACCACCGACGTGAAGAACATTGCCGCCAGGATCATGGCCGCGCCGACCATGATGCCGCCGGCAATGCTGCCGATCAGGCTGGCCAGAATGGCGGTGACGAGCGCCAGCACCATGCCGCAGCCCAGGAAGAAGGCCATCCAGGCCAGGCCGAACACCAGATAGGCGCGCCAGTTGCGCATGCAGGCCACCAGGCTGAAAAACAGCGCCTTGACCGGCGCAATGCCGTGCCAGTGGATCAGCCCGGGCGCGTGCCAGAACATCAGCGACAACGGGATGTACAGCGCCATCGAGAGCCACATCGCGGACTGGAAGGCCGGATCTTCGGCGATTTCGCGCGTCATGGGCTCGCCACCCAGATAGACCTCGGCGAAAGTGCCCCCATCGACCAGGGCCGACAGCCCCATGATCGCGAGGAAGCCCACGGCGTACAGCAGACCCAGCGTGACCATGGAGCGCATGCGGTGGCGGCCGGTGCGAAAGGCCACGAGCAGCAGCGTGGGCGTGGGAAAGCGGCCCTGGGTGGCTTCGGCGGAGGCGACCATCATCGCCAGCGAAGTGCAGGGCAGCAAGGCAAGCGCCAGCGCCGGGCCGATGAACGGCACCAGGCTGACCAGTGACATGCCGGCCATCGCCAGGAAAAAAAGCGCAGCCAGGGCCATGGGTTGGCGCCAGAAAGTCTGGACGCCAAGTTTGACCCACTGGACACCTGTGCGGGCGGGAACGAGCTGGAGTTTCATGAAGCAGTCAAATCCTGGGGAAGCAGTAGTAGGCGCGTGCAACGGGCGCGTGCGGGCGCCGATAGCGTTACTGTACCGCAGGCATTTTTGACCGCTGAAGAGAAGGGCCGGTTGCAGCGTGCGTCAGCGACGCCGGCCTGGGCCAGGCCCGCAGCCCACGCTGCGGCAAGCAGCCGTCAGCCAGCGCCCAAGTCTGCATTGCCTGGCGCTGCAGGCGGTGCGGAAAAGCCATCACGGGAAGTGAAATAGATGCAGGTCAGGAAGATGAAATTCAAAACAGTCATCACGCAGATCATGCACTGCGTGGCGAGTCGTCAGGGCGAGCATCAAGGCGATGACCTGCACGGCGCTCAGCGCGCGCATTTCCCGCAGGGACCTGCGGACCGCGCCAAACGCCGACAGCAGCAGGGCCGACGTTGACATGCGACCGGCAAAAGCCTGCGCCGCGGCTTATCTCACGCCAATTGCACTGGCTGGGCAATGCGCTGGCGCAGCACGCGCTCGAAATGGCGCGGGTCGTGGGGCGTGAGCATGGCGGCTTCGCGCGGCAGGTAGAAGTCCCACAGGCGCGAAATCCAAAAGCGCAGCGCACCTGCGCGCAACTGGGCGTTGAGCAACTGGCGCTCGGCTTCGGCGAGCGGGCGCTGGCGCTGGTAGGCGGCCAGCATGGCCTGGGCGCGCGGCGCATCGTGCGCGCCCGTGGCGTGGTCTATGCACCAGTCGTTGAGGCAGACCGCGAGATCGAACAGCCAGCTGTCGACGCCGGCGAAGTAGAAGTCGAAAAAGCCCGTGAGTTGCTCGCCTTCGAACATCACGTTGTCGCGGAACAGGTCGGCATGGATAGGGCCGCGCGGCAACGCTGCGTAAGCCGATGAGGCCGCGACATGGTTCTGGTAGGCGAGTTCGGACTGCAGCAGGTCGACCAGGCCGCTGTCCAGGTGGGGCAGCACCACGGGCGCGGTGTCGTTCCACCAGGGCAGTGCGCGCAGATTGGGCTGCTGGCGGTCGAAGTCGCGGCCCGCGAGGTGCATGCGCGCGAGCATGTCGCCGACGGCCGCGCAGTGCACGGGCGCGGGCGCGAGCTGGCTGGCGCCGCGCAGGCGGTTGACCACGGCCGCGGGCTTGCCGCACACGCGCAGCAGGATGTCGCCGCTTTGCCTGTGCGCCTGCGGGTCGGGCACGGGAATGCCGGCGTGGGCGAGGTGCTTCATCAGGTGCAGATAGAACGGCAACTGCTCGGCCGTGAGGCGCTCGAACAGCGTCAGCACCCACTCTCCCTGGTCGGTCGTCAGGAAGTAGTTGGTATTTTCAATACCGCCCTGGATGCCGCGCAGGCTCTGGAACGTGCCCAGCGGCAGGTGGCGCAGCAGGTCGCGCGCCTCTTTGTCGGAGACTTCGGTAAAAACGGCCATGGCGAAGTGCGCGCCCCGGGGGCGGCGCAGGAAAGAAGGGGAAGAAAGGGGTGAGCGCGCCGGGGGCTCAGAACTTCAGCATGTTCCATACCCGCGGGCCCGTGGTGTCCGAGCTGCTGCGGCTGCGGTTGCGCACGCCTTCGCTGGGCTGGACCTCGTAGGCGGGCATGTCGCCGACCTTGGGTGTCACGGTGATGCTCTGCGTCTGGCCGCCAATGCGCACTTCGTCGACGCGGCTGCCTTCGTCCTCGACGCGTATGCGTTCCACGCGCTGGTTGTTCCTGTCGCCCTGGGTGGCGCGCGGTTCGGGCGCGGCTGGGGCTGCCTGAACGGCATCGCCAGGCGGATTCTGGGCCAGCAACGGGCTGGCAGCCAGGCTGAGGAGGAGTAGAAGTGGGGCGGCGCGCATGCAGGGATTGTAGATCCTGCGACCCATTTGGAGCGGCGAACACAACCCTTGGGACGTCGTTGCTGCGCCTTGCCGGCCGCGCCTCGCCGTGGCCTCCACCGCAAATCCATCGATTTGCGGGGTGGTGTCAGCCGCTCCTGTCCCGTGGGGAAATCCACTGCGCAGCGGCGTCCGGGCCGTGCACAATCCTGGCATGAGCAATTCCAAGACACTGGTACTGGTCGATGGCTCCAGCTATCTGTACCGCGCCTACCACGCCATGCCCGACCTGCGGGCCCGGCCCGGCGACCCGACGAGCCCCGCCACGGGCGCGATCCGCGGCATGATCAACATGCTGCAGGCCCTGAAGAAGGAAGTAAGCGCCGATTACGCGGTCTGCGTGTTCGACGCCAGCGGACCCACGTTCCGCGATGCGCTGTACCCTGAATACAAGGCCCAGCGTTCGCCCATGCCCGACGACCTGCGCGCGCAGATCGAGCCGATCCACGCCGTGGTGCGCCTGCTTGGCTGGCCGGTGCTGGCGATACAGGGCGTGGAGGCCGACGACGTGATCGGCACGCTGGCCCAGGTCGCGGCGCGCCAGGGCGTGCGCGTGGTGGTCTCGAGCGGCGACAAGGACCTGAGCCAACTGGTCGACGAGCACATCACCATCATCGACACCATGAACGGCAAGGTGCGCGACGTCGCCGGCGTCACGGCCGAATTCGGCGTGCCGCCCGCGCTGATGGTCGATTTCCAGACGCTGATCGGCGATACCGTGGACAACGTTCCCGGCGTTCCCAAGGTCGGCCCCAAGACCGCGGCCAAGTGGCTCAATGAATATGGCTCGCTCGACGCCTTGCTCGCGCGCGCCGATGAAATCAAGGGCGTCGCCGGGCAGAACCTGCGCGACAGCCGCGGCTGGCTGCCCACGGGCCGCCAGCTCGTGACCATCAAGACCGATTGCGATCTGGTCGAGGAAGTCGTGGGCCTGCCCTCGCTCGACGGCCTGGCCTGGCGTGCACCCGAAAACGGCGCGCTGCGCGACTTCTACCTCGAGTACGGCTTCAAGGGCCTGGCGATGGCGCTGGAAAACGGCAACGGCAATGGCAATGGCAATGGCGCCAACGGCAAGGCCGAGCCCAAGGCCAAGGCCGCCAAGCCGCGCGCCGACCAGGACACGGGCGACATGTTCGCGGAGCAGCAGGAATCGACCGAGGCCACGCAAGAGGCCGAAGCCGCGCAGCAGCGCAGCGTCGACTACGACGTGATCCTGACCTGGGCCAGCTTCGACGCCTGGCTGGCGAAGATCGAGGTCGCCCCCCTCACGGCGCTTGACACCGAAACCACCTCGCTGGACGAGATGCGCGCCGAGATCGTCGGCATCAGCTTCAGCGTCGAGCCCGGCGCCGCTGCCTATATTCCGCTGCGCCATGCAGGGCTGGACGCGCCCGAGCAGTTGCCGTTCGATGAAGTGCTCGCGCGCCTCAAGCCCTGGCTCGAGAACGCCCAGCGGCCCAAGCTCGGCCAGCACATCAAGTACGACCGCCATGTGTTCGCCAACCACGGCATCCAGGTGCAGGGCTATGCGCACGACACCATGCTGCAAAGCTATGTGCTCGAAGTCCACCGCCCGCACGGCCTGGCCAGCCTGGCGTTGCGCCACACCGAGCGCAGCGGCATATCTTATGAAGACCTGTGCGGCAAGGGCGTGCACCAGATTCCGTTCGCCCAGGTGCCGGTCGACAAGGCCGCGGCCTATTCGTGCGAAGACTCGGACCAGACGCTGGATGTGCACCGCGTGCTCTGGCCGCAGCTCGAGGCCGAGCCCGCGCTGCGCGCCGTTTATGCGCTGGAGCTGCAGACCAGCGAAGCGCTGTTTCGCATAGAGCGCAACGGCGTGCTGATCGACGCGCCCACGCTCGCCCGGCAAAGCAACGAACTCGGCCAGCGCATCGTGCAGCTCGAAGCCCAAGCCTACGAGATCGCGGGCCAGCCGTTCAACCTGGCCAGCCCCAAGCAGCTCGGCGAAATCTTCTTCGACAAGCTGGGCATGCCCGTGGTGAAGAAGACCGCGACCGGCGCGCGCAGCACCGACGAGGAAGTGCTGGAAAAGCTCGCCGCCGACTACCCGCTGCCGGCCAAGCTGCTAGAGCACCGCAGCCTGTCCAAGCTCAAGGGCACCTACACCGACAAGCTCGCCCAGCTCGCGCTGCCGGCCACGGGCCGGGTGCATACCCATTACGCCCAGGCCGTGGCCGTCACGGGCCGGCTGTCGAGCAACGACCCCAACCTGCAGAACATTCCCATCCGCACGCCCGAAGGCCGGCGCGTGCGCGAAGCCTTCATCGCGCCCGCGGGCCGCGTGATCGCCAGCGCCGACTATTCGCAGATCGAGCTGCGCATCATGGCCCATCTGTCGGGCGACGCGTCGCTGCTCAAGGCCTTCCACGAAGGCCTCGACGTGCACCGCGCGACGGCCGCCGAAGTGTTCGCCATTGACGTGGAGCAGGTCAGCAGCGAGCAGCGCCGCTATGCCAAGGTGATCAACTTCGGCCTGATCTACGGCATGAGCAGCTTTGGCCTGGCCAAGAACCTGGGCATAGAAACCAAGGCCGCCGCAGCCTACATAGACCGCTACTTCCAGCGCTATCCCGGCGTCAAGCGCTACATGGACGAGACCGTGGAATTCGCGCGCGCCCATGGCTATGTCGAAACCGTTCTTGGCCGGCGCCTGTACCTGCCCGACATCAACGGCGGCAACGGCCCGCGCAAGAAGGCCGCAGAACGCCAGGCGATCAACGCGCCCATGCAGGGCACGGCGGCCGACCTGATCAAGATGGCGATGGTCGCGGTGCAGGCCGAACTCGACGCGCACAAGCCGCAGATCCAGGTCATCATGCAGGTGCACGATGAACTGGTGTTCGAGCTGCCCGAGAGCGATGTGGACTGGATCAAGAGCGAGATTCCGCGCTTGATGGCGGGCGTGGCCGAGTTGAAGGTGCCGCTGCTGGCCGAAGTCGGCGTGGGGCCGAATTGGGACAAGGCGCATTGAAGCTTGCTTGGCACGAGCGGGATTCCGAGCAACGCGCTCAAAATCCCAACGACCGTTCACCCTGAGCCGGCCTCGCCGGCCGCGTCGAAGGATGAACGGGGTTGGGACGCTGCGCTGTTTCTTGGCAACAAGCTCCATAGTCCACCGCCGTTTTGCATTGCTGCCAACGGCGGCATGCGTCTTCTGCGAAAATCAGCGGGATCGGCCTTTCCGGCCCATCAAGAAAAGCAAAAACAGCTATGACTTTGGTAGCAATCATTCTGGCCACTTTGGCCGCAGGCATTGGCAGCGTGTGGGTGGCGGCATTGCTCATGCGCGTGGGCGTTTCCTCCAACAACGGCGGCATGATGCCCCAGCGCCTGCTGAGCCTGGCCGCGGGCGCGCTGCTCGCCACGGCCTTCATGCACCTGCTGCCCGAAGCGTTCGAGAGCGAAGCCGGCGCCAGTGACCTGTTCCTCACGCTGCTGATCGGCGTGGTGTTCTTCTTCCTGCTCGACAAGGCCGAACTCTGGCACCACGGCCACGAGCATGGCCATGGCCACGACAACGATCCGAGCCACGCACACGGCCATGACCATGACCATGACCATGACCATGACCAGGGCAAGTCCACGGGCGGCTGGGCGGTGCTCACGGGCGACAGCGTGCATTGCTTTGGCGACGGCGTGCTGATTGCCTCGGCGTTTCTGGCCGACATGCGCCTGGGCCTGATCGCGGCGGCCTCGGTGCTCGCGCACGAAGTGCCCCACCATATCGGCGATCTCGTGGTGCTGCGCCATGCGAGCGGCAACCGGCGCGTGGCGCTGATCAAGGTCTCGCTCGCGGGCGCGGTGACGGCGCTCGGCGGCATTGCGGGCTATTTCCTCGTCGGTCAGCTGCAGGACTGGCTGCCGTACTTCCTCGTGCTCGCGTCGAGCAGCTTTGTCTATGTGGCGCTGGCCGACCTGATTCCCCAACTGCAAAAGCGCCTCACGGCGCGCGAGACTTTCGCGCAGATCGCCTGGCTGGTGGCCGGCATGGTGCTGGTGACCCTGGTCAGCGGCATGGCGCATTCACACTAGAAAGCCGCCCTGACCTGGGACATGCCGGTTCTCAGGGCAGTGACGAATTTCATCGGAGTGCGCGTGAAACCTCGGCATCCATGCCGGGGAGGTAGAGGGCCGGATGCGAAGCATCCGATGCTTTTGGCCTTACCTGATCACGTTTTGTGTGATTGGCCGGGTTAAGAAAATAGCCATACCCGTCGTTCCTTTGAACGATACGGCAGTGTCTGTAGTGGATTCCCTGCACCACCGCTGAAACGCCAGCTTGGTGCAATTGGATGTTGAACCTGCCCGTTGCCCGAATCGCCACGCGGCCCGTGTGGACGCCGGCCTTGAGACCTTTGGGTACATCCGCGCGCACCATGTCGCCCGTGGCAAAGTCGTGGACGCGCTTGCTGCGCATGAGGTAACCCCTGGGGAAACCGAATTTATCCAGGCGCGTGCGTTGGTAGCTGCCGCGGCCCATCGCCTTCAAGGCCAGGGTCGGGCGATCCCAGTTTTCAATGGAGTGGACCTGGCCCACGCAAGCCGCGTCCAACGCGTGGGTCTTGGGAATGCCCAGCACGCTGCGGTTGAATTTGGTCCGGCCGCCCGAAGCCAGTTCCACAGGCATGCCCATGGCCTTCAAGGCGTTCGCCAGCGCCCAGCGCGTGGTGTTGACGGCTGCCGCATCGCGCAGAGGCCTCCTGGCCTGGGCAAGAAGGGCATTCAGCCGCTTCTGGTCCTGGACCAGAAAATCCTCCACGCTGCGTGCCGCTTTTTTCTGGTTGCAGCAGGCGCAGGCCAGGGTCAAGTTGGACGCGCGGTTGCTGCCGCCATGGGCCCTGGCCCGGATGTGTTCGATCTGCAGGGGCAGATTCTGGGCGTCGCAGTAGGCGCACTGGCGACCCCATTTTTCCAGCAGATACTCGCGCAGCTCGTAGCCGAACAACGTGCCTTGCTGGTATTCGATGCCATCGATCTCAGGATTTTGCAACGCTTGCATGTCGAAGCGCACAAGCTCCGAGCTGATGGCACGCACGGGTGCCCAGCGCTGGATGCGCCGAACCCAGGTCATG